>NZ_LT629749.1:2021791-2695722 GCF_900105065.1 Friedmanniella luteola
GCCGTGACCGGGTTCACGCCACCGGCGATCGCCCGGAACATCTCCTCGGTCTGCTGCGCGGGCGTCACCCGCCAGCCAGCCCGGGTGACCTCCGTGCTGGCGTTCCACATGCGGTGCGCGGTCCGCGGTGGCACCACCAGCGTCTCGTGCGGCTCGAGAACTCGAGGTGGCCGTCCCGCGAGCTCGACGGTCAAGGCGCCCTCGAGCACCTCGAACTCCTCGCGCTGCGTCGGGTGCCAGTGGGTTCGGGGCGGACGTCCACCCGGCAACCATGTCGACTCCAGCTCCAACGCGCCCGGGCTGGACGGCAGGACTCGCAGGGTCTGGTGTGCGCTCAGGCTCAGTTCCTCCACCACGGGGCCATCCTCCTCGTCGCCTCGACCAGCCGGCGACCGTCGCCCCCCCGCCCGCGGGTGGGCGGCTCGTCGAACCCTGCGACGGGAGCCACGACGTCTCGTCCGACCGACCCTCGGGACGTCATCGCGACCGGCTCCACGTCTCGACGGGCCGCGTCCGGGCGGACCCGACGGCACGCCGCTACGATCCTGGGGTGACCGCGCGCGTGGGAACCTCCGTGCAGAGCATCCGCTTCGCGCGGTCGGCCGACGGCGTCGCGATCGCTTACGCCGTCCACGGGAACGGCCCACCGCTGCTCATCGACAAGTGCTGGCTGAGCCACCTGCAGTTCGACTGGCAGAGTCCCCTCTGGCGGCACTACCTCGTCGAGCTGGGCCGGATCGCGACGGTGATCCGCTACGACGAGCGGGGCTACGGGATGTCGGACCGGGACGTGGCCGATCACAGCCTGCAGGCGAGAGTCGCGGACCTGCAGGCCGTCGCCGACGACGCGGGACTCGAGCGCTTCGCCCTGCTCGCCATGGCGCAGGGTGGGCCGGTGGCGATCGAGTACGCCGCCCGGCATCCCGGACGTCTCACCCGGCTGATCCTCTACGGCACTTTCGCGGGCGACCAGCTCACCGCAGCGCCGGAGGACCTCGAGCTCTACGAGACCGTGGGAGCGATCATCCGGGTCGGTTGGTCCCGGCCGACGGCGGAGTTCCGCCGGGTCTTCACCAGCCTGATGATCCCCGACGGGACCGAGGAGCAGATGCGTTCGATCGACGATCTGCAGCGTCTGGCTGTGGACGCGGAGACGGCGATGCAGGCCCGGTCCCACCGCGTGGTGACCGACTCCAGCGCCAGGCTGAGTCAGCTCGAGCTGCCGACCCTGGTGCTGCACAGTCGCGATGACCGGGCGCAGCCCTACCAACGCGGCCGGGACCTGGCGGCCCGGATCACCGGCGCTCGCCTCGTGACCCTGGAGAGCAAGAACCACATCGTGCTCGCCGACGAACCGGCCTGGCCGGTCTTCCTGCGCGAGGTCAGCGAGTTCCTGGCTCCGGACAGGGTGACGGCTCCCCGGGCGGCTGACGACGTCATCGCGACGCTGTCGCCGCGCGAGCTGGAGATCCTCCGCCTGGCCGCCGAGGGCCGGGACAACGTCGCGATCGCCGCGGAGCTGGTGCTGTCCGTCCGCACGGTCGAGCGGCACCTGCAGAACGCGTACGCGAAGCTCGGTCTCCAGGGCCGCAACGCGCGCACAGCCGCCGTGGCGCGGCTGCTGGCGCACACCTGAGACGTGCGGGACGGGTGGCCGTCGGACGCGGGCGGCGAGAGCCACCGCACGGCCGCGGAGGTGCACACGGTTCGCTCGACCGGCTCCGGTCAGCCCGACGAATGCTCCCAGCGCCAGACCTCACCGACCTCCGGGTCGTGGTGGGTGGCCGTCCGGACGAATCCCGCCTTCGTCAGCACCCTCGTCGACGGGTTGGTCCCGGCGAGGGTGTGCGCGATGACGACCGGGACGCCCTCGCGCGCGGCCTGGGCGAGGAAGTACTGCACCGCGGCGGTGGCGATGCCCCGGCCCTGACGGGACGGCGACACGGCGTACCCGATCTCCACCGCATCGCCGGCCGGCGGACCCACGAACCCGCCCAGGCCCACCAGCGCGCCGTCCTCGTCGAAGAACAGGTGCGTTCCCCAGGGGTCCTCGGAGCGTTGCCGGGCGGCGGCCACGGCCGCCGGCAGCGCCTCAGGAAAGCCTGCCCAACCAGGCTCGACGGCGATCCCGAAGCGCTCCGAGAAGGCGGCGTCGCTCTCCGCGAGCGCGACGAGCCAGTCGAGCCGAGCGGGTGCCACCTGGACCACGACGACGGGTGTCGCAGCGCTCCGAGCCGACCGGGTCGGGCGACCAGGCGTCGCCGTGACCGCCGCGGGCCGTCGGGCGCTGAGGCCGCGGTGAGCTGACGGGTCGGCACTCATCGGGCTGGGGTGGCCTGCTCGGCCGTGACCGTGGTGCGAGGAGAGCCGGGCCAGAGGGCTCGACAGGCGCGCAGGAAGGTCGCGAGCCGGCTCCGACTGTCGGGCGCCCGGTCCTGCCGCTCCGACAGGGCCTGCAGCATCAGGTACCGCTCGTAGGCGGCCCGGCTGAGGTCCCGGTCTTCGATGACACTCCGCACGAAGGGGTGGTACGACATGATGTCCTCTCTCGTCGGCCGACGGCGTCGAGGCCGAGGTGGGTCGGGCGATGGTGGGTCGGGGGCCGGCCCCGGGCAGGGGCCGGCGGAGGGTCAGACCCGTCGGGCCGTGACGAGCAGGTACTCCCACTGCATGGCGCGGTCGGTCAGGAACCGGTCACCCAGGGCCGCCAGATCCGCGTCCAGGGCGGCGACCTTCGCCGGGTCGTCCGCGATGGAGCGGTACACCGCGATGGTGGGCCCGTAGTTCGTCTTCATGAACTCGCGGAAGTCCACGCCGTCGGTGAAACGGTCGACGTGCAGGGTCTGCTGGTGCGCCACCAGGTCCGTGACCCGGTCACCGAACAGGCGGCGGACGTGGTCGGCCCGTCCCCACAACGGGGCCGGCGACGCACCGGGGGGAGGCGGTGGCGCGTACGGCTTCAGGGTGGCGAACACCTGGCCGATGAAGCCCTCGGGCGTCCAGTTGAGGACGGCGATGGTGCCTCCCGGCCGGCACACCCGGATCAGCTCGTCGGCGGCCCGCTGGTGGTGGGGGGCGAACATCACGCCGATGGCGGACAGGACGACGTCGAACGCACCGTCGGGGTAGGGCAGTGCCTCGGCGTCGGCCGTCCGCCAGGTGATGGTCAGGCCCTCCCTGGTGGCGTCGGCCCGGCCGACGTCCAGCAGCTCGGGGGTGAGGTCGGTGGCCGTCACGTCGGCTCCGCGCCGGGCGGCCGGCAGGGCGGAGGTCCCGGTGCCGGCGGCGACGTCGAGGACGTGCTGACCGGGCCGGATGTCGACGGAGTCGACCAGGACGCCGCCGAGCGCCGCGACCACGTCGTCGACCACGGTCGGATAGCTCCCGCTGGCCCACATGGCCGCATGCTTCGCCTTGAGCGCCCGGTCCTCAGCGGTGCCGGTGATGGTGGTGTCGAGGGTGTCAGTGGACACGGTGTCCTCCATTCGGTTGGTGGTGCTCGCAACCGTAGGGAGAGCCTGCTGGCACCGGCATCGGCGCCGAAACCCATCCTCGGCTCGCTCTCGAGGGCCGGTGGCGGCCGACGCGTAGTCCCCGCGCACCGGCTCAGGCAGGGGAGAGGGGCCAGGCAGCGGCGGCGGGTGCTGTGCGGCTCGAGATCTACGGGGCACCCGAGGCTGCTGAGCAACGGATCACCACCGCTGTCCGGTTCCCGCAGCAGGCTCGGTCGTCGTGCAGGACGCACGTCAGTCGTCGAGACCCGTGCGGGACGGCGCCCGCACCGCTCGAGCACCTCCTGCTCTGACAGGAGCCGTTGACGTCGGCTCCGACGACCCCGAGGCGCGACGCCAGCGGATCTGGGACCCGGCTGGAGGCTCGGCCTCAGTCCGTTCCCAGTCGAGCTCCAGCGGTTCCGACGATCCTGACGCCATGACCCTCACCTACCGGAGCCTCGCCTCCGTCCTGCTGATCACCGCCACCGTCATGTCGGCCGCCTTCCAGCTCTACCGTGCCAGCCTGGGCACCGCCGAGGAGGTCGACCGCTTCGGCCCCGACGCCGCAGTGGCCTACGGCTGCTTCATCGTGGTCGCCGTGGTCGTCCGGGGCGACCGGACGTGGGCCTGGACGGCCACCGCGCTGCTGCTGGTCGCCGTCCTGGTCTACGGCGTCACCGTCTACTACCCGACCGTGCACGCCGCGCGCCCGATGGGTCTCCTCGACTGGGTGGAAGGGACCCTCTACACCGGCCTGCTGCTGGCTGCGCTGGGCTGCGCGCTCTTGAGGCTCACCGGGACGACGGTCGCTCCGTCGCGGTCAGGCGTCACCTCGGCCCGAGGGTCGGCCCTGGACGCGGCGGGCGAGGCAGCGTCCCAGCCTGCCTCGACGCGCCCGGTGTGAGGTGGTGGACGCTCTGAGGCGTGCCTCCGGAGCGCCCTGCAACCGCTGCCGGACGCCAGGCCGTTCGCGTCCGAAGGTGTGACCTCGACTCCCGCACCTTGGCGTTGCTCATCGCCGCGCAGCCCGTGGGAACGTGCGCCGTGGCCGACCGATGTGCGGGACGCACGCAGCCCAAGGCTCCTGTCGCGCTGACGGAGCGCCGGCGGCCTCCGCTGAGCGGGAGGTCTCGGCGTGGGAGCCTTCTCGACCGCTGTCGCTGGACCTCACGGTGGCATCATCTGCGGAGGCGAGGCGACGACGCCACGCGCGAGATCTGTCGGGTTGGCGTCGACCCATCGCCACACCGTTCGAGAAGGGTCGGTGGCGGATGAGTGCGATCGGGCGGCTCCATCATCTGGTGTTCGACACCCCGGATCCGCTGCGTGACGCCCGTTTCTGGTCAGCGGTCCTGGATCAGCCCGTGACCTACGCTTCCGCGGACTGGGTGGTGGTCGCTCCTCGGGAGGATCACTCAGGTTTGGCCTTCCAGCTGGCGCTCGACCACCACCCGCCGGTGTGGGGTGACCCGTCTCGTCCGCAGCAGGCCCATCACGACGTGATGGTCGACGACCTCGCCGAGGCCGAGAGACGGGTCGAGGCCTTGGGCGGACGGCGACTGGAGTCGGGCGCTGGCTCGGTCTGGGCCGACCCGGCCGGACACCCGTTCTGTCTGATACCGCGTCCTGCCTGGGCGCCGCCTGTCTCAGGACATCCCCGTCGGCGGTGACAGTTGATCGACCCACCACGCGCGCGGCCACGAAGGTCCGGGAACAGTGCTCGCGGCGAGGGGCTCGGTCGAGAACGCGTGGCACCGACGACCGCCGAGGCAGCGAGCCTTGGCCATCCGACCAGTCGCGCCGACGCAGAGCACCTGCTCGTCGACAACCCAGACCGTGGTCGTGGCCCTAAGCATCGATGCGCGTGCTGCGTCGAAGGCGAGCACGGCAGCGATCTTCTCGGCGATGGACGGTCCCATGGCCTCTGCTCAACCACCCTCGTGAAGGACGGCCGTGCGGCAGCGCAGTGCACCATCCAGAAGTCGCCTGTCACCGGCAGGGCGAGGAAGATCAGGTGAGGCCGATCGACAGGATGGCCGAAGCGGAGCGCTGACCTTCACGAGCTCGTGCTGGCGGAGACCTGCACCACGTCGCCTCGCCGACAATCGGATTCCCATCAGTTCTCCGGCACCAGGCTGGAGCGGTAGGCGGCGAAGACCTCGGCGACGGTCCGGTCCTGGCGCCGCTCGGGATCGTGCAGGACAGCGATCAGCTCGCGGATGCGCGGCGTCATGATGATGAGGTAGCGAGTCGGGTGCGCAGCGGCGTTCCAGTAGGTGTGAGCCACCCCCGCCCTGGCCATGACAGCTCCACCTGTCGACACCAGGGATTCGACGCCATCCAAGGAAAACCCGAGAGTTCCCTCCACGACGTACCAGGCCTCGTCGTCGTCATGGTGGACGTGCAACGGGGCCACGAGTTCCCGCTCGCCCGAGCTCGACGGCTCCGCGGTCCACTCCGCGACCACGAAATCAGAGCCGACGTCCAGTTCATGCGATGCGAGCGTTTGACGCACCATGGTGCTCACGTCAGCACCGTACCGGGCCACGGCAGCTCGAGCAGTCGAGCTGCGTGTCGGCTCGGATCTCGACCGGTGCACCCGAGCAGCTTCAGCAGCGAGGCCGGCTCCGAGGGTCGGTCCGTGAGCGGGCCGCGCCCCACCCGGAGGCGAAGGCGGCCAACGCCAGCAGAGCTCGTCTCCAACCGTGACCCCGATCCCACTGCTCTCTGACCGCACGCCAGTCATCGGGGGGTGCGTCGAGTGGGCTCCACGCCCGCAGACGCGTGTTCATCGGCTCGTTGACGACGAGCGTGACGGCAACGGCTGCTGCGACGCAGCCTGCTGCGAGCGCGCGACCGGTCGCCAGAGGGATCTCGTGCTGGCCGAACGCGACCAGCGATGCCCCAGCAGCCGTCGCCGTGGCCGAGAGGAGAAGCGGGGGCGCGGCACGTGACATGACCCGGTCCAACCGTTGTTGACCGGCGAGCCAGCCGGACCAGTCGGCGGCGCTGCGCATGCGAGCGAACGGGTCGACGGCGACGATCCCGACGACGGCAGCGAGAGTCGTGACATGAGCGGTCTCGACCACAGCCACCCACCTGCTCATGCCATCAGGGTGGACCTCGCCCGAACGCGGCACAAGCGTCGCGCCGTCGCCACGGTCCGGACGGATGCGATGGTGCGACACCTGCTGCCGTGCCGGTTCCGTACGCCGACCCCGCTGCGGGACGGCTGGCTGTGCCTGGTGGGAGGAGGCTGACGGGCCGGTCGGGTCAACGCGTCCTCGGCTCGGCGAACGGGTCGGTGATCTCGCGCAGCTTCTCCAGGGCGCTGCGGAGCTCGCGCGTCCTGGCTGCCCCCAGGTGGGTCTGCCAGGCGCTCTCGATCTGGCGGACCACGGGCAGGCTCAGCTCCACCAGCTCCCGACCGCGGTCGGTCAGGAGCACCAGCCGGGCGCGGGCGTCGGTCGGGTCGGGGGTGCGGCTGACGTAACCCGCTCGTTCGAGCTGGTCGACGACGGAGCCGACGGTCTGCTTGCTGACTTGTGCGGCTTGGGCCAGCTCGCCGAGCCGAGAGCCGTCAGGTCCGATGCGCTGGAACACGCGGGCCTGGCTCAGCGGGAGGTCGTGACCGTGCGCCTTGAGATGGGCGAGCACGGCGGACTCCATCGACCGGTACGGGATGAACAGCAGGAGCCCGAGGTTCAGGGGCTCCGCAACCTCGGCTGGATCGTCGATCACCACCCCATGGTGACAGAAGTCCGAACCTCGGACTAAGATCGGTCCATCTCGAGGGGAAGGACAGGCTGGTGGACGACGACTACTGGGGGGCTGTTCGGACGTTGCGGCTGGGGCTCGCCGACATGCTGGACACACTGAGCCCCGGCGAATGGGATGCTGCCTCGCTGTGCGGAGGCTGGCGGGTCCGAGACGTCGCCGGTCACCTGGCGCTCGTGCCCTCGATCACCACCTGGCAGATGGTCGCGGCTGCACCGCGGGCGAGGTTCAACCCGAACCGCATCAACACGCTCCTCGCGGTGCGCGCCGGCTCCGTTGCCACCTCGGAGATCGTCCAGCAGCTGCGTGCTCACGCCGGGGACCGCACGACGGCGAAGGCCCTGGACACCCGCAACTCGCTCTTCGACGCGATCGTGCACAGCCAGGACATCGCGATCCCGCTGGGTCGGAGCTTCCCGATCCCGGTCGACTTCACCCGCCAGGGGCTCGGCCGGGTCTGGTCCATGGGCTGGCCCTTCAACGCCTCTCGCCGCCTTGCCGGGCGAACTCTGACCGCCACCGACGCTGACTGGTCGGTGGGCTCGGGACCCGAGATCTCGGGCAGCGCCTTGTCGCTCTTGCTCCTGCTCACCGGGCGTACCGCAACAGCCCGCAGAGAACTCGCCGGTGCCGGGCTTGATGGCCTGCACGCTTGACTGGTCTGTCCGCACATCGACGTCACGGACGATGATCTCGGCGCAAGGGGGGAGTGCTCTGGCCTCAGCGTGCCGTCCGAGTTCCGAGTCCCCAGCTGGGAGCCGAGCGACGACGGGTCGTTGTCGACCGTTGTGCGGGACGCACGCAGTGGCCGACCCTCGTGCGGGGCGCCCGCGTGGCCGCCCGTCGGGTGAGACGGTGATGTCCCGCTTCTGCTCAGGGGCGGGCCCCTTCGTGCCGTCGTGGTCGCTCGTCCAGGGTCAGGCCCAGTCGGCCGCGGTGAGGCCGACAGCGTGACCAGGCGGCCATTGGACCAACTCGATCCGGTTGCCGTCGGGGTCGGTGATCCAGCTGGTCAAGAAGTCGTCGGACCCGTTCGGTGATCTGGGTTCGGCGACCTCGATGCCCCTGGCTCGAAGCGCCGCGACGGAGAGGTCCATCGCGTCCACCTGGATGACGAGGTGGCTCAGACCGCTGCCTCGGTGCTGACCTGCCCCGGCCGCCGGGTCATGAACGAGCTCCAGCGCGACGAGTTCGTCGTCCGGCAGCTTGAGCATCGTCAGCTGTCCCGCCGGCGAGTCCGGGACCCGTCCGACGACCTCGTAGCCGACGGCGGCGTAGAACGCGGCCGCGCGGTCCGCATCGGCCACTCGAAGGCCGATGTGCAGAGTCCTCACGAAACCGCTCCCGAGGCCGGACGGGTGCGCCGGATCCGGTAGCGCAGGTGCAGGACCCGGTGCTCGGGGTCGGGGTACCCGGCGTCGAGGACGCGGGTCAGCTCGAGCTCGATCGGCCCGAGCGGCAGGTCGTCGAACAGCCGCCGGCCCTGCCCCAGGAGAACAGGCACGACGTGCAGCTCCAGCTCGTCGAGCTCGCCGGCCCGCAGCAGCGACTGGGCGGCGCCCGCGCCCATCACCAGGACGTCGGCGTCGCCGGCCACGGCCCTCGCCTGGGCTGCGCACTCGTGCACCTCGGTGACGAAGCGGACGCTGCCCGGCGGGGGCTCGACGGGGACGTCGTGCGTGAGGACGAAGACGGGAACGCCGTCGTGGTGGTCGCCCTGCCAGTGGTCGGCGTGCTCGTAGGTGCGGCGGCCCGAGACCACGGCCCGGGTGGCGTCCGCGTCGGCGACCACCTCGCCGTTCGGTCCCGGATCGAAGCGGTGGTCCAACCAGTTGAACAGGCGGAAACCGCCGGCGCCCATGGGCTGGTCGGTGCTGTCCTGCGGCCCGACCACGTAGCCGTCGAGCGAGACAGACATGTCCAGCCGGAGTGCAGAGCCCTGTCCTGGTTCGTCGATGCGCATGCCGGGGTAGACCAGCGGACGCCGGCCAAGTCATCGTCACGCAGCGCGCGCTTTGGTGCGCCAGCCACCCGTACGGGGCCGGCACGGCGGTCACGCCCTGCGCCGTCCTCGAGCGAGATGCTTCACCGGGGAGACCGCTACGTCACCGACCGACCGGCAGGCCTGGCTTGGTCTGACCCCCCGTCCACCGCCCCGACCCTGAGGCGTTGGGTCCGTCGCGCGCTCAGCCGACCTGCGAGCGAGCTCACGACCAGTCGCCCGAGGGCTGACTGACGGCGGGTTCCAGCGCGGCTGACCACGAGCGATCGCGCGACCGGGCATGGCTGAGGGCCGTGCGGAGCAGGCGAACGCGGAGCGAGCCTGGCCCCCAGGGGGCGCAGGGGAGCACGATGCCGTCATGAACCTTTCGTGTGGGCTGGGCCGCCACCGCTGGGTGACGCGGCAGGGCAAGGGGGAGAGGGGTGAGGAGGTGAGCTACCAGCAGTGCGAGCGGTGCTCCCACTACCCGAAGACCAGTAGCTGGCGTCAGCGCGAGGGTTGGGGTTGGGAGCCTCATCCGCCGGAGTACCAAGGAGGATCAGGGGGAGTCGGCACCGGCTGGTCGTCAGACCGGAGACACCGTCGACGGCGCCGGAACAGCGCATCCGACCTGGCTGCGGGGACGAACCAGTCGCCGACCGTCGCACGGAGCAGGGACACCCGGCCTACGCTCTCGTCGTGACCTGGGCCGAGGCAATCACGCCGTACCCCGATCTTGATCAGCTCCTCGGCGAGTTGCTCGGGCACTGGCAGCGGATTCTCCGCGACGATCTCGTCGGCGCCTACCTCCAGGGATCCTTCGCCCTCGGCGGCGGAGATCAGCAGAGCGACTGCGACTGGCTCGTCGCGACGCGTCGCAGACCGACTGAGCAGCAGGTCGCCGAGCTCCGCGGTCTGCACGACGAGATGCCCACTCGCGATGGACACTGGCCCCACGATCTCGAAGGGTCCTACGCGCCGGTGGCCGAACTCGTCTCGGTCGAGCACATCGGCCGGCCGTGGCTGTTCAACGACCACGGCCACCGCACCCTCGATTGGGACGACCACTGCAACCGGGGTTACACCCGCTGGATCCTGCGTGAGCACGGCGTCACGCTCACTGGTCCTGCGCCGAAGTCCTTCATCGCCGCGGTACCCGACGACTTCCTGCGCCGCGAGGCGGCTGCCGCCCTGCCAACCCTGCTCGACGACCTCGCAACCTGGGTCGACATCGACGCCCTCGCGTGGGGACAGCGTTACGCCGTGGTCGCCGCCTGCCGGACCTACTACACGCTGCTGACCGCGGAGGTCGCCACCAAGCTGGCCGCGTTGGAATGGGCGCTGCGCACTCTTCACCCGCGCTGGCGACCACTTCTCGGCCAGGTCCGCGACCAGCGCAGTCTCGGCTGGGATCCCGGTCAGAGGCCTCGCCCGGGCGAGGCCGGCGCTGCACGCGCCTTCGTCGCGTACGTCATCGCGCAGGCCGACCGAGCCGACGTCACCGGGCGGGACGATCAACACCCTCCCCTCGAGTAGACGCCAGCAGTCATCGGGATCCAACGGTGCCCGCAGGCCGACCGCTTGGGGGAGGCACCCACTGCTCGGCCGTGGTGTGGGACGCACGCCGTCGCCGACCGCTGACGGGTCGAGGGGGTGCCTCACGGGCAGGCGTCGACGGGGGAAGGCTGCCCCCGGTCCGCCCACGGTCGTCCTCAGCAGAGGCCGCGTTCGCCGAGATCGACGTGCAGGTCGATGATGCTGGTGTTGGCGGACGGGATGACCCAGTGCAGCATCCGCACCGTCCAGTAAGCCCAGTAGGACCGCAGGCGGTCCGGGTCAACGGCGTCGTGGAGGACCGTCTCGAGCCGATCTAGGCCTGACGCCTGGACGCGGTGCCGGCCACCCGAGGGCTCGGCCGCCTCCCAGGTGAGATCGAACAGCAGCTTCACCAGAGCGAAGTGGCGGTCGCCCCGGAGCGCGCCGTTGTTCCAGTCGACGACCCCGCTCACCCTGCCCGCCTCGAGCAGGATGTTCGAGACGGTCAGGTCCGAGTGCACGAGGTCGAGCTCCGGCACCCGAGGGACGAGCTGATCAAGCTGCTGCAGCTGCCGGAGCAGCCGTCGACTGCGATCGCTGTACTGCTCCAACGGTTCATGCAGCACCGAAGTCGCTCCCAGGCAGGCGAAGTCGACCTCTGGCAGCACCAACTCCGGCCGGCCCGTGAGCAGGTCGGCGAACCCGTCGTTGGCGGCGACCAGGGTGTCGACCAGGTCGGCGTCCACCCCGACCGGATGCTCGCCGGGCAGTCGTTCCTGGACGACAGCGACGACGGACTCCGACAACTCGACGACCAGCTCATGCCTCGGCACCGGACATCCGTGGGCCCGGGCCACCTCCAGCGCTCCCGCCGTCTGGCGCATCACGCCGACCGGAACCGTCGCAGGAGTCACCACGCTCCGCCGACCGTCCGGCCACTCGACCAGTGCAGCACCACCGGTCTCGCCCAGTGCGGCGGTCCCGACGACGCGCAGACCGCAGCCGGTCTGACCGTTCACCTCCCAGACGAGCTGCTCCACCGCGCCACGACCGTTCGATGCCATGGCTCAACCGTCACCCACGAGACCCTGTGCCACCAGCCTCGGGGGGCAGGAGGGCCTGCAGCCGCGCGCCCACCTCGGCAGCGGAGCCGGACGGACCAGACCTTCGGACGAACGGCGTGAACAGGAGTCGCGGACGCCGACCCTCGTGCCTGGCGCACGCGGTAGCCGACCCTCGTGCGGGAGACACGCTGCAGCGATCGTGATGACCAGTCCTAGTCGCCGTCGGCCTGCAGGCGGAGTCCCGCCAGCAGCAGGTCGAGCCCGGAGCGGAACACCTCGAGGTCGTCGTGGACGGCGAACTCATCGGCGATCTGGTGGGCGAACGGGTAGTCCTCCGGGTCGAGGGCCCGCCAGCGATCGGCGTACATGGCGAGGAACTCCGACGGCTCCAGCCCGCTGTCCAGGAACTCCTGGGGAGGTGGCTGCGCGAGGTCGACAGCGACCCCCACGACGTAGCTGATGATGGACGAGACGGCGTGGAAACGCTGCTTCGGCGTCAGCTCCAACCGCATGACCTGCTGGCCGAGCCGGTCGAACATCGCCATCGAGTTCGGCTGCAGCCCGTTGTTGCGCAGCATGAACTGGCCGAACCACGGACGGCGGACGAACTCGTCGAACAGCACCAGGGCGATGGCGCGCACGTTGGCGATCGGGTCGGGCCCGTGCGTGATCTGCTCGGTGTCGACCAGCACCCGGCCCATCACCTCCTCCGTCACTCGTTCGAGCAGCTCGTCGCGGCTCCCGACGTACCAGTAGATGCTGGCCACCCCGCCACCCAGCCGAGCGGCGAGCGCTCGGAAGGTCAGCGCTGGCTCACCCGCCTCGTCCAGGATCGCGATGGCCTCGTCAAGCACCGCGTGCAGCGAGTGCGACGCCCGTCGACGGCCGCTGGGGCGTTCAGGTGCCGGACCGCGGCGACCGGTCCCCGGTGTTCGATCTGCGGTCATGGCTTGCATGCTACCGAACGCCGTTCTATTGTCTGGAACACCGTTCGATACTCGTACGGCGTTCGATCTCCGAGAGGTCACCCATGAGCACCGTCACCGCCGTTCCCGATCAAGCCCCCACCTGCACGTCGTTGCGCGCGGCGGCCGTCCCGCTGGCTGCGCTCTGCTTGGCGTTCTTCGTCGAGATGGTCGACAACACACTGCTCTCGGTGGCCCTGCCCACCATCGGTCGATCGCTCGGAAGTGGGACGACGGCGCTGCAGTGGGTGACGGGTGCGTACTCCCTCACCTTCGGCGGCCTGCTGCTGACCGCCGGGTCGGCCGCCGACCGGTTCGGTCGACGCCGCGTCCTGCTCATCGGGCTCGCGGTCTTCGGTCTGGTCAGCCTGTCCGTCGTCCTGGTCACCGGGATCGGCCAGCTCATCGCCCTGCGCGCAGCCCTCGGGTGCGCCGCGGCGGCCATGGCGCCGGTCACGATGTCGCTCATCTTCCGGCTCTTCGACGACGAGAAGCTGCGCATGCGGTCCATCACCGTGGTGATGGTCGTCGGCATGTCCGGTTTCGTCCTCGGCCCCCTCCTGGGCGGGACGGTCCTGACGCACGCCAGCTGGCAGTGGCTGCTCGTCGTCAACGCACCCGTCGCGCTGATCGCCTGGATCGGCGTCCGCACCGGCGTGCCGGCCGACCGTCGCGAGGACCTGACCAGCGAACACCTCGACCTGCCCGGTACCGCGCTCACCATCGCCGCGATCGGCCTCGGCTGCTACACCCTCACCAGCGGCGTCGAGCACGGCTGGCTCGCACCGGTCACGCTCGCCTGCGCCGTGGGCACCGTGACCGCCGTCTGGGGCTTCGTCCTCCGCGAACGGCGGGCAGCCTCCCCCATGATCGACCTCGAGATCTTCCGCACAGGACCCGCACGAGGCGCGGCCATCACCCAGCTCGGGGCCTCGGTCACGATGGCGAGCGTCATGTTCGGGCTGATCCTCCACTTCCAGTACGCCTACGGGTGGAGCCCGGTGCGCGCTGGGCTCGCGAACCTGCCCCTGATCCTCACGATGCTCCTGGCGACGCCGGTCGCCGAACAGCTGGCGACCCGCCTGGGTCACCGCAGGGCCTGCCTCGTCGGGACCGGGCTCCTGGTGGGCTCGCTGCTCGGCATGGCCTGGGCGGTCGAGCACGGCTATCTCGCGATCGCCGTCATGATGATCGTTCTCACGACCGGGCTGCGGACGATCATGACCATCTGCGCGGTCGCTCTCGTCGAGGCGATGCCCAAGAACCGGACCTCGATCGGCGCCGCCCTCAACGACACCTCCCAAGAGGTCGGCACCAGCCTCGGCACGGCCGTCGTCGGCACTCTGATCGCCGCCCTGGTCACGACCACGCTGCCGGCCGGCGCGTGGAGCCCCGACCTCGTCCGCGCCTACTTCGCAGGGGAGCGGATCACCTACCTCGCCGTCGCCGTCCTGGTCGGCGTGATCGCAACCTTCGGCTCGCTGGCCCTGACCGACTCCCACACCGCGGAAGAGGTCAGGACGTCGGACGAGGAGCAGGCCACCGCCGGAGCGTCTTCCCGGCGCTGACCGGAGGGCCGGCCGTGCGGCACAGCCGGCCCTCACAGCGGACGGCTCCCGGCCTCGCTGAGCAACCTCGGCCGAAGCGGAAGGGGCGGAGGTCTGCGCGCTCGTCCTCGCCGAGCGCAGCGCCGAGAAGGCCCCGGCACCTGCCTGGTGCCGTGGCCTCCCGCTGGGAGGGTGGGTCAGCGGCCGAGGAAGTCGGTCAGCACACGGTTGAACTCGTCGGCGTGGCTGACGTTGCAGCCGTGTGGGGCGCCGTCGATGACGTGCAGCTCGCTGCCCGGAAGAGCGGCGTGGGTGCGAGCGCCGGACCCGGCGAAGGGCACGGTGGCGTCGGCGGAGCCGTGCAGGACCAGGGTGGGGACCGACACCTTGGTCAGGTCGTCGCGGAAGTCGGTGGTGCCGAAGGCGTTCAAGCAGCCGAGGGCTGCCTTCTTGTCGGCCTGCCGGCACAGGGCCAGAGCTTCCTGGCGCTGCTCCTCGGTCACCTGCAGGACGCCGTCGGAGGAGAAGAACTCGGTGGTGAAGGAGTCGTAGAACTTCTCCTGGTCCGCGGTCAGCTGCGCGGTCATCTCCGCGGCCTGGGCCTTCTCCAGCGGGCCGTCCGGGTTGTCGGCGGTCTTCATCAGGTACGGCGGTACAGCGGAGGCGAAGACGACGCTGCGCAGACGCTCGGCGCCGTGGGCGGTGAAGTAGCGGGCGACCTCGCCGCCTCCCATGGAGAAGCCGACCAGCGTGACGTCGGTCAGGTCCAGCTCGGTGAGCAGGGCGTGCAGATCCTCGGTGAGCGTGTCGTAGCTGTAGCCGGTCAGCGGCTTGTCGCTCCGGCCGAAGCCCCGGCGGTCGTAGCTGATGACGCGGTAGCCGGCCTGCTGCAGCGCCGGGACCTGCTCCGACCACGACTCACCCGAGAGGGGCCAGCCGTGGATCAGCACCACCGGTCGGCCGGAGCCGCCGGTGTCGTCGACGTGCAGGTGGGTGTCCTTGAACAGACCGTGGTGTGCCGTGATCTCAGTCATCTCAATCTCCGTTCCTCAGGATGAAGGCGTACGAGGGCATTCGACGCCACCCGGACGAACGGATGGGTTGAACCAGCTCGCCCCTGGCTCAGCACATCCGCGGTCACCGACCGTCGGGCCAGACGCTCGCAGTGGCCGGCCCTCGTGCGGGACGCACGGAGTCGGCGCTACCGGTGCTACCTGGTGCTCGAAGCGCTGGTGCTGGGCGCGCCGCTCGGCGGGTTGCCACCCGGCCCGCCGGGGGGGGGGGGGGGGGGTACCGCTGGGCGGCGTGCCTCCAGGCGCACCGGACCGGTGCCCGTCACCCCCCGCTGGGCCTGCCGCCGCCGGTCGGCTCGGTACCGGTGTCCACCCCAACCGTGAGGGTGACGGCGTAGCCGTCGCTCGCGTCGCCGGTGATGGTGCCGAGCTGGGTGGCGCCGTCGTCGTCACCGAACGCGTTGTCGTCAGCCAGGCTCACCTGCGCCAAGTTCGTCACCGAAGAGGAGTAGCCGTCGGTCGCGTACACCGTGGTGCAGGCGTCCTGGGGCAGGGCGATCCGGGAGGTGGCGATGGTTCTCGTGCTGTCGGTGATGCTGGCTCGGTCGGGGTAGACCTCGACGTGGATGTGGGGCCAGCGTCCGCTGTAGCAGGCGGGGAAGATGCTGGTGAACTTCACCCTGCCCTGGTCGTCGGCGATCTGCACGCCCCGCAGGAAGTTCTCCTCGGTGATCCCGTCGGAGTACAGCGAGTAGCCGCCCTCGCGGGTGCAGTGCCACAGGTAGACGGCGACCCCGGCGAACGCCGCCCCGCCGTTGGCGAGGTCTTTGATGTCGAGCTCGATGGTCAGCGGCACTCCGTCGGCGGTGCCGCTGGCCTCGCCGAAGCTGGAACGGATGTCGCTGCGCACGATGCCGGACTGCTCGAGGACGTCGGGGCCGTTGGACCCGTCACCGGGGTAGGGGCCTGCCGTCTCGTCGGGGATCTCGGTCAGCGTGGTCGACGTGGATGGGGTGCCGGCGGTGGTGACGTCGGCGCCGCAGGCGGCCAGGGTGACCGCGGTGGCGCCCAGGCCGAGGGTGCGGAGCAGGTTCCGCCGGCTCAGCAGGGTGACGACGTCGAACCGCAGCCCCTGGTCGGTCAGCTCTAGGGACCGCGCCTGTCCCTGGCCCAGGACGTGTCTGTGCGTCGGCTGTCCGACTGGAGACGGCCTGCCGCGGCACACTGTTGCCATCGGCCGTTGGGCCGACCGTGGTGCGGGACGCACGCAAGCCGACCCTCGCACGGGACGCCCCGGACCAGTCGCTCGGAGGCCGGCGCACGGCCAGCCGCGTTCGGGCGCCGGGACACGCGGTGGGTCCCGGACGGCGATCAGCGTTGCACTGCGTAGGTGCTGAGGACGACGCCGTTGGCGAACGACTGGCTCTGGAGCAATTGCAGCGGCGGCAGCGACGCCGACCCCTCGAACAGCCGGGCGCCGTGACCGACGATCGCCGGGAAGACGAACAGCCGGTACTCGTCGACGAGACCAGCCTCGATCAGCGCGTGGGTCAGCTGGATGCTGCCCGTGACGACGATGTCCTGGCCGGACTCCTCCTGGAGCGCTCGGACGTCGTCGAGCCCGCGGATGATCGTCGAGTTCTCCCACTCCGGATCGGTCAACGTCGAGCTCAGGACGTACTTGGCGACGCTGTTCAGATGGGCGGTGTTGCCGGTCTCGTCGTCCTCGACGTTCGGCCAGTAGCCGCGCAGGTCGGTGAAGGTCTTCCGACCGACGAGCAGCGCATCGGACTCCGCCGCCTGCTCCTGCAGGGCGGCCACCTGCTCGTCGGCGCCGGCGGCGACTCTCGCGGAGATGTTGTCCCAGTTCTCGGCCATGTCGATGACGCCGTCCAGGGTGATGTTCTGCGTGACGACGAGCTTGCGAAGTGTCATGCCTTGACGACCCTGCCCGGCGCCCGGACTCATCGGTCCGCGACGTCGTCGGGGCCATCTCGCAAGCCGACCCTCGTGCGGGACGCACCCAGCAGCCGAGACTCGTTCGGGACGCCTCCGGTGGCTGACCCTCGTGCGGGACGCATGCAGTAGCCGACCGGGGACGCACGCAGTAGCCGACCAGATGCTGAGGCGGATGGCCCATGGCGCGACTGCTGCGATCAGCGCTTCCGCACCGGGCGCTGGGCCAGCCACCCTGACGTAGGTTGCGCTGATCAGCTGCTCGACAGCGGATCCTGGCTCGAGCTCAGGTGGGCCGATTCCTCGAGCATGCAGGTTGTCAACTGGCGTAGGGCACGCGCGTCCAGCTCAGCACGTGCCGCTTGCCGCGGCCGACGCTGATGCGGAGGTAGTCGTTGTTGTTGTCCGAGCCGTCGACGGTGATGCGCTGGAGCTTCTCCACCGGCCGGGCGAGGCCGTAGAAGGCGGGCCATGGGGAGGTGCTGCTCAAGGGGCGGTCGCTGTTGTAGACGTGGCTGTCGCCGTTGATCAGGTACACCTCGCCGCGGAAGTCGGTGGCCTCCTCGGCGAGTGCTCGCACGATCGGGGTGAAGGCGTAGTAGTCGGTGTACTCGGGGTTGGTGACCGTCGGGTCGAACATGTCGGCTTGAGTCATCACGACGACGGCTCGGTCGTGGTGTCTCCGTGCGCTCTCGAAGCCGTCACGGATCAGCTCGATGGCGGCGGCGGTCCGGCCGAGTACCTCGGCGGTCTGCTCCGGTGTCGCGGTGTCTTGCCCCGTCCAGGGTGCGAGGCCGTTGTTGCTGCCGACGATGTGCGGCAGCGCGAAAGAGACCCCGCCTCGGCGGTAGCGGACGTTCTCCGGGTACCCGGACCGGGTCTGCGAGGCGAGTCGGACGGGGTGTTGGCCCAGGCTCGTGCCCGGACGGTCGAAGAAGACGCCACGGATGGCGGTCAGTCGTTCGAGGGGGTTGTAGCCGCCGTTGTTGGGGCGGTGGCAGTCGGTCCACTCGTTGTCGCCGGGGGTGTAGACGAGGGGATCGGCGAAGCCGTCGAAGTCCGAGCGGATCTGGCCGAAGTAGGCGTCGCTGCACTCGGTCGAGCCGTTCTTGATGTCGCCGAGGTGGTTGACCAGGGCGACGGCAGGGTCGGCGTTGATCTGGTCGACCACCCGCGGGAAGCTCGCGACCTGCTCGGCGCCGTAGGGGATGTCGCCGATGACGGCGAAGGTGTAGTGGCTGCGACCGTAGCTTGTCCGACTCTGGGTCGGCGTGGCAGCGGCGGCAGCTGGACAGGCGAGTCCGAGGGCCAGGAAGGTGGCGGTGGCGACTGTGAGGGTCCGAAGACGCATGGATGCTCCTGCTCCGAGGTCGTGCCGAGAGAGGCGTGTGGAGTCGCTGCACGGACAGCTCCGCTGGCACGGGAGATCCGAGTACTCGCAGCACACTCACACTGCCCGCAGCCGTCTTCCGGGCGGGGAACGCCAAGATGAACACCAGGCGAGAACCAGGTGCTCGATGACAGGCGGAAGCCGACCAGGGCCAACCGCCTCACAGTCCGGCCACGGCCGACCACGAAGGCGGCTGACCGGGTTGCCGCCGATTCAACGAGTTCGCGAGCGACGCCTGCACCGACGCAGTGGCCACCCTCGTGCGAGATGCACTGCGCCACTCGACCGTGGGGCTGGATGACGCGGAGGGCGTCCGGAAGGCGTGTCGATGGGCAGTGCCCCGGGGAAGGGCGGAGTGGCTTCCTGAGTCTGGCTCGGATGGTTGATCGGAGACGCTGGTCGGCATCGGTGGATCCGCGCATCATGCGGTCATGGACCTGTGGTGGTCTGACGGGTCGTCACCGCTGGGTGACCAACGAGGGGGAGAGCGAGACTGGTCAAGCTGAGCGGTATCAGCAGTGTGACCGGTGTGCGCACGACCCGAAGACCAGTCACTGGTCCCGAGGTGACGGGTTGGATGCGCCAGGCGGCCACTCCAGCGTCGGGCCACCAGTTCGGAACGCGCCGCGAGGCGAACAAGGAGACGCCGCAGGCCGACCCTCCTGCGGGACGCACGCAGTAGCCGACCGTCGACTGGTCCACCGCAGCTCGAAGCTCCACCGGCCCCTCAGGCGCGACCCGCGGACGCCGCCCTGCTGCTCCGCTTCCTGCAGTCCGACCGGGGCAGGTCAGCGAGCTGCCCCATCCCTGAGAGCCGGTCCACCAGGCACGGTTCTGCCGCTGGACGGGCACCTCCCCCGGCATCTCGCCCCCGACCGGCGTCTTCGCCAGAGGAGAGCCAAGGCTAGGCACGGCGCCAGATGACCGCTGCGAACCCGATCAGGAGCAGCATCATCGCGAGTTGGAGGAAGTCCATCGTGCGGCCGGGCAACCCGGTGAACTGCGCCAGCGTCAGCACGATGTAGGTGATGACCATGGGGACGGGCACTGCGCGGGCTCGGATCAGCGCAGCTGACAGCACGAGGGCACCGATGGTGATCAGGAGGAAGCCGGCCATGTTGAGCCCGATCAGGTGGCCGGGGTGGCGGTTGGCGTAGTCGACGAGGGACTGGCCTGCGCCAGGTGGGAGCCCGTTGGCGGTGATGAACCAGGCGAGGGTCGCGAATGCGGTCCCGCCCATGGCGAAGAGGATCCCGCCGGCGGTGCTGAGGGCCGCGCCGATCAGCGCCGCGATCCGGCCTCTCGCGCGGGTCAGGTGCAGGACGGCAAGTCCGAGGGTCAGCCCGATGACGGCGAGAGCGAACGAGTCGAGGAGCATGGCCGGCCATGCGGCGTCACGGACGTCGCGGAGCTTCTCGTAGGTGAGGATCTTGTCGGCTCCGCTGTTCAGCCGGTCGCCCCAGGGGGTCGTCGCGAGCAGGACGGCGACGGTGGCGGACGAGGCGGCGAGGGCTGCGGCTGCCAGCCGGACCCGGCGGGGACCGGGGTCGCCGGGGGCCACGGAACCGTCGAGTCGCGTTGGTGAGGTGGTGGTCATGCGAACCTCCAGGCGATCGGTTGATGGATGCTGGCTCGACGCTAGGGACGCGACCAGGGCCAGCGGATCGTGGTGGCCTCGGTGATCCGGCCCCGTGCTGGCACGGAGCCCCGCAACGCCCGTTCGTCCCTACAGTGATTCCATGTCCTGGGCCCGCCGCGCCGCCGTCGCTTGCGGTGTGCTGGCTGGTCTCCACCTGCTGGCCGCGGTCTGCTTCTCGGCCGCCGCGCCCAGCGTCACGGCGTGGCTCACCCTCGTCGTGGGTGTGGCGATCGTGCCGGCCACCACCGGCCTGTCGGTGCTGGTGGCCCGGCGCCGGGAGGGCGCGCCAGTCGGCGTGCTGCTCGGCTTGCTGTCGCTAGCGGTCGCCCATGTGGTCGCCAAGGAGATCTGGCTGCGGTGGCTCGCGACCCTTGAGGACCCAGGCCGATGGTCGTGGCTGGTCGCTGTCACCGCCGAGGATGCGTGGTGGATCCTGACGACGTTCGGTCTGCTGCTGCTGCACTTCCCCGACGGTTTGGTGCCGTCCCCACGCTGGCGGTGGGCGCCCGCGACGATGGTGGTCGCAACGGTCCTCGTCCAGGTCGACGGGGCGGTCGTGGACACGCCGTTCCGGGCGCCGCTGGCCGACCTGGACCGCCCGTTCGGCCCACCGCCGGCCGGGTGGGAGCTGATCGCCCTGATCGCCTTCGTGGTGCTGCTCCTGCTGGTGGTGGCCTGTGCGATCTCCCTCGGGCTGCGGTTCCGGCGCGCCCACCGCACGCAGCGGCAGCAGATCAAGTGGCTTGCACTGGCCGGGATCGGCATGCCGCTGTACCCGCTGCTGTGCCTGCTCGAGATCGTGATCTGGGGCAAGCCGCTGTGGTTCAGCGCGGGCGTCGGACTCGCCGCCCTGCTCGCGACGCCGGTGGCGGCGGCGATCGCGGTGCTCAGGCACGACCTGTACGACGTCGACAAGGCCCTGGGGCTCGCCGTCACCTGGGGGCTGGTCACCGCGCTGCTGCTCGGCGTCTATGCGGCCGTCTCCTCGATGGCCGGGGTGCTGGTCGGCCAAGACGCTCAGGCCGGCGTCGCTGTCGGCACCGCGGTGGCGGCACTGCTCCTCCTGCCCGCCCTCCGACTTGTACGGCGCGCGGTCGACGCAAGGCTCTACCCGCTGCGGCGGGGAGCCTTCGCCGCCGTCGAGAGCCCGCACCGCGACGTGAGCGTCGGCCGGGCCCGGCCAGAACAGCTGCAGGACGTGCTTCGTGAGGCGCTTCGAGACCGGGGACTGCGGGTCGGCTTCCGGGTGCCGGGTTCCGCGGCGTACCTGGACACCAACGGCGAGCCCGTCCCCGCTGACGGCGTCCCAGTCCGTCAGGACGCCGAGGTGACCGGGGTGCTGGTTCCTGATTCGGGGCCAGCGTCCGTGGAGCTGCTGCGCGAGCTCGCTGACCGCTGCAGCACGCTGGTCGAGGTGGTCCGGCTCCGCTCCGAGGTCGCCCTGGCCCTGCACGAGGCGCAGTCGAGCCGCGCCAGGCTGGTCGAGATCGGGTACGCGGAGCGTCGGCGCATGGAGCGCGACCTCCACGACGGAGCCCAGCAGCGGCTGGTTTCCCTCGGTGTGCAGCTCAGGCTCGCACAGCGCCACCTCGACGACGGGACCGTTGACGTCGACCAGCTACTGGACGGCAGCGTCGCCGAACTCGGCACCGCGGTTGCCGAACTGCGCCAGATCGCTCACGGGCTACGACCGAGCAGCTTGGACGACGGCCTCCCGGCCGCGCTGGCCAGCCTGGTCCGCAGCCTGCCGCTCACCGTCGACATGGATGTCGACGGCCGCCCCCTACCGGACGCCGTCGCAACCACCGCCTACTTCGTCGCCAGCGAGGCGATCACCAACGCCGTCAAGCACGCCGAGGCGTCTCGGATCGTGCTCCGTGTGGTCCGCCGAGCCGATCGGCTGCTGGTGCGCGTCACCGACGACGGCCGCGGTGGCGCCCGCCTCGGACTGCGCTCGGGATTGGTCGACCGGGTCGCCGCGCTCGGAGGCTCGGTCCACGTAGCCAGTCCTGAGGGGCATGGCACCGAGGTGGAGGCGACGCTGCCGTGCGCATCGTGATCGGCGAGGACTCCGCGCTCTTCCGTGAGGGGCTGGCCCGGCTGCTCGAGGACGCCGGCCACGAGGTGGTCGGCCGAGCCGCCGACGCGACCGCACTGGTCCAGACGGTCGAGCGGGAGAGGCCGAACCTCGCCATCATCGACGTCCGGATGCCGCCAGACGGCACCGATGACGGCGCCCGCGCCGCCAAGGAGCTACGGGGCCGGCTGCCGGAGCTGGCCATCGTGCTGCTGTCGCAGCACGTGGAGACCCGGCACTCGGTCGAGCTGGTCACCGGTGGCCGGGTCGGCTACCTGCTCAAAGACCGCGTCTTCGATGTCGACGACTTCATGGACTCGCTGCGCCGGGTGGCCGCCGGTGGCACCGCCCTGGACCCCGAGGTGGTCGCCACCTTGCTCGGCCCCCGCCGCAAGGACGACCCGTTGGCGCTGCTCACGCCGCGGGAGCGGGACGTGCTCGCGCTCATGGCCGAGGGCCGCAACAACATGGGCATCGCGCGACGGCTGTGGCTGACCGACCGCACCGTCGAGACCCACATCGCCGGCATCATGTCCAAACTTGGACTTCTCGAGACCAAGGAGGAGCACCGGCGCGTGCTGGCCGTGCTCACCTGGCTCGGGGTACGCCAGCGCAGCTAGCCCCGTTCGGTCGTGCATCTCAGGACCCGGGACGCGGCTCACCCCGCCACACCCGGGCCCGATCCGGCAGGGACTGCTTGAACCAGGGCTAGACCTGGAGGTGTGGGACTCCTGTGAGACCTCCCGCAGACCGCCCCTCGTGCGGGACGCACGCCGTAGCCGACCCTCGTGCGGGACGCACGCCGTAGCCGACCGTTGTGCCGGACGCATGCGAGCCGACTGTGTGCGGGACGCACGGCGGCGATGACCGGCTCGCGGGACGGCCCAGGGTCACCACGGGACGTCGTACGGGTGGGAGGTGGGGCGGCCCTGGCTGACGTCAGAGGTGTCGGTGGCTCGGCGGGCGGACCTCGATCGTGTTCACGCGCCGGCAAGGTGCACGCCGTGGCGCGCTGTCACCGAGAGGATCGCCTCCAGCGAAGCCTCCGCTGGTCGGTCCGCCGGGACGGTGCGGGAGAAGTCAGCGAAGAACTGCCCGGCGCCGTCGCCGGTCGTGACGGCGAGGAACCGCGCGGACTCCCCGACGACCTCGAACGTAGCCGGGGTGCCGGCTGGGACGACGACCAGCCCGCCCGGCTCGACGGCGTACTCCGTGCCGTCGACCAGCGAGGTGATCCGGCCCTCCAGCAGGAACAGCACCCCGGACCAGGGCGACACGTGGGGTGGTGCCATCGGGCCGGCGGGAGCGGTGACTTCGAAGACCTCGAAGGCGCCGCAGGCGTCCTCGACTGACGCCTTCAGTACGTGGTCGCCGTCGATCATGGGGTAGTGCGGGCCTTCTCCGGCAGGCAGGTGCGTGGTGGTCATCATTCCTCCTGGACGTTGGACGGTGGTGGGCGAGAAAGAGGTGCAGCGACCTCGACAGCGCCTCGCCGCCGCCGGGACCGCTGGGTGAGGAGTGGCCGCGACGAGGGAGGCGGCGCCGGGGATCAGCGGGATCTGGCGCGTGGGCAGTCCCGAACGGAGCGACCGCCATGGGAACTCAGCCGGCTCCACGCAAGGTTGTCGAGCCTGCCGGGGTGGCCTGCCGACCGGTGAGGGTGAGCAGGTGGGCCTGCATGGGCGCCAGCACGTCCCGACCCGTCCCGTAGGCCCAGTCGAGGTCCGTGGCCACCAGTCGCCCGTCGTGCGGGGGTGCCCATCGCCGTAGGGGGCGGGGGGTGGAGAGCACCCGGTCCGCGGCCGCGGCCGCGGCGGCGGGTGGCATCGGGTGGTCGATGCCGAGCGGGAGGCTGATGTCCTGGTTGTGCACCAGGATGTCGATCAGCGGCTCCAGGTCGGTGATGAAGGCGACCCGCCGTCGGGACCCGACGAAGCTTCTCAGGGCGGCCACGATCTCCTCGTGGGTCAGAGGGCTGCGCAGGGCGGTGTCACGGACCAGCCGGTCGTAGCGGAGGCCGGCGCGGACCGCGGGCCAGAGCAGGTCGCGCACTCGCGTCTGGGCCAGCGCGAGGTGGGCCGCGACATCCCGCACCGTCCAGTGGTCGCACAGGCTCGGGTGCTCCCACCCAGTGCTGGGAAGGGCTTCGAGCAGATCGGCCAACCACGAGCGCTCGGCGTCGATGTGCTGCCACACGGTGTCGCTGTCCATGGCGGGTCCCTCTCGCCGTGCCACCAAACTAGACAGATTCTCTGTCTAGTATGACCCTCGTGGACAACCCCGGTCAACGGCATGAGCTCGGGATCCTGCTCTTCGTCGCCAACCGCGCCCTGGAACAACGGGCCTTCGACGCCGTCGTGGCTGCCGGCTTCACCGACATCACGCCGGCTCAGGCGCGTGTGGCGGCTCGGATCGGACCGGACGGGTCCCGGGTCACCGACCTCGCCGAGCAGGCCCGCGTCACGAAGCAGAGCGCGGCGTTCCTGGTCGAGCAGTTGGAGGCGGCCGGCTATGTGGAACGCGTCCCGGATCCCACCGACGGCCGCGCCCGGCTGGTCCGGTTGACCTCCCGGGCCCGTCACGTCGTCCAGGCGGCCGACGCCGAGGTCGAACGCGTCCTCGCCGAGTGGTCGGACCACGTGGGGGAGCGGCGCTTGGGACAGATGCACGAGACGCTGCGCGACCTGCGCGCGATCACGGACCCGTGGCGCTGATGCACGCCGCCGACCGAGCGGTCCTCCGCCTGCGACGAGGCTGGACCGATCCCCTCGGTCCTGCGTGGAGCTGCGGCTGACGAAGGGTGATGGGGCCCCGGTGTCCGCACCGCCGGCAGGCCTCGACGTGCTGGTCGGCAACGCCGCCGTCCACGTCGACGGGACCGAGAACGCGGCGGGCGCCGAGCTCGACGTCGCCCACCCGGTGCGCAGGGACTGACACCAGCACCCCAACGAGCGGTGCCGCAGCGCCGGCGTCGCTGGTGAGCATCGGCCGAGGTCCCGAGTCCACCTCGTCCCCGTTCTTGGGCTGGCGGTCGAGCACCTCGGGCGGAACGCACGCGGCGACCGACCGTTGTGCGAGCCGCATGCACAAGCCGACCGCCCGCGGGACGAGAGCCGAGCGCTCTCCGGAGGCGATCCTCGACCTCCCGGCGAGCGCTCGACCATGCTGGGTGCCTCACGCACCCGCCAGTCGGGCTGGGAACCTGCTCCGGTTGGAGCCCACGGGTCTCGGCGCCCTGGCGAGAACGCTGCGGCTGTGTTTGGGTGGTCAGGTGTCCAGTCGGGTGGACGTCGACTATCTCGTGGTGGGTGCGGGTGCCATGGGCATGGGCTTTGTCGACGCCCTGATCGACCATGCCGACGTGCGTGTGGCCCTGGTCGACCGTCGCCACGGCGTCGGCGGGCACTGGCGCCAGGCGTACCCCTTCGTGCGGCTGCACCAGTCCTCGACCTTCTACGGCGTCGCATCGCGTGTGCTGGGCGGCGGTCGGATCCAGAGCAGCGGACCCGAGGTCGGCTTGGACGAACGTGCGGACCAGCCGACCATCTGCGCCTACTACGAGCAGGTGCTGGCCGAGCGGATGGTGGGCCCGGGACGCGTGGAGTTCTTTCCTGGCTGCGACTACGTGGGCGGTCACGCCTTCGTCTCCCGCGACTCCGGCGAGCGGCTGGACGTGCCGGACCGCTGCCGGGTCGTCGACGCCCGGTACCTCGCGCCTGACATCCCGGCGGTGACGTCGCCGAGGTTTGCGGTGGCCGAGGGGGTGCGGGTCATCCCGGTGAACGACCTCCCCGCGCATGAGGGCACGACCAGCCAGTACGTCGTGGTGGGATCGGGCAAGACCGCGACGGACGCCTGTGTGTGGCTGTTGGGCCGGGGCGTCGACCCGGACGCGATCTGCTGGGTGCGACCGCGGGAACCGTGGATGTTGAACCGGTCGCTGGTACAGCCGAACCCGACCATCTACCTCGGCATGGTGGCCGAGATGATGCGCCTGGCGGCGTCGGCCGAGTCGTTGCCCGAGCTCTTCGGGCAACTGGAGGAGGCCGGGATCATGCTGCGGATCGACCGCTCTGCGACCCCGTCGATGGCCAAGGCGCCCACGCTGGGCCTGTGGGAGCTCGACCTGCTCCGCAGCATCGGCCACGTCGTCCGGCGTGGCCACCTCCAAGTGGCCCGGCGGGGCAGGCTGGAGCTGGAGGAGGGATCGGTGGCGTTGGCCGCCGACGCGCTGGTGGTGAACTGTGCCGCCGACGGTCTGAAGCAGCCGCCGCTGGTACCGATCTGGCGTCCCGACGTGATCACGCTCCAGCCAGTGCGCGCGGGGTTCCCCTGCTTCGGGGCCGCTCTGGCCGGATACGTCGAGGCCACGCGTGTCGACGACGCGGAGAAGAACCGTCTCTGCCGACCGTCCTCGTACGGGAACTCCCTGACCGACTGGGCCAAGATGAACGTGCTGGGTGCGCGCAACACGGCCGCCTTCTCGGCAGAGCCCGACATCAAGCACTGGACCGATAGCATCGCGGTGAACCCTGCACGGGTCCCGCCCGAGCTCGCGGGTTCACCGGGTCTGGACGACGCCTTGGGTCGCCTGGGCCGCTCCCTCGGCCCGGGGGTGGCGCGCCTGGCCGCACTCCAAGGTCTCACGGCCTGAGGATGATGACCTCAGTTCGGAGCCCGGTCATCAGTGCGAGGTTCGGCGCGCGGGAGGACGCATCCTGGCCCTCGCGGTGCTCCGTCGGGACGGCACAGGCGAGGTGCCCCGAGCTGCCCGCAGCTGCTGTGCTGCCGGTGGGACCGCTCGAGGCTCGGTGCAGTCCAACGCACAGCTGGGTGGTCGACGGCTCACCGGATCCGGGCCGAGTCCTCAGGGCTCTTCCGAGATCGGCAGCTGGCCGTCGTCGTCTTTCGAGGAGGCTCACCTGAAGACGGTGCCGCCTTGCTCTTCGGAGATTGGCGGGCGTCGGAACGCTCTCGAGCACCCCGTGCAGGAGGGGTTCGCGGCCCCGGCGTGGTGGGTCGGTGAGGTCCTGGCCGTCACTGACTCTCCGCCGGATGGCTCGTGCGGGTCGACTGGGTCACTGAGGCACGGCTCGGTAGCCCGCGCTCAGCTGGGGAACCGTTCCTCGCGGAGCTGCACACCGGTGAGCAGCACCTCGCTCAGCCCACGCCCGACCAGACCCTGGTCGGCGTACGCGCCGAGCACGCGACGCAGCAGGGCCCCGCGGTCCAGCTGTGGGGCCGGGCCGTCGAAGGCTCCGTCCTCGGGCCCGGCGAACCCGTCGTGCCCCTGCAGGATCATCCCCGGTGCCAGACCGGTCAGGGCCGCTGTCAGTCGATGGTCGTCGTCGACGTCCGGCCGCCAGTCCTCCTGGTCGATCCCCCACAACACCGACGTGAGACCACCGTGGGTCAATCCGGCCCAGGTCTCCCGGTTCTGCGCCCCGTAGGGCGGACGCACCCACGAGACCCCACGACCGATCCGATCCTCCAGCTCCGACCGCGCGTCCGCGGTGCGTTGCCGGACCTCCTCAGGCGGCAACGTGGTGAGACGGACGTGGTCGAGGCCGTGCAACCCGATCTCGTGCCCAGCCGCCACGACCTCAGCGAGCAGACCGGGGAACCGTCGAGCCCGCGACACCAGCACGAAGAACGTCGCCGTCGACCCGGTCTCCGACAGCGCGGCCAGGACCTGCTCCGTACCGCCAGGCTGCGGTCCGTCATCGAAGGTCAGCACGACCTGCGGAGCAGCCGTGCGGACCGTCGTCAGTGATCCGGCCCAGACCGGGACGTCCTGAGCAGGCTGCGGGAGCGGGGCAGGCGCGGTCATGGCGGCCATCGTAGGGTCCTCGACACGCGGGACGGGTGGTCGGTGGTCGGCGGGATCGACCAGGACCGGCAGCCCAGGGTCCGCCGGGTCGTGATGCGGCGGCTTCTGGGCTCCCACGCCCGTGAGCCGGGACACCGGGGTCGCCAGCCGACCGACGGGCACGAGGACCCTCGGGATGCCTCGGCATGGTCCGCCGGGCCACGACGGTGTGGTCGAGTCGTGCACCTCCCGGAAGCGGAGCGAGGATCTCGTCGACGCGGATCGTCTGGGGGAAGCCCTGCTACCTCTGCTCCGTCGAGGGCAGCGGCCTGAACGCTTCGCCGGAGCCCGCGCCCCGGGCCCCGGGCCCAACGCAAACCTGCAGCCGCAGCCGCAGGCGCGGGTCAGCCCTGGACGCGCAGCAGCGCCAGGAACCGCTCCGCGTCGCCGGCGCGGGGCAGGTTGTTGAACATCACGTACGGGTCGGGCCGGCCGCGGACCTGGTCGCGGAGCCGCGCGAGCTCGGCGTCCGTGTGGACGTGCCGCATCCCGCTCGTGCCGTGCAGCCGGTAGTAGGTCTGCTCGGGCGTGACCGTCTCGGTCTGCATCGGGTCGACGACGTGCACGAGGTCGAGGTCGCGGCACAGCTCGACGAGCAGCGGGACGGGCCACGGGCCACGGGGCTCCCACAGCACGCGCAGCCCCTGCCGCGGGGCGGTCGACAGGAACGCGGTCATCGCCGCGACGTTCTCGCTCGTCGGCCGGAAGCTCGCCGGGCACTGCAGCAGCACGGCGGTCGCCCGCAGGACCTGCGCGCACTCCAGCGTCCGCGTCCAGGCGCGCAGCACCGGCGGGGTGGACCGGAAGGCGCCGACCTCGCCGCGGTCCTCCTCGGCGAGCGGCACCTTCATCCGGCGGTAGGTGGGGCTCGAGGACGTGTGCGTGATGAGCTGCCAGGCTTTCAGCGTGAACTCGAACCCGGCCGGCACCTGCTGCCGCCAGCGGGCCAGCAGCGCGCCGGCGGGCGGCTCGTAGAAGGTGTGCTGCACCTCCACGACCCGGTAGCGCTGCACGTACGCCGGCTGCGCCACGGTCCAGCCGCACAGGCCGACCCGCACACCGTTGGAGGACTCGTCGTTCACCTCACGCACGCTAGGCCGCGCGCCGAGGCGGCATGCGGCAGGTCCGGGCCGGTGCAGGAGGTGACGCTGCGGTCCTTCGCCGCGTGTGGCCGTCGGTACGGGCAGGTCGTTCCCACGGCTCGCTCCGATCGACGACATCGAGCGATCCTCAGCACCTCCGGCGCGGTGGGGTGGGCGCGCGTCGGGAGCTCGGCCAACCGGCTGCTCTCCCCACGGTGACGGCACGTGGAACGGCGCCGTGGCCATCTGGTGCCGAGCAGCGGCGGCCGGCTCGGAGACGAGGAGCATCATGCGCAACGAGTCGAGAACCTCTCCCTCGGTGGTGACCGTCGCGGAGTCCGGAGTCGGCTCCCAGCCCCTGCCCTCGCAGAACGCCGGCAGGCCTGGTCGCACAGCAGCGCACCCACGTCGACCGCGCTGTCCCGGAGCCGCCATGCTCAGCAGGAGCTCGTCCTGGGTCACCGTGTGAACGGTCGGACTCAGCGAGCTCCGGCTAGGGCTCGAGCAGGTGCCCGCCGTCGACAGAGGGCCACGTCCTGCGCACGAAAGAGACGGCCTGCCAGCGCAGCGCCGCCGGAAGATCACGCTGGGACCACCGCCGCAGACACGTCATTCCCGATGAGCACCAGGCGATCCGGACAATGGGAACTGCTGTGTGCATCGCCGCGGAAGGGAGCCGTGTCTCGAAGTAGGCCTTTCTCAGGTCACGAGCCGGGCGGTCGGCTCGATCCGCAGCACCGCCTCATCGATACCGCCGTGGTGCCCCTCGACCACGAGCAATGGCTCACACGAGCGCATCTCCTCCCGCGCGTCGACATGAATTCGTCGCAGGATCGCGGCCACCTGCATGGCGCGATCAATGGTGGGCATGCGGTAGCAGCGCGGCACAGCAGACAAGATGAGTGACCCCGTGCCGATCGCGTGGACACAACTCGGCCCCGGGCGAGAACGACCTCGACCGATGCCGGGCGGAGGTCCGCCGCATCAGGCTCGACGAGCAGCCCCGCCGCGGCGCCCGAGATCGCCCTCTCTCCGTGGTCGGCGTCGCGGTGGAGAACCGGACGGCGCCGCGTGGCCGGCCCTCCCGAGGTCGCCGCCGCGGTGCTCATCAGGAGACGGTCGGGTGAGGGAGGAGCATCATGGCCGCATGAGCCAGCAGCCGCGCCAGCGAAGCAGCCGAGGTCTGCTCTGCCTCGCCGTCCTGGGCCTGCTGGCGGCCAGATGTGCGTCGGGCACGGCCGCCACCCCGGGTGGACCAGTCGTCACCGTTCCGCCGGATCAACGCGACCTGGTGGGGCTCTGGCACGACGCCGCGGGCCGGGAGCTGCCCGACGGGACGAACGCCTCGGGCGGGGTGCTGGTCCTCGCCGCGGGATCGGGGTCGAGCACCTGCACCGGGGACCACGTGACCGTGTTCCTGGAGCTCGCCTGGCCTCCCGGGCGGCGACTGGACTGGAACGCCGGGTACGACGAGGACGACACGCGGCGCTACATGCGCGAGACCGAGGGTTCCCTGATCGAGACCGTGGGGCGGTCGGATCTCGATGCTGCCCTGCCCCGGGGGGCGCGGTCGACCGGGTTCAGCAAGGACGGCAACACCTTGTACGTGATCGCGTCGAAGCCTTCTGCGGTCTGGGTGGAGCGTCCGGACCGGCGGGTCGAGCGCTGGTCGCAGATCAAGTCGGGCGGCGGCTGCGCCTGAGTCGGCCGGAGGCCACGGGTTCACGTCGGAGGGACGACCGGTCGACGGGTGCCGGACCCGATCAGGGCGTGTTCTCGTCGAGGATGCCGTTGCGCTGGGCCCAGAGGGCGGCGGAGGTCCGGTCGTAGACCTCGAGTGCGGCGAAGATCCGGGTGAGGTGGGCCTTGACCGTCTTCTCGCTGATCTGCAGCCGGCGCGCAATGCTCTTGTTGGGCAGGCCGGCCGCCACGAGGGCGAGGACCTCCCGCTCCCGCGGGCTGAGGTTCGCGCTGGGGGAGGGCCGGCTGGCCCCGCGGGGCGGCAGCAGGGCGAGCGCGGCGCGGGGGGAGATGGGGGCGTGTCCGGCGGCGGCTTCGCGGACGGCCTGGACGAGGTCATCGGGTTCGGTGTCCTTGAGCAGGTAGCCGATCGCGCCGGCGTCCAGCGCCGCGAGGACCCGCGCCTGCTCGGCGAAGGAGGTGAGCACCACCACGCGGGCGTCCGGGCGTCGGGCGAGCACCTCGCGGGTGGCCTGGACCCCGTCCATGCCCGGCATCGACAGGTCCATCAGCACGATGTCGGCCTCCCGGGCGACCGCCGCGTCGGCGGCCAGGGCGCCGTCGGCGACGGCGTCGACGACCTCGATGTCGGGAACGCCGGCGAGCACCCCGCTCAGCCCCTGGCGGACCAGCGGGTGGTCGTCCACGATCAGGACGCGGATCACGGCGCCGCCCTGTTGGTCTGGGCGCCGCGTCGCGGGGCGGTGACCAGGGGCAGACGGAGGGTGACGGTGGTGCCCGAGTCGGTGGCGGAGGCGACCTGCAGCTGCCCGCCCCGTTCCTGGACCAGAGCCGCGAGCAGGGGGAGTCCGACGCTGCCCTGGCGGCGGGCTGACACGGCGGGGTCGAAGCCCCGCCCGTCGTCGGTGATCTGCAGCTGGAGCCAGCCGGCCTCCTCCGCCACGACCACGTGGACCTGGGTCGCGTTGGCGTGCCGGACGATGTTGCGGACGGCTTCCTGGGCGACGCGGTAGACCAACGACTCACCGGTCTCCGAGAGGCCGTCGCCCACCTGGACGTCGAGGTCGACGTCGATCCGCCGCGCCTCCAGGGTGGCCACCAGGTCGGTCAGGGTGGCGTGCAGCCCTTCGCTGTGGAGGGCGGGGGGAGTGACGGTGACGATGAGGCTCCGCAGCTCGCGGACCCACTGGCGAAGGCTCCGGGCGGTCGCGGCGAGGCTGTCGGCGAGCTCGGTCTGCCCGGCCGCCCGGGTCCGGTTGGCGGTGTCGGTCAGGGTGTAGCTGGCCCCGGCCAGGCCCTGCACGACGCCGTCGTGGAGGTCGGAGGCGATCAGGGTGCGTTCGCGGTCGGCGGCGGCGAGGGCGGTGACGAGCAGCTGCTCGCGTTCCTCCTGCACGGCGTTCAGGCTCCTGGTCAGCCGGTAGGTGAAACCGATCTTCACCAGGTAGAGCAGGACCAGCGCCAGGACCAGACTGGGCAGCAGCGACAGCCACACGGCTCGGCTGGTCAGCCACACCACCGCGAAGGGCTGGCTCGTCTGCAGCAGAAGGGGCTGACCCGACGGCGCCCGGAGCCCCGCGGACACGTCGAGGGACCGTCCGGCGCGGCCGCCGACGAGGTCGGTGGGATCGGAGCCCCCGTCGCGGCTGGCGGTGGCGACACCGGTGCGCAGGGTCTGCAGCTCCTCTGCCGACAGGTCCTCTCGCTGTCCGACCACGCCCGGTTCGGACGCGTAGACGATCAGCCCGGACTCGTCGACGATCCGGGCCTGCGTCAGCGGGGCGCCGAGCACCCGCTCCCGGATGACGCGGTCGAAGGTCTGGTCGGCGTCCAGGCGCGCCGGCGCGCTCAGGGGGAGCGCGGGCTGCACGACCCGGGTGGACAGCAACGTGGCCGTCGCCCGGGCGTCGCGGACGACCTCCTTGAGGGCCGCGTGCCGCTGGGCCAGGGCCAGACCGGCCCCGCACAGGACGAAAGCGCCCAGAGCCGCGCACATGTACAGGATCACCAGCCGCTCGATGGGGCCACGCCACAGCAACCTGCGCCTGCTGCCACCCCGAGATCGCGCCGGCGTGCCGTCCTGCTCGAGAGGGAGCCGCTGCGACGGCTCGATCGACCGGCTCACCGAGGAGTCGCCGCTGATCTCGGTCCTGGTTCCCCTCATCGAGGACGAGCTGACTGTGCTGGGTCGAGCACCCTGACCTCCTCGGACCGGCGGCCCACGCGGTGGACGCCCTCGAGAGTACGAGCCCGCAGCCCTCCGCCTGCTCATCATCCCTGGACTGGTGGTCGTAGGACCACTGGGTCCGGGAAAGGTGGGTCGGATGCGTTTGGAACGTGGCCGGGGAACTCGAGCACGGCCGACGAGCGCAATTCTCAAGAATGCGACGGAGCCTGGTCCTAGGACCATCGGGGCTGCTGCTGACGGGGAACCCCGAATTCCCTGAGAGGTGCGTCGATGGACGACATTCAAGGCCCTGGAGAGTTCGACACCACCGGTGCCGTCTGGCACCGTTGACGTCGAAGGTGATGGTGCAGGAATGGCCATCAGAAACTCGGGCGAAGAAGTCGAGAACCGACTCCGCCACCGCCGCGACATCCTCGCGGTCAACACCAGGAGAACTCATGAGCACCGCTGCAGCGCACACCAACCTCGACCTGGGCGTCGACGAGCCCCGTCGTCTGTCCACCGAGACGAAGAACGCGACGAAGACCACCGAGCTCATCGCCTTCGTGCTCGCGGTCGTGGCCGTCGTCGTCACCGCCAACCTCTACGACGGCAGCGGCGACGGCACCGGTGGCGACCCCTTCGGCGCCACCACCGCCATCCGCTACGTCGTCTACCTGACGATCGCCTACATGCTGGCCCGTGGCCTCGCCAAGTCCGGCAGCCGCGAGGTCTACGACGCCTGACCTCCGGCCCGCCCGGACCGCGCAACGGCAGCACGGTCAGCACGAGCGGCAGGACGAACCCTCCTCGGCAGGGTCCCTCCGTCGGCGTTGATCACGCACAGGACGAGAGCCAGCTGACAGCACCGGTCAGCTGGCTCTCGTCTGTCGCCACGTCCCCGCAGCCCCGCACCGGTCGCGCAGGTCGGCCCGTGCGTTCCTGCCCCGGCCGCCGGGAACCTCCACCGGGGGCCCACACCACAGCGATGTCAGGAGACCCACGTGGCTTTCGGGGTGCAGAAGCTCGTCCACCAACCCCACGGCGTCGTGCTGGGCCGTGTCCGCGCGGCCCTGGACGCGGAGGGGTTCGTCGTCCTCACCCCTCACGACGTGGCGGACGCCTTCGACCAGGCCTTCGGCTTGGAGATACCGCCGCAGGTGACGCTCGGCGTCTGCACACCAGGGCTGGCGCACGCCACCCTCCAGGCCGACCCCTCGGTGGGACTGCTGGTGCCCTGCAGCGTCGTCGTCCGCGCCGCCGACCCCGGACGAACGGTGGTCGAGGCATCACGGCTGCACCTGATCGTGGCCCTCACCGGTGACCGTGCTCTGGAGCCGGCCGTGGCCGACGCCGACGCCAGGCTCCGAGCTGCATGCGACCGACTCGCGGACCTCTCCTGCCCCTGAGCGGCGCTGGGGCTGACGGCTGGCTCACGGCGTCAGCGCACCGCGCAAGACCTCCTCGAGACGCCCGCGATCACCGTCCACCACCACGCGGTCCAGGCCGAGTCGTCCCCACAGGAGCAGCAGCACCGTCGGGCCGTCACCGACGACGCCGGCCACGGGCTCGGAGTCACGATGAGGGGACGACGCGAGGACCCGGTCCTGGCCGTCGACCCGCAGACGGACCCACGACGACGACTCCTCGACGCGCCCGAGGCGCACCTGCCGCGGCAGCATCACCGTCAGCACCTCGTCGATGCCATCCAGCGCCACCTCCGCGTCCATCCGGGCCGGCCGGCCCAGCGCCGTCTGGAGGTCCCAACGGTGCAGGACGGTCTCGTGGAGCTGACGCCGACGCCAGAACCCGACGGTGCTCGGTCGGGCCAGGGTCCAGCAGGACCGGTCGACGTCCACCGACAGCGCCTCGACGAGATCGGCAGCGCCTGCGGCGTACCAGCGGGCCAGGGCTGGCCCGTCGAGCCCGTGCGGTTCGCGAGGATCCGCCGGTGCCGGTCCGTCACTCGGCGTGCGCGTCGCCGCAGCCGCCCAGCGGTGGACGGCGCCCAGGTGGGTGACGAGGTCGTGGACCGTCCAGCCCGGGCAGGAGGCGACGGGCGCCGCCAGGTCGGCGGCGTGCACCAGCCGCTCCACCTCGGCCGCCTCCTGACCGAGCACGCCGAGCACGTCCACGGTCCCCTCCCGACCCGAGCCGCTTCCTCAGCGCGACCCGGTGCAGCGCGCTGGCCGGGCTGCGCTGCAGGGCGCGGCCGGGCGTGTCAGTCCGCCAGGGTGACGGTGGCCCCGAGCTGGTCGTACAAGCCATCGGCGTCGTAGTGGACGACCAGCTCGGAGATCCGTCCGCCGGTGAACGTGAAGAAGGCCGAACCCGTGTTGCTCGTCCGTCTCCCGGTCGCCGGCAAGCCGTTGAACTCGCCCGTGTGCCGGCCCGAGATCGTCCAGAGGATGGCCACCCGCGCGCCGTCGACCACCGTCTGGTCCACCGTGAAGGTCCGCTCGGTGAACGCGAAGTCCTCCATGAGCGCCTGCCACTCGGTGGCGACGGGCTCCTCGCAGAGGTCGTGCAGCACGCCGAGGTCCCCGCTGCTCTCCAGTGCGGCCATGAAGCGCCGAACCGTCTGCTCCTGCTCAGCCGTGGCCATCACCACTCCTCCGCGAGGGCCGCGCCCCCGAGGCGCTGCGACAGCGGGGAGGCTAGCAGTCAGCCGACCCCCCGACCAGACCCCGGCCGTGCACCGCGGGCGGGCACCGGCGTGCCCGGCGGCGCACCGCCCCGAGGGCCAGATCCCCGGTCTGGGCGATCATCCCCCGCTACGCTGAACGCGACATCTGCCGCAGGCAGGTCTCGGGGCCACGTTCTGGTGAGGACCGATCATGCCCCTGGGGACCCATGTGCTGTCACGCTTCGGACGCGTCCTGGCGCGGACTCTCAGCGCCCGGTCTGCACCGGCGCCCGCTCTCGACGAAGCCGCGGTCGCGGCCGGTGTGGTCGCGAGCACGACGGCTCTGATCTGCGTCGTCGACCTCCAGGGACGCGTGCTGTCGGCGAACCCTGCCCTGCTCGACCTGACCGGCTACGAGCCGCGCGACATCGTGGGCCGGCTCATCTTCGACACCCTCGTCATCCCCGAAGACCTCGTCCCGGCCCAGGCGTCCCTGCGCCAGGCCGCCCTGGTCGGCACCGCGGGGCAGGTCGAAGCGGACTGGCTGGACCGCCACGGCGGTCGGCTCCGCATCCACATGCACAGCAGCGTCCTGCGTGACCAGGACGGTGAGCCCCGAGCCGTCGCCTACGTCGGAACCGACGTCACCCAGCAGCGTCAGCTCCAGACCGAGCTGCGCGAGCGCGCCGAGACCGACGCCCTCACCGGGCTCCGCAACCGGGCGGCCATGCTGAGCGCCCTCCAGACCGCCCTCCTCCCGAGCCCTGCGCACCGTGGTGACCAGGTCGGTCTCCTGTTCTGCGACCTCGACGGCTTCAAGAAGGTCAACGACCGCCATGGCCATCTCGTGGGGGACGCCCTCCTCATCGACGTCGGCCGACGGCTCCTCGCCCTCACCCGGCCGCCGCAGGTGGTCAGCAGACTCGGCGGCGACGAGTTCCTCATCCTCACCCCGGCCGCGACCCCCACCTCGATCACGCAGCTCAGCGACGCCATCGAACGGGACATGCGACGGCCCTTCCGCACCCGGCACGGCGCGATCACCATCGGCGTCAGCGTGGGCGCCGCCCTCGGGCACGTCGGCGACGACCCCACCCAGCTGATCGAACAGGCCGACCGCCACATGTACGGGGTCAAGACCACCGCCCGCGCCCGGACCCTCCGCGCGGTCTGAGGCCACCAGCCGGCCGGATGCGGGGGATCCACCGGGGTCGCGACGTGGTCAGGAGCGCAGCGCCTCCGCCTCGGCCAGGGCGCGGGAGGCTCCAGTCTCCGGGTCCTCAGCATCGACGAGCCGGTGGACCGCGGTCTGCAGGCGGCACCACGCGACCCGCTCCAGCAGCCGGTCCGGCTCTCCTGCGCCGGCGTTGTAGCCGTCGAGCATCGGCGGGACGGCGGTGAGGGGGACGCCGACGAAGTCCCAGGCGGCGTCGAGCCAGCCCGCACCGGCGAAGTCGACGATGCCGACCAGACGGCCGGCCGCGGCGAGGACGTTCCCGGCGTGCAGGTCGCCGTGGCAGAGGACGGGGTGGAGGTCGGGGAGCACGTCGTCGACGAGCTGATCAGCCAGCCGGACCAGCCGGGCGGCGGTTCCCGCGCTCAGCCGCCCGGCCGCGCGCAGCCGCTCAGCCAGCACCCGCGGGTCCACATCGCCGGTCTGGGTGAAGGATCGAAGGCCAGGCGGCATCTGGGCCGCCGAGGCGCGGTGGAGGACGCGGATCTCCGCCCCTACGGCGGCCCAGACCTGCGGCGTTCCCCGGCCCGGTGAGAGCCGGTGGCCGGGGAGGAAGCGGCTGACGATCACGGGGACACCGATGATCGGATCGAGGTCGACGACCGCGACGATCTCGGGTGCGCTGACCCCCAGGAGCCGAGCAGCGGAGCTGACCTGGGCGTGGACCAGGCAGGCCCGGATGGCCTGCTGGTCGCGGTGGGGGACCTTCACGGCCAGCGATCCACCCCACCGCACGACGGTGCTGGTGGCCCCCGCCCACTGCTCACCCAGGCGAAGCGCGGGTGACACCCCGAGATGGGAAGCCAGCGCGGCCGCTGCAGCCGGCGGTAGGAGCTCCGTCGTCGATGCCACACCCCAGCATCGATCCTGACCGGCTCGCCGGCACCCAGGCTCGCGAGCCGAGCGGCGGCCCGCCCCGCGCCGACCCGTCCGAGGGAGGGGATGACCAGGCGGACCCCCCGCCGACGGCCACCGGACGGCACCGGGGTCCGGCGCGGCTGGTCAGCCAGGCGGACGACCGCCGGCGGCCATCAGGCCGTCGAGGCGACCCGGCCCCCGATCCCCGTCTCGTTGCCGTCGGTGTCGTGGAAGACGTACTTCCACACCCCGTCGTGCTTCTCGACGCCGACCGGCTCCACCCCTCGGTCGGCGATCCTGGAGACCTCGGCGACGGGGTCGTCAACCCAGATCATGCTGACGGCTCCGCCGGCACGGCCGGCGTCGCGGACGATGTAGACGTAACGGTCCTCGGCCAGCTTCCAGACCGCCTCGACGTCATTCGGGTAGAACGCTGGCTCGGTGCCGAGCAGCTGCTTGTACCACGCCAACGCGCTCGGGAAGTCGTTGACCGGGATGCCAGCGAAGATGCCGACCGCCATGGTGTTCCCCTCTCGGCTGTTCCTCTGTGGGCCCTGTGGAGGTGGACCGGAGCCATCGCGGAGACTGATCGGCTCGGGAGGCCTGCGTTGACGCGGCCGGTGGAGTGGCGGGCGACGGAGGCCGAGCCGGTCGCGACGAGGGTGGGCAGCGGCTCGTTCTGGTTCGACGAGCTCTGGGCAACCCGAGGGCAGGACCGTGACGGCAGCCCGGCCTCGTGCCGCACAGCACGCTGGTCTCACGACTCCGTGTCCCCAGCGTCCCGCGGGCGGCGCGTTCTCCGGCTGGGCGCCTTGCCGCCCGCTGCCCTCGCCGGCGCTGCCGCCCCGCCGGGTGGTGCCTTCGTGGTCGTGGTCCGCGTCCTGGTCGTGGTTGACTTCCTCGCCCCCGCGGTCTTCTGCTCGGAACCCCGATGCTGGTCGGCCGCCGTGGGTGCTGGTGAGGTGGACCGGGCCGGTGGGGAAGGCTCGGAGTGCGCGGGGGCGGGGGACGGAGCGGCGGGCAGGACGGCCGCCGGGGTGGGGGCCGCAGACGTCGCGCCACGCCTTCTCCGGCGGAGCACCGGGCCGCCCGTGGCGAACACCTCGAACAGGGCCGCCGCGGCGAGACCGAGGACCGCACCGGAGAGCAGCAGCCGCTGCTGCGCTCCCGCCACTCCCGCCGGCTCGCTCAACCGCGCGACGGCCGTGTCCAGGTCCGCGCTCGGCTGGTCGGGGCCGAACAGGGAGGAGTCGTCAGGGACCTTCGAGGGGGACACGGCCCAGATGACCGCTGACCCCCCTCCGAAGACGCTGCCGGTCTCCAGCACGCGCACCTCACCGCCTTGGATCGTCGACGGCGAGAAGAAGTCGATGCTCTCGGTCGGGCCGCCCGCCACGCCCACGAACGCCGTGGACTCGGGCGAGGGCTGCAGCAGCCCCGCACTGTCGTCCCCCAGGCCCAACCAGACGTCGGGCACCCGCGCTTCGGTGCGCCCGTTCGCCGACGCCCGCCAGGTGGCCGCCGGCGTCCCGACAGCGTTGTCGCCGGCCGAGAGGTCGACCAGCTGACGGTCACCGTCCGTGCGCGACCGGACCTCGGGGTCGTCGAACGTCAGCCGGGCTCCCTTCGTCAGTTCGACGGTGGCCTCGATGACGCCGCCCTCCGGGGCGAACCCGTCGACGGACACGCTGACCTTCCCGTCGGCGAGCAGGATCCACTCGAAGCTGACCGCGGCCTCCGGAGTCCGGGTGTAGACCACGACGGTCGGGTCGTCCCGGCCCACCTCAGCTGGGACCGAAACCTGGGCGATCCGCGTGGCGTCGTCGCCGAGGCTCAGACCCCACCAGCCACCGAGGACGGCCACCAGCAGGAAGATCGCCCGTCGGACCATCAGCGCCCCCCAGCACCCACCACGGAGAACCCGAACGTAGCAGCGGATCGAGGCGGTCGTGCCGGGAGACCGCACGACTGAGGGGTCGTGAGCGCGGTCGAGCAGGGACGTGCCACGGCCGGTGGCGAGGCCGGCGGCCCATCGGCGCGAGAGCCATGAGCGGGTGCCATCGCTCCAGTGGTCGGCACCGTTGACACCTGTGCGCGACGGTTGGACGCTGGTCGGACCAGGTCACTCCTGAGGAGGCGGAGATGCGCAAGGTCGTGCACTTCGAGATCCCGGCTGCCGATCTCGACCGAGCTCAGCGCTTCTACAGCTCGACGTTCGGCTGGGAGATCCAGAGGGTGCCCATGGACGGTGGTGAGTACCTCGCCGTGACGACGACCCCGGTGGACGAGCAGACGCAGGAACCGCGGGAGTCCGGAGGGATCAACGGTGGCCTGGTGCAGCGCGACGGGCCGCTCGTCACCCCCGTCCTCACCGTCGACGTCGAGGCCATCGATGTCACCCTGGAAGAGATCGAGAACAGCGGCGGCACGACGGTGACACCACGGACACCGATCCCCGGGATGGGCGCGTACGCCTACTTCCGGGACCCCGAGGGCAACGTCCTCGGCCTGTGGGAGACGACGCCGGCGACCGGGTGAACCAGGTGCCCGGCGTCCCCGTCCTCCGGGGCCGCTGCCAGCAGCAGGTGCGCGACCGCAGCACGGTGGGCAGGCCGTCAGCCGCCCCGACCTGGCTCCGGGCGAGGTCAGCCAGGAGCGGACCGAGCCTTGCGGGCTGCCGGTCGGCGGCGTCGATCTCGCTCACCCAGAGCCGCGTCACGCGACGACTCACCGTCCTCCACCCCTCCGCCCGGGAGGAGGACGCAGAGCGCCGCCGTTCTTCTGGCGTCGGATCAGGAGCACGGCATCACCCTCGTCACGGAGGACCACGCTGGCTGCGCGATCCCGACGCGTCGCCACGCCGGCGACCCTCGTCCTCGACCTCTCGGCCCGCACCCGGCGAGCCTAGAGCCAGACCGTCCAACGACGTCGGGGGTGGTCCATCGCCCAGGACGCCTGCACGATGAGCGGCAGCCCGAGGACGACCTCCACGGGCTGCTCGAGGGTGGCGTTCAACGCTGAGAGGTCGACGACAGCACACCGCTGCTCCGCGAACGTCGCCTGACCGATCCGACAGGTGGCCAGCGTGCCCCAGTGGTGGTTGGCCTCGGCGCCGGTGACGTCGGTGCCCCGGCCCGTCTCGGGGCGCACGGAGACGATCTCGGAGTGCCGGCTGGCCCAGGACTGGTCGACGAGGGTGGCCCCCGCCCCGGTGTCCCACAGGGCGTCGAGGGAGGTCTGGTCCCAGCTGACCGCGACCGTCGGCGTGCTCTGCGGTGCGGTGGCGAGCGGGTACCACGCTGCACCCGGCGGCTCTCCGCCGTCGAGGTCGATCCGCGGCACGTCGAAGTGGAAGTCGCAGCGGTGCGAGCCGAGGACGTCCATGCCGAGCAACCCCGGATGCCGCCACCCCTCCGGCTGGAGCTGGACCAGGAGGTCCGGTGTCACCAGGTCACCGGTGCGCACGGCGTCGGTCTCGACCAGCACCTCCTCGATGGCCGCGACAGCGAACGCTCCGCGACCCCCCTGCGTGGTCTGCCGGGCGCGGGTGGCGAACGGGGCGACGTGGGGGACCGCGGACCGTGGTGTGCCGGTGTCCAGCAACAGCCTCAGCGGTACCCCGTCGGCCACCACGTCGGTCCAGGCCTGCAGGCACGACTCGTCCTCGGGATCGGGGAGCACGACCAAGGGGATGCGCGGCACCGGACCATCCTCATGACCGGCGGACCGTCCGTCCAGGGACGAGCCCCGCGGCTCGCTCCGCCGGCCGCCGCGGAGCACCTGCACCGAGGCCATCACCCCAGCAGGGCCGATCGGTTGCCGCCGTCGGCCGTTCCGCGCGGCACCCGAGGGCCCGGCCGTCGGACGGAGCACCCAGGGCGACCAGCCCGCCGGCGCCAGCAGGATGAAGCCGGTGTCGCGCGGGACGTGCAGGAGCCGGACAGCCGACCCGTGTGCCGGCCTGGCTGCGCCCGTCCAGGAGGTCCGATGACGGCGATCGCTCCATGGCTGTCGGTCACCGACGCCGCCGCTGCCGTCGAGTTCTACCAACGCGCTTTCGGCGCGACGACGGGCGAGCTCGCCGAGGGCGGTGGTGGGGCACTCCCTCACCCCACCGCGGAGGCCCAGCCGGGACCGGCATCCCGCTCGAGCGCCCTCAGGTAGACGCTGAGCTTGCCGTAGCCGATGTAGACCGCCTCGCGGTAGACCTGGTGCTGGACGAAGGGGGAGGCGACGAAGCCGTCCCCGCGGTCGATCCGGTCGGTGCGGAGCTCCTCATCGGTGAAGCGGTCCAGCGCGGTCTTCATCGCGGCGTCCTGGGCGGCGAACCAGTCCTGCAGGCCGGCGATGGTGACCGGATCCGGGGCCGGGTGCTCGCGGTGCGTCCAGTCCAGGTCGAACGTCTCGAACGAGTGGGTGTACACCCCCTGGAGGTGTCCCAGCTCGACCAGCGCGCCGCCCAGCGTGGGGTTCGTGCCGGGCAACCGGAAGGCGAGATCCGGGTCGGAGAGCACCGTCAGCAGGTGGTCGCGCAGGCTGTGGTGGCCACGGATCTCCTCGTCGAAGAGGTCGTTCATGGGGCAACCCTTCCCCGTCGGGGCGCCCCGGGTCCAGGCGTGGTGGTGGACGGTCAGAGCCGTCGGCGGTCGTGCGGGACGCACGCAGCAGCCGACCCGCTGCCGTGGAGCTGCTGACACCGGGCCACCGCAGGGGCGGGCTCTCCTAGAAGCCGCTGAACTTCGGTGGGAGGTCGTTGTGCTGCTCGACCTCCAGCCAGGACGCGTGACGGCGGTGCCCGCAGCGACGGCAGACCGCGACAGACTGCGCACGCTCGTCGCGTTCCGTCCACCCCCACGTGTGCCGTCCGACACGACAGAGCAGACTCATCGATCAACCCCCGGTTCGCTCATACGCGGAACCTAGGACCGCTGAGGGGTGAGGTCGAGGTGGCAGTTCTCGCACGGCACCGCCGAGGGAGGAACGCCGGCCGGGGCACCGGTCAGGATGCGCGGTACAGCGCGAAGGGTGCGTCGGGGTGCAGACCCGGCCGGCCCTCGATGAGTCCCTCCCGCCGGATCAGCCTGGCCGGCCGCATCCCGAGGCGCCGCATCACCGCTCGGGAGGCGTGGTTGTGCACCTCGGTGAAGGCGACGACCGGAGTGCCGGCCTCGTGCTCGTCGGCCCAGGCGAGCGCCGCGCGCCCCACCTCCGTGGCGTAGCCGCGACCGGTCAGCGCATCCCGGATGACCCAGCCGAGCTCGAGCACGGCCTCACCGGCGAGGTCGAACCGGGTGAACCCGCCGCGTCCGACCAGCGAGCCGTCCGCACGATTGCGGGCCATCCACTTGCCCACGCCGTCCGTCGTCCAGCGGGCGGCCATCTCGTGCGTCCACGCTGCGACGCTCGTGGGCGTCCACGGGCCTGTCCAGGACGCGACGCGCGGATCGGCGTAGAGCAGCACCAGGTCGTCGACGTCCTCCGACCCCACCGGGCTCAGGACGAGCCGCGGAGTCTGGATCGGGTCTGTCCTCGGGTGTGCGGCGGCCGGCATCCCCCCAGTGAACACACGCGGCCGTGTCGTGGCCACGGCCGGCGCGGGCCTGCGGTCCTCCGCCGGCGCTCGGCCCTGGACCGGAGCCCGTCGGCACCGCCGCTGCGGCGGCGGCCGTGAGCACCCCGGCCGCCGTCCATGACGCACGGAGGGGGTGACCCCCTCGGTGCGGGTGGTCGGGCGGTGCCGGGCTCGCCTGTCGGGCGCCACACGGACCTCGACGGCACCCGGATCGAGCTCATCGGGTGGCTCTCCGGCCGGGCAGTCCGGATCACCGCGACGGACTGGTGGTGACTCCGCCGATGAGCTGGCGTGGTGGGCGCGGTCTGACCTGGTGCGACGAGCACGGCACGAGAGGAGTCGGGATGAGCACGAGGAAGCTGGGGGTGAACCTCCCGCTGGCGGGCGCAGGAGCCTCGCCGGAGGCGATCCTGCGGGTCGCCGAGGAGGCCGAGCGCGCCGGCCTCGACTCCGTCTGGGCCTGGGAGCGGTTGATGCGACCCACGGATCCGATCGCCATGGGCGGTCCCGGCGGCCCGGTGATGGACGCGCCCGCGCAGTTCGCCGTCGTGTACGACGCACTCGAGACCTTGGCGTTCGTGGCCGCCAGGACGAGCAGGATCACGCTCGGCACCAGCGTGCTCGACGCCCTGTTCTCCAGCCCGGTGATCCTCGCCCGACGGCTGGCCACGCTCGACCAGCTGAGCGGCGGACGGCTGGTCGTCGGGGTCGGCCAGGGCTGGATGGAGCAGGAGTTCGTGGCCACGGGCGTCCCGATGTCACGTCGTGGTGCCGGCTTCGAGGAGCACCTCCGGGCCATGCGGGCGGTGTGGGGTCCGGACCCGGTGCAGTTCGACGGGCGCTTCTACCAGATCCCCTCCGCCGAGATCGGCCCCAAGCCGGTACGACTCGACGGGCCCACGCTGATCATCGGCAGCGCGGCACCGGCCGCCGTGGACCGCGCCGCCCGGCTCGGCGCCGGGCTGACGCTGGTGATCTTCGACTGGGAGACCGTCGGCGAGACCATCGCCACGTTCCGGACGGCGGAAGCCGGCGCGGGACACGAGCCCGGCTCGCTGCCCGTGCTGCTGCAGGTGAACGGCACGATCAGCGAGCGGTCGCTGGACGAGCGTGCTCCTCTGCTCGGCTCGGTCGACCAGGTGGCCACCGACCTCGAGCGGGCCGAGAGCCTCGGCGTGAGTCACGTGTTCTGGAACAGCCTGGAGGAGGACCCGCTCGAGCAGATCCCGCTCATCGCCCAGCTGCGTGGCTGACCAGCCCTGCAGGTGGTGGAGGCCGCGCGCTCGACCCGCCTGTCCGGGGCATCCGGCCGGCCGGTGGGGGAACCCGCCCACGTCCTCCGGCTTGGTCAGCGTCGTCCCCGGCGCACCAGGCATCCATCGAGGCCGGACGACGGGTGTCGTGGCGGCGAGTCGGAGCAGTCGACCTCCCACGGGGCTGCGAGGACCCCGCGTGCGGGACGCGGACCTCACGGCAGAGGTCGAGACGTCACCGTGCCACGTGGTGACGCACCGGCGAACCAGGAGCTCTCGCCCAGCACGACGTCGTGCGGGTGCTGGCGTTCGGGTCGCCCTCCCGCTCGCAGGAACAGGTCCGGGGCCCGGGCTCCGGTGGCGCGTCTGAGTGGGAGGTGGCGAGGCCCGGAGCGCCGTCGCGAGCCCTCGACGGGTGAGGCCAGGACCGCCTCGAGGTCGCCGTCATCGACCTCGGTGAGGCGACCGACGCCGCCTGAGGCTGGGCCCGCGTGCAGGTGACGTCGACGTCGTGGATCCACTCGCCTGGCCTCGACGAGGTAGGAAGCGCAGGTGGAGCACGCGCGAGACCGCGCGGGAGTCGAAGGAGTGCGCGGTGAAGTCGCCCTCGGCGTTCTCGTCCGCGGCCATGATCACGACGACGCCCTCGGGAGACATCGGGTTCTCGACGATCGAGCGCTGGAGCACCACCTTCTCGCCCGGAGCCACTCCAGCGTCATGTCGCCCTCGACCTTCTCCTCGACATGCCGCGGCGCGTCGACGACCTGGCGCCAGCGGCCGACCAGCGGCTCGAGGTCCTTGATGGCCGGCTGGCCACCGGCCACCTCCCGCGACTCCGTCATCGTCGTGTCCTCCTCGCTCGGCGGCTGCAGCTCCCCACGTCGACCGACCGTCCCCGCGACCCCATCTCATCGCGACCCAGCCCCGACGTTCCGCTCGCGGGTTGCGAAGCCTCATCGGCCCCGGTCGGACAGAATGGTCCGCATGACCGCCTACTGGATCAGCGTCTACCAGGAGATCTTCGACCAGGCCAAGGTCGACGCGTACGCGCAGCTCGCTCGACCCGCGCTGGAGGCGGCGGGCGGCACGTTCGTGGCGCGCGGGCTGCCGGAGCAGACGTACGAGGCGGGGGAGTCCACCCGCACGGTGGTCATCGTCTTCGACTCCGTCGAGGCCGCTCGCGCCGCCCACGACAGCCCCGCCTACCAGGAGGCCCTGGCCGCCCTCGACGGCGGCGCCCGGCGTGACATGCGCATCATGCCCGCGCTCTGACCCCCGGGGTCGGCTGGGGTCGGAGCTGGTTCCCCTGGCGTGGGACGCAGCCGTGAGGTCGGGCCCGGTGAACGGTTGGTCCGCGACGACCACCCGGCCGGGCTCGGGGCAGGGCTCAGCGAAGGGCGTCCAGCTCGTCGAAGGCGCGGTGGCCGCGCTCGACCACCCCCGGGACCAGGTCGTGGCGTCCGTCACGGATGGGGAGCTCGAGCATCAGGAGGATGTGCGTCGCCGCGAGCACCGCCGCCCCCTCCCAGCCGACCAGACCGAGGATCCTCGCCCACAGCCGCTCCCGGACGCCGTCCAGCAGCGGATCCTGGAAGGCGTACCACATCAGGGTGGTGAGATCAGTCGCCCGCGTGCCGCTCCCGGCGTTCCCGATGTCCACGACCGCGACCACCACTCCGTCGCGGACCAGGATGTTGCCGGGGGTCGCGAGATCGGCATGGACCATGTCCGGTGCCTCGGGCGGTGGTGGGACGTCGGCACACACGAGCCGGAGGCGCTCGACCAGGGCCGCCACCGCGGAGGAATACCCCGAGAGCCTGCCCACGGACTGGCGGAGCAGCGCCTGCTCCGGCGTCTCGACGACCTCCAGCCCGTCGCCAGCCGGTTCCTGACCGGTGGCGACCCGCCAGGCGTAGGACCAGTGGTCGTAGGGCTCCGAGGCCCGGCCCGCCTGGAGCTCGATGATCGCCATCAGCTGCTCGATCAGGGACGGGGTCAGGGTTGACGCGGGAGCGGCATCGACGAAGTCCATCAGGTGCCAGACGTGAGCGGCTGTGGCCCCGACGGCGAGCCAGGCCGGGGTGGGATAGCCGCACCGACGCATGTGCTCCACCACCCTCTGGGCGCGCAACGTCTCGTCCAGCTGGTCGGGGTGTGCCCGGGGCGCTGCTTTGAGCACTGCGTCTGCCCGCGCGCCCAGCTGGACGCGCACGGCACCCCCGTTGACACCTCCGGTCAGGCGATCGAGCAGCGTGACCTCGGTCCCGAGCGCACGCGCCACGTCGTCCAGGACCGCGGCCGGCACGTCCTCGGGATGAGTGCCCTGCTCCGCTGACTCGATGACCACACGACGACCGTAGTGCGGGACGCACGCAGGAGCCGGACCCCCGGCGGAGCACGCCGCGCCGACCGTCCTCCGGGGCCGCCGCAGGGGAGGTGTTCGCGAGGGCCGGAGGGTCGCCGTCGGCTGCCTCGCGAGGTGGGGACAGGGTCAGCGGTGCTGGACCCAGCTGGTCGGTTCACCGCCGCTGCCGCGGTCGGCGACGCGGTCGACGTGCAGGGTGCGAGGGCGTCGGTGACGTCAGCCGGCCTGTCGGTCCGCCCGGCGCGGGCTGACGACCGCCGGACGCGGGTCCCCGCCTGGAGCACCGGCACGTCCGCGGTCACGGGCCCCAGGGTGGACCGGCGATGCCCCTCAGCCACGCGCCCACCGTCACACCGTCACCGGGACCGGTCTCTCGGCAGGGGACGGGAACCGTGGCTCCTACGGCGTGCGGCGACGGGCGGCGGGTGTGAGTGCTGGGTTGTCGAAGGAGTTGTCGACCGGGTTGACCGTGGTGCCGGGGGCGACGATCTGGTCGATGCGGTCGAGCACCTCGGGCTGCAGCTCGATGTCGGCGGCCGCCAGCTGCCCGTCGAGCTGGTCGCGGGTTCGGGGACCGATGATGGCCGAGGTGATCGCGGGGTGGGTGAGCACGAACGCGATCGCCAGCTGGATGAGGGTGATGCCGGTGTCCTCCGCGAGCTGAGCGAAGGCCTCGACGGCGTCGAGCTTGTGCTGGTTGGCGGGCTGCGCGAGGTCGAACCGCTCGGGGAGCCGGCCGGCTCGGGACGACTCCTGCTGCCCCGTGTCCTTGCGCCAGCGACCGGAGAGCCACCCGCCGGTGAGAGGGCTGTAGGACAGGACGCCCAGGCCGTGGCGTTGGCAGGTCGGCAGGATGTCGTCCTCGATGCGGCGCACGAGCAGGGAGTAGGCAGGCTGCTCGGTGACGAAGCGCTCGTATCCGCGCTCGCGCGCCACCCATCGTGCTTCGACGATCTGGCTGGCGGGGAAGGTGGAGGCGCCGATGTAGCGGACCTTGCCCTGGCGGACGAGGTCGGTGAGCGCGCCCAGGGTCTCCTCGATGTCCGTGTCGGTGCGGGGGCGGTGCACCTGGTACAGGTCGATGTGGTCGGTGTCGAGCCGGCGCAGGGAGTCCTCGACGGCGCGGATGATCCAACGCCGGGAGCTCCCTTGCCGGTTGGGGTCGTCCCCCATGGCGCCGTGGAACTTGGTGGCCAGGACGATGTCGTCGCGGCGGCCCTTGAGGGCCTTGCCGACGATCTCCTCCGACTCCCCCTGGGCGTAGACGTCCGCGGTGTCGATGAAGTTGACACCGGCGTCGAGCGCGGAGTGGATGATCCGGATGGACTGGTCGTGGTCGCGATTGCCCCAAGCGCCGAACATCATCGCGCCGAGGCACAGCCGGCTGACGGTGACCCCGGTGCGTCCGAGCAGCTGGTACCTCACAGGAGAGCTCCGTTCCCGTTCTCCGGGGACGGCGGTCGGCCGGCGAGCGGGTGGAGGGTGTAGGGCTCACCCGGGGCGAGGACGATGATCCGCTCGGGGTTGACCACGCGGTCCGGGAGCGCGGCGGGGTCGGCGTTGAAGGGCGGGAAGTCGGGAGCGTCGACGGAGCCCCAGTGCTGCAGCAGCAGAGGCGTCCGGGGGTAGGCGTTCGCCATCTGGATGGCCCCGTCGAGGCCGAAGTGCCAGTCGCTGTCGGAGAAGTCGAACAGCAGCGCGTCGGGCGCCGGCATGTGCAGGTGGTGCTCGGGGATGAGTCGTGAGTCACCGGGCGCCCAGACGGTGCCGTCGGGCGTCTCGATCCAGAACCCGCAGCAGTCCTCCATCGCGAAGACGCGGTCACTGGCCCCCGGCGAGTCGTTCTGCCAGGCGTGGTCAGCCGGGGTCACGGCGACGCGGACGGGACCGACGGCGAAGTGGTCGCCGATGTCGTGGCCGGTGGAGGGGAATCCCTCGCCCTGCATCAGCGTGCCCACGTACCGGGTGGAGTGGAACGCAGCCGTCACCGGTGCGAGCTCGCGGCAGGTGGGGACGCTGTAGTGGTCGTTGTCGGCGTGCGTGACCAGCACTGCGTCCAGCCGCGGCACCGCGTCGGTGGTCAGCGGGAAGTCGATCATCACCGGCATGTCGAAACCGCCGAGCAGCGGGTCGATCATCAGCGTCGTCCCCCGGCAGTTGAGGAGGAAACCCGCCATCCCGAGCCATCGCAGGACCGTTCCGTCCTGCGGTTCGAAAGCCTCAGCACCAAAGGCCCTGGTCCGCGGTGCACGCGCCTGCTGCTGCATGGCCGGACCCTACCGAACGGAGTTCCGGGGCGCCCAGCCCCTCAGCGGCTCGACGAACCCCGTTGCTGGTGGCGGGGACCTCTGCCGGGAGCCCGGCCGACGAGCCGCCGGTCCTATTGTCGTCGTCGTGACAGTCGCCGAGCCGGCCGTGGTCCCGGCCTCGCCCTTCGCGCCGTTCCGGCACCGGGCGTTCTTCTGGTTGTGGCTGGGCGTGGTGGTCGCGAGCATCGGGGCGTGGGCCCAGACGGTCGGGGCGCAGTGGCTGTTCATCAACGACCCGAACGCCGCCACGATCGTGCCGTTGGTGCAGACGGCCAGCACGCTGCCGATGATGTTGCTGGCGCTGCCGGCCGGGGTGCTGGCCGACGCGTTCGACCGGCGGTTGCTGCTGGTCGTGGTCCAGGGCTACTCCATCGCGGTGTCGGCGCTGTTGGCGGTGCTGACCGTGGCGGGGATGATGCCGCCCGCGTTGCTGCTGACGTTCACGTTCGCGGTGGGGGCCGGGTTGGCGATGCTGTCGCCGACCTGGCAGTCCCTGATCACCGAGCTGGTGCCGCGGGAGGAGTTCGCGGCGGCGACCCGGCTCGACATGGTGAGCGTCAACGTGTCCCGGGCGGCCGGGCCGGCGATCGCCGGATGGATCATCGCCACCTGGGGGGTGGCCCCGGTGTTCGCCCTGACGGCGGCCGCCGGGGCGGTGCTGCTGGTCATCTTGCTGACCTGGCGGCGATCGACGGCCGCCCGCGCGGTGCAGCGGGAGCGGTTCGTGCCGGCGTTGCGGTCGGGTAGCCGCTATGTGCGCCACGAGCCGGTGATCCGCGCCGTCCTGCTGAGGTTCGCCTCCTTCGTCTTCCCGGCCGGGGCGGTGTGGGCCCTGCTGCCGCTGATCGCCAGCCGCCAGCTGGGGTTGGCGGCGAGCGGCTACGGACTCCTGTTCTCCGCGCTCGGCATCGGGGCCGTCACCGCCGCCCTCGGGCTGGGACGGGTCAAGCGGCAGCTGTCCTCGAACCAGGTCCTGGCGGTGGCCGGCAGCGGGTTCGCGGTCGCCTTCGCCGGTGTCGCGGTGACGTCGTCGATCTGGGTCGCCCTGCCGCTGCTGGTGGTCTGCGGGTTCTGCTGGACCGCCACCGTGGCGACGGTGATCTCCGAGCTGCAGCTGTTCCTGCCCGGCTGGGTGCGGGCCCGGGCCATCGCGATCTACCTGATGGTGTTCCTCGGCACCCAGGCGGTCGCCGCACCGGTCTGGGGTCTCGTCACCCAGTACACGAGCCTGCGGACCGCCCTGCTCGCCGCCGCCGTGCTGCTGGTGGTGAGCGTGCTGCTCGGGCTGGTGCTGCGGGTGCCGGAGAGCGAGGGGGAGGACCGCTCACCCCTGGCGTACTGGGACACCCCGCGGCTGCAGGTCGACCCGTTCACCGCCGGCGGCCCCGTCGTGGTGTCGGTGGAGTACGAGGTGAGCGACCTCGACCGGGACGCCTTCCTGGACGCGATGCGCGGGATGCGTCGGTCCCGGCTCCGGTCGGGTGCCTCCCGCTGGGAGCTGTACCGGGTGGGGGAGGACCGGCACCGCTACGTCGAGCAGTTCGAGGTGCCCAGCTGGGAGGAGCACGAACGTCAGCACGAGGGCCGGCTGACCGCGGAGGACAAGGCGATCGAGGACGCCGCCTTCGCTCACGTCACGGGCAGCCCCCGGACCCAGCACCTGCTGCCCGCCGCAGCCAGGGGCTTCGCCGACGACCTCCCGGGAGACCGGCACCGCGATCGGCCCCGCTGACCGCCGGGTCACCCCGTCGACGCCAGCGTCAGGACGCGCCGACCCTGCTGGGGCCTGGTGGGCGCACGGATCGCGCTCCGGCTGCGTCGACGGGCGACCGCGCAAGGGCACGCACTCGGCCCTCCCGGGCCTCCGGAAATTCCTCGTCCCCGACCTTCCACCCGCCTCGTGAGGTCGCTACCTTGGCATCACGACCGGGGGTCTTGGACGCCCGGGACGGGTGGAGGCGCTCATCGGTCTGCGTTCCCCGGCGCTGACCGGTAACCCCCTGCGCGAGCCGCCTGTCCCGGGTCTCGTGAGCGCAGCAGCACCGATCGTGGTCGTCACGTGCGGGTGCGGCCGGTGTCGGCCTGACCGGCGCCCTGTCGGACCGGCTTCGCCGACGTCTTCCTGGCGGGCTGCACCGCCGTCCGACCGCTGCCACCGGTCGAGCTGGAGGCCCTGGCTGCGCATCCTGACCATCATCGAGAACCTCCACTTCCACCTCATCGGCAAGCCGGCGTTCCAGGGCGCCGCGTCACGGAAGGAGGGCTGGGTCGAGGCAGGCTTCGAGTCCCTGGCTGCCACCGCTCGTCCGCTCGGGATGGACGTCTGAGAGCACCGCGCCGAGGGGCCGTGGCTCCAGCTCGGCGGGCCGTCCCACCCCGGGTGCGCGGGACGCACCCGGGGGCGACCAGCTCACGCGACGTCGACCCGGGCGGGGTGGCCGGGCGTGCCGAGGCTGCGGGCCTCCTGCGCCGTGATCAGCGGTGGCTGACCCCGTCGAGCCGGAGGGTCGGGGACTCGTCACGGTGGGTCCCGGAGACGCCCACGTGCTTCTCGGGGACGGTCGGCCCGTTCTTGAGCACACCGTAGAAGGCCATCGCGTGGCCGCGCCCCACCCCGTAGTCAGCAGCGAGCCAGCCGACCACCTCGCCGGCTCTGGTCGTCGGGCCGGTCCGGCCGGACTTCGCCTCGAGAGCATCGAGGTACGCCTGGGAGGACATGGTCACCCTCCTCGTCATCGGATGCTCGACCGACCATCACCAGGGGCCGAACTGATCGCACCCGAGGACCAGGCTCGCAGCCGCAGCGCGGGCACGAGCGATCCGCCTGGGCCGGGACGTGAGCGGCAGCCGGGCGGTCGCCGGGCCGTGAGCGGGAGGACGGGCGAGAGCCCCGGTATCCTGACCCACGTTGCGTCCCGGTGATCGACGTCCGGCTCGGAGCAGTGGTCGACGCAGGGTCGGGCGCGAAGATCCCACCCTCGTCCGGAGGTCCAGGTGCGCACCCCGCCCGCCGAGGTCGAGGTGGACGTGGAGCTCGTCGAGACGCTGCTGCGGAGCCAGTTCCCTGCCGTCACGGGAGAGGTGCGGATCGTGGCGAGCGGCTGGGACAACGTGATCGCGCGCGTCGGCCCCGACCTGTGCGTGCGGATGCCGCGCCGCGCTCTCTCCGCTCCTCTGGTGCAGCACGAGGCGGAGTGGTTGGCCCGGCTGGCGCCCGGGCTGCCGGCGGACGTCCCGACGCCGGTGGCCATCGGCAGGCCGGGCCCGCGCTACCCGTGGACGTGGCTCCTCTGCCCGTGGTTCGAGGGTCGCCCCCTCGCCGAGGTGGAGGTCGAGGACCGGGCGGTGGTCGCCTCGCAGCTGGGCGCCTTCGTCGCGGCCCTGCACGGCCCGGCCCCGGCCGAGGCGCCCGTCAGCCCGTGGCGGGGGATCCCGCTGGCGGACGTCGAGTCCCGGTTGCTCGAGCGACTCGAGCAGATCCCGCCCAGCGACGCCGCGACCCTCCGCGCGGTCTGGGACCAGTGCGCCGGTGCGCCACCGCACGCCGGGCCGCCGGTGTGGTTGCACGGCGACCTGCACCCGCTCAACGTCCTGGCCCGATCCGGAGCGGCGCCCGGACTTCGGGCCGTGATCGACTGGGGCGACCTCTGCTGCGGGGATCCGGCCACCGACCTGGCCATCGCCTGGCTCGGCTTCGACGAGCCAGGGCGCGCTGCGTTCCGGTCGGCCGTGTCGAGCCGTCACCCCACCGACGACCCCGTCTGGGACCGTGCTGCCGCCTGGGCCGTCTCGCTGGGGGTCCTGTTCCTGCTCGACGCCGAGCCGGGGACGACGGCGCACGCTGTGGGCGACCACCTCCTGACCCAGCTGCGAACGCCACGACGTTGACGCCTGGTCCGTCGGTCCTGGGGCCGGCTCTCGAGCGGAGCCCGGGAGCAGACCCTCGTGGCGGACGTCGGCAGCAGCGAACCGTGCACCGGGGGTCGTCGACCTGGCCGGTCCCGGACTGGGACCCCTCGGGGTGTGCCGTCGTGGGGCGCGGGCGGAGGGCTCGCGGGTCCTCCTCACGGGAGGTCAGGGCTCGGGTAACGGCAGGCCGAACCCGGGCCGGTCCGGCACGGTCAGGTGCCCGTCGGTGACGTCGTACCCGGAGGCGTCGACACCATCGGTGGTCCCCGGCACGCCCTCGACGAGGTCGACGTTCCCCAGCCCGGCCGCCAGCTGGGCGGCGTACAGCGTCTTGAGCGGCCGACCCCAGGCGTGCGGTGACGCGTGGACCCCCAGGTCGACCAGCCGCGGCATCAGTCGTCGCCAACGGGTCAGCCCGTACGACACGACGTCCATCAGCAGGACGTCGATGTGGCCGCGGGCGGCCACGGGCAGCAGCGCGTCGACCTCGGGCGACGTCTCCCCCTCCGCGATCCGGGTGGACGGGCTGACGGTGTCGAGGTGGCGGCGCAGCGCGGCCAGGTCGTCGGCGTCGTCCAGGAACGGCTCCTCCACCCAGTACAGGTCCAGCCCGGCCACGGCGTCCAGGTAGCGGCAGAACCCCGCCAGGTCGTAGCCGTCGTTGGCGTCGACGAGGAGCTTGGCCTGGGGATGCGCGTCGCGCACCGCCCGGGTGATCTCGATGTCCCGGAGGTCCCCCTCCGCCCGGGGCATCCACCGGTTCCCCCGACCGATCTTGAGCTTGAGGTTGGTGTGGCCGAGGGCAGCGTCGTCGCGGCCGTTCTGCAGGACGGCCGCCACGCCGCGCGGTGCGTCGTCGGGGTCGAGGTCGTCGAAGTAGAGGGCACCGTCGTAGACCTCGACCGACGTCGTGCCGCGGTCGCCGAGCAGAGCGTGCACGGGCAGGTCCGCGACGACGCCGAGCAGGTCGTGGAGGGCGATGTCGAGCCACAGGTGGGCTTCGTCGCGGACCCCGACGTCGGCGTCGACGAGATCCGACAGCGGTCGGCCGACCAGGTCGGTGGTGTCGCCGCCGAGTTCCTCGACCAGTCCCCACCCGGTCTGGCCGGTGTCCGTGCTGACCACCGCCACGCGGGACCGGCCCCCCGAGCCGTGGCTGCCGAGCCGGGCGTTGCGGCCGACCGTGCGCGGGTAGCGGGTGCGCAGGCTGCGGACGTCCACGGCGACGACGATCGGGTCAGGGTGGGTCACGGGCCTCTCCTACGACGGTGAGCCGGGGGAGTGCCGCCAGCGGGCGGCGGTCGCGAACTCAGGCGCCACCGACCAGCACCATCTCGTTGCCTTCCGGGTCCGTGAGCCGCCACCGGTCCTCCGATCCGTCGAGGAGCCGGCCGCCGGCGGCGGTGATCGCGGCAAGACGCTGCTGCGCGAGGTCCGACGGCACGACGAGCTCGACGTGGAGGCGGTTGCGCTGCCGGCGCCGCTGGGTCTCGGAAGCGTCCAGCTCTTGGAACACCAGCACCGGGTTCAGCCGCCGCGGGTCGTGGATGTCGGTGGCTCCGGCTCGCCGGTCGGGGGTGTAGCCGAGTGCGGCGATCCAGAAGGCGCGAACTGCGGCGACGTCGGCGGCGTCGAGGAACAGTTGCGCGAAGCGGGGCAGCTCCGGGTCCGCCGTGCCCCCGAGTCCGCGGGCGGCGGTCTGGAGATCCGCAGCCAGGTCCAGGAAGTCGAGCTCGAGGCCGTGGGCGTCGTCCACCCACTGGTCCTTCCCGCTGTCGAGGACCACGAGCCCGGGGCGCACGTCGACCAGCAGCGGGAAGCCACGGGCGTCGGCCAGCGCCGCTGCGGCGGCGACCAGGTCGCGCTGCCGTGCCGGCGCGGTGATGCGGTAGCACGCCATGGCGCTGAACACCGCCTGCCAGTCGGCCGTGCCGGTCCTCGCGTCGAGCGCACCGCCCGGCACCAGGTCGACCTCGTTGCCGTCGGGGTCGGCGTGGCAGACCCCGAACGGTCCCGACGCCTCACCGAGACCCGCCTGCTCGACCGCCGCTGCGGGCCGCACGACGTCGAGGTGGAGGCGGTTCCGGAGCGGCCGGTCCTCGGTCGACGGCGCGATCCGCAGTGCGGGGTCGCGCCGCAGCGGATCCACCAACCCGCCGTCCTCCCCGGGCGCGTAGTCGAGCGCGCGCTGCCAGAACCCGCTCAGCGCGGACGGGCGGGCCGACTCGAGGACGACGCCCAGCTGCTGGAGCGCGGCCGGATCCGCGGCCAGCCCGAGATCTCGTGCGGCCGCTGACACCGCATCGGCGTGCTCGTCGTGGTCGAGGCGCACCCGCAGCCCGGTGGCACGCAGGTCGACCACCGCCTCGGGCGACAGGTCCGCGATGCGTCCGGTCAGCGCAGCCCCCTCCACCAGGGAAGGCGCGTCGAACCACGCCGTCGCGACGCCGTCGACCATCCTCCAGTCCGTCCCGATCGCTGCCATGCTCGGCACTGTAGGGCTCAGCGGCCGGTGCCGTCTCGACGAGTCGCGGTCAGGTGCGGGTCCTCGACGGCGCTCGGAGCTCGTGCGGGACGGCTGGGGCCTTCCCGTCAGCGGCCGCGCCGCTGGGCGGCGGCATGAACTCCGCGACCGCGGTGGTCGACATCGCCGACGAGCGGGCCGTCCTGAAGTGGGTGCGCCCCGCCAGCGCCGCCGCCGCCGAGCTCATCGCGCATCTCGGTGCCTTCTCCCGTTACCGGGCAGCAGTGCAGGCCGCCTACTTCTCGATGCGCATCGGCACCCAGGACCGCACCGGCATCGACCGCGACGAGGAGAACGGGAGAGGCCTCCGAGATGCCGCGTTCTCGACACGGAGGAGCAGCTGCCGACGACCGGTGCGGGTGCCGCCGGTGCGAGGGACGCGCACCGCGGCCGCCGTCGTCGAGGGACGCAGGGGTCGAGCTGCTGGCGCACAGGCCGGGCCGTCCGGGTCGTCGATCGGCACCGGCCCGGCTGTGTCGGGCAGAGCCCCGACCCGGTGGGCCGAGATGAGTGCTTCGATGGCGCGGTGAGCGTGACACCGTGGTTCGCCCAGCCCGACGAGCCGCTGGGCACCGCCATCCTGCTCCCAGGTCGGCAGGCCGGCGTCGCCACTCCTCTGCTGCACTGGCCCGCCTCCCTGCTGACCGAGATGGGCTGGTCGGTGCTCGGCGTCACCTGGGAGGAGACCCGACTCGACGAGGCGGGAGTCGCGTCCGAAGTGCGTCGCTGCGCCGATGCGGCGCTCGCCCAGGCGCGCCCCGGTCAGCCGGTGCTCGTCGTGGCCAAGTCGCTGGGAACGCTCGCCCTGCCGTGGGCGGTGGAGAACGGCGTGCCGGGGGCCTGGCTGACACCGCTGCTGCAGGACGTGGCCGTCGCGGCCAGCGTCGGTGTGGCTCGGCAGCCCACGCTGCTGGTGGGTGGCACCGAGGACCCGCACTGGCAGCCGCAGCTCGCGGTCGGTCCGGGGGTGACCCTGCTCGAGCTCCCGGACGCCGACCACGGACTGCAGGAGGTGGGTCAGTGGCGTCGTTCGCTGCTGCGCCAGGTCGAGGTCTTCGACCGGCTGGCCGAGATGGCTCGGCAGGTGCTGCGCAGCAGCAGCGCGGTCTGGCGGGCCCGCTGACTGAGCGCCGCACGGCGACCGCTTGGCGGCCTCGCACCGACGACGTGGAACCCACGATGCTCTCGCCAGGTCGGCCACCCTCACCGTCGCGACGGACCCGGCGAGGACGGCGCCGTCCTGTCGACGGTGGACGGCAGCGCCTGGGGTCGAGAACGGGGACGGGACGCCGACCTCGTCAGCTCCGCCCTGGCCGCGCACGCGACCGCCGCGACCTCGGACCGTGCACGGCCGAGGCTCGAGCGCTGGTCGAGCAGTGTCGCGCCGTGGTCGCTGAGCGGATCGCGATGAGCGGTGGTGATGGTGGCGTTCACGGCTGACGTCGACGACCGGGTGCGCCGGGCAGCTGACGTCTGGGGGTTGACCGTCGGCGAGGCGCTGGCGGGTGGCAGCAGGTCGGCGGTCTTCGCGGCCAGCGACGAGGCCGGCCGTGACCTCGTGCTCAAGCTGCCGCCCGCGCGGGACGACGGCCGCAGTCCCGCCGCCCTCGAGGCCGCTGCCCTGTCGACCTGGTCGTCGACCCGGGCCGCGGTGACCCTCGTCGACGCGACGGCTGACGCGCTGCTCCTGGTCCGGGCCCGACCCGGCCGGTCGTGGCCGTGGCAGCCCACGACCTCACTCCAGGGCGTCGTCTCGGTCGCGTCGGACCTGCTGACCAGGCTGTGGGCTCAGCCGCCCGGCGAGCACCGCTTCCCGACGCTGGCCGACGTCTACCCGGAGGACGAGCGGGTCGCCCGGGAGGACGCCGCCGTCGAGCAGCGTGGACGTCGAGAACCTCGGCGCGGAGTGCCAGGGCTGCGACGGCTTCCCGCAGCGGCCGTGCTCGCCGGCCGGCTGATCGCGACCTGCGAGGTGCAGCGACTTCTCCATGGTGACTTCATCACCAAGAACCTCGTCAGCGACGAGGGCAGCCCGGCCGGGTGGGTCGCTCTCGACCCGCTGCCCAGGACGGGAGACCCCGCCGCCGAGGTGGGAGCCTTCGCCGCGTACCACCCGGTGGAGCTCATCCTCCCGACCGCCGGGGCCCTCGCCCGACGCCTCGACGTCGACCCGGACCGCTCGCTCCGGTGGGCCGCCGTCTGGACCGTCCACCAGGCCGCGCAGGCCTGGCGGGACGACCAGCGCCAGCTCGACGACCTCGTCACGTCCGCCACCCTGGACGACCTCCTCGCCGTCTGATGCCCTGACGCAGGACATGACCCGACGGCGGCTGGCGCTCATCCTCGCGACGATCGTCGTGGTGCTCCGCGCTGCCGTGGTCCAGCTCGCCGGCCCGGGCACGGCGGGGCACCGACCAGACCTGGACCCTGCGCCACGGGCGCCAGCCCGGAGCCGACGCGCGCCGAGGACGAAGCGGGGTGCTCAGGCCAGGGCCGACGCCCACAGGCCGTGGCGTCGGTAGAGCTGCTCGACCTCGTCGAGCTCGACCGGGGCCGCGCCGACCGTCCCGACGGGGCCGGCCACCCACCACTCGGCACCCGGGAGCCCCGCTGAGAGGTACGCCCGCGTCCCCGGCACGAACGTCTGCCCGGGATCGCGCGGGCGGGCGACGACCTCGCCGTGCGCCGGCTCCCACAGGCGGACCAGCGCCCCCTCGAGCTCGACGACGACCGCGTCGTACCACCTCCACAGGGCGACGACCCGTCCGTCCTGCGCCGTCGCCAGGGCGACCCGGTGACCGGGCGCCACCCGCTCCAGGCGTGGTGAGGGGAACGGCGGGGCGTAGCCGACGGTGCGGACGGCGCCGCCGACGGCGACGTGGCAGCGCTCCTCCTCCACGCGGACCACCACCGCGCTGCTCAGCGGGGGAGGGACGGACTGCGGTGAGCGCGTGGACATCCCCGCAGTCGTCCAGGCCCGAGCGGCGCGGCTCCCGCGTCCAGGACCGGGAGCCGCCGTCACCGGGGACGTCAGCGCTGCTGCTCGCACCTGACCTTGAGACCGTCGGCCTCGTTCGCGAGGTAGCGGTCGGTCAGGCCGCGGTAGAAGCGGCCCATCAGCGACCCCAGCCAGCCGGACTGCGTCACCGAGAGCCGCACGCGCGTCCCGCCCCCCGCCAGCGGCTCGGCGTCGTGCCGGGCGGTCGTCACCACCCCGGGGCCGGTCGCGACCCAGGTGAACGAGCGGCCCGGCTCCAGCTCCGTGACCACGTACTCGGTCTCGGGCAGCCGGGGCTGCCGGATCCTCGCGCGGCTGTGCAGCCGCAGGGGTCCGTCGTCCAGCCGGTGCACCGACGTCACGGTCGGGGTCCACCCCGACCACGACTCCACGTCGCTCAGCACCTCCCACACCTGCTCGGGCGGTACCGCGATGTCGACCGTGGCGCTCTGCTCCATCCCCCCATCCTGGCGCGGATGCCGCCCACCGGCGCCCGCGCGCACCGCGAAAGTCAGCGAGCCGACCGGGCACCGACAGGTCGGCCTCGGGCTACCGGGCCGCGCCGGTCGCCGGCTCGGTCCTGATCCTGCTGCCGCTGGTGATGGTGCCGTCGGTGAGGATGTCGGCGCGCAGGCCGCCGCGGTGGATGAGGGGCCGGAGGAGCCCCGGCCCGTGCAGCCGTTCCAGGTGGGCGCAGGGCTCGGCGAGGCGCAGCCCCCGGCAGCGGACCTCGCCGAGGGAGAACGCGCGGCCGACGAGGGCGTTGACGTCGATCCCGCGCGTCAGCACGTTGCGCCGGGTGCTGGTGAAGGTGAGCGCGGCGTCGGCGGCGGTGAGCTCCTCGACGACCTCGGCGGCGATCAGGGTGAGCTCGTAGCCGGGGCGGTGGGCACCGCGCGGACTGAAGGTGCCGGAGCCGTCGGCGTAGCGGTCGCCCTCCAGGCCGCGACCGGCGAGCGCGCGAGCGCTCGCCACCAGCCGCATGGGCGCCGCGACCCGCGGGGCGACGGCGAGCAGCTCGACGACCCCGGTCAGCGGAGGCTGATCCTGAGCGCCGGGGAGCACGGGGTCGAGCGAGGCGACGGCGTAGCCGCTGCTGACGTCCAGGTCGGCGGTCCCCCGTCCGAGCAGGGCCGGGTCCTGCGGGCTGAGCACGACGCCCGGTGGGGTGCCGAAGGCCAGCACGGCGACCTGACGCCCGTCGTCGTCGGTGCGGGGGCTCGCCCCACGCTCGACCACGGCGATCCACCAGCCGGCCCACTGGAAGGAGCGGGGGTCGGCGATGGGGACGATGCCGAAGCCGTGGCCCGCGAGCCAGCTCTTCCAGGACGCGACCGCGTGGGTCACCGGCAGGTCCTCGACGGCCGGGAGCTGACCGAGGGGTACCTCGGTGACCGCCGACAGGCAGGCGGCGAGGCCACGGACGACCGGGCGGGCCGGCCCGTCGGGCAGGTCGGTCTGGATCATGTCGGCTCCGGGGCGTCGAGGGAGGGAGCAGGCCGCTCTCCCCCCACAGGCTAGGGCGCTGGCACACTGCGAGCATGCCGCCCGTGCCCGTGATGGGCCCCCTGGAGACCGAGCGCCTCGTCCTCCGGGACCCCCGCGTGCAGGACGCCGCCGTGCACCGCCAGCTGTGGACCGAGCGGGACCGGCGGGTGCCGCCGCACCGGCGGATCGACGCCGAGGGCCGACCGACCGTGGCCGACGTCGCCGCGCAGCTGCAGCGTGGGGGTGAGCGCCCCGGACCCCGGCTGCTGGCCGTGCAGCGGAGGGCGCAGGCGGACGTCGTCGGGTACTGCGGGCTGGTCGTCTCCGGGAACGGGTCGCCCGACGAGCCCGAGCTCGCCTACGAGCTGCTGCGGTCGGCTCACGGCTCCGGTCTCGCCACCGAGGCCGGTCAGGCCGTGGTGGCGTGGGCGGCCGGCGCCGGCTACCGGCGGCTGTGGGCCGGGGTCTGGGACTGGAACCGTGCGTCGCGGCGAGTCCTGGAGAAGCTCGGGTTCCGCGAGGTGGGCCGGGTGGAGCCGGCCTCGGCGCACGGCCACAGCCTGCTGACCGTCCGCGACCTGTGCGTGGTCCTCAGACCAGTCTCGTGAGCCGGTCGCAGGCCGCCGCGAGGGCTTCCACCAGCGCGTCGTCGCGGAGCCGTCCCGGCAGCCGGGCCGGGCCGTGCCCCTTCCAGCAGGGAGCGGGTCCCGAGGTCGGCGCCGCCCTCGGCCACCGGCAGCGCGCAGAAGGCCAGCGAGTCCGCGGAGTCCGCCACCCGGCCGGGCGCTCCGGCGCTGGCCAGCTTGGTGGGCACCCAGCCGGGGTCGAGGGCGGCGGAGGCCAGGTCGGGGCGCCGCCGGGCCCAGGCCACGGCCAGGGCGACGTCGCAGGCCTTGCTGTCGCGGTAGGCCTGCTGGGGGTCGGTCACCGCGCCCAGCCGGTCGGGATCCGGTCGGCCCGAGCCCGCCATGCCCGAGCCCAGCCAGACGAGGCGGTCCCGGACGGCGTCGCCCAGCAACGCCGTCAGCAGGTGGGGGGCCAGGACGTTCACGGCGAGGGTCGTCTCGACCCCGTCGGCGGTCCGCGGCGGCGTGCCACCCCGGACCCAGACGCCCGCGTTGTGCACCAGGCTGTCGACGCCCCCCGCCTCCCGGACCTGCGCGGCGAGCGCGCGCACCTCGTCGGGACGGGACAGGTCACCGGTCACCAGCCGGGCCGTGCCGGGGCCGCCGGCGAGGTCGGCCAGCACGGGTCCGCCCCGCTCCAGGCTGCGGGCGTGGACCAGCACGTCGTGGCCACGGGAGACCAGGAGAGCGGCGGTGGCCCGACCGATGCCGTCGGTGGCGCCGGTGATCAGCACGGTGGTCATGGCGCCATCGTGCCCGGTCCCCCGAGCGGACCGGCTGATCAGCGCGTCCGGCGGCCGGCCCCGTGCTCCCCGCGACCCCGTCCTGCCGGGTCAGGCCGGACCCGTGGTCCGCCGTCGACGGGTCAGACGCCGGGGCGGGTGGTCCCGGCCAGACCACCGGCCAGCTCGGCGAGGGCCTGCTCGAGGGTGACGGCCGGGGTCCAGCCCCAACCCCGCGCACGGTCGGTCCGGATCTGGCCCGTCCAGGCCGGGAGGCTGTCGTCCCACACCGGTGCCAGTCCCAGGGCCCGGCAGACCGTGCCGACGTAGTCGCGCGCCGTCGCCGGCTCGCCCGCCACGTCGACCGCGGTGCACGCTCCCGCGACCGGTCCGCTGGAGACGGCGGTGCTGGTGGGCAGCCGGCCGGTCGCGAGGTCGGCGACCAGGGTGGCGAGGTCGTCGAGGTGCACCCAGGCGAAGGCGCGGGCGGGGTGGGTGCGCCGCTGCTGCTCGTCGTCGCGGATCTCGGCCGGGCGCAGGGTGTTCCACACCGAGGTCTCGCCCGCCCCGAGGATCGCCGGCGGCCGCACCAGCACCCGCGTGATGCCGTCGACCTCCGCCAGGGCCGCGTCGGTGTCGCGCTTGGTGACCGCGTAGTCGTCCGCGTCGTCGGCGACCAGGGCCGAGGTCTCGTCGACGTCGCCGGTGCCGGGGCTGCGGTCGTACACCGCGCAGGTCGACACGTGCACGAACAGCTCGACGCCGGCGTCACGGGCGGCGCGGGCCAGCCTCGGCGTGCCCTCGACGGCGACCTGCTGCTGCGTCGCCCGGTCCGAGCCCATCGGGTGGACGGTGGTGACGACGGCGTCCGCGCCCGCGACGACGGCGGTGGCGAAGGCGGGCTCGGCGAAGTCGCCGACGTGCTCGGTGAGGCCGTCCAGCACCGGGGCCGTCCCGGCCCGCCGGACGACGGCGCGCACGGTCCCGCCCCGCTCCGTCACGGCCCGGGCCACGCGGGCTCCGACCAGCCCGTTGGCACCGGTCACGACGACGACGGGAGCGGCCGGCACAGCGGGGGAGGAGGTCACCCGGCCACCCTGCCACGGCTGGCCACGGCGGAGCGCGGCACCCCGCTCAGGACTGGGCGGCGTCCCACAGGATGCGGTCCAGCTCGGAGCGGCTGACCGCGTTGGCCGGCGGTCGGGCGTGGAACGCGGCGAGCGCTCCGGCGACGATGGCGGCCAGCTTCTTGTTGTAGACCTGGGAGTAGCCGCGCAGGAGGTGGAAGGCCCCGTCCGGGGTGACGCCGTGCGTCAGCATCAGCGCACCCTTGACCTGCTCGATCGAGGCCCGGGAGCGGAGGACCGCCTGCAGGCCCTCCTCGGCCTCGGCCCGCTCGCCGCTGCCGACCTCGACCAGGAAGCCCTGCATGACGTCGGTGTTCGTGTCGGCCGGGTTGCGGTGGCCGAAGCCGATGGCCACCACCGTCTTGCGGGTGCCGCGGGCGTCGATGATCCGGTGGTGGCAGCTGAAGGGCCCGCCCTCCTGCGCGCAGCGCGAGAACACCAGGTCGATCTGGGCCTGGTCGGCGGGGTCCTTGTGCCGCAGGAACAGCTCCAGCGTGGGCGCCACCGCCGCGGGCTGGTACCCGTAGAGCTGGTACAGACCGTCGGACCACCACCAGACGTCGGCGACCGTGTCCCAGGTGAACTGCCCGACCACCGGACCGACGGTCTCGCCGCCGGGGGCGACGGTCGGTGACTCGACCTCGTGCGCTGTCATGTGACCCTCCAACGTGCTCGGCGTGCGCTGCTGAATCCGTTGCGGCTGCGGGCGGGCCGCCGGGGCCCGTGGGCCGGCGAACCGCACCCAGGATAGAGGTCGGTCGCGCGCGCCGTCACCGCCTCCGGCCGGTTGTCGACCCGCGCCACCCGAGGCGCCGTGCCCGCCGTCGCACGGCCGGCCGGCGCTCTGATCGACCCGGTCCCCGTGCACGTGTCACCCGGCCGTCAGCCGCCGGTCATCTGGCGGTCACCTGCGCGGACTAGGCATGCGCGCATGACGTCGTTGAGAAGGCGGACACTGCTGCAGGCCGGACTCGCGGGCGGGGTGGTGGGGGCGTTCGGGAGTGCACCGGCGTTCGCCTACCGGCCGGGGGGACGGCCGGCCCTCACCCATGGCGTGCAGAGCGGGGACGCCACCGCGAGCTCGGCCACGGTCTGGGCCCGCTCGGACCGGCCCGGCCGCCTCTGGGTGGAGGCCAGCCGCCGACCCGACTTCCGGGGCAGCCGCATCGTCCGCGGGCCGGTCGTCACCCCGGACACCGACCTCACCGGCAAGGTGCGGCTACGGGACCTGCCTGCGGGCTCGGAGCTCCACTACCGCGTGCGGGTGGAGAGCCTGGACCGGCCCGGCCTGTTCAGCTTCCCCGAGCCCGGACGGCTGGCCACGGCCCCCCGGCACCGGCAGGACCTGCGGTTCGTGTGGACCGGGGACGTCGTCGGCCAGGGGTGGGGGATCGACCCGGCGTTCGGCGGCCTGCAGATCTTCGAGTCGATGCGACGGCGGCGTCCCGACTTCCTCCTGCACAGCGGGGACACGGTCTACGCCGACGGTCCTCTGACCGAGTCGGTGACGCTGCCCGACGGCCGGGTCTACCGCAACCTGGTGACCGAGGCCAAGACCAAGGTCGCGGAGACGCTGGCCGAGTACCGCGGGCAGTACGCCTACAACCTGCTGGACGACCACTACAAGGCGTTCGCCGCCGAGGTCGCCCAGGTCAACCAGTGGGACGACCACGAGGTGACGAACAACTGGTACCCGGGGGAGATCCTCGACGACCCCCGCTACACCGAGAAGCGCGTCGACGTCCTCGCGGCCCGGGCCCACCGCGCCTACCGCGAGTGGGTGCCGATCCCCGACCGGTCCGGCCCGCTGTACCGCAAGCTCTCCTACGGCCCGCTGCTCGACGTCTTCGTCCTCGACATGCGGAGCGCCAAGGACACCAACGACGCCGACACCTCCACCGACCCGACGCGCGGGACCCTCGGCCCGACGCAGCGGGCGTGGCTCATGCGCGAGCTGCGCGCCAGCCGCGCCACCTGGAAGATCATCGCCAACGACCTGCCCCTCGGCGTCGTCGTGCCCGACGGTCCCACCGCTCAGGAGGGCGTCGCCCAGGGTGACCCCGGTGCACCCCTGGGTCGCGAGCTCGAGTTCGCCACGGTCCTGCAGCACGCCCACCGGCACGGCGTGACCGGCATCGTCTTCCTCACCGCCGACGTGCACTACACCGCGGCCCACCACTACCACCCCGACCGCGCCGCGGTGCAGGACTTCAGCCCGTTCTGGGAGTTCGTCTCCGGACCCGCGCACGCCGGGGCGTTCGGCCCCAACGCGCTGGACGCCACGTTCGGTCCCGAGGAGGTGTTCGTCCACGCCCCGCCGGTGGCGGGCACCTCACCGGCCGAGGGCTACCAGCACTTCGGCGAGGTCAACATCGACGGCCGCAGCGGCGAGCTGCGCGTCGACCTCCGCGACCGCGAGGGGGCCTCGCTCTGGGCGACCACGCTGAGCGCGGGCCGGCGCCACCACGCGCGCTGACGCTCCCTCGACGGCGCACCGTCGGGTAGGGGTCTGGCGACCCGTCAGGTGGGCGTCGGGGTCCGGCGGGTGATGAGGGTGCCGTGGGCGGCGGCGGCGGCGGTGACGACGGCGAAGGCGGCGGTGTGCAGCAGCGCGGTCGGGACGGGTGCGGCGCCGAGGAGGAGGACGGCGGGGATCAGGAGGAGCGGCCAGGGCCAGACCGGCGCCCAGGACCGCGCCGTGCCGGCCACGATCATCGCGATCCCGGCGAAGAACAGGGCGAGGCCGCCGGCGAGGGTCCAGGCGAACTCCGAGGGCCCGGGGGTCTCCGGGTGGACGGCGAGGCCCTCCAGCCCGACGCCGACGAGGACGGTGCCCAGCGCCAGCGGGAAGTGCCCGTAGACGAACAGGTCGTGCCGCTCGTCGGCAGCGGGCGGCTCGTCCTCCGGCGCGTCGGGTTCGTCGTCGCCCGTGGCCAGCGGCTCCTCGAGGCGGCGGCTGCTGCTGCCGGCGGCGACGTCGAAGTAGGACCACCACAGGCTGGCGGCGACCAGCAGGCCGAGGGCGCCCACGACCACGGACGGGCCTGCCCAGGAGGCGTCGTGGGTGCCGCGGGCGGCCCCGCCCACGGCCTCGCCGAGGACCAGGATGACGAGCAGCCCGAACCGCTCGGGGAGGTGCTCGATGTGCAGGGGGAGCTTGTCGTCGCGCAGCGTCGCCACGACCGGCCCGACGGCGTCGACGAGGACCGCGACGGCCCAGATCCAGTAGCGCCCCGGGCCCGGGACGGCGAGGGACACCGCCCAGAGGACGGTGCTGACCCCGATGCACAGCAGGTAGACGTTGATCGTCGCCCGGGCCTCGGTCACGTGCCGCCAGGCCCGGGCGTACAGGCCGAGCAGGACCAGACGGCCGAGGAGGTAGCTGGCGGCGAAGGGCACGGCGTACTTCCCGACGGCGTCGGAAGCGCTGGCCGCGCAGCCCGCGATCGCGGCGGTCGCGGCCAGCTTCGCCAGCCGGAAGACCAGGTCGTCGGTGTCGAAGCGGTTCGCGTAGAGGGTGAAGCCCATCCAGGAGAACCAGATGGCGGTGAACAGCCCGGCCATCACCAGCAGCCCGTGCAGAGTCAGGTCGACGTAGAGCCCGTGCGCCAGCTCGAGGACGACCAGCACGTAGGCGAGGTCGAAGAACAGCTCCAGCCGGCTCGCCTCGCCCGCTCGGCCGAGGTGCAGGGTCGGCGGGCGGATGAGCGACTCGGTCGCGGTGTCACTCACGGGGAGCTCCTGGGCGTGGGATGAGGCGAGGGCGCCGGGTCCCCTCGGGAGGGCGGCACATCCCCCGGTACCCGGTGGCCGCCGGATGAGTCGTCGACGGCGGGTGCCGCATGCACGGGGGCCGCGCGTCATCCTGCACCGGCGCCGTCCCGGCTGGTGGCGGCCAGGACCCCCCAGCTCCCGTCAGGCGGGGCGTGGACGTCAGAAGGAGCGGTCCCGGGGGCCGAGGTTGATCAGGCAGCCGCCGGGCATGGGACGGATCTCGAAGCCGCTGTCGAAGTCCAGCCGGTCGTCGGAGTCGACCGGGTAGATCTCCTCCGGGACCGGGTAGGTCCGCAGCTCCCGCCGGGTCGGGTTCGGCGGGACCGGCGGCGGCGTCGCGGGCCGGGTGCTGCTCGGCTTGACGGTGCGGACGGCCGCGCGCAGGGGCTCACCCACCGGCACCTCGGCACCGCAGGTGGTGCAGACCCTGCCGTTGCGGTTGACGCCCTCGCACACCCGGCAGCGCCACACGGGTCCGAGGGGGTTCACCGCGGCGACCGGCCCGTCAGCTTGCCGACGAGCTTGCCGACCAGGCCGCGGGCCGGCCTCGGGGCCTCGGCCGCGGCGGCGTCCGCGGGCGGGGCGCCCGTCCCGCTGATCCGCAGGCCCTTGCCCCGCAGCGCCCCCGACGGCGCGGCGGCCGGTACCCGGGGCGTCGGCGGGGCGGCCGCAGCCGGGGCCCGCGGCGTCGGCGGCGGCGCGGGCGCCCGACGGGGCGCGGACGGCTTGATCACCGTGGGTGCGCTCTCGCCGGTCAGCCGGACGCCCATCAGGGTGGCGTGCACCTGGGCGATCGTGGGGCGCTGGGTCGGGTCGGCGTGGAGCATCGCGTCGACCAGGTCCGCCAGCGCCGGCACCACCCCGGCGCGGGGGATGCGCAGGGTCTCCCCGCTCCGGACGGCCACGGCCGGCTCGTGGTAGGTGGCGGTGTCGAACGGCGGGACGGCCCCGGTGAGGAACTCGGAGTAGATGAGGCCCAGCGCGAAGATGTCGGAGGCCACCCCCAGCTCGGCCGGCTGCACCCCGGCGTCCTGGATGTAGCCGAGCAGCTCGGGGGAGTAGTAGTTGATGGTCCCGACGATCTCCTCGAACGGCGGCGGGCTGCCGGCGATGTAGGAGCTGTCGAAGTCGATCAGCTTGCTGGTGTAGCCCAGCTCGGTGCGCTTGACCAGGATGTTGCTGGGCTTCAGGTCGCCGTGCACGATCCGCAGGTCGTGGAGGATCTTCAGGCTGTGCGCGACCGACTTCATCAGCACCAGCTGCAGGCGGAGCTCCAGCCCGGCGATGCCGGCCGGGCCGAGGTCCTCGGCGTCCACCTTCTCGGTGATCTTGTAGTACTTGGCCCCCCAGCGGAAGAAGTCCAGGGTGACGATGAGGTTGCCGCCGTAGGCCGACAGCGGCGCGAGTGCCTTCTGCATCCCGCGGTGCTGGGCCTCGAAGGTGGCGCACCGGGCCCGCTTCCTGGCCTTGGTCTTGTCGCTGCCCGGGGCGTTCTCGTCGGGGTAGGTGGGGCTCAGGAACTCCTTGATGAAGAACTGCCGACCGCCGCGCTCGGCGTAGGTCCACTTGCTCAGCCCGGCACCGACGACCTTGAAGTCCTCCAGGATCAGGTAGCCGTTGACGACGTCCCCGGCCTTCACGGCGTCACCTCGTCCCGGGCCGCCGCAGGCTCGGAACCCGCGGGGGCGGTCGCCGCGCCCTCGCCGTCCGGCGGGCTGACGGCGGCGTCGCGCTGCTCGGGCGCCGGCTCGGGCCCGGCCTCGCCGTCGGGCTCGGGTGCGGCGTGCAGGTACCGCTCGTAGCCCGGCTGGTAGCGGGCCCACAGCCGTTGCGTGTCGTCCAGCTGGCGCTGACGGAGCTGCTGCAGCTCCTGCTCGGCCCGCTGCACGGCGCGACCCAGCTCGTCGATCGGGGTGGTGAACTGCTGCTCGAGCTCCTCCACCCGGGGCGCGTACAGCGCCTTGAGCTCGTCGAGGTCGGCGCCGACGGCCATCACCGACATGGCCGCGTCGTCGCCGGTGACCACCGACACCTGGTCCTGGATGGCCTGCGACCAGGCGGCCACGTTCCGCGCGCCGAGCAGGGTGCTCAGCACCAGGTGCTCGAAGTGCATGGGCGAGGGGAGGTAGCCGAAGCAGCCGTCGGTCGCCGACACCAGCAGGAACGGCGCCCGCAGCTCGACCCGGCGGTAGTTGACGTGGAACGCGGTGTCGGCGGACATGGCGTTGCTGACCACGGAGTCGCGGTGCAGGTTGGTCATGGCGTCGCTCGGCTCGCGCAGGTCGTCGGTGGTGAGCTGACGCGCCCCGCCCGGCTCGAACACGTAGGCGCGGGAGTCCCCGGCCCAGAAGGTGTGGCAGAGCCAGCGCGAGCCGCCGCGCTGGGTGCGCTGCAGGGCCAGCATCGCCATCGTGGTCGGCAGGGCCCGCAGCAGGCGGGAGCGCAGGGCGCTCTTGGGCGCCTTCAGCTCCGCCAGCCGGTCCTGGAGCGCCGCCTGGACCGCGCGCTGGAGGTCGGCGGCCGCCGCCTCGCCCTTGAGGTTCCAGTCCGGCACCAGCAGGTCCAGCATCCGGTGCTCGACGACGTCGCGGGCGAGCCGCGACGCCAGGTACGCGCCGCTGTGCGACCCGTCCTCGGTCTCGTACACGGTGCCCCCGGCGCCGCCCATGCCGTCGAAGACGGCGAGCAGTCCGAGGTCGGGGCCGTCGCGCAGGATCGGGTCCGAGTCCTCCCCGTGGTCGGCGATCTTGCCGAGGTTGAACCCGAACGAGACGGTCGGCCCCGGCGCGCCGGCGTCGGCGCCGGACCGGCGGGGCTCGCTCACACCGAGTTGCCGATCGAGTCGATGATGGTCCCGTAGTCGACCTCGGAGAGGCCGCCGCCCGCCTGCGAGGGGTTGTGCACGACGTTCTCCCAGACCGCGGAGATGTCGCTCCAGCCGGGCCCGTCGGGGGCGAAGAGGATGAGGCGCTTGGAGCTCGACCCCATCAGGCCCTGCTCGTCCTCCCAGAGGTCGGTGAGGGCGCTGAAGTCGGCCGGCACGCGCGACGAGAGGTCCGCGGGCACGATCGAGGGGTCGAGCGGGTGGGCGGGCTGGTCGGTCCACACGACGATCACCTGGCGACGCCGGTCGCCGGTGCTGGTCCAGGGGGAGTTGATGGCCAGGGCCACGGCCTCGAGGCCCGACTCCGGGGCGTCCCCGCCGCCCTGGGCGATCAGCCCGTTGACGAACTCGGAGAAACCGCCGCGCTCACCGGGCAGCGCGTAGAAGGGGGACTCCTCGAGGGCGGCGGCACCGTCGGCGACGAAGTCGCGGAAGGCGATCACCCGGACCCGCAGCTGGGCGACGTTCTTGCCCTTCTCCGTCAGGTTGGTCTGGACGTCGTCGTAGAAGCCGAGCGCGTTCGCCTTCACCGCGTCGATGATCGGCGTCATGCTGCCCGTGACGTCGATGCAGAACACGATGTCGACGGCGTAGCTGAGGCCGCGCGGGGCCGCCATGCTCGTCTGCGGGGCGGCAGCAGCGGCCGGCGCGGCCGGGGCGGCCGGGGCGGCGTCGGGAGCCGGGGCGGCGTCGGCCGCCGCCACGGGCTCGTCGACGACCGGGGCGTCGGACTCGGCCGGCGTGGCGGCGGTGGTGTTGTCAGTCATGGGTCTCCTCGAGGCGTGGGCCTGGCGCCGGACAGCCCACGACGGTCGTGCGGGCCGGCGGTCTGGCCCTCCTCAATCTAGGGGCTGCCGGATCGGGACGGCAGGGACCCCCGCTGGCGGCCCGCTGCGGGCCGGGAGCCCCGCCCACCCTGAGGTGGAGGTGCAGGGTTCGGGAGCGCCGCCTGCCGCCCGGCTCCTCGAGGACCCATACTGGTCCACCTGGATCGGGGCCAGACCTCTGCGACGACGACGGGAAGGCTGGTGGCTCCGCCATGACCCCGACCGACGGGCTGCAGCGTCTGCGGGCGCTCCGGGACCTCGACGCCCTGGACGTGGAGGCCGACCTGAGGTTCGACCTGATGGTGCAGGTGGCGCAGCACTGGTTCGACCTCCCGATGGTCAGCATCACCCTGGTGGACGCCGCTCGGCAGTGGCGGGTCGCGTTCTACGGCCCCCTGACGCGCCAGACCGGGCTGGACGGGGCGATCTGCCCCGTCGCGATGGAGGCCGACGGCGTCTTCGTGGTCACCGACGCCACGCGCGACCCGAGGTTCGCCGAGAGCTCGAGCGTGACCGGCGGACCGCGCATCCGGTTCTACGCCGGCTGGCCGCTCCGCGCTCCCGGTGGGGAGCTGATCGGGTCCTTCTGCGTGATGGACACCCGCCCGCGCTGCTTCAGCCGGGCCGACCGCGACGCCCTGCAGGACCTCGGCTGCTGGGTCGAGGGCGAGCTCGCCCTCGGCGTGCGGCCCGCCGACCGGCCGGGACCGGCGTCGGGTCCGTCGGCCACCGTCAGCCGAGCTGGGCGACCACCCGCTCCGCGGTGACGTGCCCGACCCGGTAGGCGTCCTCCATGGCGTCCCGGAAGTGCAGGCCGGACCAGATCCGCGCCTGGAGGGCGTGCTCCTCGAGGGCGCTGAGGGTCGGGTACGAGCGGTCGCTGTTCGTCGTCGCCGAGTGCAGCCGCAGCGGCACGGCGCCGCCGAGGAGGGCGCGGGTGGCGCCCGCGAAGGCGCTGGTGAGGCAGCCGTGCCCGCTGACGTAGTCCGGGTAGGGCGGGGTGGCCAGCAGTGGCGTCCACCCGGACTCGGCGGTGGTGGCCGGGTTGCCGTCGTCCGCCGCTCCGGCGACCGCCTGGAAGGGCCGCCAGAACCCGAACTCGTACTTGAGCTGCCAGCACCGGATGGCCGCGTCGGCCGAGGCGGCGTCGATCGCCGCGAACAGGTGGGCCGTCCTGGTCAGCGACAGCGGCGACGCCTCGAGGTGCCGGATCAGCGCCTCGTGGTAGAGCAGCACGACGTTGGAGTTGAAGAAGGTCGCGATGGCGGTCTGCTCACTGCTCCGGTCGGTCGCGGCCGCCGTCGCCCGGCCGACGCGGCGGACCTCGGCGTAGTCGGCGGCGTAGGCGGCGCTGCCCAGCGCGTCCGGCCCGTCGACCGGGACGGGCCGCCGCAGCACCAGCGGCTCGACGTAGCCCAGCCACGGGACGAGCATCCCCGCCGCGGGCGGCTGCCACACCCCGGGTGCGACGTCGCGTCGGTAGGTGAGGGGCTGCTCACCGGCTGCCGGGATGCCGTCACCGACGCGTGACGCGACCAGCCGGGCCGCGACGGCGTGCCCGAGCCGGACCCCGTTGCGCGTCGACCGACCCCGACCCACCTCGGCCAGCGTGCCGGCGAGGTCGTCGTCCAGCCGGGCGGCGGAGGCCGGGAAGTAGGTCCGCAGCACGTCGTGCGCCGCCACGGCGGCCGCTGCGGGGGCGGACGTGCGGTGGCGTCCCGACGCCGCCCGGACGGCCCGGTCGACCGCCAGCGACATGAGGCCGAGGTAGAGCGTCCCCGACGGGATCGGGCTGGCGGCGTCGGTGTAGACGGTGCGGATGCCGATGCGCTCCCAGTCCAGGACCACCTGGACGCCGCGCCGGCTGGGCGGGGCGCCGACGGTGGGTTGCGCCAGGAAGCCCACCAGCAGGAGGGCGAGGACGGCGCTGAGCAGTGCGCGGGTGCGGCGTTGGTGCGACATCGGACATCCCCCGGGACCTGAGACAGGTGATCAGGTCCGAGTCTGGCGAGGGCCGGTGCACCCGGGTATTCGCGTTCGCGCGGATCTTCCGCGCCCCGTCGGGCGGGTCAACGGGTCTCGACCGGGCGCTCGCGCGGGTCCATCGCCGTGGCGTCCAGGCCCCCGAGGCTGGCCAGCGCGGCCATCCGGCTGGTGACGCCGAGCTTGCGGTAGCTGTGCTCGAGGTGCTTGCGGACGGTGCTGGGAGCGACGAAGAGCCGCTCGGCGATGCCCGCGTTCGACAGCCCCGCCGCGACCTGCTGCAGCACCCGGCGCTCGGTGACCGTGAGGGTGGTCGGTGCCCGGGTGGCCGACCGCTCGCGGAGCAGCCGCTCCAGCACGGGGGCCACCAGGTGCAGCAGGGCCCGGTCGCGCTCGGAGAAGGGGTGGTCCCGGCGGCTGAGGCGCAGCCGGACGGCGCCGCCGTCGCCCTGGTCGAACACCGCGAGCAGCTCGCCACCGTCCGCGCCCGACCCGCCCCTTCCGGCAGGCCCGCCCGCCACCCGGAGTGCGTGCTCGTCCACCACGGCCCCGTCGCCGGCGAGGACCGTCACGTCGACCCGGTCGCAGGGCACCAGCTCCACGACCCGTTCCAGGGCCCAGGGCACGGACGCGCCGGCGTCGGGCTCGGCCGCCAGCAGGGCCCGCAGGGCCCGCTGGTCCGGGGGCGACAGGCTGAGCACGGGCATGGCGGTCCCTTCGAGCACTCCGACCCTAGCCACCGCGCCGACCCGGGCGGCACCCCGGACGAGGGTGCACGTTCCCCCACCCGGGTCGTCGCGTCCTCGGCATGACGTGCTCCTGCGCGCTGGGGCGCGGCCGGCCCGGTCCCGACGGAGGCCCCGGCCGAGGCGTGAGCAGGTCTACCCTGACCCCATGGTCCGCCGCAGCTGGCCCTGGCGAAGCGCTGACGACCGGGTGCAGCTCGTCGACCGCGAGACCCGTCCGGCGCCGGCGCCGGGGGCCCTGCTGCTGCGGATCGCCGCCGAGGCCGTCCTCCTCCAGGACGAGGCCGAGGCCGTCCTCGCCGCCGTGGCGCACCACGACCACCTCGGGGTGGTCGCGCCGCGTGCCGGCCCGCTCGTGAGCCGGTTCTTCGGGCTGCGGGAGGAGCTGCCGGGCCGCTGCGACGACCCCCGGCTGGAGCGGCTGCGCACGGTGCTGGACACGATCTTCTACCACCACGCGATGCAGCTGGCCACCGCGCTGGAGTTCCTCACCTTCGACGGGCGCTCGGAGCAGCTCCACCGCCAGATCAGTGAGTTCACCGGCCTCGGCGCCCCGGCCGTGCTGCTCGAGGACGTCTACCGGGAGCTCCGCGGGCCCGGCTGAGCACAGCCCGCGCGCCCGACCCGACCCTCAGCCGGACGACGTCCCCGGCTCCGACGCGGGCGGGGCCGGCGGGGCCGAGGAGGTCGCGCCCGCGGTCGGTTCGGGAGCGCTGCTGGCCGTCGCGGTCGGGACGGACGTGGCGGACGAGGCGGACGGCGTCGGGTCCGGGGTGGGAGTGGCCGACGGCGTCGGGCTCGGTGACCCGCTGCCGGACGGCGTCGGGTCCGGGGCCGGTGAGCTCGGCCCGGCGGTGCTCGGGCCGGGGTCCGGAGCCGGGCTGCCGGTCGGGCCGGTCGGGCCGGTCCCCCGCGGGACGGGGACCCCGCTCGGGATCTGGCCGGGCTCGGCCCCCGGGGTGCCCCGCGGCGTGAGGGTGGTCGGCGGCCGGTCGCCGGGGCTCGGGCTGTGGACCGGGGTGCCGACGGGCGACGGGTCGAGCGGCGTCGAGCGGTGCGCGGAGTAGACCGCCCCGCCGCTCAGCGTGCCCACCGCGAGCACGCTGACCACGAACGCGGCCACCCGGCGGTGCCGGCGCCGCGCCTCCACCTGCCGCAGCCGGGCCGCCGGCGGCGGGGCCGGGATGTGCTCCTCGGCGTCGTGCGCGAGGGCCCGGAGCTGGCGGGCCAGCGGGTCGAGCTCAGCCACGGGAGACCTCCTCGGGGAGGCGGTCGGACAGCAGCACGGCCAGCGCCGCCCGGCCGCGGGACAGCCGGGCCTTGACGGTGCCGACCGGTGCGCCGATCTCAGCGGCGATCTCGGCGACCGGCATGTCGCAGAGGTGGTGCAGGACGATCGCCCGGCGCTGCTCGACGGGCAGCTTCTGCAGGGCCTCGACCAGCGCGAGGTGCGTCACCCCGGGCTCGTGGACCGGTCCGTGGGCGAGGGCGCGGTCCGGTGGCCGCAGGGCCTTGCGGGCGCGCCGCCACCGGCTGATCGCCAGCCGTGACGCGGTCACCCGGACCCAGGTCTCGGGGGCGCGGTCGAGGTCGAGGCTCCGGCGGTGCCGCCAGGCGCTGATGAAGGCCTCCTGCACGCAGTCCTGCGCCTCGGCCAGGTCGCCGCACATCGCGTACACCTGGCCCACCAGGCGGCGGTAGGACATGGCGTAGAGCTCCTCGAAGGCGCGCTCGTCCATCCCGACCCGGCTCGTGCTCCGCTCGCCCAACGCCGACCTGCCGTCCCCGTGCAGGACGAGGTCAGCCACGGCGTCGTGCGGCAGCTCCCGCGTCCATCGCGTCCAGCCTCCTCCCGGGGTGCTGCGCTGTCTACGCACGCCGCGGCGCTGAGGTTGCACGGCCCCGGGACCAGAACCTGCACCCTGCTCCGGGCAACCCGGGGCGTCCGCCGTCGGTACCTCTCGCACCATCCGGACTCGAAGGAGAGCACCGTGAACACACCTCGACGCCCTGTCGTCACCCTGGCCCTCGGCGGCCTCGCCGCCGTCAGCTGCCTGGTCCTCGCACCGCCCGGCGCCGACGCCCTGGCCACCGCCTGCTCGGTGACCCCGGGCAGCACCGACTTCAACGGGGACGGCTTCGACGACGCCGCGGTCGGCGACCCCGAGGCCACCGTCGCCGGCGTCCGCGGGGCCGGCGCCGTCACCGTCCTGCTGGGCGGGCCCGGCGGCCGGGTCGGCGACAGCGGCGACCGGGTGGTGGTCACCCGGCAGAGCCTGGGGGAGACGCCGGAGGCCGGCGACCGCTTCGGGTACGACGTGGCGCTGGCCCCGACCGGGCACGACGGGCGGTGCGCCGGCCTGCTGGTCGGGGCCCCGGGCGTCGACGTCGGGCGGGCGGTGGACGCCGGCACGGCCTACGTCGTCTCCGACCTGCCGGACGCCGAGGGCACGCCCTCGCTGGAGGCGAGCGTCCTGACCCAGGCCGAGGTCGGCGGCGCGGCGGAGGCCGGCGACGGCTTCGGCCACGCCGTCGCCATCACCGCGACCGACCAGGAGGACCGGCGACGGCTCGTCGTGGGGGCGCCGGGCGAGGACGTCGGCTCCGCCACGGACGCCGGGTCCGTCAGCGTCTTCGAGATGGACGCCGAACCCGAGGGCCTGGCCGAGCTGCGGCAGGGCCGGCGCGGACCCCTGGGGGCCGTCCGGCTCCCCGGGACGCCGCAGACGGGTGACCGCTTCGGCGCCGCCCTGGCCAGCGGGCCGCTCGACCTGCCCGAGACGTCGGGGACCGAGGTCGGCCTGGCCCTGGTCGTCGGCGCACCGGGGGACACCGTGTCCGGCCGCGACGGCGCCGGGTCGGTGACCGTGCTGCAGGAGAAGTACGAGCACGCGGTGCTGCTCAGCCAGGACACCCCGGGGGTCCCCGGCGTGGCCGAGCCCGCGGACGGCTTCGGCGCCAGCGTGGCCCTGAACGCGCGCACCAGCACCCAGGTCGCGACGCTGGCCGTCGGCGTCCCGGGCGAGGACGCCGGCCGGGTCAGCGGCACCGGCCTGGTGACCCTGTTCGGCAACACGGGCGAGCGGCTGGTCCCGGGACGGGCCTTCAGCCAGGCGACCGCGGGCGTGCCGGGGGCGAACGAGGCGGGCGACCACTTCGGGGCTGCTCTGGCGTTCGGCCACCACGGCACGACGCTGCTGGTCGGCGTCCCCGACGAGGACATCGGCCGCAGCCGCGACGCGGGAGCCGTGCAGCGGGTCACCTTCGCGGGCAGCGCCCCGCTGGCGTTCCCGGTGTCGCTCAACGAGAACGCCGCGGGCACGGCCGGGTCGGTGGGCACCGACAACCACTTCGGCCGGGCGCTGGGCGCGCTGAGCGGGAGCACGGAGCACCTCCTCACCGTCTCCAGCCCCTACGCCCTCCGTGGCTCGGTCTTCGTGCTGAGTGACGGGGACCGGGTGCCCGCCCGGTCCTGGGTGGCGGCCGTCGGGGCCCAGCGGTTCGGCTGGTCGGTCAGCAGCTGAGCCGGGGCAGGACCCGTCCCGGGCGGGACGCCCAGGACCCCTCCTCCCAGGGGTGAGAGGAGGGGCCTGTCCGCCGCGGCTCGTCAGGGGGTCAGGACCGCGGCCGTCCGGGGGGTCAACCGGCTGCCGGCCGGGACCGGGTAGGGGTGCCCGAGGTTGGCCAGCCGGCCTCGGACCTGGTTCTGCGCCTGGCAGTCGCTGACGCAGTCCGTCGGCGGGTTGGCGACCTCGGTGGCGTCCTCGCCGGTGACGAAGCCCATCCGGCCGCCGCTGGCGACGTCCCAGACGGACATGCCCCCGCAGTGCCGCACGCTGGTCCTCAGCGGGTTGACGGTGCCGCACGCGGGCTGGGGGACGCGGGTGGCGACCTGGGCGCTGTCCCGCACGACGAAGCGCGGCGACAGGTCGTTGGCGATGTTGACCCGGGCGCTCACCTGCACGCAGAGCGGGCCCGCCGGGCCGGTCTGCGGGCTGGTGCAGCCCGACCCGAGGAAGCTGCCGGCGCGGGCCCGGAAGTTCGGGTTGTCGAAGTAGAACGGGGTCAGCCCGGGCGTCGTCGAGGTGGCGAGGGTGTGGGTGATCCGGGTGGTGCCGCCGTCGCCTCGCGACGGCTCCATCTGGAAGATGCCGCCCTGCGCGCAGTCCTTCGCCTGGATCTTCATCGAGACCCCGGCGCCGGTGCGCTGCAGCGTGAGCCCCTCCTCCTTGAGCTCGACGGCGATGCTGCTGCTGAGGGTCAGGCCGCGGTGGTCGGGCACCTTGGAGGCGAAGACGGGGGTGGGCCGGCCGCCGGTGATGTCCAGCGGGTTCGCCGCGCCGGTGAAGCCCTGGTCCAGCACCGCGAAGTCGCGGCTGCGGACCACGAACCGGGTGTACCGGCCGCGGACGGCGAACCGGTCGCCGAAGCGGGCGGCGGGGATGCTCGTGCGGATGCGGTCCTCGCCGGACCGCGCCACCGTGACGCCGGTGGTGAGGTTGACGAGCGCGTAGCCGCCGTCGACGCAGCCCTTCGAGGACGCGGCCTGCGCCGGGCCGGTGGCGCCGACCAGGGTTGCGGACACGAGGGCGGCGCCGGCCACCGAGGCCCGGAGGATGGGGAGCGTGCGTGGCATGGGCGTTCTCTTCCGTGGGGAGGGTCGTCCGCGGACCGGGGGATGGTCCGGCGGTCGGTGGAACCCTCGCGGCCGCCGAGGGCACGCGGCTACTGGCCGTTGGTGCTACGACCTCCAGACCCTGCGTCGTACCGGCTCGGCGGGGGCGGCGAGGGACTAGCATCCCTCGACATGGGCACCCCGCAGCGTGACCGTGCGGTGTCGGTGCCCGGCCTCGTGGTCCGGTTCTCGCTGGCGGGGCTGGTGGTGATGGTGCTGCTCGCGTCGGTGATCGCGGCGCTCGCCCGCGAGGCCGGTCAGGACCAGGCCATCGACGCCGCGCAGGAGGTCACCGCCGTGACCGCGCGGGGGATCGCGGAACCGCGGCTCACCGCCCAGCTCGTCGACGGCGACCCGGAGCAGCTGACCGCCTTCAACGACGCCATGCAGCGCTACGTGCTGACGGGCTCCCTGGTGCGGGTCAAGCTCTGGGACGCGGACGGCCGGGTGGTGTACTCCGACGAGAGCCGGCTGATCGGCCGCCGCTACCCGTTGGGCGAGGAGGAGCGCGAGGCGCTGGTGGACCAGCGGGGCACGGACTCCGAGATCAGCGACCTCACCCAGGAGGAGAACGAGTTCGAGCGCCCCTTCGGCAAGCTGCTCGAGGTGTACACCGGGGTCTCGTCCAGCGACGGCGAACCGCTGCTGTTCGAGGCCTACTTCCGCTACGACGCCGTGGCCGCCGCAGGCCAGGCCCAGTGGCGCAGCTACGCGCCGCCCGCCCTCGCCGCCCTGCTGCTGCTGCAGCTCGTGCAGATCCCGTTCGCCTGGTCGCTGGCCCGCCGGCTGCAGCGCCAGCAGCAGGACCGCCAGCGCCTGCTGCAGCACGCCGTCGACGCCTCGGCCGCCGAGCGTCGGCGGATCGCCGGCGACCTGCACGACGGGGTGGTCCAGCAGCTGACCGGGGTCACCTACGCCCTCGACGCCGCCCGGCTGGAGGGGCTGGACGCGGAGCGGGACGCCGCCCTGGTGCGCGAGACGGCCGTGCAGCTGCGCTCCTCCACGGCGGCGCTGCGCTCGCTGCTGGTGGACATCTACCCGCCGAACCTCGCCGAGGAGGGCCTGCCGGCCGCCTTGACCGAGCTCGCCGAGGGACTGCAGAACGCCGGCGTCCGGGTGGCCCTGGACGTCGAGTCGGCCGCCGACCTGACGCCGGAGGTGTCCTCGGTGCTCTTCCGCTCGGCCCAGGAGGTGCTCCGCAACGTCGTCGCGCACAGCCGGGCGCAGCGCGTCGAGGTGCAGGCGCGCTCGGACGGGCAGACCGCCGTGCTGGTGGTCGACGACGACGGGCGCGGGTTCGACCAGGCCGACCTGGAGGAGCAGCGCGCCGCCGGCCACCTGGGCCTCCGCGCCCTGGGCGACCTGGTGGCCCGGGCGGGGGGCCGCCTGGAGGTCACCTCCGCCCCCGGCCAGGGGACGCGGGCCGAGGTCTCGGTGCCGCTGCGATGATCCGGGTGCTGATCGTCGACGACCACGCCATCGTGCGGGGTGGCCTCGCGGCCCTGCTCGGCACGGCCGCCGACCTGGACGTCGTCGGCCAGGCGGCCGACGGCGAGGAGGCCGTCCGGCTGGTCGAGGAGCTCGAGCCCGACGTGGTGCTGATGGACCTGTCCATGCCGGGCATGGACGGGGTGCAGGCGACCAGGGCCCTGCTGGGCCGGCGGCCCGCCGTGCACGTGCTGGTGCTGACCTCGATGTCGGAGCAGCGCTGGATCCTGGAGGCGCTGGAGGCGGGCGCGGAGGGCTACCTGCTGAAGCACAGCGAGCCCGAGGCGATCCTCGCCGCCGTCCGCGAGGTGGTGGCCGGCGGCTCCCCGCTGGACCCCAAGGCCGCCCGGGTGCTGCTCACCCAGCGCCACCAGGCGCCGGTGACGGGGACGTCGGTCTCGCCGTTGACCGACCGGGAGGAGGAGGTGCTGGCCATGGTCGTCGACGGGCTCCCCAACAAGCTGGTCGCCCGCCGGCTGGGGATCAGCGAGCGGACCGTCAAGGCGCACCTGACCAGCATCTTCCAGCGGCTCGGCGTCACCGACCGGACCCAGGCGGCGCTCTGGGCGCAGCGACGGGGTCTGCAGAAGGACCGCGGTCCCGGGCTGCGCTGACCGGGCGGGTGACGGGGGTGCTACGACCGACGTACGGCTGTCGGGCGCCCGTTCCGCGGGCCAGGATCGACCCATGGCCTCGGGAGAGCAGGACCCCGCGCGGCGGAGCCGTCAGCTCGTCCTGTCGACCGGGGCCGACCCTGCGCCCGGCCCGGGCTCGCGGCGGAGGTCGCTGCTGGCCCGCGGCGGCGTCGCGCTGGGCGGCGCGACCCTGCTGGCCGTCCTGCTGGTCGGGGTGAACGCGTGGTCCGTCGTCACCCCGGTCGGCGGCACCCCGGCGACCCCGCTGTGGGTCGCGCCGACGGGCAGCCCGACCTCCCCGGGTCCGGCCCCCGCCCGCACCAGCACGTCCTCGCCGTCGCCGTCGCCGTCGGCCGCAGGGTCCAGCGCGGCCGACCGTCCCGACCAGGACGACGAGCCGGGCCGGTCGGGGCGGGCGGGCGGGGTACCGCGGCCGCGCACCGGGGGACCGACCTCCTCCGAGCCCGGCCGCGGCTCCTCCGGCGTCTCGGGCTCGTCCGGGTCCTCCGGCTCGTCCGGTCGGTCGTCCGCGGGCGACGGGTCCCGGGACACCGCGGGGTCGACGAGCCAGGGCAGCGACGACGCTGGCCGCGGGCGCTCGCGGTCGGGTTCCTCGGGCGAGGACCGCACGTCCAGCGGGTCCGAGCACCCCGTGCGCGGGTCCGACCACGGCGCGCAGGCGGTCGCGCCGGCCCCGACGACGCGTTCGAGCCCCGGCGAGCGGGACGACAGCGGCCGGGGCTCCTCCGGCGACGAGGACCGGTCGGGACGTCGCGGCGGTCCGTCGGGGTCCGGCGGTTCCTCCGGGCGGTCGGGAGGCGGCTCGTCGGACGACGACGACCGGTCGAGGGCCGGCCGGGGGTCGTCGGACGACCGCTCCGGCCGCTCGGACGACGACTGACCCGGACGCGCACGTCCTAGCCCGAAGGTCTGATGGTGCCCTGCACCGCCTCGGGACCAGGTTGGGCCCATGAGCACCTCGAGCCTCCGCCGCGTGCTGGCGGCCCCGGCCCGGGCCGAGTCGGCGGCGCTCACGGCCTCGGGCGTGCTCTCCGTGCTGCGGGTCGGGCTGGAGCTGGCGCGCCCCTGGCCCCTCGCCCTGGCCGTCGACCACGCGCTGGACGGGCGGCCGCTCCCGGCGGGTCTCGCCGGGGTGCCCCCGGTCGACGTGCTGTTCGCGGCCGGCCTGGCGACGGTGGCCGTCAGCGCCGTGGCGGGCTGGCTCGACATGGCGTCCACCCGGGGGGCGGAGCGGGCGGCGGAACGCGTCGGCGCGCAGCTGCGCCGCGAGGTGTTCGCCCACAGCATGGGTCTGTCGCTGCGCTGGCACAGCAGGGTGCGCAGCGGCGAGCTGGTCTCCCGGATCACCTCGGACGTCGGCCGGCTGCTCGACGCCCTGGTCGCGGCCGCCGTGGGTCTGGTGCCCGATCTGGTGGCCGTGGTCGGGGTGCTCGTCGTGCTGCTCCAGGTGGCCCCGGGGCTCGGGGCGGTCGGGCTGGTCGTGGTCCCCGTCCTGGCGGTGCTGTCGGTCCGTCAGCGCCGCCTCGTCCGGTCCAGCCAGGTCCACGCCCGCGCGGTGTCCGGGGCCCTGACCAGCACCGTGACCGACCTCGTCCGCAACGTCGCCGCGGTGCAGGCCTTCGGCCGCCACGACCTGGCCCGGGCCGACTTCGAGACCCGCAACCGGGCCCTCGAGGCGGCCGGGGTCCGGGCGGTCGACGTCGAGACGGGCTGGACCCCGCGCAGCGACGTCCTGCTCGCCGTCGGGTCCGGCCTGGTGCTGGTGGTCGGTGGTCTGCAGGTCCGGGCCGGGCTGCAGTCGACCGGCACCCTGCTGGTCGTGCTGGCCTACGTCCGCGAGCTGTACCGTCCCGTCCGCGGCCTCACCCGGCTCTCCGCGGTGCTGGCGAAGGCGTCCGCGAGCGCCGACCGGGTGGCCGAGGTCCTGGACTCCGAGGAGCGGGTGCCGGAGCCGGCCGTGCCGACGTCGCTCAGGGCCGCGCCCGGCACCATCAGCCTCCGCGACGTCAGCTTCGGCTACGACCCCGGCCGGCCCGTCCTGGCCCACGTCGACCTCGAGGTCGCGGCCGGGGAGACGGTCTGCCTGCTGGGCCCGAGCGGCGTCGGGAAGAGCACCGTGCTGCAGCTGGTCCTCCGGCTGTACGACGTCGACGCCGGCGCGGTGCTGGTGGACGGGGTCGACGTCCGGGACCACCGGGTGCAGGACCTCCGCGACGCCATCGCCTACGTGCCGCAGGACCCCTGGCTGCTGGACGGCACGCTCGCCCAGAACGTCGCCTTCGGCAGCCGGCGTGGGACGCGCGCGGAGGTCCTGCAGGCCTGCCGCGACGCGCTGGTGGACGAGTTCGCCCACCAGCTGCCCGGCGGCCACGACGCCGTCCTCGGCGAGGGCGGGAACCGCCTCTCCGGGGGCCAGCGACGTCGGGTCGCGCTGGCCCGGGCGGCGATGTCGCCGGCCCGGCTGCTGCTGCTGGACGAGCCGACGGCCTCGCTCGACGCGAGGGCCGCCGCCGGCGTCGTCGCGGCGATCCGAGCCACCGCCCGCCACCGCACGACGGTGATCGTCACCCACGATCCCGTCCTCGCCGACCTGGCCGACCGCACCGTGCACCTGGTCGCAGGACCGCACGGAGCCCGCACGGCCACCACCCACCTCCGCACGGGAGGGGGTGAACACCATGAAGGCCTTCCACCTGGGCATCAAGGGGCTGCTGAGCAAGCGCTCGCACAGCCGTAGCCGTAGCCGTAGTCGCAGCCGGAGCCGCAGCCGCTCCCGCGGATGAGGGCCCACGTGCCCCGGCCGGCCCACCCGGCCGGGGCTCCCCCCAGCACCCTCCAGAACGGAACCACCATGACCACCTCCACAGCGGCCGACCGGCGGATCGCCTTCGGCTTCGACCACGAGGACGGGCTCCCCGTCTGGACCTTCGGCCCCGGGGAGGAGCTGGTCCCGGGACTCCTCGCCCGGCACCGGCTGGGGGTCGGCACTCGCTGCGAGACCTGGCTGGCCTGGTCCCGGTCCCTGTGGGCGCCGGCCGTGGTCAAGCTGGCCCGGCCGCACCAGCTGGACCACCCGCGCGCGAGGCGGGCCCTGCAGCGCGAGGTCGACGCCCTGAGCGGTGTCCTGCACCCCTGCCTGCCGCGCCTCTACGCCGCCGACCTGGACGCCGACCGCCCCCACGTCGTCCTCGAGCACGTCGACGGTCCCGCGCTGGCCGACCTGCTCCGGCCCTGGACCTTCCGCGGCGTGACCGCGACGGTGCACCTCACCCAGCAGCTGCTCAGTGCCCTGCTGCCCTTGCACGCGGCGGGGGTGGCGCACCTGGACCTCAAGCCCGACAACGTCGTCGTCCGGGACGGCCGGGCCGTCGTGGTCGACCTCGGCAGCGCCCGCAAGATCGGCTCGCGGCAGCCGGCCGGCCGGCCGGTGGGCACGCTCGGCTACGCCGCCCCCGAGATGGAGGCCTGCGCCCCGATCGCGGCCGCGATGGACGTGTACGGCGTGGGGATGGTCGCCGCGGAGGTCCGAGGGGCCTGCGGGTCCAGGTTGCCGGGCCCGCGCAGCCGGCGGCTGGCCGGGGTGCTGGCGGACCTGCGGGCGCCGGAGCCGGGGGACCGCCCGGGCGTCGCGGAGGCCCTCGACGCCCTGGACGAGCTGCTGCCGCGCCGCGCCCGGCCGTGAGCCCCGCCCGGGCGGCGACCTGCGCCCCCGCCCTCCCCGAGGTCGGTCTTTCACATCGGCCCCCGCCAGGCCCGCCCGAGGTCTAGCCTCGGTCGCGACGACGCCTTTCCGGGGGGAGACGATGTCCGATCACGAGGACGCGACAGGGGCTGCGGGGTCCGGCACGGCGACGACGGCGCCCGAGCCGGTCACCGTGGTCATCGTCGACGACCACCGCAGCTTCGCCGAGCTGCTGCGGCGGGCGCTGGAGATGGCCGGCGGCTTCCGCTGCGTCGGCCTGGCGACGACGGCCGACGAGGGCGTCGCGTGCGTCCGCGAGCTGCAGCCCGCCGTGGTGGTCATGGACATCCAGATGCCGGGCACCGACGGCCTGGCCGCGACGCGCAGCCTCCGGGCGGCGTGCCCGCACACCGCGGTCGCCGTCGTCACCGCGCTCGGCACGGGGGAGTGGATGGCCCGGGCCGCGCGGGCCGGGGCGTCGGCCTTCATCCCGAAGGACACACCCCTCGCCGAGCTGGTCGCCATGCTGCGGGAGGCCCGCCCCGGGCGGATGCAGGTCGCGCCCTCGCTCCTGCAGATCGGTGCCACGGGCGACGGCCGGGCGCACGGTCTCACGCCACGGCAGGTGGAGGTCCTCGCCTGCATCAGCCGCGGCCTGGACGCGACCAGCACCGCCCGGGTGATGGGGATCAGCGTCGGGACCTGCCGCGGCTACATCAAGGCCGTGTACGCGACGCTCCAGGTCAGCAGCCGCATCGCGGCGGTCAACCGGGCCCGCGAGCTGCACCTCATCGGATCGTGAGCAGGCCCTGGGAACGCGAGCCGTCCGGGTCGGCGCCCGCCGCGAGCTGACCCTGGTCGTCGGCCTCGCGCTGGCCCTGGCGCTGGTGATCGGCCTGGGCGCCGTGCTGGTGGTGGCGGCGGTGACCGAGGCGCAGGCGCTCGAGGACTCCGAGCGGATGACCCGGCGGCTGGCGGAGCTGGTGGTCGCGCCGATGCTGCCCGGCTACCTCGCGCGGGACCCGCAGGCGGTGGCCGCCCTCGACGAGGCCGTCCACGAACGGATGGCCGACGGCGTCCTGACCGACGTCGTCGTCTGGGCCGCCGACGGCGAGATCGTCTACAGCGACCGGCCCGAGGACGTGGGACGGCACCCGCGCCGCACGCCGCCCGACGTGGCGGCCGCCCTCGGTGGCCGGGTCGTCACGACCGTCGAGGCCGACCCGCCCGGGACGGACGGCACGGCACCACCCGGCGTGCCCGCCGACCAGGGCCGGCCCACCCTCTACCTCGAGGTCTACCGCCCGCTCGTCGTCGGCGGGCTCGAGCCGCTGGCCTTCGAGGCGTGCTACGACGAGACCCGCGTCGAGCAGCTCGCGCACCGGCTCCTCCGCCAGACACTGCCGCTGGTCCTGGTCCCGTTGCTGCTGCTGCAGCTGGTCCAGGTGCCGGCCGCCGTCTCGCTGGCGCGGCGGCTCGAGCGGCGCGGGGACGAGCGGGCTCGCCGGCTGGAACGGTCGCTGGACGCCTCCGACCGGGAACGCAGCAGGCTCGCGGCCGCCCTGCACGACGGTCCCGTCCAGGACCTGGCCGGCGTCAGCTACGTCCTGGCCGCCGTCGCCCCCGTCGTCCCGGCGCAGCACGCCGACCGGGTGGCGCGGGCGCAGGAGGACCTCCAGTGGGCCCTGCGGGGACTGCGCGGGCTGATGAGCGACCTGGTGCCGCCGGACCTGGCCAGCGGGACGCTGGAGGAGGTGCTCGACGGCCTCGGCGACCAGCTCCGTGGGGAGGGGCTGGACGTCCGCCTGGACGTCCCCCCCCGTGGGCGCGGTGGCCGACGAGACCGTCAGCGCGCTGTACCGGGTGGCCTTCGAGACGGCGGCCAACGTCGTGGAGCACGCCCACGCGGGCCGGGTCGGGATCAGCGTGCGCCGCGTGGGGCCCGACCGCCCCGGGAGGAGCGCGCTGGTGCGGCTGGAGGTCACGGACGACGGGGTGGGCGTCGACCCGTCCCGCTTGGACCGGCGCTCCGAGGGGCACCTCCGGCTCCGGCTGCTCGCCGACCGCGTGGACTCGCTCGGCGGTCGGCTGTCCGTGGTCTCCCAGGCCGGCCGGGGCACCAGCGTGCGTGCGGAGATCCCGGCGGTCCCGGCGGGCAGCGTCCTCGCGTCGTCGGACTGACGCCCGCGGGCACGCCGCCGGCGGCGACGGCTGAACGGAGGCTGCTCCGCTGACGTCTTCACGGGTACCACCACGTGGAAGGGGAGATCCGATGCACGTCCGCGTCACATCGCTCACGCCGGCCCTCGCGGCCCTGGTCCTGGTCGCCGCCGCCGGCTGCAGCTCCGCCGAGCCGGCCGGCGACGCGTCCGCCGCCCCCAGCGCCGCCGTCTCGTCGTCCGCGCCGAGCCCCTCGCCGTCGGCGTCGGCCGCCGGCGACCTCGCCGTGGCCGACACCTCGCTGGGCAAGATCCTGGTCGACAGCCAGGGCCTGACCGTCTACTACTTCACCAAGGACGAGGCCGACTCCGGCAAGAGCGTGTGCTCCGGTGACTGCCTGGTGGCCTGGCCGGCGGTCGAGGCCAGCTCCGACACGCCGTCCGGTGAGGGCGTGACCGCGAAGCTGGGCACGATCACCCGCGACGACGGGAGCAAGCAGGTCACGGTGAACGGGCTGCCCGTCTACCTCTTCCAGAAGGACAAGGCGCCCGGCGACGTGACGGGGCAGGGCGTCGGCAAGGTCTGGTACGTCGTCGCCCCCGACGGGAAGATGATCACCACCGCCGCGGGCAGCTGACCGGCACGGGGCGGCGGGGCGCCGGCCCCGCCGCCCCGACGGCTCAGCGGTGGTGCTCCTGCACCACGTCGGCCCCGTCGTCCACCCCGTCGAGCCAGGCCGACGCCGGGCCGGCCAGGCCGAGAGCGCCGACCGCGACCACGGCCACGAGGGCCAGCGCCAGGGCGTGCGCCCCGACGGCGGCCCGCTCGGGCCGCCCCGCGCGGCGGAGCAGGACGAGGGCGGCGACCAGCGTGCCCACCTCCAGGAGGCAGGCCACCACGTCGGCCAGACCGACCGCCTCCGGCGCCCCGGCCTCGGGACCGAACGGCAGCCCCGCCGTCCGGGACACCGTCCACACCACCAGCGGGACCGCCGACACGACGACCGCGGCCAGCAGCGCGGCGCGCTGGCGGGGCTGGAACAGGCGGTCGGCCACGGCGACCTCCGCCACGGCCAGCAGGAGGAAGAACACCGCCGCGCCCAGCCACTCGCGCAGGTGCTCGGGGATGACCGCCGCGTGGATGGCGGCGCTGGCGAGCAGCCCGGTGGCCAGCAGCACCCGGACGTCCCGGGTCCAGCTGCCCGCGGTGGCCGGAGCGCCGGACCTCCGGACGCGCGGACCGGTCGTGGCGACCCGGAGCCGGCCGCCGGCCATCGCGACCAGCCAGCCGACGAGCACCACGTTGGTCGCCAGCAGCGCGGCAGCGGCGTAGCCCACTGCGCGGACGTGGGCCGCGACGGTGGCCGACCGCTGGAGGTCCAGGCAGGTGCTGCTGCAGTCGTGCCCCATGCCGGGCATCGCCTGCATCAGCGTCAGCTGCTCGGCCTGGAGGTGGTAGTCGTAGGCCGCGCTGACGGCGCTCAGCCCGACGGCCGTGACGGTGGCCGCGACGGCGACCAGCAGCCCCGTGACCACCAGGGCCCGCCGGGACCGCAGCTCCGCGCCGTAGCGTCGGAACGCGAGGGTGAGGGCCGCCAGGACGGCCAGGACGAAGGCCGGCAGCATCAGCGCCGTGGTGCGCCAGTAGCTGGTGAACGGCTCCTGCGTCCGCGAGATGGCGCCGACGGCACCGCGCAGGGACGTCATCCAGAAGCCGTCCGCGGCCGCCAGCACGACGGCCAGCAGCAGCACGGTCGGCCAGGCGACGCCTGGTCGGGTGGGACGCGGGTCGGCCTGAGCCGACGGCGGGGTGGTGGTGAGAGCAGTCATCCTCGAACTCGTCTCTGGGTAGGGGCGGTGCGGCCCGGGCGTCGCGCCCGGGCCGCACCGACGGAAGGCCGGTGTCCTCGGCTCGCAGCGAGCCGGCCGCCCCTACGGGGTGATCTCCCAGCCGAACATCATGGCGTGGTCCTCGTGGGCCAGGTTGTGGCAGTGACCCACGTACGGGCCGGTGAAGTCCCGGAAGCCGCGGTAGATCATCACGGACTCGCTCGGGTCGAGGGCCACCAGGTCCTCGCGGGAGTAGTCCTCGGGACGCCCCTTGTCGGCGCCCCGCGCGGTGACGTCCCTGCCGTTGCGCATGACCGTCCGGTGCTCCTCCATGTGGAGGTGGAACGGGTGCACCCAGCCGCCGCCGCCGTTCTTGATCTCCCAGATGTTGAAGCTGCCCAGCTTCTGCGTCGCGGGGAGGGTCTTGCCGAGCGGGTTCTTCATGCTGGTGGCGGGCTTGGAGGGGTCGAACGGCTTGCCGTTGATCAACCACTCGGTCTCACCGATGGTGTTGCCCCGCTGGACCTCGAAGACCAGCCGGTTGTCCAGCATGGTCTTCCAGTTGCTGGGCAGCGGCGGGATGTCCCGCAGCTTCTTGTCGGGGGTGGGCATGACGCTGTTGTCGGGCGCGTCGTCGCCGATGACGAACTTGATGATCGGCACCTTGTACTTCGCGTCCGGGGAGAAGCGGTTCGACGCCGCCCACATGCGTCCGTCGGGCATCTTCATCGTGTTGGTCAGGTAGATGACGTCGCCCTTCTTGGTGGGGCTGCCGTCCTGGTAGCGGGTGAAGTCGATGATCATCTCCCGCCGCTTGGCCGGCCAGAGCTCGAAGTTGTCCCGCTCCACCGCGAACGGCAGCAGGCCGCCGTCAGAGGCGATCTGGGTGAACTTCATGCACTGCTGGCCGTCCGGGATGCGGTACTGGCCCTGCAGCTCGTCGCCGGAGTAGCCCAGCGAGATCGCCGTCTTCGGACCCTGCGTCGAGCTCATCAGCTTGAAGTCGTAGATCCGGGCGATCGAGGCGTCCAGGAACCGGAAGCGGTACTTGCGGCGCTTCACCTCCATGACCGGGAACGCGGTGCCGTTGACGGTCATGACGTCCCCGACGAACCCGTGGTTGGGGAAGTGCTTGTAGAAGGTCTTGCCCCACCACTCGGGGTGCGCCTTCGGGTTGTTGGCGTCGGGGAACTCGCCCTCGGTGTCGTGGATGTCCTTGTGGGTGGTCACCCCGTCGTCGAAGCGGAAGTCGGAGAACGCCAGCGGGACGTCGTACTCCACGTCGAAGGAGCCGTCGGAGTTGTCGGTCCGGACGCCGGGCAGCCGCAGCCCCTGGCGCTCGTCCCCGCCGTCGAGCATGCCCTGGGGTCCGCCGGAGGCCGAGTAGTCCTTGGGGTCGTAGATCGGGTACAGCCCGACGAGACCCTTGTAGACGTTGGAGCCGGTCTGGTCCATCCGGTGGTCGTGGAACCAGAAGAAGCTCTGCTTCTCGCGGTCGTCGCCGCCGGCCCGCCCAGTTGAGGTAGAGATTGTCGACGAACTCCCCGGGCAGGTAGCCCGTGCGGTTGGACACGGATCCGTCCTTCAGCTTCATCCGCATCGTGTAGTGCGGGTTGCCGTCGCTCTCCGGCGCCGTGTGCCCGTTGTGCAGGTGGGTCAGGAACGAGTGGTCGTGCGTGCCGAAGTCCTGCCGGTCGAGGTTGCCGGGGTTGTCGTCCAGGTGGTTCTCGAACCGGACCAGGCAGGGCTTGCCGTACTCGGCGTTGATCCTGGGCAGGGTCCCGTCGGTGGTGCCGCCGAAGATGTACCGGGTGCTCGCCGGCATCCTCCGCCTCGTCCCCGCCGCGTACGTCTTGCCGTCGGCGTCGAAGGAGGCGATGGGCCGGCCGTTCTTGTCGATCGGCAGCACCTCCGACGTGGTGAACGAGTGCGGCGCGACCTTGACGTCCAGCTTGTAGACGACGGGGTCCGGGGAGCCGACGTCGGTCGACCACTTCTGGTGGCGCTCGCACTCGAGGGAGTTCTGCTGGCCGAAGCCCGGTCCGGGCGGCTGCTTCCAGTTGCTGAAGACCCCCTGGTCCAGGGGCTTCTCGGCCTTCGGCACCTTGAGCTCGTCCTTGAACGGCTCGAGGATCAGCGGGCTGGTCGGGAACACCTCGAGGTAGACGAGGTCGGTGATCGCCGTCGCCGCGGCGGCGAAGATCCCGTCGGGGGACAGCAGCCCCCGCGTCGCCAGGGCGGGGCCCACGGTGGTGCTGGCCGCGGTCATCGCGATGCCGGTGGCCCCCAAGGCGCCGAGCCGCAGCGCGGTCCGACGGGTGACGTTGCCCGTCGGCTCCGCCGGGAGCGGGTCGAGGGCGGCGAAGCCCGGGTCGCCGGGGAGCAGCAGTCCGGCCGGCGGTCCGGCGTCGCTGCGGTGGTCAGCTGCTGGCCGTTCCAGCTCTGTGCTCATCTCGTGGCTCCTGGTGAGTGCGTGGTGGCGGTGGCGCGGACCTGCGGCGCGCCGGGTGGCGGGGAGGTCCGGACTCCGGGGCGGGCGTTGGGGGCATCGGACCGGCCCCGCCCCAGAGCGTCGGGGGGCCGGCTGTCGGGGACGTCGGCTGCAGGCATCGGGCCCCCTCCTGGGGAGTGGGGGCCCGCAGGGAGCCCGGGAGGTCGACCGTCGCCGGTCCGTGCCCCGATCTTCGGTCGAGGGGCGGGTGGGCCGCTGCCCTCACGCGGGGGGGCGCCGGGCACCCCATTTGGGAGGTGTCGACTCCGCCACCGCGGTCGGCCCGCGGTCCGCCCGCGGCGCTCGACCCACCACTACGCTCACCCCGTGAGCAGGATCTTCACGACCAGCGTCGCCGCGGTCTACCCGCACTACGTGACGAAGGCCGAGCGGAAGGGCCGCACGCAGGCCGACGTCGACCGGGTGATCGGCTGGCTCACCGGGTTCAGCCAGGCCGAGCTGGCGGACCACCTGGCCGCCGGCACGACGTTCGCGGACTTCTTCGCGGCGGCCCGGCTCAACCCGGCGGCGTCCGCCATCACGGGCGTCGTCTGCGGGATCCGCGTGGAGGACGTCGAGGACCCGCTCATGCAGAAGATCCGCTACCTCGACAAGCTGGTCGACGAGCTCGCGCGCGGTAGGTCGATGGACAAGGTGCTGCGGGGCTGAGGCGGCGCGGCCGCCCCGGGCGGGTGGCTAGGGCCGGCGGGTGAGGGCGCGCGGCTGGGCGACGGCCTGCAGCAGCAGCCCGACGGCGGCCACCACGCACAGCAGGGCGGGGACCAGGAAGACGCCGGGCACACCCAGCCAGGCCACCCCGAGGCCGCCGGCGACCCCCCCGATCGCGCCCGCGAACCGGATGGCGGAGAAGTAGAGGGAGGAGGCCATGCCGATCCCGTCCGGGTAGAGCTCGTGGGCGACCGTGATGCCGATCCCGCCGAGGGTCGCCCACATCGCCGCGTTGAGCAGCGTCGCCCCGATCAGCACCAGCTCGCTGCCGCCGACCATGAACCCCAGGTTCGCCACGACGCCCAGCAGGACGTTCGCCACGACCAGCCGGTGGGCGCCGAACCGGTCGGCCAGCAGGCCCATGAGCGGGATGAGCACGAGCATCCCGACGGACTGCGTCGAGATCACCAGCCCGCGCAGCCAGTCCGGCGTCCCCAGCTGGAGCTCCATGTAGATCGGCAGGTAGGCGAACTTGACGGTGTCCCCGCACATCGCCAGCACCCCGAGGCCGAGGAAGACCACCAGGGGCACGATGCTGGTGCGCCGCGACGGGTCCGGGCTCACGGTGCCGTCCGCGCCGACCAGGTGGTCGGGGACGACGCGCGCGACCCGCTGCCCGAGCACCGGGAGGGCCTGCACGAGCGTGCAGACCCCGGCCGCGACCAGGGTCACCCGGAGCCCCGCCACACCGCCCACCACGCTGCCGACCAGCGGTCCGGTCATGAAGCCGGCGCTGAACCCGAGCCGGACGGTGGACATCACCCGGTTGTCGGCGCCGGTGGGCTCGAGGGTCAGCTGGTCGCGGACGGCGGCGAAGATCAGCGAGCCGGTCGCGCCGGCGAACCCGAGGACCGTGAGGTTCACCGCGAAGGCCATCCACACCTCGGTCGCGAACGCCATCGCCACCCAGCCGAGCAGTCCCACCACGGCGCCGACCTTGAAGAGGCTGAGCCGGTCGGTCATCCGGTCCGACCACCGGCCGACCAGGAAGCCCAGCCCGGGTGCGGCCAGGTTGGTGAGGAAGAACAGGCCGGCCACCGGCAGGGACGCGCCGAGGTCCTGCACCAGGAACAGGGAGAGCTGGGGCATCGCGATCGAGAGGCCCAGCCCGCCGAAGAACAGGCTGACGACCGCCCGCCGGTACAGCCTGGTCCCCAGCACCACGCCGAGCGTCGAGCCCGACCTCGTCAGCACGGCTTGGTCGGGCACCGGGCAGGGTAGTCGTCGCCGGCCGGGAACCGGTGCAGGCCCCGACCGCGACCGCGGGGCGCGGGACCGGTTCAGCGCTGGCCCGGGCACCAGCCGTCGGAGGTGACGCTGGCCGGCCCGCCGGCGTCGGGCAGGGCGAGGTGCCCGTGCAGCTCCCCGTCGGCGGACCAGTGCAGCACGTCCTCGAGCCAGGGCCGGTCGATCAGCCGGCGCCGTTCGTGCAGCCTCTTGTACTGCGTCCAGTACCGCTGCAGCACGCGGCGCGGGTGGTGCGGTCGGCTCACGGTGGTCATCCTCGGTCTCCTCTCCCGGGTGGTGACCCCAGCCTGCGTCTGAGGTGGGCGGCCCGGCATGGGGCGTTCGCCTCATCTTCGGGGCACGCCGGGCACGGGCGGGCGTCTGAGGTGGCCGGGCGCGACGACCGCCACCGTCGCGGGCGCCGGAACTGTCGGTGGTGGCTGGCACGATCCCGGCCATGACGGAGTCCCGCCCCCCGCTCACCGACGAGCTGTCCGGCCCCGAGCTGCTGCGCTGGTACTGGACGCGGGCGGAGCTCTTGCGCTTCGCCCGGGCGTCGGGCCTGGACGCCTCCGGGGACAAGCAGGCGCTGACGGCGAAGGTCGCCGCCCACCTCGACGGCGCACCGGCCCCCCGGGCAGCCCCCCGCCGCCCGCCGCCGCCGCCCCCGCTGCCCGAGCCGCTGTCCCCGGACACCGTGATCCCGGCCGGTCAACGGTGCACCCAGCAGCTGCGACGCCACCTCACGGCCGTGGTCGGGCCCTCGTTCCGCTTCGACGCCGCGATGCGGGACTTCGTCGCCGGTGGTGCCGGGAGGACCCTCGGCGCGGCGGCCGACCACTGGTCCCGGACCCGTGGGCGGCCCCGGCCCGCGATCGGGGCCCAGTTCGAGCTCAACCGGTTCCTCCGGGACTGGCACCACGACCACCCCGCCGGGACCCGCGCCGAGGCGCTCGAGGCGTGGCAGGTGCGCCGGGCCCTGCCCGTGGAGGCCTGGACCGCGCCGAGGCCCTGACGGGCGGTGGCTCCGGGCGTCAGCCGGTGCGACCCCGGTCGCGCGGTCAACGGCGGGGCGGGGCGGTCCGAGCGAGGCCGCTCCCCAGGAGCGCGGTGGACGGCAGCCGCAGCTCCCCACCCGCGTACCGCTCCTGCGCCAGCCGGCGGTCGGCCTCCTGCAGGCGCTCCCGGACCGGCGGCGGTTGCGCCCGGTCGACCCGGCCGGTGGTCGCGACACCGACGCCGGAGGTCCTCGGGGTCGATCCGGAGGACCCCAGCGCAGCTCGCGCACCACGACGTCGTCGAGCCCCGCCTCGGCCAGCACCCGCCCCGGGCCGGCGACGGTGCAGCACCGGTCCCCGTCCTCCGGCACCGGTCAGACCGGCCGGACGACGGCGTGCAGCAGCATGTCGCGCCGCCGGCCGCCGATCTCCTGGTGGCTGCGCAGCCTCCCCTCGCAGACGTAGCCGGCGCGCTCCGCCGTCCGCACCGACGCCCGGTTGTCCGGCTCGATGTACAGCTCCACCCGGTGCAGGGCGGGCAGGGTCCAGGCGAACGCGGTCAGCGCCGTCAGGGCGTCCGCCGCCAGGCCGTGACCGCGGTACCGCGGCGCGATGGCGTAGCCGGCGCTGGCCCGGCCGTGGGCGATCTCGGCGAGCCACAGCCCCGCTGAGCCGACGGCCTCACCGGTCGCGGCGTCGGCGACGGCGAAGGAGAACCCCCGCCCCTCCGACCACCGACCCCGGTTGCGCACGAGCCAGTCCCGGGCCTCCGCGCGGGTGGCCTCGGCCGGCAGCGAGCCGATCAGCGGCACGTAGGGGTCGGTGGCGAGGTCTCGGACCATCGGCTCGTCCGCGTCCACGCGGAACGCCCGCAGCAGCACCGCACCGGCCGCCGGCGGGTCGGCCGGCCACGGAGGCAGCGGTGCGGGCGGGAGCACAGCCGGACCCTACGCCCGCGCGACGGCCCCCTGCGCGCCTCAGCCCAGGGGTGCGACGTCGACGTCGGAGATGAACCCGGGGAAGCCGGGCGCCCTGGTCCCCGGCCAGCGGAGCACCAGCCCCAGGTCGGGTGGGGCGAGGTCGCCGCCCAGCCGGGCGTCGGCGACGGTGAGGCCGCCCTGGGCGTGCAGCCGGGCGCCGGTCTCCTCGAGCACGACGGAGAAGTCGACGACCCCTTCGGCCCCGGGCGCGACCAGCGCCGGTGACGACGGGTCGGGGTCGTTCAGGGCGACGGCGGCCGCACCGTCCGCGTAGACCCAGCCGTGCAGCCGGCCGTCGCGTCGGACGACGAACAGCAGGGCGTTCTGGCCGGGCTGCGCACCGTCGGTGAAGCTGCGGGTCATCGCGTGCTGGAGGAGCACGAGCCCGGCGTTCTCGCCCTGGTCGGTGGACGGCCCGAAGTGGACCCGCATCGAGATCCGCACGGGGCGGGCCACCACGCCGGCCCAGGGGGCGCGCACGTAGGTGGGGGAGCCGGTCGGTGCGGTCCACCCGAGCTTCCGGCCGGCGAGGCGGAGGCTCGGGGTGAGGACCTCGGCGCCGCCGGAGCGGTACGGCTTCCCCATCCCGAAGGGCCTGACCCCGTCGTCGAACGGGTCACCGGACTGCACGGCGATCGAGTCGGTGGTGAGCCAGGCGTCGTTCGAGAAGATCCCGTCGCAGGCGAGCGCGACCGGTGTCGTCGCGTCGGCGACGGTGTCGGCGGTGAAGCCGAACACCTTGAGCCCGGCGGCCTGCAGGGCGGCGACCTCGGCTGTCGACCACCCGGTGAGGGCGGCCCCGACGAAGCCGATCCCGGCGGCCAGCACCTGCTCGGGGGTCTGGACGGGGTAGCGGTGGGACAGGAACAGCGTCGGGATGCCGGCGGCCGCGACCTGCCGGGCGATGGTCCAGTCGAAGGTCTGGGCGATCACGCTGGGCGCGAGACCGCGGCGCAGGACGCCTTCGACGAAGACGGCGGCGCCCGCCGGGTCCTTCAGCTCGGGCACCAGCACGACCCGGCCACCCCACCGGTCCAGCACCTCGTCCCAGAAGATCGGTCGACCCTCGCGCCCCCCGGGGATCGCGGGCCGGATCCGCGCCCGCTGCCACTCCGCCACCGTCTTCGTGCTCACGGGACCGGGCCCGATGCCGGTCATGGTCCGGTCGACCGTCGGGTCGTGGCAGGAGACGAGGGTCCGCCCGTCGGCGAGCAGCTGGAGGTCGAACTCCGGGACGAACCCCGAGGACACCGAGCCGGTCTTCGCCTCCCAGCTGTTCTCCGGGTAGATGTCCGGGCCGCCACGGTGGGAGAGGGTGAGGGGGTAGACCAGGTCGGCCACCCGGGTGGCGGCGGCCGCCGGCGGCCCCGGCTCCGCCCTCGTGCTCGCGTCGTCGGGTGTTCCCACAGCGTCATCCCTAGCAGACCGCGGCGGGCCCGGCGCAGCAGCGGCCGTCAGGTCCAGGAGAGCCCCAGGTAGTCCTCCTGGCGGTCCCGGACGAGGGCGATGGTCGCCTCGTCGCCGAGGCCGTGCTCGACCAGCGCCACCTGCCACCGGGCGTTGAACGCGAGGATCCAGGCGACGGCGCCGGCCGCCGCGCGCCGCTCGGACCCCGTCCACGGCTGCCCGCGCACCTGCTCGTAGTCCTGCAGGAAGGCCACCGCCTCCTCGGGGGTCGAGAGGCCGCCACCGCCGGTGGCGCTGGAGGCGTAGCAGGACGCCGCGAAGCCGGCGATGACGGCCTCGGTGTCGGCGACGAGCTCCCAGTCGAAGACGCCGACCAGGCGGCCGTCGACCACGGCCGTGTTCCCGGCGTACCAGTCGGCGTGGCCGGTGACGACCTCGGCGTCCACCCGGTGCTCCAGCACCTGGTCGGCGGCGCGCCGGCCGAGGGCGTCGAGCCAGCCGAACTCGTCGGGGGTCGAGCGGAGGTCGACGAGCGTGTCGTGCGGCACCGGCCACGGGCCGTCCTGGTAGCGGCACCACGACGGGCCGGGACCGGCGCGTCCCACCAGGTCGGGGAGGGCTCGGAGGATCTCGACGTGGTGGGCGAGCCCGTCGGCGAGGAGCCGGCGGACGGCGGGGTCGCGCCCGTCGGGGCGCGGTCCGGGGAGCAGCGTCTCCGCCGTCAGGACCCGGCCGTCCAGCTCCTCCGGTCCCGCCAGCGGGAGGGGGCAGGGGAAGCCGGCGGCCGCCAGCGCGCGCTGGGCGTCGACCGTCGCCCGGGCCGCCTCCAGGTCCACGGGGGTCCGGTGCGCCTTGATGACGACCGGCCGGCCGTCCCGCAGCTCGACGCCCCACACGGCGTCGATGCGCCCGGCGCGGAAGCGCACCTCCGCGATCCCGGCACCCAGCCGGTCCCGCGCCCACGCGTCGAGGAAGGCGCGCAGCTGGTCCGAGGTCACCGCGCCGTGCACCGCCCGCTCGGTGTCGCTGATCTCCGCCGACGACCCGTCCCCGCTCCCGGTGCTCATGGCCTGAGCATGGTCCCTGCCCCGGGGGTGGGCGACGCCGGCCGGGTCGGGTGGGCTCCTCCACCAGCCGTCGAGGGTGACCACGTACCGGCGGGAGTCGTCGAGCACGGGCACGCCGGTCCACGGCTGCTCGAGGTGGCCGTCGTCCTCCTCGTCGAACCCGCGCAGCGGCCGCCCGCCGGGGACCCGCCTGAGCCGTCCGGTGGTCCCGTCCCGCTCCACGACGGTGCCCTCGGCCGCCAGGTCAGGGCGAGCGGACGGCTTCAGGCCGGTGGCAGCCGGACGCCGAAGCCCACCAGGGCGAGCCGGAGCAGCACGGGGCCGGGCCGCAGCAGGTCGACGATCTTGGCCGAGGCCAGCACGTCCAGCTCGGCCAGCCGGGTGCGGTAGGCGTCGGCACCCTGCTGCCGTGCTCGGTGCAGGTCCACGGCGTTGGCCCACACCTGACGTCGGGCGGCGGACAGGAAGCGCCGGCTGCTCCACCGGTCGAGCGGAGCGAGCAGCCTCCGCCGGAGCCGGGTCGACGCCGGCAGGAGCTCGCCCTCGGCGGCCACCCGGGACGCGATCAGCGCGTCCACCCGCTCGTGGTCGCGGTGCCGGCTCGCCATCACCGCCGCGTCCTCGAAGTCCTCGTCGCTGATCACGGCCAGCACCGCCAGCGGCAGGTCGTAGTTGACGTGGGCGTTCAGGTCGAGCAGCAGGTGCACGAGGGTCGGGAGCGCCGGGTCCGCCGCGAAGGCCAGCCGCCACGGGCGCGGGACGTCACCGCCGGCGACGTCCGCGTCGTGGGCCGCCAGGAAGTGGCCCACGAAGGCGACGTCCCAGCGCCGCACCCAACCCGGGTCCTCGAACACCCCACCGGCGACGGCCTGACCGATGGTGGCCGTCATCCGCAGGTAGGTGCCGAGGAACGCCCGCCGCTGGTCCTGCCCGGCGCCCAGCGCGTGGAGCCGCCGCTCCAGCTGCGTGACGACCTCGGCGATCCCGGCGTCGACCGGGGCTCCGGCCGCGACGACCGGTGGCTCCTCCGGCGGGCTCATCGGCCCGACCGCGGGTCTGCCCCGTTCAGCGTCCGCATGAGCACCAGCGAAGCACGGTCCGGGCCGGAGGTGAAGACCGCCAGGGTCCAGCGCGAGCGCGATCGGCCGAGCCCGCGTTCAGCCCCGCGTCGACCCCAGCCGGCGCCACTCCCGCGGCGTGACGCCGAAGGCCTGGCGGAACCGGCGGCTGAAGTGGCTGGGGTCGGCGAAGCCGCACCGGCGGGCGACGACGGCGATGCTGAGGCCCGACCCGGCACCCGTCAGCTGCTCCCGGGCCCGCTCGAGGCGCCGCTGGGTCAGCCAGCGCGCCGGGGTGACGTCGTGCCCGGCCTCGGCCCAGGTCGCGTAGAGCTGCCGCACGGAGACGTGGTGGGCAGCCGCCGCCCTCTCGATCGTCAGGTCCGGGTCGGTGAGGTGCGCGTCGAGGTAGAGGGCCAGCCGGGACGCCAGCGCTGCGTCGAGCGCCTCGTGGGCGCCTCCGGTCGCGGCGGCGGTGGTCAGCAGAGCCCGGACCAGGGCGGTGGTGGCCTGGCCCACGAGCTGGCGCACCTCCGGGGACAGCAGGCGGGTGCCGGCGAAGAGGCCGGCGACGTGCCCACGGACCAAGCCGTACACCGGGCTGCGTCGCAGGGCGGGTGCCGCCGCCCGGACGACGTCGACCGACACCCCGGCCGCCGCGTTGCTGAGGATGAGCACGTCGTGGACGTGGGCGGTGCTGTGCACCAGCCGGTAGGGCCGGGTCATGTCGACGCAGTTCAGGTGCCCGACGGGGAGGTCGGCCTCGGCGCCGGCCACCGAGACCAGACCCCGTCCGTGCCGGCGCAGCCCGATGGCGACGTGCTCGGGGGCGTCCGCCCGCACCTGGCGGGCGGTGCGGAGGATGTCGAGGGGACTGCCGCCGGTGTGCAGGAGGTGGATCTGGGGCCCCAGCGCCAACCGCTCGACCCGGTGCCGGACCGGCTGGGTCCCCACGACGACGTGCCGGCGCGGCTGCTGGTCCTCGTAGGCGGCGTGCACGGCCTCGAGGCGCGACCGCTCGGGAACCAGGTCGGTCGAGCACGACGGTCACGGACCACCTCGTTCAGGAGGGCTGCCGGTGGGTCAGCGCTGCCGTCCCGGCGGATGGCCACAGCCTGCCACCACGCCCCGTCGCCGGGCCAGAGCGGGGCCCGTGCCCTCCGGCGCGGGTGCCCCGCTCAGCCGGCGGTCGCGCGCACGGCCTCGCGGATGAGGTCGACGACGGCGTCGGGGTGGGCGAGCATCACGAGGTGCGAGGACGCGACCTCGCGGACGGTCATCCCGGCCCGGCTGTAGCCGAACCGCTCGACGTCGGGGTTGATCGTGCGGTCCTCGGAGGCGACCAGGCCCCAGGAGGGCTTGCTCCGCCAGGCCGCATCCGCCGCCGGCTCGCCGAACGCGGCCCCGGCCAGCGCCCGCTGGGAGACGGCGAGCACCTCCGCGAGCCGCGGTTCGACCCCGGCGGCGAAGATGTCCGGGAACCTGGCGACGTCGACGTAGACGTCGGTGCCGTCTGGCTGTCCCTCGACCGGGTAGGGCCGGTAGACCAGGGCGTCGGCGAGGTCGGAGTCGGGGAAACGGCCCTGCAGCTCGCCGAGGCTCTCGCCCTTCTCGAGGGCGTAACCGGCCAGGTAGACGAGGCCGACGACGTTCTCCTCGGCTCCTGCGACGGTGATCACCGCGCCACCGTAGGAGTGGCCGACCAGCAGCACCGGCCCGTCGACCTGACGGACGACGGAGGCGATGGAGGCCGCGTCACCGGCCAGGCTGCGGTTGGGGACGGGCGGCACGACGACGGTCAGGCCGTCGTCGAGCAGCAGGCGGGTCACGGCGGCGAAGCTGGCCGCGTCGGCGAAGGCGCCGTGCACCAGCACGACGGTCGGGGTGGTGGTCATGGTTCTCCTCGGGGTGGGTGTGGGGACGGGGAGGCGCGGACGGTCGGTCGGCGGGGCGTGGCCGAGGTGTCGCCCCGGTCGTGTGGAGCCGAGCCGATGCCGGCACGCCCGGACGCCAGCCCCAACGTGGCGGCCCGACCGGGTGTCCGGGAGCTGGGGCGGCTGGTCGTGCAGGCACGGCCCAGACCTGTGCAGGTCTGGACCAGGGACCTCACCGGACCCGGCACGAGCCAGCCTCGCGCCGAGGTCCGGGTGGGCCCGGCCCTCGTCCCACGTCGGGCGCGCAGCCCTGGCGGCCCCGCGCCGGCCGTCACTACAGTCCGGCCATGGGGGCGGTCACCGGGCTGGTGGGACGGGACGAGGAGCGCCGCAGCGTGGCGGCCCTGGTGGCTGGGGCGCGCAACGGGGTCGGCGGGGCGCTGGTCCTGCGCGGCGAGCCGGGGATCGGCAAGACGGCCTTGCTGGCGGCCGCGACGACGGGCCTGGTCGGTGTGCGCGTGCTGCGGGTGGACGGCTTCGAGGCCGAGTCGAGCATGCCCTTCGCCGCCCTGCAACGACTCCTGACGCCGCTGCGGCCGCACCTGCAGGACCTGCTCCCACGCCATCAGCAGGCCCTGCTGACGGCGGCGGGCCTCGGTGAGGGTCCGCCCCCGGACCGGTTCCTGGTCGGTCTGGCGGTCCTGGGCCTGCTGGCCGCCGCCGGTTCGAGGCAGCCGGTGGTCTGCGTCGTCGACGACGCCCAGTGGCTGGACCACGAGTCGCTGGAGGTGCTGGCCTTCGTCGGCCGGCGGCTGCAGGCCGAGTCCGCTGCGCTGCTGCTCGCCGTCCGGGAGGAGGACGGCGTGGAGCTGCCGCTGGCCGGGGTGCGTGAGCTCCGCCTCGCCGGGCTGGACACGGCGTCGGCGCTGACCCTGCTCGGCTCCGTGCTGCACCGGCCACTCGACCGGCTCGCCGCCGCTCAGGTCGTCCGGGCCACCGGCGGGAACCCGTTGGCGCTGGTGGACCTCGCCGAGGAGTGGACGCCCGCGCGCCTCGTCGAGTCGAGCCTGGCCGCCGAGCCCGTGCCGATCGGGCGGCACCTGGAGGCCCACTACCTCCGGCGGGTGCACCGCCTCGAGCCCGCCGTGCAGCTGTGGGTGCTGGTCGCGGCCGCGGACTCGACCGACGACGTCCGGCTGGTCGAGGCCGCCGCGGCGACGCTGGACCTGCCGGCCGGCACCGGCGACGTCGCCGAGACCGAGGGCCTCGTCGAGCTCGGCGGCACGCTCCGCTTCCGGCACCCGCTGGTGCGCTCCGCCGTCTACAACGCCGCTCGCGGGGCTGACCGCCGCCGGGTCCACCGAGCGCTGTCCTCGGCCGCCGAGCGCGCGGGGCAACCGGAGCTCGAGGCCTGGCACGCCGCGAAGGCCGCGCTGGGCACGGACGCCGTCCTGGCCGACCGGCTCGAGCAGGTCGCCGACCGCGCCGGTCGGCGCGGCGGTCACGCCTCGCGGCTCACCGTGCTCCGTCGTGCTGCCGAGCTGACCCCGCCGGGTGAGGTGCAGGCGCGACGGCTGATCGGCGCGGCGGAGTCGGCCCTGGCGGCCGGGGCCGCGCAGGTGGCCGGCGGCCTGCTCGACGAAGCCGAGCAGCAGCGGTTGCCGGAACCGCTGCGGGGCCGGCTGATCGCGGTCCGGGCCGCGCTGGGCCTCTTCACCGCCGACGGACCGAGCCTGACGCGTGCCTCGGCCGCCATGCTCGAGGCCGCACGGTGCTTCCGGCCCACCGACCCGGCCCTGGAGCAGGACGCCCTGATCAAGGCGTTCGAGTACAGCCTGCCCGCGGAGAGGCTGCTGCGGGACGTCACCCTCGAGCGGCTGGGCCGCTGCCTCGAGCAGGGCGCGCAGGTGGGGGACGGTCCGCCGGCGGTCCTGCTGGGAGCCCTGGCGGCGCACGTGCTGCGGCCCTTCCCCGATGCGGTCCCGGTGCTGCGCGACGCGGTCCGCCTCCTCGCCGGCCTGGACCCGGAGGACCTGCTGCGCTACGGCACGGTCAGCGTGGCCCTGACGACAGCCCTGTGGGACGAGCGCGCCCGGCGCGCCTGCCTGCACCGCACCGCGGAGGCGGCCCGGGACGCCGGGTCGCTGCAGCTGCTCGAGTCGGTGCTGTGGATCATGTCGCTGGCCGAGCTGACGGGGGGCACCCCGCGGCGGGCCGAGGAGCACATGAACCAGGTGCGGGAGCTGCGACGGGTGATGGGCTACGACGCCGAGCACGTCGTCAACGCCGCGCTGCTGGCCTGGAGCGGTGCTCCACGGGCCCAGGTCCAGCAGGTCGCGGAAGGAGCTCGGGCCGCCGGCTTCGGCGGGGTGCACGCCTCGGCGCAGGCCGCGCTGGCGGTCGTCGACCTCGCCGGCGGCCACTACCGCGACGCCCGGGACGGCCTCGCCCCCCTGGTGGCGGAGCCGTTCCTGCAGACCACACCGCACCAGTACCCGGACTTCATCGAGGCCGCCGTCCGCTCGGGCCACCGCGACGAGGCCACCGACCCGCTCCGGCGCCTCGAGACGATCGCGGCCACCAGCGGCTCGGCCTGGGCCCGGGGCGTGGCGCAGCGGTCGCGTGCGCTCGTCACCGACGACGCGTCGGCCGGACCCCTGTACGGGGCTGCCGTCGCCACCCTCCAGACGGCGGACGTCCCGGTCGAGCTGGGGCGTGCCCACCTCCTGCACGGGGAGTGGTTGCGCCGGCTCCGTCGCCGCGGCGAGGCCCGCGACCAGCTGCAGGCCGCCGTGGCGCTCTTCGAGCAGAGCGGCGCCGAGCAGTTCGCCCGCCGGGCCCGGGCCGAGCTGGGGGTGACCGGCGGGCGGTCCACGCCGGACGGCGCGGTCGCCGGGGTCGACCTCACCGCGCAGGAGGCGACGGTGGCGCGGCTCGCCGCCTCCGGACGCACCAACGCCGAGATCGGCGCCGCCCTGTTCATCAGTGCGAACACGGTCGACTACCACCTGCGCAAGGTGTTCCAGAAGTTCGGCATCACCTCGCGGCGGCAGCTCGCGGACCGGCTCGACGCCTGACCACCGGCCGGGACCACGTGCCGCACGTGGTCCGGGGAGCCCTCGGGTCCCGGCAGGCTCGGCCGTGACCGAGAGCCGAGGAGGCCCGATGCCCACCGTCACCACCGAGGACGGCGCCCAGATCTTCTACAAGGACTGGGGCGGGGAGGACGCCGGGTCACCCGTCCTGCTCAGCCACGGCTGGCCGCTCAACGCCGACGCCTGGGAGGCGGCGGCGCTGTTCCTCGCCGAGCACGGCCACCGCGCCATCGCCCACGACCGCCGCGGCCACGGCCGGTCCAGCCAGACCTGGCACGGCAACGAGATGGACACCTACGCCGACGACCTCGCCGCCCTCGTCGAGGCCCTCGACCTCACCGACCTGACCCTGGTGGGGCACTCCACCGGGGGCGGGGAGGTCGTGCGGTACCTGGCGCGGCACGGCGGTCGACGGGTGTCCCGGCTGGTGCTCGTCTCCGCGGTCCCGCCGTTCATGCTGCAGACCGACGACAACCCCGACGGACTGCCGGTCGAGGTGTTCGACCAGATCCGGGCCGGGGAGATCGCCGACCGTTCCCAGCTCTACCGGGACCTGGCGGACGGACCGTTCTTCGGCCACAACCGCAACCACGACGTCGAGCAGGGGTTCCGCGACGCGTTCTGGTTGCAGGGCATGGCCTGCGGCCACCGGGCGGCCCACGCGTGCATCGCCGCCTTCTCGGCGACGGACTTCCGCGAGGACCTGGCCCGCATCGACGTCCCCACCCTGGTCGTGCACGGCGACGACGACCAGATCGTCCCCTTCGCCGTCGGCGGCGCCCGCTCGGCCCAGCTGGTCCGGGGCGCCGTGCTCACGGTCTACGAGGGCAGTCCGCACGCGCTGCCCGACACCGACCGCGACCGGCTGCACGCCGACCTCCTCCAGTTCATCACCTCCCACCCGAAGGACACGCCATGACCGACGACCACCCCCGCACCATCGTGCTCGTGCACGGCCTCTGGATGACGCCGCGCAGCTGGGAGCACTGGGTCGCCCACTACGAGGCCCAGGGCCACCAGGTCCTCGCCCCCGCCTACCCCGGTTTCGAGGTCGAGGTGGAGGCGCTCCGCGCTGACCCCTCGGTGATCGCCCGGCTCACCGTCCCCGAGACGGTCGACCACCTCGCCGGCGTGGTCGAGGCGCTGCCGGCGCCGCCCGTCATCATCGGCCACTCCTTCGGCGGCACCCTCACCCAGCTGCTGCTGGCGCGCGGTCTCGGCAGCGCCGGCGTCGTCATCGACTCGGCCCCCACCGAGGGCGTCCGGGTCAACCCCGTCTCCCAGGCCCGGTCGCTGTTCCCGGCGCTGAAGAACCCGGCGAACCGGCACCGCGCCGTCGCGTTCACCCCCGAGGAGTTCCACTACGCCTTCGCCAACACCCTCACCGAGGAGGAGTCGCGCGCCGCCTGGGAGCGCTACGCCATCGCGGCCCCCGGTCACTGGGTCTGGGAGTACGGGCTGTTCGCCAACTTCAAGCCGGGCCACCAGGAGACGTGGGTCGACTACGCCCAGGACCGGGCGCCGCTGCTGTTCATCGCCGGCGAGAAGGACCACATCATGCCGCCGTCGGTGAACCGGTCCAACGCCCAGCACTACCAGAAGTCGCCCGCGCTCACCGCGTACCACGAGTTCGCCGGCCGCGACCACTGGACCTGCGCCGCCCCCGGGTGGGAAGCCGTCGCCGACCACGCCCTCAGCTGGGCGCTCGACCACGCGGACGCGGACCGGGGGGCGGCGGCACGGTCCTGAGGGGCTGGCACCGGGGGGCTGCTCGGCGGGTGCTGGAGAGGTGCCCGCCGGACGCCCCGCGGCGTGCCGCTCTCCGGCACTCGCGCCTCGACGGCCCACCCCCTGGCCCCACCGCCGCCACGACCGGGTGGAGCGCGGGTCGGCGAAGGCGCCGGTGACCTGTGCCTGAGGTGTTCCTGAGGGCGTCCGGAGGGTGCTCCCGTGCTGGGGGAGTGCTGAGCGGAGGTGCCCTCGGAGCCTGAGCCGGGGTGGAGGTCGGCGGGCCAGAGTTCTTCTCACCGGCCCGGGACACGGGCCGGGGAGCCGCCGGGGGGCAGCTCGACACCCGCCCGACCCGCCCCGAGGAGCCCGCCATGACCGCCACCACCACCGCCAAGACCGCCCGCCCGTCGCGCCGGGCCGCCAAGGTCGCCACCCTGCTGGCCGTGCCCGCCGCGGTCGCGGTCTCGGGCCTGGTCGTCTCGCAGGCCTCCTACTCCGCCTACTCCGCCACCACGGTGAACCCGACCAGCAACTGGGCGACCGGCACCGTCGTCCTCGCCGACGACGACGCGAACACCGCCGCCTTCACGGTGGCGAACCTCAAGCCCGGGTCGACCGGCACCCAGTGCGTCGTCGTCACCTCGAAGGGCAGCCTCGCCTCGGCCGTGCGGCTGTACGCGACGACGCCGACCTCCACCAAGGACGTGGCCGCGAACCTCGACCTGAAGGTCACCCAGGGCACCGGCGGCAGCTTCGGCTCCTGCACCGGCTACACCCCGCTCGCCTCCGGCGCCGACGTCTACACCGGCACCCTGGACAACCTCGGCAAGACCGCCACCGGCTACACCAGCGGCCTCGGCAGCTGGACGCCGACCGGCAAGGCCACCGAGTCCCGGACGTACCAGATCACCTACACGGTCCGGGCCGACGCCCCGGACAGCACGCAGGGCGGCACCGCGGCCGCCGGACTCACCTGGGAGGCGCAGAACAGCTGACCCAGCCTCGACCCCGGGCCCCGTCGGGGGAGACCCGGCGACCAGCAGGGCCACCCGCACCTACGGTGCGGGTGGCCCTGCCGGCGTCGGCCGGCTCCGCCGGGGCGCGGTCGCTCAGTCCTGCGGACCTACAGCTGGAGGTCGTCGCCCTCGCTGTCCTCGAAGGACGCGATCCGGCCCCACGGGTGGGTCGCTGATGCCCCCGATGAGCTCGACCCCGGCCGCCGGCGACCTCGTCGCGCGAGGGCAGCGCCGTCCTCGCGGACGGCGGCGCCGTCATCACCTACCCAGGAACGGCTCCGCCGCCCGGTCGGGAACAATCCCGGCGCCGGTCGGCTTGCCAGGAGCATGACGACCATCGGACTGATCGGCAGCGGGAACATCGGCAGCACCATCGCGCGGTTGGCGGTCGACGCCGGACACGCCGTGGTGCTGAGCAACAGCCGGGGCCCCGAGACGCTCGTCGGGCTGGTCGACCAGCTGGGACCGCAGGCCCGTGCCGCCACGCCGTCCGAGGCCGCCGCAGCCGGCGACGTCGTCGTCGTGACGGTCCCGCTGCGGGCGTACCGCGAGGTGCCGGTCGAGCCGCTGCGCGGCAAGGTGGTCATCGACACGAACAACTACTACCCGGACCGGGACGGGCACATCGGCGTGCTCGACGACGAGTCGACCACGACCAGCGAGCTGCTGCAGCAGCACCTCCCCGAGTCCCGGGTCGTGAAGGCGTTCAACAACATCTACGTCAGCCATCTCGCGACCCTCGCGCGCCCGGCCGGGCACCCGGAGCGCTCCGCGCTCCCGATCGCGGGCGACGACGACGCGGCCAAGCAGGTGGTGACCGGCTTCCTCGCCGCCATCGGCTTCGACGCCCACGACGTCGGGCCGCTGTCGGAGGGCTGGCGCTACCAGCGCGACACCGCCGCCTACGTCCAGCCCTACGCCGTCCCGGGCACGGCGCTCCCCGACTGGCCCGCGCGCCCGCTCACGGCCGAGGCGCTGGCGGAGAAGCTGGCCGCGGCCGTCCGCTACCGGGACAGCTGAGCACCGGGACCGCCGCGGCCGCGGTCAGGAACTGACCGCAACTGCTGCCACGGTGGGGGGAGCACCCAGACCCGAGAGAGGACCGACGTGCCGGCCACCCTGTCCCTGTTCACGCTCTACCAGGACCCGGCGGCGGCGGTCGCCTGGCTCGTGCGGGCCTTCGGGTTCGAGGTCACCGCCCAGCACGGACCGCGCGAGGGTGCCGTCGACCACGCCGAGCTCAGGCTGGGCGACGCCGTGGTCATGGTGCAGGCCGCCGCCGCGGGGCAGGCCGCGTCGCCGGTCGTCGACGGCGCCTCCAGCCGGGCACCCGTGCTGTGCCTGGAGGACGAGGCCGCGGTCGACGACCTCTACGTCCGGGCCGTGGCGGCGGGGGCCACCGTCCTCCGCGGACCGGAGACGACGGCGTGGGGCAACCACCGCTTCGAGGTCCTCGACCTCGAGGGCCACCAGTGGTCGGTCGGGAGCTACCGGCCCGGGCAGGCCTGGTGATCCCGCTCAGGTGCCCGCCTCGTACTGCGCCTCGACCTGGGCCGGGGAGAGAGCGGTGAGGTAGAGGGCGACGTCGTCGAGGGTGCCGGTGAAGTACCGGCTGGTGGGGGCGCTGGGCCAGCCGTCGAGGTTGTCGAAGCCGACCCGCAGGTAGCCGGAGCTGACCGGCTCGGCGGAGGTCGTCGAGGCGTCGGAGGCGACGAGGTCGCCGTCGAGGTAGAGCCGCATCCCCGCCGAGGACAAGGTGGCGACGGCCTGGTGCCACCGGCCGTCCCGGTAGGGGTTCGGCGAGATCACCGTCTTCGTCGCGCCGGCGTAGACGCCGAAGACCACCCGGCCGGTGTCGGCGAGGTAGAGGTGCCGGTCGAAGACGCCGGAGGCCCCGGTCTGGACGTTCCCGTAGCCGACCAGCTTGCCGCCCCGGGTGGCGGTCGTCTTGAACCAGACGGCGGTGGTGAAGGTCTGGGGTGCCGTGCCGGTGATCTGGGCGGAGCTCAGGTAGCCGCTCGCGCCGTCGAACCTCATGGCCCCGCCGGTGTCGCGGGCACAGGCCCGGTCGGTGACCGTGGCCTTCCCGGCCGACCCGTAGACGCCGTTGCGCGCGTTGCGCGAGCTGTCGGTCGCCGTGGTGGCCGTCGAGGTGGTCTCGTCCAGCCGGAACCACACGGCCGGGCTGGACGCCGTCACCGCGCCGGCGCAGGTGAAGTACGGGGCCGCCGCCAGACCGGCCCGGCTGCTGGTGCGGCCCGTGAACGCCGCGTCGGCCGGCAGCGCGGGCACCAGCACGAGCAGGGCGGCGCCGGCCGCGGCGAGCGCGGCCCGGCGGGCGGTCCGGGCGGACCGCTCGGCACGACCCGCCCGCGTCGTGACGACGCCGTCCGCCGGGCTCGCCTCGTCGGCCGCGGCCGGGGCCGCTTCGTCGGCGTCCCCGCCGCCGTCGGGCGGGCCCTCGGCGTCGTCCGGGTAGCCGAAGCGGCGGCTCTGCCCGGCGACCAGGGCCAGCCCGACCAGCCCGACCAGGGCGAGTCCCAGCGGGACGAGGGCCCGTTCCCGCGCCCAGACGACCGGCAGGCCCACCCAGGGGACGCGCAGCGTGCCGACGCCGCGGACCGCGCCCAGGGTGACGGGAGAGGAGTCGTCGCCGTCGTTGGCGTCGCCGCGGGTGACGAGCAGGCCGTCGTCGTCGACCCGCACGAAGCGGTGCAGGCGGAGCCGGCCGGGGTGGTCGGGGTCGTCGAAGAGCAGGACGCTGCCCAACGTCGGCGCGGCGCCCTGCAGCGGGCGCGAGACGGCGACGTCCCCGACGTGCAGCCGGGGGAGCATCGAGCCGCTGCTGACGGTGGTCGGCAGCCACCCGAGCAGCGCCGGCGCGGCGCCCCACAGGCCCAGGCACAGGACGCTCGCGAGGACGGCCTTGGCCAGCGTGCAGGCCACCAGCCAGGGCCAGCTCCAGGGCCGCTGCTGCTCCATCAGGTGTTCTGCGCCTCCCAGACGAGGTCGAAGGCGGCGGTCCCGCCCTGGACCGAGTCGGGCGCGTTCGGGCTGACGGCGTAGGCCAGCTGGTAGCTGCGGGTCTCGGTGCTGGCGCCGCTCGGTGCCCAGGTGCCGACGCCGGTGCCGAAGCTCGACGCCGCGGTGGTGAAGGCGGCCAGCGTGCCGGTGTAGACGCTCGAGCCGCTGGCCAGCGCGGTGAAGCCGGTGCACGAGCCGAAGCTGCCGCCCGTCCCCTGGGTGACGGTCCAGGTCACGTAGCTGCCCAGCCCCTTGGTGACCGCGACCTCGGCCGCGTAGAGCTTGACCGACGAGGCGAGGGTGCCCGTCGACGTGACGGCGATGCACCGCGACCCCGACGCGCCGGGCTTGAGGTTCGTCAGCGACAGCGCGGCGGCTCCGGCGTCGTCGTCGGCCAGGCTGACCGTGCCCGCGGCGAGCTTGTTCCCGCCGTTGGTGACCTTGGAGCTGAAGGCGGAGTACGACGAGTGGCTGACGAGCCCGAGCGTCACCAGGGCCGCGGCCGGCCAGACCAGCCAGCGCAGGGACCGGGCGGCACGGGGGGTGGGGGGCAAGGGATCTCCTGCAGCAGCTCGTCCGGTGCTCGGGACCGCCCCCGCGGCCATCGCGCTCAGGATAGACGAACCGCCGCGCTCACCGCCGGACCGCGCTGACCAGCGCGAAGCCGATCGCGTCGGCCGCCGACGGGGTGAGCACCGTCAGCAGCGGGCCGGCCTCGCTCTCGCCGGTGGCGCGGGCCCAGCGGATCCAGTCGTCGCGGCTGCCGGCTTGGTTCCCGACGCCCGCCGCGTCGACCGCGACCACCTGGACCCCGAGCTCGCGCGCGAGGAAGACGGCCGTGGCGCCACGCCCGCAGCACCCGGTCAACGGGGGTGGCTCGTCATGGCCGCAGTCTGCTGCGCCGGGCCCGTCCCGGGCGAGCGGGTGACGCCGGAGGGTCGCTCCTCCGACGCGCGCCGGCGGACGGTTCGTCAGCGCTTCCCCCGCCGACGCCGTACCGTCCAGACCGTGGACCCGAGCGAGGAGCAGGCTGCCGGACCCGGTCCTGGGCAGCCCCCGGTCCTCTTCCTCAACGGCTCCTACGGGGTGGGCAAGTCGGCGACGCTGGAGCACCTGGGCGACCTGCTCGCCGAGCGCGGACTCGCGTTCAGCCTGATGGACGTGGACTGGTTCCACCGGTCCTGGCCGCCCGCCGAGGATGACCCCGAGAACGTCCGCACCGAGGCCGCGAACCTGGCTGCCGTCTGGCGCAACTACCGTCGCACCGGCCCGCGCCAGCTCGTCGTGGCCGGGGTCATCGCCGACGAGCGGGACCGGCAGCGCTACGCAGCGGCCTTCGCCCTGCCGCTGCGGTCGGTCCGCCTGGTGACCGAGCCGGCGGTGGCCGAGGTCCGGCTGCGGGGGCGCTACCGGGCGCAGCAGGACCGGGCGCTGGCCTGGCACCTCGCCCGGCACGTCCAGCTGGCCCGGCGGCTCGCCGAGAACGCGCTCGACGAGCACGTGGTGGACACCGGCGGGCGCGGCCCGCGCGACGTCGCGGAGGCCGTGCTCGCGCAGGTCGGCCTGCCCGGGCCGGTGCCGAGCGCGCGGCGGGATGACCCGGGAAGAAGTTCGGCCCGCGATGTCGAGAACGGTCGTACGGCTCCGTCCCCGGGGTGAACGCGGCCAGAATGGGCCGCAGCCCAGCGAGGAGATCATCATGGCCAAGTACCTGCTGCTCAAGCACTACCGCGGCGCCCCGGCGGCCGTCAACGACGTGCCGATGGACCGGTGGAGCCCCGACGAGGTCACCGCCCACCTGCAGTACATGCAGGACTTCGCCACCCGCCTCGAGGGCACCGGCGAGTACGTCGACGGCCAGGCGCTCTCGCCGGAGGGCACCTTCGTCCGCTACGACGGGGAGGGCCGGCCCCCGGTGACCGACGGCCCGTTCGCCGAGACCAAGGACCTCATCGCCGGCTGGATGGTGATCGACGTCGAGAGTCGCGACCGGGCCCTGGAGCTGGCCGGCGAGCTGTCGGCCGCTCCCGGCGCCGGCGGTCGGCCGATCCACGAGTGGCTCGAGGTCCGGCCGTTCCTCACGGACGCCCCGACGATCACCGAGTGAGCGCGGTGGACGAGGGTCAGCTCCGGGCCCTCATCCCCGCCGTGATCGGGATCCTCGGCCACCGCGGAGCAGGCTTCGCCGCGGCCGAGGACGCGGTCCAGGACGCCCTGGTGGAGGCGGTCCGGGTCTGGCCGGACGACCCGCCCCGCGACCCCAAGGGCTGGCTGGTCACCGTCGCCTGGCGCCGGTTCCTCGACGCCACCCGCGCCGACGCCTCGCGGCGGCGGCGCGAGGTGGTCGTCGAGGAGGAGCCGGTGGCCGGGACGGGGACCGACGTCGACGACACCCTCCAGCTCTACTTCCTGTGCGGTCACCCCTCGCTCACCCCGGCCTCGGCCGTGGCGCTGACGCTGCGGGCGGTGGGTGGGCTGACCACGCGTCAGATCGCGCAGGCCTACCTCGTGCCGGAGGCGACGATGGCCCAGCGGATCAGCCGGGCCAAGCGGACGGTCGCCGGCGTCCGGCTCGACGAGCCCGGCGACGTGGGCACCGTCCTGCGGGTGCTCTACCTGATCTTCAACGAGGGGTACTCGGGCGACGTCGACCTCGCGGCCGAGGCGATCCGGCTCACCCGCCAGCTGGCGGCCGGGGTCGACCACCCGGAGGTGGCGGGCCTGCTCGCGCTGATGCTGCTGCACCACGCGCGGCGGCCGGCCCGGACCGAGGACGACGGCCGGCTCGTCCCGCTGGCCGAGCAGGACCGCGGGCGGTGGGACACCGGGCTGATCACGGAGGGCGTCGCGGTGCTGCAGGCCGCGCTGGCCCGCGACCAGCTCGGTGAGTTCCAGGCCCAGGCCGCCGTCGCCGCCCTGCACGCGGACGCACCGCGGGCGGAGGAGACCGACTGGGTGCAGATCGTCGCGTGGTACGACGAGCTGGTCCGGCTCACCGGCAGCCCGGTGGCCCGCCTCAACCGGGCCGTCGCGGTCGGGGAGGCGGACGGCCCGCGCGCGGGCCTGGCCGCCCTGGCCGGGCTCGACCCCGCACTGCCCCGGCACACCGCGGTCGCCGCCTACCTGCACGAGCGGGACGGCGACGCGACGACGGCCGCCCGGCTCTACGCCGAGGCCGCCCGGTCCGCGCCCAACGTCCCCGAGCGCGACCACCTGACCCGGCAGGCCGCCCGGCTCAACGCGGGCCTGGGCGGCTGACCCGCCGCCCGCCCCGCGGTCCCTAGGCTCCGACCAGCAGCGAGACCGCCAGGGCGAGCATCACCACGGCGATGCCCGCGTCCAGGACCCGCCAGGCGTTGCGGCGTCGGAAGACCGGGGTGAGGACGCGGGCGCCGTAGCCGAGGGCGGTGAACCACGCGAGGCTGGCGACGCCCGCGCCCGCGGCGAACCACCAGCGGCCCGGCAGGCCGTGGGTGCTGGCGATCGAGCCCACCAGCAGCACGGTGTCGAGGTAGACGTGCGGGTTGAGCCAGGTGAAGGCGAGGGCGGCGCCCAGCACGGCCGAGGCGCTCAACGGACGGTCGGCCGCGGCCTCGAGGCGCCCGCCACGGACGGCGCGGCGGGCGGCGAGCAGGCCGTAGCCCAGGAGGAACGCGGCGCCCAGCCAGCGGACCACGACGAGCACGAGCGGGGCCCGCTCCACCAGCGTGCCGACCCCGGCGACGCCGGCGAGGATCAGCACCAGGTCCGAGACGGCGCACACGGCCACGACCAGCCCGACGTGCCGGCGGCGGAGCCCCTGGCGGAGCACGAAGGCGTTCTGGGCCCCGATGGCGACGATCAGGGAGAACCCGGTGAGGAAGCCCGCGAGGGCGGCGGTGAGCACCCGACGACCGTACGGCGCGGCAGACCATCAGACCAGTTCACGTTCCTCACGCATCGTAAGATCCGCTCATGGTGACCGTGCAGCCCGAGCAGGCGTCGACCCTGGCAGCGATCGCGGCGGAGGGCACCTTCGACGCAGCCGCGCAGCGGCTGCACCTGACGCCGTCGGCCATCAGCCAGCGGGTGCGGGCGCTGGAGGTGGCCGTCGGCCGGCCGGTCCTGCGGAGGGTCCGACCGGTGGAGCTGACGCCGGCCGGCGAGGCGGTGGTCCGCTTCGCCCGGCAGCTCGAGCTGCTGAGCGGCGACCTGTCCGACCAGCTCGAGCCCGAGCCGGCCGGCAGCGCACCGCGGATCACCCTGGTCGTGAACGCGGACTCGCTGCACACCTGGGCCCTGCCCGCCCTCGCGCAGGTCGCGGAGGCGGTCCAGCTGACGATCCTCCGGGAGGATCAGGACCACTCCCTGGACCTGGTCCGCGCGGGCACCGCTCACGCCGCGATCACCGCCACCGCCACCCCGGTGCCCGGCTGCACCTCCCGGCCCCTGGGCGTGATGCGCTACCGGCCGGCCTGCACCCCGGCGTTCGCCGCGCGCTGGTTCCCCGACGGCGTGACCGGCGCCGCCCTCGCCGCCGCCCCGGTCGTCGTCTACGACGAGAAGGACGACCTCCAGGACCGCTTCCTGCGGCGCCGTCGGCGCACGGTCGCGCACCCGCCGCGCCACCACGTGCCGGCCACCCACGAGTTCGGGCGGGCGATCCAGCTGGGTCTGGGGTGGGGCATGCTGCCCGAGCTCCAGCTCGCGCAGCTGGAGCCGGGCACGGTGGTCCCGCTGGCGCCGTCGGCGCACCTCGACGTCCCGCTGCACTGGCAGCAGTGGCGGCTGAGCACCGGTGCGCTGGACCGGGTCGCCGCCGCGATCAGCGGCGCCGCCGAGGTGCTCCGGCGCTGAAGACGGAGGGCTCACGTCGCCAGCCGACCAGATCCGGACCGGGCGGTCACCCCGGGCGGTGGTGACCCCGGGCTCGCCGGGCGGCGAGGCCCCGTCCGTGCAGGTCCGTGGGCGTGCCGTCAGCCGCTGGTGCCCACGGGGACGACGCTGGCGGACACCCGTTCGATGCCGAGGCTCGCGGGCGGACGACAACACCGGACGGATCCGGGCAGCACCGGCCGGGTCGCACCCCGCGGTCCGCCGGGCCGGTGGACCCGTGACGCGCCGGGGTGGGCCGGGGGTGCTCCGGGGGCAAACCCTGCTGGCCCCGCCGCTCCCTGCGCGACAAGGCTGGCTGGCATGCCGCCGTCACCGTCGACCACTCCCCGGGCCGTCCGGGCACGGCCCCCACGATGACGTCGGACCCTCGGCCGACGTTCACCCGGCGTTCCCCCGGACGAACCTGCGCCCGCGACGCTGAGGTCGTCGTGCTGGCCGGGGGAGCAGCCGCTGGGCGGCCTGGCCCGAGGAGCCTCCCGGTGGGGCCACCGCCCGCACCGCGGGTCGACCCGCGAGGGAGGGGAGTGCCGTGGTGCTGACCCCGCTCCTGGTGCCCGAGCCAGCCGGCCCCCTCGGATGGCCCGTCGCGGCCGTGCTGCTGGCCGTGTCGGCGGCGGTGCTCTTCGGTCTGGCGACGGTCCGGCAGCACGCCGCCGTCGAGCGCCTGGCCGGGGCCGGCGACCTGGGCGACCTGCGCCAGCTGGTCCGGGCGCCGGGCTGGCTGGCGGGGGCGGCGCAGTCCCTGGTCGCCGGCAGCCTGCACCTCGGCGCCCTGGCCCTCGCCCCCGTCGCGCTGGTGCAGCCGCTCGGGGTGCTGGCCGTGCCGGTGGCCGTGGTCGCCCACGCCCGCACGGCGGGCCGTCGGCCGGCCCCGACCTCGCTGGTCGCCGCGCTGCTCAGCGTGCTCGGCACCGCCGGGCTGACCCTGACGCTGCTGCTGGCCCCGCCCGCCGACGTCGAGCCCACCCTTCCCGGGCTCCCCACCGTCGCGCTGCTGCCGGTGGCGGCCCTGCTGGTCCCCCTGCTGGGGCTGATCGGTTCGTCGGCGCCAGTGACGAGGGCAGCAGCGTCGGCCCTGACCGGGGCCGTGCTCTTCGGGATCACCTCGGTGCTGGTGCGGGCCGCGGCCACGGCCTGGACCACCGGCCACGCCGTCGTCGGGCTCACCGCCGTGGTCGGGGCCGTGCTGCTCGCCGGCGTCGGCGGGGTGAGCGTCCAGCGGGCGTACCGCACCGGTTCGCCCGCCCTGGTCGTCTGCTGCCTGACCCTGCTGGACCCGCTCGTCGCCACCGCCGGGGCCGCCGCGCTCCTGCACGAGGCCCCTGCCCTCACCGTCGCCACCGCCGGCGGGGCGGTGCTCGGCTTCGTGCTCGCGGCCGGCGGGGTGCTGCTGCTCTCCCGCGACCACCCGGGTGCCGTCCCGCCCCGTCCCTCCAGCCCGCCCGAGCCGATCCCGCCGACGCGGCTCGGCGTCCCCCAGCCCACCGCTCGTCCCACCCTCACGAGGAGCCCGTCATGAGAATCCTGCTCGGCGCCGACCAGTACCCGGAGTACATCAACGGCGCCGCCACCTTCACCGCGCGGCTGGCCGGCGGTCTCGCGGCTCGCGGCCACACCGTCGACCTGGTCTGGCCGTCGGTCGACGGCCGCCCGCACTACGGCTTCGACGCGGGTGTCCGGGTGCACCGGGTCAGCTCCCTCCGCCTCCCCACCAGCGCGGCGATCCGCACCTCCACGCCGTGGGCCGTGAGCCGGGAGGTCCGCGCGATCCTCGGGTTCGCCCGGCCCGACGTCGTGCACGTCCAGTCCCACTTCGCGCTGGGTCGGGCGCTGGTCCGCTCGGCCAAGGCCGCCGGCCTCCCGGTCCTGGCCACCAACCACTTCATGCCCGAGAACCTGACCCACCACGTACCGCTGCTGCGGCACGCCTCGAGGCCGGCCGCGCGCGCCGCCTGGAACGACCTCGCCCGCGTCTACCGGGCCGCCGACGCCATCACCGCCCCGACCGAGCGCGCCGTGCAGCTGCTCGCGGCCGCCACCGACCTGCCGCGCGCCGAGGCCGTCTCCTGCGGCATCGACCTGGACCGGTTCCGGCCGGCCGGCCCGGCCTCGGTGGAGCCCGCGACCCTGCTGTTCGTGGGCCGGCTGGAGCAGGAGAAGCACGTCGACGACCTCCTGCGCGCCTTCGCCCGGGTGCCCGTGACGCAGGGCGCCCGGCTGGAGGTGGTCGGCATGGGCAGCCAGCGCGCCGAGCTCGAGGCGCTCGCGCGCCAGCTGGCGCTGGCCGGTCGGGTCCTCTTCCGGGGTGCGGTCAGCGACGACGAGCTGCTCCGGGCCTACCAGCGCGCGACCGTCTTCGTGATGCCGGGGACGGCCGAGCTGCAGAGCCTGGCGACGCTGGAGGCGATGGCCGCGGGCTGCCCGGTGGTGGCGGCCGACGCGATGGCGCTGCCGCACCTGGTCGGGCACGGCGACAACGGCTACCTGGTCCGCCCCGGGGACCTGCCGGGGCTCGCGGACGCCCTCGGCGCCCTGCTGGCCGACGCACCGCTGCGCCGGCGGATGGGCGCGGCCAGCCGGGCCCGGGCCGCCCGGCACCAGCTCACCGCCACGCTCACCGCGTTCGAGGACCGCTACGCGGCGCTCAGCGGCCTGCCGCTGCCGACCCGCGTGGCCCCGGCCGACGCCGAGCTGCTCCTCGCCTCCTGAGGCGGCGCCGCGCCCGTAGAGTCCGCACCGTGGACGAACCGCCCCCGCCGACGGTGCGGCAGAAGCTCGGGGGCTGGTTCCTGGACTACGGCTACGTCGCCTACTGGACGGCCCGTGGCGTCGTCGGGGGCCGGCCCGACCAGCGGCTGCACCCGGCCGGCCAGCCGCGGTCGCCGGTGCTGCTCATCCCCGGTGTGTTCGAGAGCTGGCGGTTCATGCAGCCCGTCGCCGAGCACCTGTACCGGCGCGGTCACCCGGTGCACGTGCTCGACCAGCTGGGCTGGAACACCCGGGCCATCCCCGAGCTCGCCGCAGTCGTGTCGGACCACCTCGAGCGGGAGGACCTGCACGACGTCACCGTCGTGGCGCACAGCAAGGGCGGGCTGATCGCGAAGCAGGCGCTGGGCCACCCCGGCACGCTCGCCCGGGTCCGGCACCTGGTCGCCGTCGGCACCCCGTTCACCGGCTCCCGCTACGCCTCGCCGTTCCTGCTGCCGAGCGTGCGGATGTTCGCCCCGGACGGGCCGGTGATCCGGGCCCTCAGCCTCGAGACCACGGTGAACCGGCGGATCACCTCGCTGTACAGCGTCTTCGACCCGCACATCCCCGAGACCGGACGGCTGGACGGCGCGGAGAACGTCGTGCTGCCGACGGTCGGCCACGTCCGGCCGCTGGGCGACCCCCGCACGCTGTCCCTGATCACCGACGTCCTCGAGCGCCCGCCGCCCCCGGCCGAGACCGACCAGCCCGGGAGCCCCGGCGCCTGAGCAGCCCGGCCTAGGCTGAACCGTGTCCCTGACCGGCGGAGCCCACCCCCTGCAGCAGTTCCTGCGGCAGCACGTCGCCCCCCGGGTCGCCGCGCTGGCCGGCTGGCTGGGCGAGCGCGGCCCGGAGCCGGACCCGGTCGTCGGCCTGGTGCTCAGCGGCGGCGGGGCCAGCGCCAGCTTCCAGGTGGGCGCCCTGCGCTACCTCTACGACGTCGTCGGCATCACCCCCACCGTCATCACCGGCACCTCCGCCGGCTCCGTCCTGGCCACCCTGCTGGCCCAGGCCGACGACGCCCGCGGTCAGCGGGAGGTGCTGGACCGGATCGAGGAGCAGTACGCGAACCTGCGCGAGCCCGCGGACCTGATGGTCGAGCTGGACTGGTTCAGCGAGCTGCAGAAGCTGGTGCCCGCGCTCCAGCGGGTCGGGCAGGCCCGGGCCTCCCACCTCGAGCCCCAGACGATCACCCTGCCCGGGCTCGGCCTCAGCCGCGCCCGCCGGCACCCCGGCGCCCCCGGAGCGGCACCGCCGACCGGCCCCGTGATCCGGCTGCCGCGGTGGGACACGACGCCGGTCCGGGAGACGCTCTCCGCCGTGTGGACCGTGAGCCGCTCGCGGCCGGACTTCGAGACCCTGGTGCGCGGCGGACGGCACGAGCAGTCCCTCTACCGGCGCGGCCCGATCTTCGACCGCCTGCTGGGGCCGGCGATGTTCGACGCCGACCGGCTGGCCCGCTCGGCCACCGAGCTGCGGGTGGGGGTCGTCGCGCTCGAGTCCGGCGAGCTGCGCTACGTCACCGGCCGGGGTGTCCTCGTCGACCGGACCGACCGGCCGGTGCCCGACCAGCCTCCGGTCCCGGTGGTGGCCGCCGTGCACGCCTCGTGCGCCATCCCGGCGATCTACCCGCCCGTCCGGCTGGGCGACGAGCACTACGTGGACGGGGCGACCCGGGAGAACCTGCCCGTCGAGGTGGCCATGACGCACCTCGGGGCGACCCGCTGCTACGCCGTCAACTCCCTCCCCAGCGGGGTGCCCGTGGACAGCAGCTACGCCGGCAAGGACCTCCTCGCCATCGTGCTGCGCGCCGCGGCCGGCATCATGTCCGACGAGGTGCAGCTCGACGACGTCGCCCGCGCCCACGCCGCCGGCGCCGTGCTGATCGCCCCGGAGGTGGACGTGCTGGGGGTGCTCGAGGTGGACCCGGGCCTGCTCGCCATCGCCCACGACTACGGCTACCTGAGGGCGGCCGAGGCCTGCGAGGACGCGAGCGCCGCCGAGCAGCGGGTGACCCGGGACCTGGTCGAGCTCCGCCGGCGGATCTGGAAGGCGGAGGGCCCGCGCCCGGCCGGGGACGGGGCGGACTCCGCGGAGGACGACCTCGGAGCCCTCAAACGCCAGCTCCGCGACCTGGTCGCCCGGGTGCCGCCCGGCCGCCGGCCGCCCGGCGCCGACCGGTGGTGGCAGGTCTGGGAGCGGCACGTGGTCGAGATCACCGACCCGGTCAGCTGGGTCGCCGACCCGCCGCCCGCCGGCTGACGGGCGCTCCCGAGGTGGCGTCAGAGTCGCGTGGCGGTCCTGACCAGGGCGGCGAGCGCCCGGGAGGTGCTCTGCGGCGGCCAGGCGATCACCGTGGTCACCGCCGGGGCGTCGACCAGGGGGACGACAACCTGGCCGCTGCGCACCTGGACCTGCACCGACGCCGGCAGCACGGCCATCGTGTGACCCAGCGCGATCAGCTGGAAGAGCTGCTCGTGGTTGCGCACCTCGGGGCCGGGACCGTCGGGGTAGCGGCCGTCGGCGCGGGGCCAGCGGGGGAGCGGCAGGTCGGGGACCGCGGCGAGGTCGGCCAGCCGCAGCTCCCGACGGGTGGTGAGGGGGTGGCCGGCCGGCAGCACCGCGACCTGCCCCTCGGTGGTCAGCTCCTCCGTGTCCAGGCCGGTGGTGGAGTCGAAGGGCCGGTGCAGCAGCGCGACGTCCGCGCGGCCGTCCCGCAGCAGTCCCTCCTGCTCGCCCGGACCGCAGAGCAGCACCTCGACCGCGACCGCCTCCGGATCCGCGGCGTAGGCGTCCAGCAGCTTGGCGAGCAGCTCGACCGAGGCGCCGGCCTTGGTCACCAGGACCAGCCGCGGCCGCCCGTCGCCGGCCGCGGCGCGGCGCGTCCGCCGCTCGGCCGCGGTCACCGCGTCGAGCGCTGCGCGGCCCTCGCGCAGCAGCACCGACCCGGCCGGGGTCAGCGCCACGCCGCGGCTGGTGCGGTCCAGCAGGGCGACGCCGAGCCGCCGTTCGAGCTGCTGGACGGCCCGGGACAGCGGCGGCTGGGTCATCCCGAGCCGTTCGGCGGCCCGGCCGAAGTGCAGCTCCTCGGCCACTGCCACGAAGTACTGCAGCTCGCGGGTCTCCACCCCTCCACGGTAGGCGCTGTTCCTCCCACCAGGACCGATGCCGGTCGGGTATCGGTCGTTGCCGGATCGGTGCTGGTCCGCGGGCGCGCACCGACGAACGATCGGGACATGACAGCAAACACGACGGACGACAGGACCACCGCGCTGGTGACCGGCGCCAACAAGGGGATCGGGTACGAGATCGCCGCGGGCCTGGGGGGCCTCGGCTGGCGGGTCGGGGTCGGCGCCCGCGACGACGACCGGCGGGACGCGGCCGTGCAGCGGCTGCGGGCGGCCGGGGTCGACGCCTTCGGCGTCCCCCTGGACGTGACCGACGACGCCAGCGTCACCGCCGCCGCCCGCCTGGTCGAGCAGCAGGAGGGCCGCCTCGACGTGCTGGTCAACAACGCCGGGGTGACGGGCGGGATGCCGCAGGAGCCCACCCAGGTCTCGCCCGACCAGCTCCGGACCGTGGTGGAGACCAACGTCATCGGCGTCGTCCGGGTGACCAACGCGCTGCTGCCGCTGCTCCGGCGCTCGGCCTCACCGCGCATCGTCAACATGTCGAGCGGGGTCGGGTCCCTGGCCCGGCAGTCCGTCACCACCGACCCGCTCTCCACCGGCCCGATCTCCGCCGCCTACTCGCCCTCGAAGACCTTCCTCAACGCCGTGACGGTGCAGTACGCCAAGGAGCTGCAGGGGACCGGGGTCCTGATCAACCTCGCCTGCCCGGGCTTCGTGGCGACCGACCTCAACGGCTTCCGGGGGGTCCGCACGCCCCAGCAGGGCGCCCAGATCGCCGTCCACCTCGCGACCCTGCCCGACGGCGGCCCCTCCGGCGGCTACTTCGAGGACGCCGGGGTCATCCCCTGGTGACCTCCGGCGGCTGGCGTCCGGCGCTCAGCCGGCCGGCGTCCAGACGACACCGCGCGTCGCGGTGCTGCCGACGACCCGGCCTCCGTCGTCGAGGCCGGAGGGGAGGGCCGTCGCGCCGGCGGGGACGGGCAGCACGCGGACCGGCTGCCCGCACCCGGCCCAGACCACGCCGCGGACGGTGCGAGCGGCGTAGGACACCTCGGTCCCGACGACCTGGCCGCGGTTGTTGAGCGCGTTCGCGTCGCTGTTGCCGGTGGCGGTCGTCAGCGAGCAGGGCGTGGCGGTGCGGGAGCTCCAGAGCACCGGCCGGGTGACCAGGTCGTCGCGCTCCAGGCTGTAGGACCGCCCGACGACCACCCCCCGGTCGTTGACGTCGTCCGGCTCGGCGCTGTCGTCGCCGGCGAGCGGACGCAGCGCGTCCACGCGCAGGGTGGCGGGCGTCCAGACCAGGGCCTGGTTGGCGGTGCCCAGCCCGTACCGGTAGCCGACGACGGCGCCGTTCTCGTTGATGCCGACGGCGGCGTCCATGGCGAGGGTGAAGCGGTTGCCGCTGCGGATGTTCCAGACCGTCGCCCGGCTCCCGGCCGAGGTGACGATCGCGCCGACCGCGACGCCGCGGTCGTTGATCGCCCGGGCCGTGGACGAGGTCGCACCCGGCGCAGCCAGCAGGGTGACCGCCCCCGTGCTCGTCCGCCAGGCGAACGCCCGGCCGGCCCCGCTGGCGCCCACCACCCCCACCACCTCGCCGGCGAGGTTGACGTCGGTCGCCCGCGTCGGCTGGCCGGGGTAGGCGGCCAGCACCCGGATCGTGCGGGCCGTCAGGTCGAAGACGGCGGCCCGGGCGGTCCCGCCGACGGTCGTCGACCCGGCGACGAGACCCTTCTCGTTGACCGGGTTCCCGACCGTGCTGGGGACGAACGCCTGGCCCGAGGCGGCCGTCAGGTCGCGCGCGACGTACGCCGGGGCGGGCGGTGCCGTCGTGGGCGCGGCCTGGGCGGCCGGCGCGGAGGCCCCGGCGATGAGGGCGGCGGCGACGACGCCGAGGACGCCGCGAGCGGTGGACGAGCGAGGAGCGGTCATCGCGGATCTCCCTGGGGGACGGGCGGCGCCCGGGACCGCACGCCCCGAGCCGGCGCCGACGGGTCCGCTCACCCTAGCGAGGGCGTCGGCGGTTCCCCCGAGGCTCGGCCGGCAGCGCGCCCACCGCGTCGATGATCATGGTCCCGGGTCGACCCGGGAGCCGACCGTGATCATGGTCGACCATGATCAACTCGACGTCGGCGCGCTGCCGACCGGCTGTCTCAGGCGTCGTGCCGGGTGTTGCCCTCGCTGTCCTCGACGCTGGCGTCGATCTCGTCGCTGGTCAGCACGTGCCCGGGCTCGACGCCCGCGCTGCCACCGACCGGGCGGTCCGCCACGGGGGCCGCCGGGGTCTCGGTGACCGGGGTCGGGACCGCGGTGGCCGGGGTCGGGGTCGGGGTCGGAGCCGTGGGGACCGGGGTGTCGCCCTTGTCGTCGGAGCGACCTGCCGCCGCGAGGCCGACCGCTGTCGCCGCCGCGGCAGCCACCCCGAGGCCGGCGGCGACGGCCTTCCCCGACACCCCGGCCTTCCCGCTGTCGCCACGCGTCTGGTCGGCGTCGTCGACGCCCGGGGTGCTGCCGGCCGTGCGCTCGCCGACGACCGCGCCGCGCCAGGCGCCGCTGGCGTAGCCCTCCGACTCGATGAACGCCTTGAAGCGGTCCAAGTCGGACTCCGCCCGGTTCTCGATCACGCCCAGCTTGTCGCCCACGTTCTCGACGAGGCCCTCGGGCTCGTACTCCAGCGACAGGTGGACCGAGGTCTGGCCGCCGCCGACGTCCTCGAAGCTGACCGATCCGGCGTTCGTGGCGCCCTCGGTCGCCGCCCAGGCGACCCGGCGGTCCGGGACCTGCTCGACGACGCGGGCCTCCCACTGCCGGCGGATGCCGGCGATCTCGGCCACCCACTGCAGGCGGTCGTCCGACAGCTGGGTCACGGAGGTGATCCCGCCCATGAACTGGGGGAACTCCTCGAACTGCGTCCACTGGTTGTACGCCACGCTCAGCGGCACGTTCACGAGGACGGTTTTCTCGACCTTGGTCGTCACAGCGTCTCCTTCGACGAGATGTTCGGGTGCGGTGGGGCGGCGAGCGCCCCTCGGGGTCGACGATAGCGACGCCGATCAGGGCTGGTCACCACCCCTAGGGGCCCCCGGTCCGACGGGCGAGGAGCACCGCTCGACCATCCCGCTCCGCCGCCCGGCGGTGCCCGTCCTCGGCGCCCGGCTACGGTGCCGGGATCCAGGACGGGGTGGCGAGGAGGCCGGGGTGCGGGTCGTGGTGGTGGGCGCCGGGGTCGTCGGCGCGGCCGTGGCCCACCACCTGGCGCGGGCGGGCGCGGCCGTGACCCTCCTCGAGACCTCCACACCGGCGTCGGGGGTGACGGGCCGGTCCTTCGGCTGGATCGGCGAGCCGGGCGGGGCCGACCCGGTCGACGCCAGCACGGTGCTCCGGCGGACCGCCCTGGTGGACTACCGCCGGCTGGAGCAGGAGCTCCCGGGCCTGGTGGTGCGCTGGTGCGGGTCGCTGGGCTGGGGCTCCGCCCCGCTGCCCCGCGCCGCGGACCTGGCGCCCGGTGAGCGCCTCGTGGACGCGGACGCGGTGCGCCGCCTCGAGCCGCACCTGCGGGAGCCCCCCGGCGTCGCCCTGCTGAGGACCACCGACGGGGTGGTCGAGCCGGCGGCCGTCACCGCGGCGCTGGTCGCCGGAGCCCGTGGGCACGGGGCGGTCGTGCACCTCGACCGTCCCGTCACCGCCCTGCGGCAGGTGGGCGGCCGCGTCGTCGGCGTGGACACCCCCACCGGTCCGCTCCCGGCGGACCGGGTGGTGCTCGCGGCGGGTGCGGCGACCGCGGCGCTCTGCGCGCCGCTGGGGGTGGGCCTGCCGCTCCGGGCCTCGCCGGCCCTGCTGCTGCACCTCGACGCCCCGCCTGGGCTGGTGCGCACCGTCGTGGACGGACCTGACCTCGAGGTGCGGGAGGCCGCGCCCGGCCACCTGCTGGCCGCCGAGGAGCACCGGGGGCAGACGACCCGGGACGACCTGCAGCGCGCCGGCAGCGCCGTCCTCGCCCGGCTCCGGGCCCGCTTCCGCGGGGCGGCGGAGGTCCGGGTGGCCGACGTCCAGGTCGGGGCGCGGCCGATGCCCGCCGACGGTCTGCCGCTCGTCGGACCCCTGCCCGGTCACCCCGAGGTGCACGTCGTGGTGATGCACTCCGCCGTCACGCTGGCGCCCGTGGTCGGCCGGCTGGTGGCGGCGGAGCTGGTCGGCGGGACCCCGGCGCCCGCGCTGCAGGGGCTGCGCCCCGGTCGCCCTGCGCCGGCCGCGGGGGCGGCCGGCCGGCGGTAGCGTCGGGGCCATGGACGACCCGGAGCGCCCGGCCAGCGCCGCCGACGTGCACGCGGTCGCGGCCGGGATGCCGCACGTCGTCGTCGACGGGTCCCCCGACCGGCCCGTCTACCAGGTGGGGGGCAAGAGCTTCGTGTTCTTCCGCAGCCCGCGGCCTGACGCCGTCGACCCGGTCACGGGGGAGCGCTACGACGACGTCGTCGTCGTCTGGGTGCCCGACCAGGCGGAGAAGCTCGCCCTGGTGCAGGATCCCGGCTCGCCCTGGTTCACCACCCCCCACTTCAACGGCCACCCCTCGGTGCTGGTGCGCACCAGCCGGCTGGCCGAGCTGAGCGTGGGCGAGCTGACCGAGGTCGTCCAGGACGCCTGGCGGTGCCGGGCCTCCGTCCGCCGGGCAGCAGCGTGGGACGCGGAGCACCGTCCCGAGCGCTGACCACCCTGCATCGGCCGTGTCCCGGACTGAGGGTCCGGCCCACGGGACGCGGCGCCCCGGACCAATCCGAACGGCCCCGGGCTCAGAACCACACCAGGGCCGGGTCGACGGACGTCCCTGACGGCGTCCTGACCCGGCCCAGGGCCGTCGCGGACCGCGGGGAGCGGGTCGCGGCGGCTCGCCCGGGGGACGAGCTGCCGGCCGGCGGCCGCAGCGGGACCGGGGCGACCCTTGCGCCCTCGTCGCGCGAGCGGCTATACCGGAGCCACGTCCCCCACCGGCACCGCGCGGCTCCCACCCCGATGGTCTCCGGCCGAGGACGCCGCTCACCCCACGCCCCGACGGAGAGGCTCGCCGTGCTGCCCACGCGCACCACCCGAGGGAGGGCGGCAGCAGGTGTGGCGGTCGCCGCCCTCCTCCTGCCCCTGGTCACCCTGACCGCACCCGCCACGGCGGCCACCGCCGTCCTCGACCCCGCCCTGGCCCGCTCGGCCGAGCTGACGGAGACCTCCCGGCTCAGCGAGCGGCGGACCGTCGTGACCGGCGACCGCGCCTGGGTGCTGGGCACCGCCGACGGCCGGTTCCCCGCGGCGGGCTTCCACACCCGCGGGGAGATGGGCGGCTTCTGGCTGCCCGACCTCAAGCTGCTGGACGGGATGTGGTTCGGCATCAACGGCCGCTGGATCGGCGAGGGCACCCGGACCACCACCGGCTGGGGCTACGTCCGCACCGACCTGCCGGTCACCGACGGCGTCCGGGCCAGCCGCACCGACGTCGTGCCGGACGGCGTCTCCGGCGCCCTGGTCGGCCTGACCCTGCGGGCCGACCGCACCCGGACCATCACGCTGCGCGCCGACGCGCACTCGGAGCTGCTCAGCTCCTACCCGTGGGGCGAGACCACGCCGAGCCAGACCGACGTGAACCGGCCCGACACCGCCGCCGCCCGGGCCCGCACCCTGGAGTTCACCGACCGCGGCAACCCGCCGGGTGCGACCACCGGGGCGCACGACTGGGCGGCCGTCGTCGGTTCCACGCTGCGGCCGACGGCGTCGACCACCGGCCCCGACCACCGCGGTCCGCAGGACCCCGCCGTCATCTGCCCCGCCTCGGGACCGGCGTCCCCGACGCAGCCGCCGCGCTGCGACGACACGGCCTACGGCCGGGGCGCCGGCGGGCAGCTGACCTACCGGGTGAAGCTGCGGGCCGGTCAGGTCCGCACCGTCTGGTTCGGCGTCGGCGGCTCCACCGAGGGCGTGGCCGACGCGCGCGCCGAGCTGCGGGCGGCCCTGCAGGACCCGGTCGGCGCCCTGGAGGACAAGGTGGCCGAGCGGCAGCGGATCGACGCGCGGACCGTCGTCGACCTCCCGGGGGACCCCCGGCTGGCCGCCAGCGTGCGCTGGTCCAAGCAGATGCTGGCCGCCTCGGAGCAGACCGTCGACGACCCGCAGCTCCGGGTCGTCAACGCCGGCAAGGCCTACCCGGCGCCGGTCGGGACCCTCGACAGCATGACCTGGCTGGGGGCCGGCTGGCCGGACTACACCTGGCTGTTCGGCACGGACGGTGAGTACACCGCCTACGCCGCCGTCGCGGCAGGGCAGTTCGAGCCGATCAAGGCGCACCTCCGCGCGCTCCGGGACGTCTCCGAGGTGGTCAACGAGGGCAGCGGCAAGATCGTCCACGAGGTCACGCCCGACGGCGCCGTCTACTTCGGTGCCAACGCGGACCCGGGCAACACCGACGAGTCGGCGAAGTACCCCTCGGCCGTCAACCTGGTGTGGAAGTGGTCGGGCGACCGGGCCTTCCTGCGCGACCTCTACCCGGCCAGCGTCAAGGCCATGCGGCACGTCGCCAGCCTGGACGCCGACGAGGACGGGTGGCCGGAGGGGCTGGGCAACGTCGAGCGTCCCGGGATGGGGGAGGAGAAGCTGGACAACGCCGTCTACACCCTCCGCGGCTACGCCGACCTGGCCGACCTCGCCCGGGCCCGCGGCGACAGGGCCACCCGCCGGTGGGCGCTCGGCCGGGCCGACCGGCTGCTGCAGAGGTTCGAGGACACCTGGTGGTTCGGCGGCGACACCCGTTCCTACGCCGACTCGCTCCGCGACCCCGACGACGTGAAGGTGTTCCAACGGCACTGGATCGGGCTGACACCCACCGACGCGGTGCTGCCACGGATCCCCGGCCGCGCGTCGGGGCCCCTGGCCAGCCGCGAGCACGCCCTGAGCACGCTCGAGCAGCACGAGCGGGCCTGCTACACCGGTGAGCTCGGTCTGTTCCACACCGGCACCGGTCCCACGTCGGCGCCGGCCGGCAACCCCGGGGACAGCTGCGACTCCGAGGTCTCGGCGGTCCCCAGCGAGCGGAACGTGTTCACGCTGAACTCGGCCATCGCCGCGGTGAGCGAGGGCAACTACGGGCGGCTGGCCGCCGACCAGCAGGGCCGCTACACGTCGGGCAACGCCCGCAGCCAGCTCGACCCGGAGCTGTGGGAGATGCCCGGGATGATGCCGGAGATCGTGCGCAGCCCCGACGCGCCGGCGAACATCGACCGGCTCTTCACCCAGCGCTCGATGGTCATGCAGGCCTGGGGTGCCTACGGGACGCTGTGGCCGGTCGTGCACCAGTGGCTGGGCGTCTCGCCCGACGCCGGACGGGGCCGGGTGGCCGTCGTGCCTCAGGTGCCCGTCGGCCAGACCCGGGCCTCGGGCCGGGCGATCCGGGTGGGCCGCGGCAGCCTCGACGTCGCCGCGCGGCACCGGGGCACTGCCTACCGCACCGAGGTGACCCGGCACGGGCGCACGGCGCTGACCATCGGCGCGGTGCTGCCGGCCGGGTCCCGGGTCGCCACGGCGACCCTCGACGGGCGGGGGGTGCGCCCCACCCTCACGCGGACGGCCCGGGGCGTGGAGGCGACGGTGCGGGTACGGGCCGGGTCCGGGACCTCGACCCTGGTCGTGACGGTCCGGTAGTGCAGGAGCCGGGGCGCGCGCGGACCGCGGCCCTGGCGCTGGCGCTGAGGTAGCAGCAGCCCCCGTCGGAGCGACGGGGGCTGCCGCTCGTCCCTCCCCAGGAACGTCAGACGTCCCCTCCCGTACCCCGTGGTCGTCGATCCAATCGCGTGCACGGGGTGCGAGATCCACGCGGTGGCGCGGGCCGGGTGGACCCGCTAACCCGAGCTGCCGGAGGAGGGCGGGGTCGACGTCGGTCCGAGCCGGAGAAAGCGTTTCCTGACCCGTCCCGGGGGCGAGCCGACGCCTGCCGACTCCGCCCCGGGCCGAGGGCGGCCGGACCCGGGTGGGCGTCGGCCCGTGACGGTGGCCGCTCACAGCCTCCTGACAGGCGGAAACGGTCGGCAGCAGGGCCTCCGGCCACCCGTTGGTGCGCGGCTGACGCAACCCGTTGACAGCCACGAACCCGACGTCTAGGGTCCAGAAAGCGCTTTCACATCACCGTCGAGGGGAAGTTCCATGGGCTTGAATCGTAGGCAGTTCCTGACCGGCAGCCTGGCGGTCGCCGCCGCCACGGCGGGCCTGAGCGCCTGCGGGGGCGGCTCGAGCAGCGGGGGGAGCGGGGGGAGCGGCGACGGGTCGGCGGACCTCGCCTTCGCCTGGTGGGGCAACGACGTGCGCAACAAGAACACCGCGGCGGCGGTCACGGCGTACACCGCGGCCAACCCGACGGTGAAGATCTCCCAGCAGCCGGGGGAGTGGGCGAGCTACTGGGACAAGCTGGCCACCCAGACCGCCGGCAACACCGCGCCCGACATCATCCAGATGGACGTCGCCTACATCAGCGAGTACGGCAGCCGCGGAGCCCTCCTCGACCTGGAGAAGAACGGCGCCGACGTCTCGAAGTTCGCTCCGGGCACCGTGGACTCCGGCAAGGTCGACGGCCAGCTGGTCGGGATCAACGCCGGCGTGAACGCCGCGGTCATCCTGGCCAACCCCAAGGTCTTCGAGAAGGCCGGGATGGACCTGCCCGACGACACCACCTGGACGTGGGACTCGATGATGGCCACCGCGTCGGAGGTCGCCGCCAAGGCGGACGTGCCGACCGGCGTCGCCGCGATGTTCCCCACCGACGTGATGTTCGCCGCGTTCCTGCGGCAGAACGGCAAGGAGCTGTGGAAGGACGGCCAGCTGGGCTTCGAGGCGGCCGACGCCCAGAGCTGGTTCGACCTGATGATGAGGTTCCAGGACGCCAAGGCCATGGGGACGCCGTCGGCGATGACCGAGGAGGCCACCAAGCCCGTCGACCAGGCGGCCATCGCGGTCGGGTCCGCGGCCATGCAGACGTCGAACTCCAACCAGCTGGAGGCCCTCAGCGCCGCGGCCGGGACGGAGCTGGTGCTGCTGCGCTTCCCGAGCCTGACGGGCAAGGCCACCGAGCGGAAGGCCTGGTACAAGGCGTCGATGCTGTTCTCGGCCTCCGCGCGCAGCAAGGACCCCGAGGCCGCCGTCGCCTTCATCAACTGGCTGGTGAACTCTCCCGACGCCGCGAACGCGAACCTCGCGGAGCGCGGCATCCCCGCCAACACCGAGATCGCGGCGGCCATCCAGCCGAAGCTGTCCAAGGTCCAGCAGACCGTCGCGAAGTTCATCGCCGACATCGAGCCCGAGCTGAGCGGCACGCTGCCGAACCCGCCGGCCGGCGGAGGCACCCTGGGCGCGGTGATGCTGCGCTACGAGACCGACGTGCTGTTCCAGAAGTCGAGCACGGCCGACGCGGCCCAGAAGTTCGTGGACGAAGTCAAGTCGAATCTGACGGCCTGACGCCATGAGCGTCATCTCCGAGCTCTCGAGCATCAGCCGCACCAAGGCCAGGACCCCGGAGGAGAGGCGGCGGCGGGCGAAGGAGGCCGGCCGGGACGACAAGGCGGGCTACCTCTTCCTGCTGCCGTGGCTGATCGGCCTGGTGGTGATCACCATCGGGCCGATGCTGGCCTCGCTCTACCTGTCGTTCACCGACTACAGCCTGATCCAGCCGCCGGAGTGGAGCGGTCTGGACAACTACGCCCGGATGCTCCAGGACGCCCGGCTGCACAACTCGATCAAGGTCACCTTCACCTACGTGCTGGTCTCGGTGCCGCTGCAGCTGCTGCTGGCGCTCGGCATCGCGGTGCTCCTCGACAAGGGGATGCGCGGGCTCTCGCTCTACCGGTCGCTGTTCTACCTGCCCTCGATGCTCGGTGCCTCCGTCGCCATCGCGGTGCTGTGGCGGCAGATGTTCGGCGGCGAGGGGCTGGTCAACCAGCTGCTGCAGGCCGTCGGCATCAACGCCACCACCGGCTGGATCTCCGACCCGTCCTACGCCCTGGGGACCATCATCCTGCTGCACATCTGGACGTTCGGGTCGCCGATGGTGATCTTCCTGGCCGGGCTGCGGCAGATCCCCGCCATGTACTACGAGGCGGCCGCCGTCGACGGGGCGAGCCGGTGGACGCGGTTCACCAAGATCACGCTGCCGCTGCTGTCGCCGATCATCTTCTTCAACCTCGTGCTGCAGGTCATCGGGGCCTTCCAGTCCTTCACCCAGGCCTTCGTCGTGTCCAACGGGACCGGTGGTCCGTCGGACTCGACGATGTTCTTCACGCTCTACCTGTACCAGCGCGGCTTCGGGCAGTTCCAGATGGGCTACGCCTCGGCGATGGCCTGGCTGCTGGTGGTCATCGTCGGGGTCCTCACCGCCATCAACTTCTTCGCCTCCAAGTACTGGGTGTTCTACGATGACTGATCTCCAGACACGTCCGCAGACGGCCCCCCGAGGCGGCCCCGCCCCGGCGGCGACCTCGGAGCACCGACGGCACCTCCTGCTCGGTCGCGGCCGGTCGGTCCTCAAGCACGTGGTGCTGGTCCTCGTCAGCCTGGTGATGATCTACCCGCTGCTGTGGATGCTCGTCAGCTCGTTCCGGCCGACCGAGGTGATCTTCCGCAGCCCCGGGCTCTGGGTCAACGACCTGATCACGACCAACTACACGTCCGGGTGGAACGCGCTCAGCAACCCCTTCGGCCACTACCTGCTCAACTCGGCGGTCGTGGTGGTCGGGGCGGTCGTCGGGAACCTGCTGTCGTGCTCGCTGGCGGCGTACGCGTTCGCCCGGCTGAAGTTCCGGCTGAAGACGCTGTGGTTCTCGATCATGCTCGTGACGATCATGCTGCCGATCCACGTGATCGTGGTCCCGCAGTACATCCTCTTCAACCAGCTGGGCTGGATCAACACCTTCATCCCGCTGGTGCTGCCCAAGTTCCTCGCCACGGACGCGTTCTTCGTGTTCTTGATGGTCCAGTTCATCCGCGGCATCCCGCGCGAGCTGGACGAGGCCGCCCGGATCGACGGCTGCGGTCACGGGAAGATCTTCCTCCGGGTGATGATCCCGCTGATGGGCCCGGCGCTCGCCACCACCGCGATCTTCACCTTCATCTGGACCTGGAGCGACTTCTTCACCTCGCTCATCTACCTGACCGACCCGGACAAGTACACCGTCCCGGTGGCGCTGCGGTCCTTCCTGGACTCCACCAGCGGCAGCAACTGGGGCGCCATGTTCGCGATGTCGATCGTCTCCCTCGTGCCGATCTTCCTGGCCTTCCTGTTCGGCCAGCGGTTCCTGGTCAAGGGCATCGCCACCACCGGCGGCAAGTGACCGGCACCGCCCGTCCCCTGCCCCCTCCTCCTCCTCCCACCTCACCTCGAGAGAAGACCCCCACGTGACTGCCAGACGCCGCTACATCCTGGTCGGCACGGGCCACCGGGCGCAGATGTACCTCGACGCGATCGCCGGCGCACACCGCGACGACGCCGAGCTCGTCGCCCTCGTGGAGCCGAACCCCGGCCGGCTCGCCGCCCACCTCGACCGGCTCGCCGGCACGGGCCTCGACGTCAGCGCGGTCGAGCGAGCCCACCCCGACGAGCTCGAGCAGGTCATCGCGCGGACCCGGGCGGACCGCGTGATCATCACCTCGCCCGACTACACGCACGCGGGGATGATCGTCCGCGGGCTGGACGCCGGCGTGGACGTCGTCGTCGAGAAGCCGCTGACCATCGACCCGGAGAGCGTGCGCCGGATCGCCGCGGCGGTGGAGAGCTCGGGCCGGCAGGTCGTCGTCACCCACAACTACCGCTACTCCCCGCGGAACTCCGGTCTCAAGGAGCTGATCAAGGACGGCGCCGTCGGCCGCCCGCTCTCGGTGACGTTCGAGTGGGTGCTGGACACCGCCCACGGGGCCGACTACTTCCGTCGCTGGCACCGCGACAAGGCGAACTCGGGCGGACTGCTGATCCACAAGGCCTCCCACCACTTCGACCTGATCAACTGGCTGCTGGCCGACGCGCCCGTCTCGGTGTACGCGCGGGGAGGGGTGCTCTTCTACGGGGCCGAGGCCGCCGCCGGGCGCGGCCTGGCGCCCAGCCCACCGCGCGGCACCCACGACGGCGAGCACACGCCCTGGGAGCTGGACCTGCGCAGCGACGCGTGGATGAAGACGCTCTACCTCGACAACGAGGCCCACGACGGTTACCTGCGCGACCAGGACGTCTTCGGCGAGGGCATCACCACCGAGGACAACCTGGCTCTCGTCGTCGACTACGGCCGCGGGGCGACGCTCAGCTACGCGCTGAACGCCCACGCGCCCTGGGAGGGCTACCGGATCGCCGTCAACGGCACCGAGGGCCGGGCCGAGCTCGAGGTCGTCGAGCGGGCCGCCGTGCTCACCGACGCGGAGGGCCGCGTCGTCGTCGACCCCAGCGCGCTGCCGGCGTCCTCGAGCCGGTCCGGCGGCGAGCGGCTGACCCTGCAGCGGCACTGGGAGGCGGCGCAGGACGTCAAGATCGAGCAGGGCGAGGGGGGCCACGGCGGTGGGGACGCCCTGCTGCTGGCCGACGTCTTCCGCGGCCCGGGCGACGACTGGCTCGAGCGACCGTCCACCTGGGTGGACGGCGTCCGCTCCATCGCCGTCGGCCTGGCCGGCAACGAGTCGCTGCGGACCGGGCTGCCCGTCCGGGTGGCCGACCTCGCGCTCGGCGTGGAGGTGGCGCGCTGACCTCCCACCCCGGTCCTGCGGCCCTGCGGGCCGGGTTCGCCCGGCCGCCGCGCACCGCCGCTCCGATGGTGCGCTGGTGGTGGTTCGGCCCGTCCGTGCGCCGCGACGAGCTGGACCGGGAGCTGACGGCGATGGCCCGGGCGGGCTTCGGCGGGGCGGAGGTCTCCTACGTCTACCCCCTCGGGCCGGTCGAGCACCCGCTGCTGTCGGCGGGCTTCCTGGCCGACCTCCGCTTCGCGGCGGAGCGGGCGGCGGCGCTGGGCCTGCGGTTCGACCTCACCCTGGGCAGTGGCTGGTCCTTCGGAGGGCCCCACACGACCCCCGAGCTCGCCGCCCGCAAGCTGCGCTGGGAGCGCCGGGAGATCGGTCCTGGTCCCCTCCGGGTCCCGGTGGTCGCGGCCTGGCCCGGTGACGCGCTGGTCGCCGCCTTCGTCGGGGCCGGCTCGCTGCAGGAGCAGCCCGAGGCGTGGCAGCCGGTCCCCGTCGTGGACGGGGTCCTGGAGGTCCCGGACGGGACCGGCACCCGGGTGGTGCTGCTGGCCACCGCCCAGCACACCGGCCAGAACGTCAAGCGCGCTGCGGTGGGCGCCGAGGGCCCGGTCCTCGACCACTACAGCGCCGCCGCGACGGACGCCCACCTGCGCGCGGTGGCCGACCCGCTGCTCGACGCGGTCCCCGCCTCGCTGCTCGGCTCGGTGTTCTGCGACAGCCTGGAGGTGTACGAGGCCGACTGGACGCCTGCGCTGCCCGAGGAGTTCGCCCGACGCTGCGGCTACCCGCTGCTCCCGGTGCTGCACGCCCTGGCGGCCGACGGCCCCGACAGCGCCCGGGTGCGGGCCGACCACCACCGGACGCTGGTGCAGCTCTACGAGGAGAACTTCGTCCAGCGGATCCAGCGGTGGGCGTCCGCCCGCGGGGTCCCGTTCCGGCTCCAGGGTTACGGCACCCCGCCCGCGACCGTCAGCAGCTACCGGTTCGCCGACCTGCCGGAGGGGGAGGGCTGGGGCTGGAAGACGGTCACCCAGACACGCTGGGCCTCCTCGGCCGGGCACCTCTACGACCGTCCCGTCATCTCCTCCGAGGTGTGGACCTGGGTGCACTCGCCCTCGTTCCGGGCGACGCCGCTGGACCTCCAGGGCGAGGCTCACGACCACCTGCTCAACGGCGTCAACCAGCTGGTCGGGCACGGCTGGCCCTGCTCACCGCCCGACGCCCCGGGCCTCGGCTGGTTCTTCTACGCCGCCGGCGCGATCGACGACCGGAACCCGTGGTGGGCCGCCATGCCCGGGCTGAACGCCCAGCTCACCCGGCTCTGCTGGCTGCTGCGGCAGGGCGACCCGGTGGCCGACGTCGCGGTCTACGTCCCCGACGAGGACCTCTTCGCCACGATGGGCACGGCCGTCGGCGGCTCCCTGGACCTCTGGCGGGAGGCCCGCGGGCGGATCGGGGACGGCGTCCCCGCGGCGGTCCGGGAGTCCGGCCTGGACTACGACCTCGTCGACGACGACGCCCTCGCCGTCGTGGCGCCCGACCGCTACCGGGTGGTCGTGCTGCCCGCCACCACCACGGTGCCGGCGGCCACGGCCAGCTGGCTCGACCACGTGAGCGCCGCCGGGGGGACGGTGCTGCGGCTGGGCTCGAGCGTGGACGTGCCCGGAGCCGTCGACGTCGTCGCCGAGGACCTGGCCCAGGCCCTGCTGGCCGCCGTCGCCCCCGATCTCGCCCTGGCCCCCGACAGCCCGGACCTCGGCTTCGTCCACCGCCACCTGCCCGACGCCGACGTCTACCTGCTGGCCAACACCGGGCCCGCCGACCGGACCGCCGAGGTCACGCCACGCGCGGAGCGGTCCTGGTGGGCGGTCTGGGACGCCCGCACCGGCGACGTCCGGCGGACGGGGCCGGCCGCGGAGCCGCTCGTGCTCACCCTGGAGCCCTACGAGGCGGTGGTGCTGGTGCTGACCGACGACGAGCCCGCCGCTCCGACCGTCCCGGCGCCGCCCGGCGGTGCCGCACGGGTCCAGCCGCTCGCCGACGGCTGGCGGGTGGCCTTCGACGCCGGGCCCGACGAGCCGGTGGCGCTGCCGCACCTCTGGGAGGAGCAGCCGGGACGGCGCCACCACGCGGGGGCGGCCGTCTACCGGACCGCCTTCGAGCTGGACGGCCTGGGCCCGGGTGCGGTCGTCGTGCTGGACCTGGGCAGCGCCGAGGTGCGGGACGACGACGCCCAGCCCGTGCACGTCGGGATGGTCGGGCCCTCCTACCGGGCGGCGGCGCGGCCCCCGGTGGGCGAGGTCGCCACGGTCCGCGTCAACGGCGTCGACTGCGGCCTGGTGTGGGCTCCGCCCTACCGGGTGGACGTCACGGCCGCCGTCCGGGCCGGGCAGAACCGGCTGGAGGTGGAGGTCGCGAACACGGCGGCCGGGGCGCTGGCCGCCGACGAGCACATCGGCCCGCTGGCCGCGGCGAGCGAGGAGCGCCACGGGCGCCGGTTCCGGATGCAGCAGCTGGACCGAGCCCTGGACACCGTCCGGTCGGGTCTGCTCGCCGTCCCGGTGCTGCGGATCCGCGAGCCCTAGCTGGACGAGCCGTGGACGAAGTCAGACTAGACGACCAGTTCCTCCACGGCTTGTCGGCCGGCCAGCGAGGCCGCCCGCGCCCGGAGACCGTCGAGGTCGCCGCTGGTGAGGGTGTCGCCGAACAGCGCCGCGCTGACGCCGACGGCGACCGCACCGAGGCGCAGGTACTCGGCCGCCGCCTCCAGCGTGACGCCGCCCGTCGGCATCAGCGCCACGTCGGGCAACGGGCCCCGCAGCTCGCGGAGGTAGTCCAGGCCGCCCAGCGGTCCGATGGGGGACACCTTGACGGCGGGCACCCCCGTCTCCCAGGCCGAGACGATCTCGGTGGGGGTCAGCGCGCCCGGCACGTAGCTGAGGCCGAGCGCGACGGCGGCCTCCACCAGCCGCGGCAGGAAGACCTGGCTCACCGCGAAGTGGGCGCCCGCGTCGGCCGCGCGCCGCAGGTCGTCCGGCGTCCGGACGGTGCCCACGCCCAGCACGGCGTCGGGCAGCGCCTCCCCCGCCGCCGTCAGCGCGTCGAGCGCCCCCTCGGTGGTCAGGGTGTACTCGAAGACGCCGAGGCCGGCCTCGTGCAGCGTCCGGGAGGAGGCGACGAAGTGCCGGGCGTCGGGGGCCCGCATCACGGCGACCACCGCCCCGGGCGGGAGCGCGGAGCGGCGGCGGTCCGGCGTGGTCGAACTGGTCATGCGATCCCCTCGTGGGCGTCCGTGTCGGCGAGAAAGCGCTTCCTCACCGCTGGTCCGGGGAGCCTACCGCCGACGTCGCGGCCCCGGCAACGAGGCCGGCGCGGTCAGAGGGCGTCGCCGAGGAACCGCCAGGCCTCGTCCTGCATCGGCCCGTCGAAGACGTGCCCACCCGGCCGGAGGCGGCCGCGGTACCGGTCCCCGCCGGCGTGCAGCTCCTGCAGCCGGGCGTGGGCGGCCCGCATCCCCGCGGGCGGGAAGAGCGGGTCGGACTCCTGGTACTGGACCAGGAACCGGGCCCGGCCCAGGGCGGTGAGGTCGGGCCAGTCGCGCCAGGCGGCCAGCCGGGGCACGTGCAGCAGCCACGAGTGGCTGTCCAGGTGGGCGGGCACGAGGGAGGCGGACGTCGCCATCATGCAGCTGACGACGGCGGCCCGCAGCCGGTGGTCCAGCGCGGCGAGCAGCAGGCCGCGCCCGCCGCCCCCGGAGAACCCGAACGCGCCGAGCCGGTCCGCGTCCGTGCCCGGGTCGGCGGCCAGCACCTCGAGGGCGACCAGGTCGTCGGCCACCACCAGGCCGGCGAAGGTCTGGCCGAGCACGCCGGCCGCCTTGGCGAGGGTGTCCTCGTGCAGGTTCGCGAGGACGTCGAAGCGCTCGTCCGGGTCGAGCGCGACCCCCAGCTCGCGCCAGCGGGCCTCGTGGGCCTCGAACTGGGCCGCCAGCCGCGGCGTCGGCCGGCTGAGGTCGAAACGGCGGCTGCCCCAGGAGAACGCGTCGTGCACGAGCACCGCCACGCCCCGCCGGGCGAGGTCGTTGGCGGGCGCCCGGCCGTCGTACCAGTCCTGCCGCAGCCGGACCGCCCGTGGAGCCGTGCCCGGTCCGGAGTCGACCAGCTGCTCGCCGCCCACCGAGCGGACGCCGCCGTGGCAGTGCAGGCCGAGCACGCCGGGCAGCGGTCCGTCGACGCCCGCCGGGCGGAGCAACCAGCCGGTCGTGTCCGGTCCGAAGCCCACCGACCAGCGCAGCCGCCGCACGGCGACGCCGTCCACCGTGCTGCTGCCCTCGTCGTGCACCCGCGGGGCGGGGGACCGGGCCGGCAGCCCCAGGATCTGGCCGAGCGCGGTGCTCTCCGCGTCGGCCCCGACGAAGGGCGCGGCCGCCCGCGCTGCCGCCGGCCAGTCGGGGTAGCCGGCCAGGGCGTCCGGCGACGGCGGCGTCAGGAGGCGGCCTCGGCGCCGACCGTGCGGGCCGGCGCCGGGCCGGTGCTGCCGCGCACCTCCAGCCGCGGCCGGAACAGGATGGTGTGGCCGGGGGCGCGGGAGCCCAGCAGCTCGGCCATCCGGTGCCAGGCCTGCTCGCCCAGCTCGGTCACCGGGACCGAGGCCGTGGTGAGCGGCGGGGTCAGGTAGCGGGCGAAGGGGATGTCGTCGAAGCCGGTGACCGACACGTCGTCGGGCACCCGGACCCCGCGCTCGCCGAGAGCGCTCATCAACCCCATCGCGACCAGGTCGTTGAAGGCCAGCACGCCCGTGGCGCCGGAGGCGAGGACGCCGTCGGCCGCATCGTGCCCCTCGGCGAAGTTGACCCCGCAGGGCTCGACCCGGACCGCGACGTCGGGGTGCTCGGCCGAGAAGGCGCGGAGCGCGGCCAGCCGCTGGAGGTTCGACGAGCTCTGGGGGGCCCCGGCGAGGTAGAGCAGGGTGCGGTGCCCCTCGGCCCGCAGCAGGTGGAGCAGCTCGGTCAGCCCGCTGCGGTAGTCCGCGGTCACGGCCGGGGTGCCGGTGGAGCGCGCCTCGCGGTTGACCAGCACCACCGGCTGCAGCTGGGTCAGCAACCGCTCCAGGTCGTCCTCGGGCATCCGCGGGGCGCAGAGGACGATGCCGTCGCACCGCCGCCGCGTCTCGACCGCCAGGATGCGCTCCTCCTCGACCGACTCCACGGAGTCGGCGACCAGCACGTGGTAGCCGTCCCGGGCCGCAGCCCGGCTGAGGCCGCGCAGCACGCCGTGGAACGTCGGGTTCTCCAGGTCGGGCACGACGACCGCGACGGTGTTGGTGCGGCCCAGCACGAGGCTGCGGGCCAGCGGGCTGGCGGTGTAGTCGAGCGCGTCGGCGGCCGCGCGCACCTTGGCGGCCAGCGCCTCGTCCACCCGGGCGTTGCCGTTCAGGACGCGCGACACCGTGGAGAGCGAGACGCCGGCGCGGGCCGCCACGTCGGCGATGGTGCGCGAGCGCTCGTGCGGTCGACCGGTCACCCGGGGTCTCCCTCCTTCGGCTCGTCATCCCTGCTGACCACCCGACCGCTCTCCCGTCCGGTAGCCGCTCCGCATCCTATCGTGTAGCGTGAAAACGCTTTCTCACGCCTGGCGACGAGGCCGGGTCCGAGCACAGACAGGGGCCAGCCCATGGACCACCGCGACCTCACGCCCACCCCGCCCAGCCGCGTGCTGGTCACCGGAGGGGCGGGCCGGCTGGGCCGGACCGTCGTCGCCGGCCTGCGGGAGCGGGGCCACACCGTGGTCTCGGTCGACCGGGAACCGGGCGACGACCCCGGGAGCCTGGTTGCCGACCTCACCGACGCCGCCGCGACCGAGGCCGTGCTGGCCGACGTCCGGCCCGAGGCCGTGGTCCACCTGGCGGCCATCGCCGTGCCGTTCAGCGCCCCGGAGCCGGTGATCCTGCAGACCAACACGATGCTGGCGTGGACCGTGCTGTCGGCGGCGGTCGCCGCGGGTGTGCCGAAGGTCGTCGTGGCCAGCAGCCCGACGGTCCACGGCTACGGCGCGCCCACCGGCTGGGTGCCGGCGTCGCTGCCGCTGGACGAGGAGTCCCCGGCCCGGCCCTGGAACGCCTACAGCCTCTCCAAGCTGACCGCCGAGCACGTCATGCGCACCCTCGTCGCCCAGGTGGGGGACCGGGTGCGGTTCGCCGCCTTCCGGCCCTGCTTCGTCATCGCGCCGGAGGAGTGGCACGGGGCGCTGACCCAGCAGGGCCACACGGTCGCGGAGCGGCTGGCCAACCCCGCCCTGTCCGCGCCGGCCCTGTTCAACTACCTCGACGCCCGGGACGCGGCGTCCTTCGTCGACGCGCTGCTGGCCGGCCTGCCCGACATCCCCAACGGCGAGACCTTCCTCGTGGGCGCCGACGACGCGCTGGCCACGGCGCCGCTGGCCGAGCTGCTGCCCCGGTTCCACCCCGGCACAGCCGCTGCCGCGCAGGCGCTCACCGGCACCGCCCCGGCGTTCGCCAACGGCAAGGCGCGGCGGCTGCTGGGCTGGCGGCCGCAGCACAGCTGGCGGACCGCCCTGGTCGACGCGCCGCGCGCCGCGGCCGGGGCGGTGCGGTGACGACGGGCACCGACGGTCCCCGCCTGGTCGAGCTGCGGACCCGGCGGCACGTCGCCCGGCTCCGGCGACCGTGGGGGCCGGACGTCGGCGTCAACCACGTCCTCGAGGTGACGGTCGTCGACAGCACGGGCGCGACGGGGACCGGCTTCAGCTGGACCCCGAGCATCGGCGCCGAGGCCGTGCACGCCCTGCTGGAGCACGACATCAGCGCCGCCGTGGTCGGCGGGCCGGTCGACCCGGAGGTCGTCTGGCCGGCCCTGTGGTCGCGGCTGCACGAGGCCGGCTCGGGCGGGCTGACCACCATCGCGATGGCCGGCCTCGACCTCGCCCTGTGGGACCTCGCCGGCCGCCGGTCGGGGCGCTCCCTCGTCGACCTGCTGGGCGCGCGGCGCGCGGGCGTCGCGGTCTACGGCAGCGGGGTCAACCTGCACTACCCGCTCGAGGAGCTGGTGGCCCAGGCGCGGCGCTGGGTGGAGGCCGGGTTCGCCAGCGTCAAGATCAAGGTCGGGGGCCCCGACCTCGCCGTCGACCACGAGCGGGTGGCGGCCGTGCGGGCGGTGATCGGTCCCGAGCGGGGGCTGATGCTCGACGCCAACCAGCGCTGGGACCTGGCGACGGCGACGGCGGCGATGGCCGTCCTCGAGGAGCACGCCCCGGCCTGGATCGAGGAGCCGCTGCGCGCGGACGACCTCGCCGGCCACGCCGAGCTGCGCCGCCGGATCGCCACCCCCGTCGCGATGGGGGAGAACCTGCACACCGTGTACCGCTTCCGCGACGCCCTCGACCTCGGCGCCTGCGACATCGTCCAGCCCAACGTCGTCCGGGTGGGCGGCATCACCCCGTTCCGCAGCATCGCGGCGCTGGCCGACGAGCGCGGTGTCGCGCTGCACCCCCACCTGCTGCCCGAGATCTCCGGCCAGCTGGCCCTCACGCTGACCCGGCCCTGCCTGGTGGAGGAGGTCGAGGACGCCTCGCTGACCGCCCTCGGGCTGCTGGCCGACCCGCCGCCGGTGGTGGTGCAGGACGGCGAGCTGCGCGTGACCGGGAGCCCCGGACTGGGCCTCGACTTCTCCGGCGCCCTCGTCGGCGCGTCGGGACGTCCGGCGTGACGGGCGGGCCCGCCCGGGTCGTCCTCGTCGGCGTCCGCGGCTTCGGGGCCGTGCACGCGGCCCGGATCGCCGGGCTGCAGCAGCAGGGGCGGGTCGAGCTGGTGGCCTGCGTCGACCCGGTCGTGGTGGCCGACCCGCCGGTCGCGCACGGGGTCCCGCTGCACCCCGACCTGCCCGCGGCCCTGGCCGTCGCCGGCCCGGTCGACGTCGTCGTGGTGGCCGCACCGCTGGGCGAGCACTTCGTCCTGGCCGAGACCGCCCTGCGGGCGGGCGCGGACGTGCTGCTGGAGAAGCCGCCGGTCGCCTCGCTCGACGACTTCGCCCGGCTGCTCGCCACGGAGACCGCCACCGGCCGGGTGGTGCAGGTCGGCTTCCAGAGCCTGGGCTCGGACGGGTTGGAGGCCTTCGCCGCGGACGCGTTCGAGATCGGCGCGGTCACCCACGTCGGTGCCGTCGGGGCCTGGTCGCGCCCGCGCGCCTACTGGGAGCGCTCGCCCTGGGCCGGCCACCGCAGCCTGGACGGCCGCGCCGTCGTCGACGGGGTCGCCACCAACCCGCTCGCGCACGCCGTGGCCACCGCCCTGGCCCTGGTGCGCGCCCGCACCGTCGACGACGTGCGGGCGGTCGACGTGGACCTGTACCGGGCGAACGCCATCGAGAGCGACGACACCTCCGTGGTCCGCGTCCACACCACCGGCGGGCGGACGGTCACCTGCGCGCTGACCCTGTGCGCGCCCGTGCAGCGGGAGCCGGTGCTGCACGTGCACGGCCCCGGCGGGTCGGCCGACTACCGCTACACCACCGACGAGGTGGTCGTCCACGGACCCGACGGACCCCGGACCCAGGTCCTCGGCCGCGAGGACCTGCTGGAGAACCTGCTCGCGCACCGCCGCACGGGTGAGCCGCTGCGGGTCCCGCTGGTCAGCACGGGGGCGTTCATGCGGGTGCTGGCCGCGGTGGCCGACGCCGACGACCCCGTCCGCATCGACCCGCGAGCCATCCGCTGGGTGGGCGAGGGGCCGGACCGGTACCCCGTCGTCGACGACGTGGAGCACTGGCTGGAGCGGGCGGCCTCCACCGGCCGCACCTTCCGGGAGCTCGGGGTGCCCTGGGCGCACGCCGGCCGCGACCGCGTGCTGGTGCGGCTCCGGGTCGAGGGCCACCGCGTCGCCGACTACCACGACGGGGCCGGCACGCTGCCGACCTCCACCCCACGGCCGGTGCTGCACCCGGTCTCGACGCTCACCGGGGTGCGGGTGTCCGCGCAGCACCCGGCCGACCACGACTGGCACACCGGTGTCGGGCTGGCCGTCCCCGACGTCGACGGCACCAACCTCTGGGGCGGTGGCACCTACGTGCACGGCCAGGGCTACCGGCTGCTGGACGACCACGGCCGGGTCGACGGTGAGCCCCCGCTGGTCACCGACGGCGGGTTCCGCCAGCGGCTGGCGTGGCGGAGCCGCGACGGCGCCGTGCTGCTCGAGGAGCAGCGGACGGTCCGCTGGGGGCCCCTCGACGGCCGGGCCTGGCACCTCCACCTCGGCACGGTGCTGCGCGCCGGGCGCGGCGCGACGGTGGGCTCGCCGGGCAGCAAGGGCCGCCCCGACGGCGGCTACGGCGGCTTCTTCTGGCGGTTCCCGGCCTGCGCGGACGTCGACGTCCTCACCGCCGACGCCCGGGGCGAGCAGGCGGTGCAGGGCACCGTCAGCCCCTGGGTGGCGTGGGCGGCCGACTTCACGGCCGCCCCCGGGGTCAGCGGCCCGGCGACGGTGGTGCTGTCCTCCCCGTCGGCCGCCGACGCGGGGGACCCCTGGTTCGTCCGGGTCCGCGACTACCCCGGGCTCGGCTCCGCCCTCGCCTGGCGGGACCCGGTGGTGCTGCCCCCGGGCGGCGAGCTCGCCCGGCGGTTCGACGTCGCCGTCGTCGACGGCCGGCTGAGCCCCGCCGAGGCCGCCGACGTGGCCGCCGCGCTGGTCGGGGTGCGGGCATGACCGGGCTCGCACCCGCCGTCGTCACGACGTCGGCCGACCACGCCGAGAAGCGGCGCCGGCTGCTGGCGGTCCTGGACGGCACGGGCGCCGAGGCGCTGGCGCTGACCGGTTCGACGGCGCTGGCCTGGTACCTCGACGGGGCGCGCAGCCACGTCAGCCTGGCCGCCGACCCGGTGCTCGCCGTCCGGGTCAGCCGGGACGCCGACGAGGTCCTGCTCACGAGCAACGAGACGGCCCGGCTGGTCCGCGAGGAGCTGCCCGGCTGGCTGACCGTCTGCGAGCGGCCCTGGTACGCGGGGCGGCCCGACCTCCACGCGCGGCCCGAGACCGCCCTGGCCGACGCCCTGCTGCGGGCCCGCTCGCCGCTGCTGCCGGTCGAGACCGAGCGGTTCGCCCGGCTGGGCGCCGACGCGGCGACCGCCCTGACCGACGTCCTCGCCGTCGCGGAGCCGTCCTGGACCGAGCGCCGGCTGGCGGGCGAGGTCGCCCGGGCCGTCGTGGAGCGCGGGGCCGACCCCCTGGTCGTCCTCGTCGGCGGCGAGGACCGTGCCCACCTGCCCCACCCGCTGCCCACCGGCGGCCCGCTGGGCCGCCGGGTCCTGGTCGTGCTGTGCGCCCGGCGGCACGGGCTGGTGGTGAACCTGAGCCGGGCCCTCGCCTTCGGAGACCTCGACGCGGCCGAGCGGGACGTCCAGGACCGGGTGCTCGCCGTGGAGCAGGCCGCCCTCGACGCGCTGGCCCCCGGGGTCACGCTGGCGGAGGTCCTGGGGGTGGTCGGCCGGGCCTACGCCACCCAGGGTTTCGGCGCCGACCACTGGCGCGGGCACCACCAGGGCGGCGTCGCCGGCTACGCCGGCCGGGACCCGCGCGCCACCCCCGACTGCTCCTTCTCCGTCGCGGTCGGCCAGGCCTTCGCCTGGAACCCGTGGGTGCCCGGGGGGAAGGTCGAGGACACCGTGCTGCTGGGCGACGACGGCCTGGAGGTGCTCAGCGTCGACCCGCGCTGGCCGTCCGTCCGGGTCGGCGGCCGCCGCCGGCCCGTCGTCTGGGAGCGCTGACCCGCCAGCGGGCCCGCCCCACCACCCACGCCGCCCCCGGGCGGCCGAGAGGACACGCGACACCATGAGCACCATCGCCTTCGTCGGGCTCGGCATCATGGGCGGCCCGATGGCCGCCCACCTCGTGCGCGCCGGCCACACCGTGCGGGGCGTCAACCGCAGCCCCGCGGCCGTCCAGCGGCTGGTCGAGGCCGGCGGCCAGGACGGCGGCAGCGTCGCGGAGGCCGTCCGGGACGCCGACGTGGTCATCACCATGGTCCCGGACTCCCCGGACGTCGAGGCCGTGGCGCTCGGCCCGGACGGGATCTACGCCCACGCCCGCCCCGGGGCGCTGCACGTCGACATGTCCTCGATCCGCCCGGACGTGGCCGTCGGCCTGGCCGCGACCGGGGCGGCGGCCGGCGTCCGGGTGCTCGACGCCCCCGTGAGCGGCGGGCAGGCGGGCGCCCAGGAGGCCACGCTCTCGATCATGGTCGGCGGCGAGGTGGACGCCTTCGCCGCGGCCCGGCCGCTGCTCGAGGTGATGGGCAGCACCGTCGTCCACGTCGGTCCGGCCGGCTCCGGCCAGACGGTCAAGGCGGCCAACCAGCTGGTGGTGGGCGGCACCTACCAGCTGCTCGCCGAGGCGATCGTCTTCCTGCGCGCCCACGGTGTCGACGACGAGGCGGCGCTCCGGGTGCTGGCCGGCGGCCTCGCGGGGAGCACTGTGCTGGACCGCAAGGGCGCCGCCATGCTGGCCGGCCGCTTCGAGCCGGGGTTCCGGGTGGACCTGCACCACAAGGACATGGGCATCGTCACCGCCGCGGCCCGGGAGCAGGGCGTCGCCCTGCCCCTCGGGGCGCTGACCGCCCAGCTGATCGGCGCCCTCCGCGCCCAGGGCGACGGCGGGCTCGACCACTCCGCCCTGCTGCGCGGCGTCGAGCGGCTGTCCGGCCGCCCGGTGAGCGGGGACTGAGCCCCCGCGGCCTGAGCCCGTCGACGGCCCTTCGACGGGCCCGGGGATGGGCGGCGGCCCCTTCGACCCGCCGGGGAGCGGTGGTCAGCTGGGGGTGACCGCCACCTCCACGACGGCCCAGGACAGCGCCGGCAGCGTCACCGCGAGCGCGCCGTCCTCGAGGACCGCGCCGTCCCAGTCGACGAGGCCGACCGGCGAGGCGTCGGCGGTGTTCGCGCTGAAGCGGTCACCGCCCTCCGGCGTCGCGAGCACCCGGGCCGACACGACCTGGTCGGCCGTGAAGCCGTGCAGGGGCACCGTGACCTCGGCGGCCTCGTCGAGGCTGCGGTTGGCCAGGAAGAGGGCGATCCGGCCGGTCGCCGCGTCCCAGGTCGCGCTGGCGTCGACCAGGTCGGCCTCGCCGTACCGGGCGGTGGTGTAGTGGTCGGACGTGACGGACAGCCGCAGGATCTCCCCGGACGCCGTCTGCGCCATCGCGGCGAACGGGTAGAAGATCGTCTGCCGCCAGGCGGGGCCGCCCTCCTGGGTGCGGACCAGGCCGAGCAGGTTGACCAGCTGCGCCTGGTTGGCGATCTTGACCCGGTCCCCGTGCCGGAGCAGCGAGTTGAGCAGGGTGCCGACGACGACGGCCTCGGTCACGTCGTAGTCGCCCTCGCCGATCGGCGGGTGCTCGGCCCAGTTCCGGGTGATCTCGGCCTCGGTGGCGACCGGGTGCTCCGGGTCGTGCCGGTAGGACACGTTCCACTCGTCGAAGGAGAGGTTGATCGTCTTGGTGTGCCGGTCGCGCGCCCGGACGAAGTCGGCGGTCGCGACGACGGCCTCGATGAAGCGGTCCATGTCGACGCCGCTGGCCAGGAAGCTGCCGACGTCGCCGTCGGAGTCGGCGTAGTAGACGTGCAGCGAGATGTAGTCGACCAGCGCGTAGGTGTGGGTGAGGACCGTCTGCTCCCAGGCCCCGAAGGTCGGCATCGAGAGGTTGGAGCTGCCGCACGCGACCAGCTCCAGCGAGTCGTCGATCATCCGCATCGCCCGCGCGGCCTCCGCCGCCAGCCGGCCGTACTCGTCCGCGGTCTTGAAGCCGATCTGCCAGGGGCCGTCCATCTCGTTGCCGAGGCACCACAGCTTGATGCCGAAGGGCTCCTCGGCCCCGTTCCGGCGGCGCAGGTCGGAGAGCTCGGTGCCGCCGGGGTGGTTGGCGTACTCCAGCAGCGCCCGGGCCGCCGCGACGCCGCGCGTGCCGAGGTTGACCGCCTCCATGATCTCGACGTCGGCCTGCCGCGCCCAGTCGACGAACTCGTGCAGGCCGAAGGCGTTGGTCTCCAGGGTGTGCCACGCGCCGTCCAGCCGCCGCGGACGCTGCTCGACCGGCCCGACCCCGTCCTCCCAGTCGTAGCCCGAGACGAAGTTGCCGCCGGGGTAGCGGACGACGCTGACGCCCAGCTCGCGGGTGAGCTCGAGGACGTCCCGGCGCAGCCCGTCCGCGCCGGCCTCGGGATGACCGGGTTCGTAGATCCCCGTGTAGACGCAGCGGCCCATGTGCTCCACGAAGGAGCCGAAGAGCCGGCGCGGGACCGGTCCCAGGGTGAAGTCGCGGTCGACGGTGACACGTGCCTGGACCAACGGAGGTCCTTCCTCTGCGGGGTGGGACACCGACGCTAGTGCGTGCCCCCGTCGCTCCCGCCGGGCGACCCGCCGTGCAGGGGTCCCGAGCGCATAGCCCGTCGAGGCATCCCCGGTCTCCGGCGGGCGGAGCGGCGGGACTACCGTCGGTCCCCGGGGCGCTCGCCCCAGGGTCGGAGGTCAGCACGTGTCCGCAACGACGGAGCAGAACGAGAAGCACACCGCGAAGGTCGTCGGCGTCACCGTCGCGGCCGCCGTCGGCGGGTTCCTCTTCGGGTTCGACAGCTCGGTGGTGAACGGCGCCGTCGACGCCATCCAGGGCGACTTCAGGCTCAGCGACGTGCTCGTCGGGTTCTCGGTGGCCGTCGCCCTGCTGGGCTGCGCCGTCGGGGCCTGGTTCGCCGGCCAGCTGGCCGACCGGATCGGCCGCAAGAAGGTCATGCTGATCGGCGCCGTGCTGTTCCTCGCCTCCGCCTTCGGCGCGGGGCTGGCCACCGGGGTCGTGTCGCTGATCATCTGGCGGATCATCGGCGGCCTGGGGATCGGCATCGCCTCCGTGATCGCCCCCGCCTACATCGCCGAGATCGCGCCGGCGCGCTACCGCGGGGCGCTCGCCTCGACCCAGCAGCTGGCGATCACGCTGGGCATCTTCGCCGCGCTGCTCTCCGACGCACTGCTGCAGGACGCCGCCGGGGGCGCGTCCGAGCAGCTGTGGTTCGGGCTGCAGGCCTGGCGCTGGATGTTCCTGGTCGGCGCGGTGCCGGCCGTGGTCTACGGGCTGCTGTCGCTCACGATCCCCGAGTCGCCCCGGTACCTGGTGGCCAAGGACCTCGACGACGAGGCGGCCGACGTGCTCAGCCGGGTCACCGGCGAACGGCACCCCGCCGAGCGGATCAAGGAGATCCGGATCACCCTGCGGCGGGAGTCGAAGTCGTCCTTCCGGGACGTCCGCGGCGACCGCGGCGGGCTGCATCCGCTCGTCTGGGTGGGCATCGGTCTGGCCGCGCTGCAGCAGCTGGTCGGCATCAACGCGATCTTCTACTACTCGACCACCCTGTGGCGCTCGGTCGGGTTCACCGAGGACCAGTCCTTCACCACCTCGGTGATCACCGCCGTCATCAACGTGGTGATGACCTTCGTGGCCATCCTCTTCGTCGACCGGCTCGGCCGCCGCAAGCTGCTGATGAGCGGCTCGGCCGGCATGTTCGTCGGCCTGCTGATGGCGTGCCTGGCCTTCACCCAGCAGCAGGGGAGCGGTGACGACGTCACCCTGCCCGGCAACTGGGGGGTCGTCGCCCTCATCGGCGCCAACCTGTTCGTCGTCTGCTTCGCTGCCACCTGGGGCCCGATCATGTGGGTGATGCTCGGCGAGATGTTCCCGAACCGGATGCGCGCCGTCGCCCTCGGGCTGTGCACGGCGGTCAACTGGGTCGCCAACTTCGCCGTCTCCCTGCTGTTCCCCGAGCTGGCCCGGTCGGTGGGTCTCGGCTGGATCTACGGCGGGTTCGCCTTCTTCGCCCTCGTCTCCTTCGTCTTCGTCCGCACTCTCGTGCCCGAGACGAAGGGCATGGAGCTGGAGGACATGCAGGGCAGCACCAACCGGACCCGCGCGGAGGTCTGAGGGGCGGGAGCCGGCGGGTGACCAGCCCTCCTGCACCCCGTCGGTGACGGTGCGCCCCGTGCACCGGGTGCAGCAGCGCGTCCGGGGTGCAGCAGTGCGGACGGGCGGGCGGCGGCCCGATATGGCGTCGAGCGCCACGGCCGTCCCGGTCTAGGGTTGGGCCGGGCCGCCGGCCCCGAGAACCCCGTGAGAAAGGTCAGTGCGCAACGTGTCGAGCCTGTCGATCACCCTGGTCCGCGACGACGCCCGTGAGCAGCGTGACGTCGAGACCACGACGACCGGCCTCGACCTGTTCGGCACCGACCGGGCCGTCGTCGCCGTCCGCGTGGGCGGCGAGCTGCGCGACCTCGACCGGCCCTTCGCCGACGGCGACGTCGTCGAGCCCGTGCTGGTCGACAGCCCCGACGGGCTCGCGATCCTGCGGCACTCCGCGGCCCACGTCGCCGCGCAGGCCGTCCAGGCCCGGCACCCCGACGCGAAGCTGGGCATCGGCCCGCCCATCGTCGACGGCTTCTACTACGACTTCGACGTGGCCGAGCCGTTCACCCCGGAGGACCTGCGCGACCTGGAGAAGGCGATGCAGCGCATCGTCAAGGAGCGCCAGCGCTTCCGCCGCCGGGAGGTCAGCGACGAGGAGGCCCGGGCCGAGCTGGCCGACGAGCCGTACAAGCTGGAGCTGATCGCCGACAAGGGCTCCGCGGCACCCGAGGCGACCGGTCCCGACGGGCCCGACGGCGGCGGGGACGCGGCCAGCGTCGAGGTCGGCGCCGGCCAGCTGACGATCTACGACAACCTGCGGCGCGACGACTCCGTCGCCTGGAAGGACCTGTGCCGCGGCCCGCACGTGCCGCACACGGGCTACCTCACCGCGTTCGCGCTCACCCGCAACTCCGCCGCCTACTGGCGCGGCGACCAGGCCAACCAGCAGCTGCAGCGGCTCTACGGCACCGCCTGGCCGAGTCGCGAGGCGCTCAAGGCCTACCAGACGCGACTGGAGGAGGCGGCCAAGCGCGACCACCGCAAGCTGGGCGTCGAGCTGGACCTGTACTCCTTCCCCGACGAGCTGGGCTCCGGCCTGCCCGTGTTCCACCCCAGGGGCGGGGTGCTGAAGCGCGAGATGGAGGACTACGTCCGCCGCCGCCACATCGAGGAGGGCTTCTCCTACGTCGGCACGCCCCACATCTCCAAGGAGGGGCTCTTCCACACCTCCGGGCACCTGCCGTACTACGCCGAGGGCATGTTCCCGCCGATGGAGGTCGAGGGCGGGAACTACTACCTCAAGGCCATGAACTGCCCGATGCACAACCTGATCTACCGCTCGCGCGGGCGGTCCTACCGCGAGCTGCCGCTGCGGCTGTTCGAGTTCGGCAACGTCTACCGCTACGAGAAGTCGGGCGTCGTGCACGGCCTGACCCGCGTCCGCGGCATGACGCAGGACGACTCCCACTCCTACGTCACCCCCGAGCAGGCGCCGGGGGAGATCCAGCACCTGCTGGACTTCGTGCTGGGGCTGCTGCGCGACTTCGGGCTGAGCGACTACTACCTCGAGCTGTCGACGCGCGACGACTCGGACAAGTTCATCGGGTCCGACGCGGAGTGGGCGGTCGCGACGCAGGTCCTGGAGGACGTCGCCACCCGCTCGGGCATCGAGCTGGTGCCCGACCCGGGCGGCGCGGCCTACTACGGCCCGAAGATCTCCGTGCAGATCCGCGACGCCATCGGCCGCAGCTGGCAGATGTCGACCATCCAGTACGACTTCAACCAGCCCGCACGGTTCGGGCTGGAATACCAGGCCTCCGACGGCACCCGGCAGCAGCCGGTGATGATCCACTCGGCCAAGTTCGGCTCGATCGAGCGGTTCATCGGGGTCCTCGTCGAGCACTACGCCGGCGCCTTCCCGCCCTGGCTGGCCCCGCTCCAGGTGGTGGGGATCCCGGTCGCCGACGAGTTCGCGGACTACCTCGAGGAGGTCTTCGCCGGCCTCCGGAAGGCGGGGGTCCGGGCCGAGGTCGACCACTCCGACGACCGGATGCAGAAGAAGATCCGGACGGCCCAGAAGGCGAAGGTGCCCTACCAGCTGATCGCCGGGGGCGAGGACCGCGACGCGGGGGCGGTGTCGTTCCGCTACCGCGACGGGACCCAGAAGAACGGCGTCCCGGTGGCCGAGGCCGTCGCCGAGATCACCGACGCGATCGCCCGCCGCACCCAGGTCTGAGCGCGGCTGGCCGCGTCTGATGTCAGCTGCCCTGCGCCGAGCGCTTAGGGTCGTCCCGTGCGTGGTCAGGGGTCCGAGGAGGACGGCAAGGGGGTGGAGGTGGAGGACGCGGTCCACCTGCCGGGCGAGCCGGACGGTTTCGAGCGGCTCTGGACGCCGCACCGGATGGTCTACATCGGCGGCCAGGACAAGCCGGCGACGCCCGACGCCGACGCGTGCCCCTTCTGCCGGATCCCCCAGGGCGAGGACCGCGAGGGCCTCGTCGTGCACCGGGGCGAGCTCGCCTTCGTCGTCCTCAACCTGTACCCGTACTCGCCGGGCCACCTGCTCGTCTGCCCCTACCGGCACGTCGCGGACTACACCGACCTGACCGACGCCGAGACGGTGGAGGTGGCGGCGCTCAGCCAGCAGGCCATGCGCGCCGTCCGGGCCGCCAGCGCCCCGCACGGCTTCAACCTGGGGCTCAACCAGGGGGCGGTGGCCGGGGCGGGGATCGCCGCGCACCTGCACCAGCACGTCGTCCCCCGCTGGGCCGGCGACGCGAACTTCCTGCCGGTCATCGGGCAGACCAAGGCCCTCCCGCAGCTCCTCGACGACACGTGGCAGGTCGTCACCGCCGCGTGGGAACAGCTCGGCCCTTCGACAGGCTCAGGACACCGCTGATGCTCGAACGGTTCCGCGGGATCTCCGCGGCCCTGCTGGGTCCGCTCGTCCGCCTGCTGCTGCGGCTGGGCGTCTCGCCCGACCTCGTCACCATCGCCGGCACCGCCGGGGTGGTGGTCGCCGCGCTCGTCTGCTTCCCGCAGGGCTGGCTGTGGCAGGGCGCGCTGGCGGTCACGCTGTTCGTCCTCTCCGACATGCTCGACGGCCAGATGGCCAAGGTCAGCGGCCAGGCGACCAGCTGGGGCGCCTTCCTCGACTCGACCTCGGACCGGCTCGGGGACGCCGCCGTGTTCGGCGGCATCCTGCTCTACTTCACCTACCAGCAGGACTCGACCCTGTGGGGCGCCGTCGCCCTGGCCGGTCTGGTGTTCGGGCAGTGGACGTCCTACGTCAAGGCGCGGGCGGAGAGCCTCGGCTTCACCTGCTACGGCGGGCTCGCGGCGCGCGCCGACCGGCTGGTGATCATCCTGCTCGGCACGCTGCTGGCCGGGTTCGGCGTCCCCTTCGTGCTGGAGATCGCGGTCGCGGTGCTCGCCGTGACCAGCATGATCACCGTCGTGCAGCGGATCCTGCAGGTGCGCCGCCAGGCGGTGGCTGCCGATGTCGCACCCGCCTGAGCGCACCTCCCGACGGCTGCCGGACCGCGCCCGCGACGCCACCCTGCGCGCGCTGCACCGGACGGGCTGGCGGGTCGCCGCGCGCGTGCCGGTCCCCGTCGTCCGGGCGGTCGCGGTGGTCGCCGCCCGGGTGGCCGTCCGCCGCGAGGGGGTGCACGTCGCCACGCTCCGCCGCAACCTCGGCCTGGCCACGGGCACGCCCGCGTCCGACGCCATGGTCCGGGCGGGCGTCCGGTCCTACCTGCGGACCTTCTGGGAGGTGCTCGCCCTGCCGGGGTGGAGCCGGGCGGAGACCCTCGCCCGCGTGCGGACCGAGGGGGAGGAGCGCCTCCGGGACGCCCATGCCGGCCCCGGCTGCGTGGTGGCCCTGCCGCACAGCGGCAACTGGGACCTCGCCGGCGCCTGGGCCTGCGGCACCGGGATGGGCGTCAGCACCGTGGCCGAGCAGCTCTCCGACGCCGAGTTCGAGGCCTTCCTCGCGTTCCGTCGCGGCCTGGGCATGGAGGTGCTGTCCCACCGCGACCGCAGCGCCATCCCCGCGCTGGCCGCGGCCCTGCGCCGGGGTCGGCTGGTCTGCCTGGTCGCCGACCGCGACCTCGACGGGTCGGGCGTGCCGGTGCGCTGGCGCGACCAGCCCGTCACCCTGCCGGCCGGCCCGGCGATGGTCGCGCGGCGCACCGGCGCGGTGCTGCTGCCGGCCGTCTGCCGCTACGAGGGCGACCAGATGGTCATCCGGTTCGGCGAGCCGGTCCGCCCGCGTCCCGGTCGGGAGGGCCTGGTGGCCATGACGCAGGACGTCGCCGACTTCTTCGCCGCGCAGATCGCCGCCGCGCCGCAGGACTGGCACATGCTGCAGCCGTTCTTCGCCGCCGCCGCCGCCGCCGCCGCCGACGGGCGGCGGGCGGGGTGAGCGGCCGTCCGCTGCGCGTCGGGCTGGTCTGCCCCTACTCCTTCGACCACCCCGGCGGGGTGCAGAACCACGTGCTCGGCCTGGCGCAGCACCTGCGCGCCCAGGGTCACGAGCCGTTCGTCCTGGGTCTCGGCCGTCCGGAGATGCCGCCCGCGCTGGCCGGCCGCTTCACCTCGGCCGGCTCCGCCGTCCCGGTCCGCTACAACGGCTCCGTCGCCCGGGTGCGCTTCGGCCCCGGGAGCGCGGCCCGGGCCCGGCGCTGGCTGGCCGACGGCGGCTTCGACCTCCTGCACGTGCACGAGCCGCTCACCCCGAGCATCTCCATCCTGGCGCTGTGGGCCGCCGAGGTGCCCGTCGTCGCCACCTTCCACACGGCCACGCCGCGCTCGCGCTCGATGCAGCTGGCGGGCAGCACCCTGCGCGGCACGGTCGACAAGATCGACGCCGGCGTCGCGGTCTCGGAGCCCGCGGCCCGGGTCGTCCGCCGCTACCTCGGCCGCGACCCGCAGGTCATCCCGAACGGCTTCAGCTACGCCGAGTTCGGCGGCGGCCACCACCCCGCCGGCGGCTGGCGGGGCGGGGAGCGGCCGCGGCTGGTGTTCCTCGGCCGGGTCGAGGAGCCGCGCAAGGGCCTGGGCGTGCTGATGGCGGCGCTGCCGGCCGTCCGGGCCGTCCACCCGGACCTCGAGGTGGTCGTCGCCGGGCGGGGCCACCGCGCCCTGCCCGGCTGGGTGCGCCGGGAGACCTCGGTGAGCGACGTCCAGAAGGCCGCCCTGCTGGCCGGCGCCGACGTCTTCGTCGCCCCGCACACGGCCCGGGAGAGCTTCGGGATCGTGCTGCTGGAGGCGCTGGCCAGCGGCGCACCGGTGGTCGCGTCCGACCTGCCGGCCTTCACGTCGCTGCTCGCGCACGACCGCGACGACCGCACGGCCGTCGGCACGCTGTTCCCGACCGGCGATGCCGACGCCCTCGCCGCCGCCGTGCTGCAGGTGCTCGCCTCCCGCGACGCCGTCGGGGCCGAGCGGGGCCGGCGGCACGCGCGCCGCTTCGACTGGTCGGTCGTGGGTCCGGCGGTGGAGGACGTGTACGCCGCCGTGCTGCGGCCGACGGCGGACGCCGACGCACCCCTGACCGTGCCCCGGCGGAGCGCGTCGTGAGGCCCCGGACACGCCGTCGCGGTCGGTCCTGCCGGCTGCTGGCCACTAACCTGGCGTGGTGACCGGGGACCAGACGGGCGGGGCGACGCGTCCTGCCGACGACGGCGGACTGCCGCTGCCCGCCGCCGGGGCGGTCGGCCTGGTGGGCCCGGCCGACGGGGACGCCCCGACCTGGGACACCGACCGGATGTGGACGCTGCCCAACGTGCTGAGCCTGCTGCGGCTGGCCGGGGTGCCGCTGATGGTCTGGCTGATCCTGGGCCCGCACCACGACCTGCTGGCCGTCGTCGTGCTCGCCGTCGCCGGCTTCACCGACTGGCTGGACGGCTTCCTCGCCCGGCGCTGGCACCAGACCTCCCGCGTCGGCCAGATGCTGGACCCGGTGGCCGACCGGCTCTACATCCTCGCCGTCGTGCTCTGCCTGGCCGCCCGCGCGATCATCCCGTGGTGGCTCGTCGTGCTGCTCGTGGCGCGCGACGTGATGATCACCGCGCTGGTGCCGCTGCTGCGCACCCGCGGGTACTCCTCGCTGCCGGTGCACTTCCTGGGCAAGGCCGCGACCTTCAACCTGCTCTACGCCTTCCCGCTCATCCTGCTGGGCGCCGACGACGGGCTGGGCTGGGCCGTCGCCGGGGTGCTCGGCTGGGCCTTCGCGCTGTGGGGGGTCGGGCTGTACTGGTGGGCCGGCCTGCTGTACCTGGTGCAGACGCTCGGCCTGCTGCGGGACGTGCCGGCGCGGACCCGGGCGGGCTGAGCGCCCGATGACCGCGTCCCCCGCCGCGCCGACCTCCGCCCGGCCCCGGGCCCGTGTTCCCGCCCCGGGACGGGGGGGCCCCGCGAGCCCCGCCGACGCCAGCATGGACCTGCTGCTGCAGATCATCCGCCAGCCCGTCGACCCCGACTACGCCGCGGCCACGGCCCGCGGGGTGGCGCCGTCCCGCCGGCACTGGCTGCTCGGGGTGATCGCCGTCGTGGTCGGGGTGATGTTCGCCGTCGCCGCCGTCCAGACCAACCGGGCCGCGCCGGCCCTGCAGTCCGAGCGGTCGGACCTGATCGACCGCGTGCAGGCGGCCGAGAGCCAGCAGGACGCCCTGCGGGCCCGCGCGACCGAGCTCACCGAGGAGAACGCCGCGCTCCGCGCCGCCGCCCTCGGCGGCGACGCCACCGCCCAGCAGCTCGAGCGCGGCATCGCGGCCCTCGGCCCGGTCACCGGGACGGTCGCCGTGACCGGGCCCGGCGTCGTGGTGGTGGTCGACGACGCGGCGGAGCAGGCGACCGCCGACGGGTCCGGCGACCGGGTGCTGGACCTCGACCTGCAGATCCTCGCCAACGGCCTCTGGCGGGCCGGGGCGGAGGCGGTGGCCATCAACGGTCACCGGCTCTCCTCCCTCACCGCGATCCGCAGCGCCGGCGACGCCATCACCGTCGACTACCGGTCGCTGAACCGCCCGTACCGGGTGGAGGCGATCGGTGACCCGCGGACCCTGCCCGCCGGCCTCGCCGAGTCCGCGGCCGGCGCGTGGTGGCACGACCTGGAGCAGAACCGCGGCATGCGCTACGAGCTGGGGGAGTCGCGCGCGCTGACGCTGCCCGCCGACCCCGGCCTGGCCCTGCGCTGGGCGGAGGTGCCCGGGTGATCCCCCTCCTCGGCCTGCTGGCGGGCATCGTCGTCGGGCTCCTGCTGGAGCCGGCGGTCCCGCTGGCCCTGCAGCCCTACCTGCCGATCGCCATCGTCGCGGCGATGGACGCGCTGTTCGGGGCGTTCCGCGCCTACCTGGAGGGCAACTTCAGCGACAAGGTGTTCGTCGTCTCCTTCGTCTCCAACGTCCTGATCGCCGCGGCGATCGTCTACGTCGGCGACCAGATCGGCGTCGGCTCCCAGCTGTCCACCGGGGTCGTCGTGGTGCTGGGCATCCGCATCTTCACCAACGTGGCCGCGATCCGCCGGGCCCTGTTCCATGCCTAGCCCCGCCCGGCCCGGCCGGCACCGCCCTCCGACCACCCCACCGCCGGGACGGCGGCTGCGGGCCCTGCGCCGCAGCCAACGCCGGCTGACCGGCGACGCACCGGCCGCCCCGGCCTCGACGGCCGCCCCGGCCTCGACGGCCGTCACCCCGTCGGCGGGCACCTCGGGCGCCGATCGCGCCGCTGCGGCGCGGGCGTCGGGTCCCCGTCGCGTGTGGGAGTCGCTGGTGCGGCCGGGACGCGGGCAGATCATCGCCGCCGTCATCCTCTTCGTGGTCGGCATGGGCGGGGTCATGCAGATCCGCATCAACAGCGCCGACGACACCTACACCAGCGCACGCCGGGAGGACCTGGTCCAGCTGCTCGACGGGCTGGGCTCGGAGTCCCGCCGGCTGGAGAGCGAGATCACCGACCTGGAGCGCACGCGGGCCGAGCTGCAGTCGGGCGCGGACACCCAGCGGGTCGCCCGGGCGGAGGCCCAGCGGCGGACGGAGGAGCTGGGCATCCTGGCCGGCACCGCGCCCGCCGAGGGCCCGGGCATCCGGATGCGGATCAGCGACCCGGCCGGCAAGGTCGACGCCGACGTGCTGCTGGACGCGGTCGAGGAGATGCGTGACGCCGGCGCCGAGGTGATCGAGGTCAACGACTCGGTCCGCGTCGTGGCGTCCACCTGGTTCGGCGCCGGCCCCGACGGGCTGGTCGTGGACGGCCGGTCGATCAGCCGGCCGATCACCTTCGAGGTGATCGGCGACCCGCACAGCCTCGAGGAGGGGGCCCGGTTCCGGGGCGGTCTGGTCAGCGAGATCACCGGTCCCGGCATCGGCGGTCAGGTGCAGATCGAGCAGCTGGACCGGGTCGTCGTCGACTCCTTGCACGCCGCGCGCGAGAATCAGTACGCTCAGCCCGCATCGCCCCCGCCCACCCCGCGCTGAGCCGGCCGGCGGGCCCCACCCCGAACCCCAGGAGCCAGGAACGTCGTGCCCGATTACCCCGAAGACCTCAAGTACTCCGCCGACCACGAGTGGGTGCGCAGCGGCAACGGGTCGACCGTGCGCGTGGGCATCACCGAGTACGCCGCCGACCAGCTGGGCGACATCGTCTTCGTGTCCCTGCCGACCGTCGGCGACCCGGTCGCCTCGGGCGACTCGTGCGGGGAGCTGGAGTCGACCAAGAGCGTGTCCGACGTGTTCTCCCCGGTCTCCGGAACGGTCACCGCGGTCAACGAGACGCTCGAGGGCAGCCCCGAGACCGTCAACGGCGACCCGTACGGTGACGGCTGGCTGTTCGAGGTCGAGATCGACGCCGACACCGACCTCGAGGACCTGATGGACGCCGACACCTACGCCGAGCAGGCCGGCGGCTAGCCGCGCGGTCCCGCCAGCACCTCGACCTCCCCCTTAGACTCGGGTCAGCGTCCGCCCCCGGACCCTCAAGTCTCGACCGAAAGCCGACCCTCATGCCGTTCTGCACGAACTGTGGTCACGACAACCCGGATGGCAGCAACTTCTGCGGCCAGTGCGGGTCCGCGCTCAACGTGCCCCCGGCGCACACCACGCCGACCCCGGCCGGGGGGACGCGTCCCGACGCGGGGGAGCGCCCGCCGACGGGCGAGACCACGCGGACGATGCCGGCCGTGGTGGAGGGCGGGGACGCCGAGGTGCTGTCCCCCGACGAGGAGGCGGCCGTCGGCGCGCTGCCGGCGGGCTCGGCGCTGCTGATCGTGCAGCGCGGCGCCAACGCGGGCAGCCGCTTCCTGCTCAACACCGAGAGGTCGACGGTGGGCCGCCACCCCGACTCCGACATCTTCCTCGACGACATCTCGGTCTCCCGGCGGCACGCGGTCTTCGAGCGGACGCCGCAGGGCACCGTGGTCCGCGACGCGGGCAGCCTGAACGGCACCTACGTCAACCGCGACCTGGTGGACGAGGTGCTGCTGCAGCACGGGGACGAGGTCCAGGTCGGGAAGTTCCGGCTGGTCTTCTACGGGAGCGCGCAGGGCTGAGCGCGCCGATGACGTCCGAGCCCAGCAGCAGTCCCGGGATCTCCCGCAGCATCGGCCAGGTCCTGGCCGCGCTGAAGGGCGACTTCCCGGACATCTCCATCTCCAAGATCCGGTTCCTCGAGTCCGAGGGCCTGATCGCCCCCGAGCGGGCCCCGTCCGGCTACCGCCGCTACGCCGAGCACGACCTCGAGCGGCTGCGCTACGTCCTCGCGGTGCAGCGCGACCACTACCTCCCGCTCAAGGTCATCAAGGAGCACCTGGCGCTGATGGACCGGGGCGAGACCCCGCCGCCGGTGCCCTCGCTCGACCGGGGCACGGCCGCCCGACCCGAGGCCGCCCCGTCCGGCGACGCCCGGCCCGCGCCCGCCGCGCCGCCGCCACCCCCGAAGCCGCCCGTCCGGATGACCCGGGCCGACCTGCTGGAGGCCAGCGGCCTCACCGACGCCGCGCTGACCGAGCTGGAGCGCACCCAGATCGTGCAGGCGCGGCGCGGCACCTACTACGGCCGGGACGCCCTGACCCTGGCCATCGCCGCCCGCCGGATGGCGGAGTACGGCATCGACGGCCGGCACCTGCGGGCCTTCAAGATGTCCGCCGACCGCGAGGTGGGGCTGGTGGAGCAGGCGATCGCGCCGCACCTCCGCCGGGCGGGCGGCAACCGGGACGTCCAGGGCGAGGTGACCCAGCTCGTGATCAGCTTCCACGCCGCCCTAGTGCGCACCGCGATGGAGCGCTGAGGCCGAGCCCGGGCCCCGGCCCGCGCCGGCGGCCTGCGACGTAGGGTTGGGCCATGCGTGAGCTCGATGTGGTGGGTGTCCGGGTCGAGATGCCCTCGAACGCGCCGATGGTGCTGCTGCGCGAGGTCGGCGGCAGCCGCTACCTCCCGATCTGGATCGGGGCCAGCGAGGCCTCGGCCATCGCCAACGCCCAGGAGGGCGTGGTCCCGCCACGGCCGCTGACCCACGACCTGATGGTCGACACCCTGTCGACGCTGGGGCACCGGCTGACCGAGGTGCACATCACCGAGCTCGAGGGCGGGACCTTCTACGCCGTGCTGCTCGTCGACGGCGTCGAGGTCAGCGCCCGCCCGTCCGACGCGATCGCGCTCGCGCTGCGGGTGGGCTCCGACATCTACTGCGCCGAGGACGTCCTCGACGAGGCCGGGATCGAGATCCCCGAGGCCGAGGAGGACGAGGTCGAGAAGTTCCGCGAGTTCCTCGACCAGGTCAACCCGGACGACTTCGTGACCGGTGAGGAGCCGACGTCCTGAGCGTGCCGCACCGACCTCTGACCCTCGACCCGCTCCTCAGGGTGCCGGCCGGGCGGAGCACCGATAGCACACGGGGGCACCCTCACGCCAGGGTCGAGAGTTGGGAATCCGTCCCGGAGCCCGGCGGCGTGTCGTTGACCCGCCCGAGGAGCGAGCCGTAGCGTTCCCCAGGTAATCCCGAGCCTGGAATTACGCGCGGGGAACTCGGGGAAGCCGTTCCCTTCCGACCGCACCGACCGGAGGCCACGTGAGCAGCACCGAAAGACCCGCCGAGGTGGCGGACGCCGCGCCCCAGGGCGACGCGCAGGGCCTGCTCTTCGACGGCGACTTCTCCCCGGTCCCCAGCGACCTGGGCTTCCGCGGCCCGGTCGCCTGCAGCGCGGCCGGCATCACCTACCGCCAGCTGGACTACTGGGCCCGCACCGGACTGGTCGTGCCCGAGGTCCGCGGCGCCTCCGGCTCCGGTAGCCAGCGGCTCTACAGCTTCCGCGACATCCTCATCCTCAAGGTCATCAAGCGGCTGCTGGACGCCGGCATCTCGCTGCAGCAGATCCGCACCGCCATCGAGCACCTGCGGGTCCGCGGGGTCGAGGACATCACCCAGGTGACGCTGATGAGCGATGGCGTCTCGGTCTTCGAGTGCACCTCCGACGACGAGGTGATCGACCTGCTCCGCGGCGGCCAGGGCGTCTTCGGGATCGCGCTGGGCAGCGTCTGGCGCGACATCGAGGGCACCCTCGCGGCGCTCCCGGCCGAGCGCACCGTCGTCGAGGAGACGCCGGCCTCCGCGTCGGACGAGCTCGCCCGTCGCCGCCGCGCCCGCGCCGCCGGCTGACTCCTGACGTCTCCCGGCCTGCCCTCCGACAGGCGCAGGGGACTCGCGCCCTGAGCTCGTCCAAGGGCTGACCCCGGCCCCCTGCCCCCTGGGCTCGTCGAGGGGCCGCCCCGGCCGCCGCTCCCTGAGCTCGTCGAAGGGCCGCAGGCGTGACCTCTCCGCGGGGGCCGGGTAGGGTGGCGCCTGCTGCACACGACGACGCGGGAGAGCTCACCGGCTCAGGGACGAGCACGGTGGCGCCGAAGGGGCAACATCCCCGGAACCTCTCAGGCACCCAGACCGCGTCCGTCTGGCAACTCTGGAGCCCACCGGGTGACAGGGCGGGGAGTGCACGTCGACCGCTGCCCGCGGCTCGGGGTCGCACCGCCGGACCGCCTGGAACGAGTTCCCGCTGATGCCCGCAGCCCCGCACGCACCCGAGCCCTCCAGCTCGGCCGCCTTCGTCACCCGCCACATCGGCCCGCAGCCCGACGAGCGCGACAAGATGCTCGCCGCCCTCGGTCTCGGCAGCCTCGAGGAGCTCGTCGAGCAGGCGATGCCCGACGCGATCCGGATGACGGCGCCGCTGGACCTGCCGCCGGCGCTGTCCGAGGCCGAGACCCTCGACGTCCTGCGCGGCCTCGCCGACCGGAACCGCGCGCTGACCCCGATGATCGGGCTGGGCTACGCCGGCACCCTCACCCCGTCGGTGATCCGGCGCAACGTGCTCGAGGACCCGGCCTGGTACACGGCCTACACGCCCTACCAGCCCGAGATCAGCCAGGGCCGCCTGGAGGCGCTGCTGAACTTCCAGACGATGGTCTCCGACCTGACCGGCCTGCCCACCTCCGGCGCCAGCCTGCTCGACGAGGCGACGGCCGTGGCCGAGGCCATGACCCTGGCCCGCCGGTCCACCAAGCGGGGCAGCACGCTGCTGCTCGACGCCGACACGCTGCCGCAGACCGTCGGCGTGGTCACCACCCGGGCCGAGGCGCTGGGCCTCGACGTCGCCGTCGCCGACGGTCCGCTGCTCGCGGCGCTGGACGCCCACGACGTGTTCGCCGTCGTCGTCCAGACCCCGGGCGCCAGCGGCCGGCTGACCGGCACCGACGAGCTGCGCGCCCTGGCGGAGGCCGTGCACGCGCGGGGTGGCCTGGTCATCGCCGCCTGCGACCTGCTGGCGCTGACCCTCACCGTCCCGCCGGGGGAGTGGGGTGCCGACGTGGCCGTCGGTTCCAGCCAGCGTTTCGGGGTGCCGCTGTTCTACGGCGGCCCGCACGCCGGCTTCATCGCCGTCCGCGCCGGGCTCGAGCGGACGCTGCCGGGCCGGCTCGTCGGGGTGAGCAAGGACGCCGACGGCACCGCCGCGTTCCGGCTGGCCCTGCAGACCCGCGAGCAGCACATCCGTCGTGAGAAGGCGACCTCCAACATCTGCACCGCCCAGGTGCTGCTGGCCGTCGTGGCCAGCATGTACGCCGTCTACCACGGTCCGGACGGCCTCCGCCGGATCGCGGGGGCGGTGCACGCCCGCGCCACCGGGCTGGCGGCCGACCTGGTCGACGGCGGCGTCGAGGTGGTGCACGGCTCGTTCTTCGACACGGTGCTGGCCCGGGTGCCGGGCCGGGCCCCGGCCGTCGTGGCCGCGGCGCGCGAGGCCGGGGTGCACCTGCGGCTGGTCGATGCCGACCACGTGGGGATCGCCGTCGGCGAGGACGCGCACGAGTCCGACCTGGCCGCGGTGCGCGCCGCCTTCGGGGCCGAGCCGTCGGGCCGTTCCCACGGCGACCTGGCCGGCAGCGAGCGGCAGACGCCCTACCTCACCCACCCGGTGTTCAACACCCACCACAGCGAGACGGCGATGCTGCGCTACCTCGCGGCGCTCTCCCACCGGGACTTCGCCCTGGACCGCGGGATGATCCCGCTCGGCTCCTGCACGATGAAGCTGAACGCGACGACGGAGATGGAGCCGATCTCCTACGACGGCTTCGCGAACCTGCACCCCTTCGCCCCGGTGGAGGACGCGCAGGGCTACGCCGCGCTGATCGGCACCCTGGAGGGCTGGCTGGCCGAGGTCACCGGGTACGCCCGGGTCTCCATCCAGCCCAACGCCGGCAGCCAGGGCGAGCTCGCCGGGCTGCTGGCCATCCGCGGCTACCACCGCTCCCGCGGCGACGGGGGGCGGACGGTCTGCCTCATCCCGTCGTCGGCGCACGGCACCAACGCGGCGTCGGCGGTGATGGCCGGCATGAAGGTCGTCGTGGTCAAGGCCACCGACGACGGCTCGGTGGACCTCGACGACCTGCGCGCGAAGATCGACACCCACCGGGACGCGCTGTCCGCGATCATGGTCACCTACCCGTCCACGCACGGCGTGTTCGAGGAGGGCATCACCGAGCTGTGCGCGCTGGTGCACGAGGCCGGCGGGCAGGTCTACGTCGACGGGGCCAACCTGAACGCCCTGCTGGGCCTGGCCCAGCCGGGGAAGTTCGGCGCGGACGTCAGCCACCTCAACCTCCACAAGACGTTCTGCATCCCGCACGGCGGCGGCGGTCCGGGCGTCGGGCCGGTCGGCGTCGGCGAGCACCTCGCGCCGTTCGTGCCCGGTCACCCGTTCCTCGAGGGCGGCGAGGACGTCGGCCCCGTCTCGGCCGCCCCGTTCGGCTCGGCCGGGATCCTGCCGATCAGCTACGCCTACATCGCGATGATGGGCGCCGACGGCCTGACCGCGGCGACCGAGCACGCGCTGCTCGCCGCCAACTACGTCGCCGAGCGGCTGCGGGCGCACTACCCGGTGCTCTACACGGGCCGCAACGCCCGGGTGGCGCACGAGTGCATCCTCGACCTCCGGCCGATCACGAAGGCCAGCGGCGTCACCGTCGACGACGTGGCCAAGCGGCTGGTCGACTACGGCTTCCACGCCCCGACGATGAGCTTCCCGGTGCCGGGCACGCTGATGGTGGAGCCGACCGAGTCGGAGGACCTGGCCGAGCTCGACCGCTTCTGCGACGCCATGATCGCGATCCGCGCCGAGATCGAGCAGGTGCAGAACGGCGTCTGGCCGGCGGACGACAACCCGCTGGTGCACGCGCCGCACACCCAGGCCCGGGTCACCGCCGACGGCTGGACCCACCCCTACAGCCGTCGGGTGGCCGCCTTCCCGGCCGGTCTGCACCAGGGGCCGCTCTACGCCACGGGCAGTGACAAGTACTGGCCGCCGGTCGGGCGGATCGACGGCAGCTTCGGCGACCGCAACCTGGTCTGCACCTGCCCCCCGCCGGAGGCGTTCGCCTAGACCCTGGGCGGTCACCGGCACCGGGCCCCCGCGACCGTAGGGTGAGCCGGTGGACCTCGGGGAGCTGGCCGGCCGGGTCGGCCCGATCCTGGCGTTCGTGGTCTGCATCACCGTCGTGGCCGAGCTGGCGAACGCCCTGGGCGTCTTCGCCATGCTGGCTGCGGCGGCCGCCCGGCTGGCCCGCGGCTCCGTGCTCGCCCTGTGGCTGCTGGTGGTGCTGGTCGCCGTCGTCGCCACCGCGGTGCTGTCCCTGGACACCACGGCCGTGCTGCTGACGCCGGTCGTGCTGGCGCTGGCCGCGCAGCTGGGGCTGGACCGCGAGCTGTTCGCCCTCACCGCCGTCTGGCTCGCGAACACGGCGTCGCTGCTGCTGCCGGTGTCGAACCTCACCAACCTGCTGGCCCTGGGGCGGCTGCCGGGCTACGACGCCGGGCGCTTCACCACGCTGACCTGGCCGGCGGCCCTGGCGTGCGTGCTGATCACCGTGGGCGCACTGGCGCTGCTGTTCCGCCGCTCCCTGCGCGGGCGCTACCGCCCGGCGTCGACCCCGCCCGTGGCGGACCGCCGGCTGCTGGTGCTCGCGACGGTCGTCTGCGCGCTGCTCGGGCCGGCCTTCCTCCTCGTCGACGTCGTGGTGGCCTCGGCCGTCGCCGCCGGGGTCCTGGTGGTGGCGTGCGCGGTGGCCCGGCCGTCCCTGCTCCGCCGGCGGCTGCTGCCCTGGCCGCTGGTGCTCGGGGTCAGCGCCCTCTTCGTGGTCGTGCAGTACGCGCACGACCACGGCCTGGCCGAGCTGCTGACCCGGGCGGCCGGGGCGGGGGAGGGCTGGACCGCCCTGCTCCGGGTGGCGGTGCTCGGGGCGCTCGGGGCGAACCTGCTCGACAACCTGCCCAGCTACCTGGCCCTGGAGCCGGCGGCGGACGGGTCGCCGCTGCGGCTGGCCGCGCTGCTGGTCGGGGTCAACGCCGGCCCGCTGGTCACGCCCTGGGCCAGCCTGGCGACGCTGCTGTGGGCGGCCCGCTGCCGGGCCGCCGGCGTCGCCGTCTCGTGGGGGCGTCTCGCCCTGCGCGGGCTGCTGCTGGTGCCGGTGCTGATGCTCGGCGCGGTCACCGCGCTGTGGCTGGTGCACGGGTGAGCCGGGAGGACGGGAGGGACCTGACCACGGCGGAGCTGGAGCAGCAGGTCCGCGACGCCGGCCTGCTGAGCGGGGACGTCGCCGTCGCCGTGGCCTGCACCGCACCCGGCACCGGGCGGCTGACCTCGTCGAGCGGGACGCTGGCCGACCGGGCCGTCGACGCGGGCACCCCGCTCTACGTCGCCTCGGTGACCAAGCAGCTCGTCGGGGTGCTGGCGGCGCAGCAGGTGCTGGCCGGGCGGCTGGACCCCGAGGCGAGCGTCACCGCCCTCGACCCCCGGCTGCCGGGCTGGGCGGCCCCGGTGCGGGTGCGGCACCTGCTGCACCACACCGCCGGGCTGCCCTCGACCGCCGTCCTGCTGACCGCGGCCGGGGTGGCCGAGCCCGAGCTGACCAACGAGCGCGTCGTCGCCGCGCTGGCCGCCCTGCCCGGACCGGGCCGGCCGCCCGGCGAGGCCTTCGCCTACAGCAACCTCGGCTACGTGGTGCTGGCCGAGGTGCTGGCGGCGGTCACCGGCACGGCGCTGCCGGTGCTGGCCCGGCAGCAGGTGTTCGAGCCGCTGGGCCTGGTCTCCGCTCACCTGGGTGCAGCGCCGCCCGGCCGGCCGGCCGACCTCCCGGCGGCGGTCCGACCGCCGGCCACCGTCGGGGACGGCGGCTGGTGGATCGGCGCCGCCGAGCTGCTGACCTGGCTGGACGCGCTGAACCGGGGTGCTCTCGGCGCGGGGGTGAGCGAGCTGGTCCAGACGCCCGGCCGGCTCGACGACGGCACCCCGCTGACCTACGGCTGGGGCGTCACGGTGCGGGTCGACGCCGACGGCGCCACCTGCACCCACGGCGGGACCTGGCCTGGCTGGACCGCGAAGACCGTGCGGCGGCCGGCGACCGGGACGGCCGTCGCGCTGCTGACCACGGGCGGCGACGTCGACGCGGTCAGCGGCTCCGCCGTGGCCCTGCACGATCAGCTGGTGGCCGGGCCCAGCAGCCAGTCCAGCTCGCGGGCCAGCAGCAGCCGGCGCCCCTCGGCGTCGTAGGAGGCGGCGTCGTGGCCGAGGGCGTCGGCCACCAGCGGGGAGGCGCCCCACGTCCGCGTCCAGCCGAGCGCGTGCCGTTCGCCCTCCTCCTCGTGCTCGAGGAACACGGCGGAGGCGTCGTCGACCCACAGCCTCGTGTAGCGCTCGTCGCGGATGACCAGCCGGTCGAGCCCGGCGGTCAGCGGGTGCTCGGGCCGGGCGAGGGCGACGCCGTCGGCGTAGTCGGGGTGGTACGTGGTGCCGTAGGTCCAGCCGCCGCCGACGATCTCGCGCCAGAGCGGCCAGTCCGGGAACGCCGTCAGGGTCGAGTGGGCCAGCAGGGTCGGCAGCCCGCTCTGCAGCGCCGCCACGAGCCCGTCGGTGGCCGGCTCCGCCAGCCGCTCGGGGCCGTACCAGCCGAGGTTCAGGACCAGCAGGTCCGGCCGGGGTCCTGAGCCCAGGCCGGCGAGGGCGGTGTCCGCGTCGTCGTCGACGTCGACCCCGCAGCCGCGCGCCCTGAGGGCGTCGGCCAGCGCCTGTGAGGTGGCCGGGAAGGGGTGCCAGGGGTCGCCGTAGGGTTCGGCGCCGGAGATGACGAGGGCGTGCGGAGGAGTCACCGGGCCACTCTCCCGCAGGCGGGGCCGGCCGGGACCACCGGGACCGCTAGCGTCGCGGGACCAGGACGGCGACCTCCCACGCGTGCGGTCCGGCGACCACCCGCTCGGAGCTCACCAGGGTCAGCCGGCGCCGCAGCCGGCGGAGCAGCCGCCGGGTGGTCCAGGTGCGGGCGTAGCAGGACACCACGACGACCCCGTCGGGGGCGAGCAGCGCGGCGTAGCGCTCGACCACCCGGACCGGCCGCGGCAGGTAGTAGAGGACCTCGTTGAGAACGACCGCGTCCGGGGCGGTGTCGGGGACGTAGCGGCCGGCGTCCCCGACGACGAAGGTGGTCTCCGGTGCGCCGGCACCGCGGGCCCGGCGCAGAGCGGGGGCGTAGCGGTCGACGCCGACGTAGCGGCGGTAGCGGAGGCCCTCCTGCACGATGCCCTGGGAGCACCCGACGTCGAGCACGAAGCCGTCGGCCGCGTGCCGTTCGACGGCTGCGCGCACCGCCCGGTAGCGGTCGGCCTCGCCCGCGTCCCGCAGCCGGCCCCAGCCGCCGTGGGCGTTCTCGAGCGCGTTCTCCACCAGCATCGCGAGCCGCGCGAGCGGCAGGGGGACGGGCAGCCGGTCCAGGACCGTGACGGCCGCGCCGCTGAGGACGCGCTGCACGCGGGCCAGCGTGGGTCGGGACGGCTGCACGCCCCTCATGGTGCCGCCTCGTCCTCCCGATGGGCGGGTGTTGTCCCGATCGCGCGGGTGTTGGCCGTGTCCGTCGAGGCCTCAGATCCGCACGTGTGTCTGCCGACCGTTGAGGAGGTGGTGGCGCCGGTCCGGCCCGCGCTGGCCGCTGCGGTCTGGGCGGGTGAGGTGTCGGCGGAGAAAGCCGCCATGATCACCCGGGCGCTGGTCGCCGTGGACCGGCCGGGGTTCGGCCCGGCCGACGTCGACGCCGGGGAGAAGCTGCTCACTGACGACGCCGAGGTGTTCGGGCCGGAGGACCTGCGGCGGCTCATCCAACGGGTGGTGGACGTCATCGACCCCGACGGGTCATGGCCGGACGAGGAGCTGCAGCACGACCGACGCTGGTTCCCGATGTCCCCGACATGGTCAACCACCGCATCCGCCTCGCCCAGGACGAGCACCGACCGCACGGGTCCGCCGGTCCACCCCGGGTGCCGCGGCCGGTGCCCGGACCCGGAGCCCCGAGACGAGCCCGGGTCGCCCGAGCGCGCTGGGTAGCGTCAGCGCGTGCCCGCGCTGACAGAGCCGACCTCGCCCTCGACCGCCGGCACCCCGGCACTGCCCTCGGGCGTGCCGCACCTGCTGCGCGCTGTCGAGCGCTACATCAGCCGGCTGGGCGCCCAGTTCGCCGGCGCCATCACCTACTTCTCGGTGCTGGCCGTGATCCCGATCCTGATGTTCGCGTTCTCGGCGGCCGGGCTGGTGCTGACCGTCACCCGGCCCGAGCTGCTGCTGCCGCTCGCCGACGCCATCGCGGACACCCTCGGGACCGCGGACCCGGCCACCCGGCAGCAGATCCTCGACCTGGTCCGCAGCGCCCTCAGCAACTGGCGCAGCATCGGCATCCTGGGGCTGGTGTCGGCGGTCTACTCCGGCGCCGGCTGGATGGGCAACCTGAAGAACGCCGTCCGGGCCCAGTGGCGGCCCGAGTTCGACGTGCAGGCCGAGGGCGGCAACGTGCTGCTGCTGACCCTCAAGATCTACGTGGTCAACCTGCTCCAGCTGCTGGCGCTGCTGCTGGCGATGGCGATCACCTTCGGCCTGGCCGCGCTGTCCACGACGTTCGCGGGCACCCTGCTGAGCTCGCTGGGGCTGGCGGAGATCGGCTGGCTCAACCCGCTGCTCCGGCTGGTGCCCGTGGTGTTCTCGATCGCCGCCGGCTCCGTGCTGTTCCTGTTCCTCTACACCGTGCTGCCGGAGACGCGGGCGCCGCGCCGGACGGTCCGCCGCGCCGCGCTGATCGGGTCCGTCGGGCTGGCCGTGCTGCAGTACCTGAGCACCTTCCTGGTCAGCCTGTTCTCGGGCAACCGGGCCTTCGCCGTGTTCGGCTCGGTGATCGCGCTGATGCTGTTCCTCAACCTGTTCGCGCAGCTGATCTTGTTCATGGCCGCCTGGATCGCGACCGCCGACCACCCGGCAGCGCCGCCGGCGCGCGTCGAGGCTGAGGTCGTGCGCTTCCCGCTCGTGGCGCCCGAGCCCGCCGAGCCCGCCGAGGTCCTCGCCGGGCGTCGGACCGGCTGGCTGCTGGGGGCCGCGGCGGGGGCCGGGCTCGGGGCCGCGGTCACCTGGTGGCTCGCGCGGCGGCGCTGATCCCGCTGCTGAGCACCGGTCCGCACCCTGGGCCCGCCGACGGCCCTCCGACGAGCTCAGGGAGCGGAGTGGGTCAGTGCGCGGCGGCGGGCTGGGGGGCCGGCTGACCGAGGCCGGCCAGCAGCTCGCCGTACCAGTCGAGCGTGATGTCGAACGGCTTGCCGCCCTTGATCCGCTCGAACTCGATGGCGCGGAGCTCGTCGCCCTGCTCCTCGTCGTGGCCGATCACGCCGGGCTCACCGCGGAGGGCGGAGTCGACGGCGAGGTCGGTCATCGAGCGGATCAGCGCGAGGTCGGCCTCGTTGGGGGCGGCGGAGCGGGCGAAGTAGCCCGACTTCTGCACCAGCACCTTGTCCGCGCCCAGCTTCTCGGCGAACTTGGAGGCGAACCAGGCCCCGGGGTTGATCTTGTCGATCTTCACGTGGCCGAACGGGTCGCGGGCCACCTCCTCGCCCGAGCGCTCCAGCTCGGCGACGATGGTGTCCAGGCCCGCGCCCTCGGAGACGAACAGCGTCACCGACCCGACGGTGTCCATGACCTCCTTGAGACGGGCCGCCTCGCCCTCCAGGTCGAAGGCGGCCTCCGGGACGTAGACGCCGTGCACGTCCCAGGCGTCGCGGCTCAGCCCGATCTCCGGCAGCCACTCCTGGCTGTCCAGCCAGTCGCGGTAGGCCCGCGCCGTGGCGGCGGTCAGCCAGCCGCAGTGCCGGCCCATGACCTCGTGCACGATCAGCATCCGCGAGCCCGAGTTGTGCTCGCCCACGACGTTCTGGGCGAACCGGGCACCCTGCTCCGCGGCGGTCCAGGCCCCCAGCGACTGGCGGATCGGGATCACGTCGTTGTCGATCGTCTTGGGCAGCCCGACGACGGTCAGTGCGTAGTCGTTCTTGGCGAGGAAGGCGGCCAGGTCGGCGGCGGTGGTGTTCGTGTCGTCCCCGCCGATGGTGTGCAGCACGTCGACGCCGTCGGCGGTGAGCCGGTCGGCGGCGGCCTGCAGCGGGTCGACGCCCTCGGCGACCAGGCCCCGCTTGACCAGGTCGGCGGCGTTGGTGAGCTTGACGCGGGAGTTGCCGATGGGGGAGCCGCCGAAGCGGTGCAGCAGGCCCGCCTTCGCGCGGATCTCCGGGGTGATCGCGATCGAGTCGCCCTGCAGCAGGCCCTGGTAGCCGTAGCGGTAGGCGATGATCTCGACGTCCGGGGCGACGGCGCTGTAGCGCTCGATCAGCCCGCCGACGGCGGAGGAGAGGCAGGGAGCGAATCCGCCGGCGGTGAGCAGGGCGACCTTGGTGACCATGGGGCGATCCTAGGGGAGCGACCCGGGCCGGTCCGCGTCCTGGTCGGGGCGTGGGAGACCAGCGCCCCGACGTCGGCGCCGCCGATCTAGGCTCGGCGCATGGCCCGCTACTTCGACGTCCACCCCGTGAACCCGCAGGCCCGGACGATCGGCAAGGTGGTCGACCTGCTGCGCGGCGACGGCCTGATCGCCTACCCGACCGACTCCTGCTTCGCCCTGGGCGCCCAGCTGGGCAACAGGGACGGGCTCGACCGCATCCGCAGCATCCGCCACCTCGACGACTCCCACCACTTCACCCTGGTCTGCGCCGACTTCGCCCAGCTGGGCCAGTTCGTGCACCTCGACAACAACGTCTTCCGGGCGGTCAAGGCGGCGACGCCGGGCCAGTACACCTTCATCCTGCCGGCCACCAAGGAGGTGCCGCGCCGGATGCTGCACCCCAAGAAGCGGACGGTGGGGGTGCGCATCCCCGAGCACACGACGGCGTTGGCCCTGGTGCACGCGCTGGGCGAGCCGCTGGTGTCCAGCACGCTGCTGCTGCCCGGCCAGGAGGCGCCGATGACGCAGGGCTGGGAGATCAAGGACACCCTCGACCACGTCCTCGACGCCGTCGTCGACTCCGGGGAGTGCGGCGAGACCCCGACGACCGTCGTCGACTTCTCCGACGGCACCGCGGTCATCACCCGGGTGGGCGCCGGCGACCCGGAGCGGTTCGCGAGCCTGGCGGCCTGAGGCCGTCCTCGCCCTCGGGAGTGGAGGGATCACGCGGCCTGAGCGCGTCGCAGGCCCTGCGACGCGCTCAGGGCGCGTTGACCGGGTTCAGCGATCAACAGCGCCGCGCGCTTGTCGAGGGCCCGCCGAGCCTTCTAGCCTGACGGTGGCGTGCAGGACGCCTCCGGTCCGCGGGCAGGGCAGAGCCCCCCTGCGAGGTGCGAGCCCGTCGTCCACCTCCTTCCGGCCCTGGCGTCGCGGACCGCAGGGACCGCGGAAGGAGGCCGCCGTGCCGACCCCGAGCCTGCCCGACCGTCCCCACCTCGACCAGCTCCGGCGCCGCGCGCGCGAGCTCCAGCGGGGCGCGACGGGCGGTGACCCCGACGCCGTGGCGCTGCTCCGCCGGCACCTCGGCGCCGTGCCGGAGGGTCCGGTGCCGCTGCACCTCGCGCAGCTCGCGCTGGCCCGCGCCCTCGGGTTCGCCGGCTGGCCGCGGCTCGTCAGCCAGGTGCGGGTCGTGCAGGCCGCCAGCCGGGACCCGCTGGACACCCCGCGGGCGCCCGGCAGCCCGCTCACCGAGCTGCTCCGCGCGGCCGTCCTCCGGTTCGGCCCGGACGACGGACCCGCCTCCTGGGCGCACGCGGCCTCCGTGCTGGCCGCCCACCCCGGGCTGCCGGCAGCCGACGTGCACGCCGCCGCCGTCACCGCCGACGTCGACGCCCTGCGGGAGCACCTGCGCCGGGACCGCCGCGCCGCCTCGGCCGAGGGCGGGCCGTTCCGCTGGCCGCCGCTCCTCCACCTGGCGTTCAGCCGCCTCGGCCTGGCCGGCGTGCCCGGACAGCCCGTCGCGGCGCTGGAGCTGCTGCTGGCGGCGGGCGCCGACCCCGACGCCGGCTACTGCTGGCAGGGCCTCACCCCGCCGTTCACCGCCCTGGCCGGGGTGCTGGGCGGCGGGGAGGGCGGCCAGCCGCCGCACCCCGCCGCGGACGCGCTGGCGGCGCGGCTGCTGGGCGCCGGGGCGGACCCCAACGACGGCCAGGCCCTCTACAACCGGATGTTCGGCGCGGCCGACGACCACCTGGACCTGCTGCTGCGGCACGGGCTGGGACGCGGGGACGGCGGGCCGTGGCGTCGGCGGCTCCCCGACCTGACGGACGCGCCGGCCGACCTGCTGGCCACCCAGCTGGCCTGGGCCGTGGTGCACGGCCGGGCCGAGCGGATCCGGCTGCTGGCCGCGCACGGCGTCGACCTGGACCGGCCGCTGGCCGGCCGGTTGCCCGTGGCGCCCGGCCGGACGGCGCTGCAGCTGGCCCGCCGGAGCGGACGGCCGGAGGTCGTGGTGCTGCTCACCGCGCTCGGGGCCCACGCCGACGACGACCCCGAGGGTGAGCTGGTCCTCGCCCTGCTGAGCGGGGACGCGGAGGGCGTCGAGCGGCTCGGGGCCGCGCACCCCGACGCGCTGCCCGTGCTGCGGTCGACGATGCCGTCCCTGGTGCTCCGCGCGGCGGTGGCCGACCGCTTCGACGGCGTCCGGCTGCTCGTCGAGCTCGGGTTCGGCGTCGACGCCCTCGGCCGTCAGGACCTGCCGGTGGAGCAGCCCTGGGAGACCGCGCTGCACCACGCCGCGGGGGAGGGCAAGGAGGACCTCGTCCGGCTGCTGCTGGCCCTCGGCGCCGACCCGGGAGCTCGCGACCGGCGCTTCGACGCCACCCCGCTGGAGTGGGCCCGCCACCTCGGCCGCGGCGGCACGGCCGCCCTGCTGGGCCCGGTCACCCCCGGCGCGCCGAGGTCGGCGGCCGGGGGCTGACCCGGATCAGGCCTTGCGGAGCGAGGACTCCTTGTGGGCGGCCTTCGAGCCCGACTTCTCCGACTCCACGACCCAGTAGGGCTCGTCCTCGGACGCCTTGAACTTCTGCCCGTCGAGGGTGAACTCCCGGGTCTTCTTCTCCACCGTCGTGCCGGTCGTCTGGCCCTGGGAGGTGTTCCAGTGGACCTTGTCGCCTTTGCTGAGTGCCATGGCCTGATCCTAGGAACCCCCTACCGAACCTGCCGCCCGGCCCTTCGACGGGTTCAGGAGACGGGCACCGGTGGCGGCGCTGGAGCCGGTCCGCTACTGCAGGTAGCTCTCGACCTCGGGAACCGGGCGGGCGGCGGCGGCGGCCGGGTCCTCGCCGAACTCCTCCCGGGCCCGACGCTGCCGCAGCAGGTCCCAGCACTGGTCGAGCGACTCCTCGAGCTTCCGGATCCGGGACCGGGTCTCGGTGGCGTCGTCGGGGTCCTCGGCGAGGTGGGCCCGCAGCTCCCGCTCGGTGTCGACGATCTGGTGGATGCGGTCCAGGATCTCGGCGTCGTCCATGGCCCGAGCCTACGACCGGGGCCGCCCGCAGGCGCGGGCGGCTCAGTCGACCGCGACCAGGGACGCCCGGTCGTCCTGGCGGAACAGCCACCCCAGCCGCTCGCCGGCGTGCCCGTCGTCCAGGTGGGCGAAGAGCCGTTGGAACTCGGCGTACCGCCCGCCGTGCTCGGCCCGCACCGCGTCGAGGTCGCGCAGCGCGGCCAGCACCTGCTCCGACGTCCGCAGCACCGGCCCGGGGGCCAGCGGTTCGAGGTCGAAGTAGAAGCCGCGCAGCGTGTCGCGGTAGCTCTCCAGGTCGTAGGCGAAGAAGAGCAGCGGCTTGCCCGTGATGGCGAAGTCGAACATGGTCGAGGAGTAGTCGGTGACCATGACGTCGGCCGCCAGGTAGAGCTCGTGCACGTCGGGGTAGCGGGAGACGTCGACCACCCGCTCGTCCGCCGTCGGCGCGGCCCGGCCGGTCATCTTGTAGTGCAGGCGCGGCAGCAGCCAGACGTCGTCGGGCAGGTCGCGCAGGAAGGCCGGGACGTCGAGGGCCAGCTCGACGTCGCCGCCGGCGAAGAACTCGTCGTCGCGCCAGGTCGGGGTGTAGAGCACGGCGGTGACGTGCTCCGGGATGCCCAGGGCGGCGCGGACGCGGGCCCGGACGGCGGGCGCCTGCGGGCCGACGAGGACGTCGTTGCGCGGGTAGCCGACCTCGAGCACCTCGCCCCGGAAGTCGAACGCGTCCCGCAGCCGGGGCGTCGAGATGGCGTTGGGCGAGAGCAGGTAGTCCCAGCGCGCCACGTCGAGGTCGAGCCGGGGCAGCACGCCCTCGGGCGCCCAGAGCACGTCGTGGTGGATGCGCTTCAGCGGGGTGCCGTGCCAGGTCTGCAGGTAGACCGCGCCCGGCTTCTTGTCCCAGTCGAAGTCGAGGTGGCTGTTGGCGACGACGAGGTCGGCCTCCTCCAGCGCGGCGCGGGCCGCGCGGCTGCCGTAGCGGACCGTGTCCACGCCGGCGGGGAAGCCGTCGGCGAAGCGCGGGTCGCACAGCCAGGTGTGGCGGTCGCCGGGGTCCCGGTACCGCATCTGCTCGTAGAGGGCTCGCGGGTTGTCGCTGTAGCGCCCCTCGAATGCGTCGTAGACCACTTTCATGTGCGTGCACCGTCCTTCCGGTCCGGGGTGGGGGGCTGGGCCGGCCGGCTGCGCTGGAGGAGGTCAGCCAGCTCGGCCCAGGTGTCGATCAGGGCGTGCACCCCGACCCGCTGCAGCTCGAGGACGCGCTGGGCGCGCTCGGCGGGCGGGACGAAGCAGAGCATGCCCACGGTGGTGAGGCCGGCGGCCACGGCCGACTGCGCTCCCGGCACGGCGTCCTCGACGGCCAGGGCCTCGCCGGGCGCCAGGCCCAGCTGCTCCACGGCCAGCAGGTAGACGGCGGGGTCGGGCTTGCTGGTGGGGACGGGGAGCGAGTCCTGCGCGCTGAACCGCCGGTCGGCGGGGAACAGCCCGGCCAGCCCGGAGCTCTCCAGGCTGGCGTCGATCCGGCTGAGCGCGCTGGAGCTCACCAGGGCCAGCTCGAGCCGGGCCTGCAGCGCCCGCAGCGGTCCGCCGACGTCGTCGTCGGGCCGCAGGACGGCGGCGAGGTGACGGGTGACGACCTCGTTCTCCTCGGCGACCCAGGCGTCGAGGTCGCGGGCGAACGCCGGTGACCCGACGTCGACGCCGTGGGCGGCGGCCAGCTCGGTGAGGCTCAACCGGAAGCTCTTGCCGTTGGCCGCGAGCCGCAGCTCCTCGGCGGTGAACCGCTGCCGTGCGCCTCTGCGCTCCAGCCAGGTGTTGGTGACCGTCACCGAGGCCTCGAAGGCCGGCTCCTCGGAGGCGAACAGCGTCCCGTCGGCGTCGCAGAGCAGGGTGCGGACCGTGCTGAGGTCCAGCTCGGGGAGCGGCATCGTCGTACCTCCAGGGGAGTGGCGGGGACGGGCCGCTTCAGGGCAAGGCCGGAAATTCTACGTGGTCAGGGCGAGGGCCTGCGCGAGAGCAGCGCGCCAGCCCTGCGCCCCGAGGGTCGTGAGCTGTCGTCGGAGCGTCCCTACGACGTCAGCGCGGTGACCGAGGTCACCGAAGACGTCGACCGCCCCGAGCACCGGCCGTGGGTCGTCCCCGCCACCGGCTGCGAGCCGTTGCAGCTGCACCCCGCGGCCGTCGGTCAGCCCGAGGCCGCCCGGCTGGCGCAGGCCGTGCAGCCAGCCGGCGACGGCGAGCGTGAGCAGCGCGTGCGGCCGGCCGCGGTCGGCGGCCTCGCGCAGCGAGGGCAGCAGGTAGGCGGGCACCTTCGTCGAGGCCCGCCCGGCCAGCCGGGTCAACGGGTCGACCAGCACGGGGTTCGCGAAGCGGGTGAGCAGGGTCTGCTGGTAGCGGGCCAGGTCCAGACCGGGGACCGGCGGCAGCAGCGGGGCGACCTCGTCGGCCATCAGCGCGGCGACGTAGGCCCGCAGCAGCGGGTCGGCCATGGCCTCGCCGGTGTCGTCGTACCCGGCCAGCACCCCGAGGAGGCCGAGGGCGCAGTGGGTGCCGTTGAGCAGCCGGGTCTTGGCGCGCTTGTGGGGCCCGACGTCGGTGACGAACTGGACCCCGACCTGGTCCAGCGGCGGCCGGTGTCCGGCGAAGGCGTCCTCCACCACCCACTGGGTGAACGGCTCCGTGACGACCGGCCAGCGGTCCCGCAGTCCGAACTCCTCGGCCAGCAGCCGCCGGTGGCCGTCGCCGGTGGCCGGGGTGATCCGGTCTACCATGGCGTCGGGGAACGTGACGTGCTGTTCGACCCAGCGCGCCAGACCCGGGTCGCGGCGCTCGGCCAGCACCCGCACGGCCGCCCGGCTCGCCGCGGCGGCGTCGGCCCGGTTGTCGCAGGAGAGCACGGTCAGTCCCGGGCCGTCCTGCTGCCGGCGCCGGTCGAGCGCCGCGACGAGGAAGCCGAAGGCGGTGCGAGGGTCCTCGGGGTGGTCGAGGTCGTGCTGCAGCTCGGGGGCGACGACGCCGCCGGTGGCCGGGTCGACGGGGTAGCCGTCGCCGGTGAGGGTCAGGGTGACCAGCGCCGTCCGGCGGCGGGCCAGCGCCGCCAGCACCGCCTCCGGGTCCTGGGGGGCGTGGTGGTAGCGCCGCAGCGCGCCGACCACGCGGGCGCGGGTGCCGTCCGCGCCCTGCTCGAGCACCGTGTACAGCAGGTCCTGCGGCGGCAGCGCCTCCTGCATCGCCGTGCTGCGCAGTCCGACCCCGGTGACGCCCCAGCGGGTGAGCCCCAGCCGGGCCAGGTCGTCGAAGTAGACGCCCTGGTGGGCACGGTGGAAGCTGCCGACGCCGAGGTGCACGACGCCGGTGCGCAGCTGGTCGCGGCGGTAGCCGGGGACCTCCACCCGCGCGGCCAGACGGGGGAGGTTGCGGTCGCGCAGCGCCCAGGACCGGCTCGGTCGCTGCTCCGGGATCCGGGGACCGCCGGCGGGCAGGGGGACGACGACGCGGGAGAGGTCAGGGCGGCGCTCGGCCACGGGGCACGACCTTTCGCTGCGGTCGAGCGCGCCGTGGGGAGCAGCGCGCACGGGGGAGGGCGCTGCACTGCCGAACGCTGGTGCCGATCAGGTACCCGACGGTCGGGCCGCCCAAACCCGCCGGGGAGGCCTCAGGAGCGGCTGCCGGCCTGCTGCGCCGCCGCCACCGTCCGGGCCACCTTCTCGACGAAGGCCTGCGGGTCGGCCTTCCGCTCCAGGCCCGCGGCGTTCATGTACCGGGTCTTGCCGAAGACGGTGCGCTCGGTCCAGCCGCGGTCGTGCTGCCCGAAGACCCAGGCGACGTTCGCGTAGGAGTTCGCGTCGCGGCCGTCGACGAAGTAGGTGTTGTTGAGCCGCAGGGTGGTGGCGTAGGCCTCCTCCGGGGTGGCCGACCACTCGAGGATCTTCTTGCCCCAGTACATCCGCATGTAGTTGTGCAGGTACCCGGCGTAGCGCATCTCGTCCATCGCGGCGTTCCAGTAGGGGTCGTCGGTCTGGCCGTCCTCCAGCTGCTGCGCGGTGTACTGCGGATCGCGCCGGTCCCGCGCGTGCTCGGCGAGGGTCTGCCGGGCCCAGCCGGGCAGCTGCTCGTAGCTGTCGTAGCGCGGCTCGTAGTACACGAAGTTCATCGGCAGCTCCCGGCGGACGATGAGCTCCTCCAGGTAGGTCTCGACGTTCTCGTCCACCCGGTCCGCGTGCTCGCGCACCTGGAGGGCGATGTAGACCGGCGACAGCTGCCCGAAGTGCAGGTACTTGCTCATGTGCGACACGTGGTCGGTCTGCGGCTGGTTCCGGTGGGCGGCGTACTCGGCGAACCTCGACGCGAGGAAGTCGGCGAGCACCCGCTCCCCGGCGCTGGTGCCGCCCTCGAAGAGCAGCACCGGGGCGACGCTGCGGTCCAGCGCCAGCCGGTCGAGCAGCGCGTCCGGGTCATCGAGGTCCTCGCCCTCGACGTCCGGCACGGTCGTGTCGACCAGCCGCGCCTGCGGGAGGGCGACGAGGAAGCGCTCGAGGTGGCGGGTGATCTTGGGTCGCAGCGTCCGGGCCGCGGTCTCCTTCTTGTCCGAGGCCAGCTCGACCGGGACGACGACGTCGCTCTCCACCTGCACCACCGAGCACCCGGCCTCGGCGGCGACCCGCTCGCGCCAGGCCCGCTGGGGCCGCAGGTAGCCGCGGTCGCAGACAACCAGCGCGGCGTCGGCGGCCAGCCGCAGCGCCACCTCGTCGGGGGCGCCGCGCTGCACCACGAACGGGACGTGCCGGCGGCGCAGGGCGTCCGCGACGTCGGCCAGGCCGTGCACCATGAAGTGGTAGTGCCGCAGGTTGGCCTCGGGGTAGCCGTCCATCAGCCCGAAGGCGACCAGCAGCGGCAGCCCCAGGTCGTTGGCGCGCCGGACGGCGTACTCCAGCGCGTGGTTGAGCTCGGCGCGCTGCGCCTGCTGCATCCAGTAGAGGACGTGGCGCCCGTCGTCGCGGACCGCGTCGTCGTTGAGCAGCTGGACGCGTTCGGCCTGGATGCCCGGGTACACGTCGGCCGGCGGGTCGGGGAGCCGCTTCGTCGAGGTCGCCATGCGCCCAGGCTAGGTGCGTGCGGGGACCGGTCCGCGGCGCGGGCTCCGCAGAGTGCAGCACTCTTGTGCAGAACTATTGTGCACAACTAGTGTGGAGCGCATGACCGATCCTGCGCCGCCCACCGGCCTGCGGCTGGACGCGACGTCCCTCCGGGTCCTCGCGCACCCCCTGAGGTCGCGGCTGCTGTCCCGGCTCCGCGTCGACGGGCCGGCCACGGCCACCGAGCTCGCGGGCGTGCTGAGCACCAACACCGGCGCGACCAGCTACCACCTGCGCAAGCTGGAGTCGGTGGGGCTCGTCACCGACACGGGGGAGGGGGAGGGCAAGCGCCGGCTGTGGCGCGCCTCGACCGACTTCCACAGCTTCGACCCCTCGGACTACCGCGACGACGACGAGGCCGCGGCCGCGGTGGGCTGGCTGCAGCGCGACTACGTCCGCCAGATGGCGAGCCGGGCCGAGGGGTGGTTCGACGCGGCGGACCGCTGGCCGGACGCCTGGGTGGACGCCGCCGGGTACGGCGACACCCACCTCACGGTGACGGCCGCCCAGCTGCGGCAGGTCTCGGCCGAGCTCTTCGCGGTGCTGGAGCGCTGGCGCACGGCCGGCGCCGGCGACCCGGCGGCACGCCGGGTGCTCGTCTCGCTGGTCGCGCAGCCGGCCGACGTCACCGACCCGCCCCCTGCGGAGGTCGACCGGTGACGGCCCTGAGCGCGGCGGCGGCGCGGCGCCGGCTGCTGCTCCTGACGGCCACCCGGTGGCTGCCCGTGGGGCTCGTCTTCGGCCTCACCACCCTGCTGCCGCTCGAGCGCGGGCTGAGCCTCGCCCAGGTGTCGCTGGTCCTCGCCGTGCAGGGGTTCGTGGTGCTGGCCCTCGAGCTGCCGACCGGGGGGCTGGCCGACGCCGTGGGACGGCGACCGCTGCTCGTCGCCGCCGCGCTGGTCGCGGTGGTCAGCGGGGTGCTCTTCCTGCTGGCCACCGACGTCGCGACGTTCGCGGTGGCCATGCTGCTGCAGGGGGTCTTCCGCGCGCTCGACTCGGGTCCGCTCGAGGCCTGGTACGTCGACGCCGCCCAGGCCGACGACCCGCAGGTCGCCGTGGAGCGGACTCTCGGCCACGCCGGGGCCGTCCTCGGGATGGCGATCGCCGGCGGTGCGCTGGTCTCCGGCGGCCTGGTGGCCTGGCACCCGGTGACGGGCTCCAGCGCGCTGGTGCTGCCCTACCTGGTCGCCACCGCCCTGCTCGGCCTGCACGCCCTGCTGGTGCTGCTGCTCGTCGCGGAGCCGGGCCCGGGCGCACCGGCGGCCCGCTCCGAGGCCCGCCGTCGGGCGTGGGACGCGGCGCGCGGGACGCCCCGGGTCGTGCGCGACGGGCTCGTCGTGGTGACCCGCAACCCCGTCCTGCGCGGGCTGGTGCTCGTGGAGGTGTTCTGGAGCGTGGCGATGATCGCCTTCGAGACCCTGAACCCCGTCCGGCTGGCCGAGCTCGTCGGCGGCGAGCAGCGGGCGGGCGCGCTCTACGGCCCGGCGTCGGCGGCGGCCTGGGCGCTCTTCGCCGCGGGGTCGGCGGCCGCGGGGCTCGCCGCCACCCGGCTGGGGGTGGCCCGGACGGCGGTGCTGGTCCGGGTGCTGAACGGGGGGTTCGTCGTCGTCATGGGACTCGTCGCCGGCCCGGTCGGCCTGGTGGCGGCCTACTGGCTCGCCTACCTCACGCACGGGGCCGCGAACCCGGTGCACAGCACGTTGCTGCACCGGCAGGCGGAGCGGGCGCACCGGGTGACGGTGCTGTCGGTCAGCTCGATGGTGAGCGGCGGCGTCTACAGCCTGGGTCTGCTGGCCCTGGGCCCGCTGGCCCAGAGCACCTCGACGGCCACGGCCATGGTGGTGGCCGGGGCGGTCAGCGTCGTCGGGGCCCTCGGCTACGCACCCGCGCTGCGGGACGAGCGCGCCGGGCGCGCGACGTCACCGGTGCCGGAGGCCAGCCCGGCTCGCCGCTGAGCGGCCGGCGGGGCGGTCGGCGGGACGCGCCTCAGGAGCGCGCGTTGCGGGCCCAGACGAAGCAGAACAACCCGAACGCGGCGAAGCCCGCGGCGAGCACGGTGAGCAGCGACGAGCCCTGCGGCTGGGAGGCGACGGTGTGCAGGGCGGCGTCGAGCCCGCCGGCGCGGTCCGGGTCGGCGCTCAGGGCGGCCCAGCCGAACAGCCCGGCGACCACGGCCAGGGCGACGCCCTTGGCCACGTAGCCGGCCGTGCCCAGGACGCGCACCGCGCGCGTCCGGTCGCCCTCGAGGTCCTCGGTGAACTTCTGCCGCACTCCGCGGACCACCTGGCTGACGCCGACGGCGAGGATCGCGGCCGCCACCAGGACGACGAGCGCCCGGCCGAACGGTGCCTGCAGCAACCGGCCGGTGAGGGTGTCCTCCTGCCCGCCGGAGGAGCCGGCGCCGGCGACCAGCCGGGCGGCGCTCACCCCGATGAGCAGGTAGACCACGGCCCGGCCGGCAGAGGAGAGGCGCTTGCGGAGCCGGCGCCGCTCGTCGTGCTCCTGCGCCACCCGCCCGTAGCCGAAGGCGGCCTCCGCGGCCTGCCACAGCACCAGGGCCAGCATGCCGACGGCGACGACCCCGAGCAGCAGCGGCCCGGCCCCGGTCTTCGCCAGGGCGCGGAGGGCGCCCTCCTGGGAGGCGTCGCCGCCCCCGCCCCAGGCGACCCGCAGGGCGATCCAGGCGATCAGCAGGTGCACGACGCCGTAGCAGACCAGCCCCACCGCGACGAGGACCTGGTAACCGCGCGAGCCCCGCATCTGCTGGCTGGCGTCGCGTGCACCCTCGGCGGCCTGGCCCGCCACCCCCGCGTTGCTCATGGGCACATCATGCGGCCCGCCGGCGCACGGGGAGGCCGGTCGTCCGAACTCGTGACCCCGGGCACCCGATACTGGGGCGGTGCCCGTCGTCGAGTCCCGGCTGACCGTCCCGCTCGAACCCGAGCTGGCGTTCTGGGTGTCCCAGACCACCGCGCCGCTGCGCTACCGCTGGGACCCGTTCGTCCGCTCCCAGCACCTGCTCGACGGGGCGACCCGGCCGGCGCAGGGGGTCCGCACCGCGACGACCTCGCGGCACGGCCTGCGGATGGTCAGCCGCTACGTCTCGTTCGCCCCGCCGCGCAACGTCGGCATGACGATGGTCAGCGGTCCCTGGTTCTTCGCCCGCTTCGGCGGCGGGTGGCGGTTCACCCCCGGCGCGCAGCCCGGCACCACCGACGTCACGTGGCGCTACAACTTCGCCACCCGCCCCCGGCTCCTGGAGCCGCTGGCCGACCGCCTCGGGCGCTGGGTCCTGCAGCGCGACATCGACCGGCGGATCGCCGGCTACGCCCGCGGCTGCAGCGATCCCGTCGTGCTGACCGCGGCGCGGGAGGCGGCCGCGGCGGGCTAGGTTCTGCGGGTGTCCGGAACCTCCCAGCCCCTGCGGGCGCTCTGGCGGCACCACCGCCGCCACCGCCCCCGCGTCGTGGCCGCCGCCACGTTCACCACCCTGAACACGGCGGCCGACGTGGCCCCCGAGCTGCTGCTCGGGGTGGCGGTCGACGTCGTCGTCCGGGGCGCCGACTCCTTCGCCGCCTCGCTGTTCGGCATCGAGGGCCGGTTCGGCCAGCTGCTGGTCATCGCGCTGCTGAACATCGCCGTCTGGGTGGTCGAGTCGGCCACCGACTACGCCGCGGCGGTGCTGTGGCGGGGCCTGTCCCAGGCCGTCGAGCACGAGCTGCGGGTGGAGACCTACGCGAACGTGCAGGACCTCGACGTCTCCTGGCACGAGGGCTCGGCGCCCGGCCGGGTGCTGTCGATCATCAGCGACGACGTCAACCAGCTGGAGCGCTTCCTCGACGTCGGCGCCCGGGTCATCCTGCACACCTTCTGGACCGTGGTGTTCGTCGGCGCCGTGTTCGCCGCGTCGTCCTGGCAGCTCATGCTGCTGGCCTTCATCCCGGTGCCGGTCATCGTCTGGGGCTCGATCCGCTTCCAGAAGCTGCTGGAGCCGCTCTACCGCCGCGTCCGGGAGGCCGCCGGCGACGTCAGCGCGACGGTCTCGACCAACCTGGGCGGGCTCACCACCATCAAGGCCTTCACCGCCGAGCGGCGCGAGGTCGAGCGGGTGCGCGTGGTCTCCCAGGGCTACTGGGACGCCAACCGGGCGGCGATCCGCTCGTCGGCGGCCTTCGTGCCGCTGATCCGGATGGCCATCCTGGCCGGCTTCACCTCCACCCTGCTGCTGGGCGGCTGGTTCGTGATCCAGGGCCGGCTCGAGGTCGGCCTCTACACGGTGCTCGTCTTCATGACCCAGCGGCTGCTCTGGCCGCTCACCGACCTGGGCGAGACCCTCGACCTCTACCAGAGGGCCATGGCCTCCACGCGGCGGATCTTCTCCCTGCTGGAGGAGCGCGGCCACCAGGTCCCGGGCGACCTCCGGCTGGACGCCCCGGTGCGGGGCCGGCTGGAGCTGCGCGGCGTCCGGTTCGGCTACGCCGACGGTCCTGACGTGCTCCGCGGCCTCGACCTGGTCGTGCCGGCGGGGGAGACGCACGCGGTCGTGGGAGCCACCGGCGCGGGCAAGTCGAGCCTGCTGCGGCTCGTGCTGCGGTTCTCCGACCCGCGGGAGGGCCGGGTGCTCCTCGACGGCGTCGACGTCCGCGACCTCTCCTGGGACTCGCTGCGAGGGGCCATCGGGTACGTCAGCCAGGACGTCTTCCTCTTCCACGGCACCGTCCGCGACAACCTGGCCTACGGGCGGCCCGACGCGGGCGAGGACGCCATCCGGGAGGCGGCGCGGCTGGCCGAGGCGCACACCTTCATCGAGGGGCTGGCGGAGGGCTACGACACCGTGGTCGGCGAGCGCGGCCTGACCCTCTCCGGCGGCCAGCGGCAGCGGATCGCGCTGGCCCGCGCGATCCTGCGCGACCCGGCCCTGCTGGTGCTCGACGAGGCCACCTCGGCCGTGGACAACGAGACCGAGGCTGCCATCCAGCGCTCGCTCGCCACCGTGACGACCGACCGGACGGCCCTCGTCGTCGCCCACCGGCTCTCCACCGTCCGCGACGCCGACCGGATCTGGGTGCTGGCGGAGGGCCGGGTGGCCGAGTCGGGGACCCACGACGAGCTCGTCGACGGCGGCGGGCTCTACGCCGCGCTGTGGGCGGTCCAGACCGGCGAGGCGCTGCACCAGCCCCAGACCTGATCGCGGCCCGCCGCCGGCCAGGGCGCGGCGCTCAGGGCGTCGACCCCGCCGGTCCGTGGGCGTGGCCCTCGTGCGGGTGGTCCAGCCCGAACGCGGCGGCGGTCGCGGCGTCCATCACGTACAGCTCGACCGGGACCCCGCCCGGAGCCCTCAGGTTGAGGTGCAGACCGGCGCCGGAGTCGACGACCGCGCTGTGCGGGACGTCGTCGGCGACCAGCCGCTGCCGCCAGTCCTCCAGCGCGTCGGCGTCCGGGACCGCGAGGGCGACGTGGTCGAGGCCGGTCCGCCGTTCGTCGAACGGCCCCCGCACCGTGGCCTCGTGGTCGGTCACCGCGATCGCGACGCGGCTCGGCCAGTGGACGACGAACAGCAGGTGGGGGGTGTCCGTCGTCACCTCGAAGCCCATCGTCCCGGTCCAGAAGCGCCGGGCCGCCGGCAGGTCGGGCGCGGAGAGGGCGAGGTGCGACACGCCCAGCAGCGGTGGCGCCGGCGACGGGGTGGTCGCCCCGGGGGTGGTGCTCGTGGGGGTGGTCGTGCCCGTGGTCGTGGTCATGCCCGGAGGCTCCTCCGCCAGCGGCGGGCGCGCATCCGTGGAAGCACGGAGCGTGCCGGCCGACCCGTCACCCGCTCCGGTGTTTACGGCGTACGCGCTGCGGGTAGCCAACCGGTCGCGCGCGACCGATCGGGCGCGGCGGCCTCGCGTCGCCGCCCCGGATCCGGCTCCACCCCCGCGTCAACCCCCCGCGCGATCTCACCACCCAGGAGCACCCATGACCGCCCACGGAGCAAGCACCCTCGGCTCACAGCCGGGGCGCCCGGTCCCCGACCCCGCCGGACGCCAGGACGACCAGGACGGGGGAGCGCCGGCCCCGACGGCCCGGCGGCGGCTGCTCAACCAGACGTCGCCCTTCCGCATCGGCTTCGTGGGGGCGGTCGGGGTGATCCTGGCCTACGCCCTCGCCCAGGCCGTCGTCCAGGCCCGCTCGATCATCATCGTCGTGGTCGTCGCCTTCTTCATCGCGCTCGGGCTGAACCCGCTGGTGCGGGCCCTGACCCGGCGCGGGGTGAAGCGCGGGACCGCCGTGCTGCTGGTGCTGGTGGGCGTGGTGGTCGTCTTCGCGCTCGCCCTGCTCGCCGTGGTCCCCGTCTTCGTGGAGCAGATCGGCAACCTCGTCCGCTCGGGGCCCGGCCTGCTGCAGGACACGCTCCGCAACCCGCAGGTCAACGCGCTGAACGAGCGCTACCAGGTGGTCGACCGGGCCCGGGACGCGATCAGCTCCGGCGGGCTGGTGTCCTCGGCGTTCGGGAGCCTGCTCGGGGCCGGGGCCGCGGTGCTGAGCGCGGTGGTCTCGGGCTTCACGCTGCTGATCCTCAGCCTGTACTTCCTGGTCGCCCTCCCGGCGATCAAGAACGCGGTCGTCCGGCTCACCCCGGCCTCGCGCCGGGACCGGTCGAGCTACCTGTCCGAGCAGATCTTCCTGCGGATCAGCTCCTACATCTCCGGCACGTTCGTCGTCGCGCTGATCGCCGGCGTGCTGTCCTACGTCTTCTTGCTGGTCGTCGGGCTGTCGGAGTACGCGCTGGCGCTGGCGGTGCTGGTCGCGGTGCTCGACATCATCCCGCTGATCGGCGCGACGCTCGCGGCCGTCGTCGTCGTCATCATCGGGTTCAGCCAGTCGGTGACCATCGGCATCGCGGCGCTGATCTTCTACGCGCTCTACCAGCAGTTCGAGAACTACGTGGTGCAGCCGCGGGTGTTCAAGAAGGCGGTGGACGTGCCGGGCGCCCTCGTCGTCATCGCCGCGCTCGTGGGCGGCAGCCTGCTGGGGATCGTCGGCGCGCTGCTGTCCGTCCCCGTCGCCGCGGTGGGCCTGCTCATCCTCCGTGAGGTGGCCCAGCCCCGCCTCGACGCCAGCTGAGGACCTCGACGAAGGAGCCGCTGATGCGCATCACCAGGAACGAGCTGGTGGCCCTGCTGAGGGTCGCCGGCCGTCACGACGAGATCGGCCGCGCCCAGCAGCGGCTGCCCGACCGGGTCGACAGCGAGCGGCACGGCGGCCTGCTGGACGAGCTCGGCCTCGACCTGCACGAGCTGCTCCGGCCGACGGGTGGCCCCAACCTGAGCGACCGGCTCGGTGGGCCCCTGGCGCCGGAGTCGTCGGGCTGACGCGCCTCACCCCTGACGGCCCTCGCCCCCCGGGGCGACCCGTCCTCAGCCCAGGTCGAGCCGGGGCCGCAGCCCGCTGCCCGGGACGAGGCCGTAGCGCTCCATCCCCTGCCGCAGGTGCTCGGCGGCGTCGACGTTGAGCGGGCCGCTCGTCCACATCGCGTAGGGCAGGTCGAGGTAGCGCTCCTCGCGCACGGCCGCCAGGTCGCGGCTGGCGGGGTGCTCCGCGAGGACCTGCTGCTTCTGGGCGAGCGTCTGACCGGGGTAGTCGACGAAGACGATGAGGTCGGGGTCGGCCTTCGCCACCCGCTCCCAGCTGACCTCGGTCCAGGTGTCCTTCAGGTCGGCGAGGGCGTTGCGCCCGCCGGCGGCGTCGATGATGGCCTGCGGGCCGCCGAAGGCGCCGGAGGAGAAGACGGCGTCCGTCCCGCTGTCGAACACGAACACCACGGGCGCCCGCTCCGGCCGCGGGGCCGCGGCCAGGGCGGCCAGCCGGGCGTCGGTGTCCGCCACGACGGCCGCCGCGGTGTCGACGTGCCCGGTGATCGCGCCGAGGTTGGTCAGGTCGGTGCGGACCGCGTCCCAGGGGTCCATCGTGCCGCGGGCGCCGTCGGCGCGCCGGCAGCTCTCGCTCAGCACGTAGGCGCCGATCCCGCGGTCGCCGAGGGTCTGCGGCGTCACGTCGGTCGACTCGCTGAACCCGTAGTTCCAGCCCGCGACGACGACGTCGGGCCGCGCGGCCACGACGGTCTCCATCGTCGGGCTCTCCGGCGCCACCTGGCGCAGCCCGCCGACCACGTCGCCGTACGCCCGGGTCAGCACGTCGGTGTCGTCCTGGAGGCTGGTGACGGCCGCGATCTGGTCGCCGGCGCCCACGGCCAGGCTGAGGGCGACGAGGTTGCCGTCGTTGACGAACAGCCGCTGCGCGGGGGAGGGGAAGCTCTGCGGCTTCCCGCAGTTCGTGACCGTGACCGTCCCCGGGCTGCTCGGCGACCCGGACGACGCGGGCGGCGCGGTCGCGCTGCAGCCGAGCAGGGCGAGGGCGAGACCGGTGGCGGCCAGGGCGGCCAGGCGGGGGTGGTGGGGGCTCATCGGGACTTCTTCCGGTCGGCGGGGGAGAGGTGGGGTGGGCGGAGCACCAGGTGCTCCTGACCGGTGGCCGGGTCGCGCAGCAGGGCGGGGACGACGCCGAAGGCGGTCCGGACGACCTCCGGCACGAGCACCTCGGCGGCCCGGCCGGTGGCCAGGGCCCGGCCGTCGTGCAGCACGACGGCCTGGTCGAAGCCGTTGCGGGCCAGGTCGAGGTCGTGCAGGGAGGCGATGACGGTGCGGCCGCTGCCGCGCAGCACCCCGACCAGCTCCTGCTGGTGGGCGACGTCGAGGTGGTTGGTCGGTTCGTCGAGGACGACCAGGCCGGTCCGCTGGGCGAGCCCGCGGGCCAGCATCACCCGGCGGCGCTCGCCCCCGGAGAGGTGGTCGCAGCGTCGGTCGGCGAGGTGCTGCAGCCCCACCTGCGCCAGCGCGGCGGCGACGGTCTCCCGCTCGCCCGAGCCCGGCCCGGCCCAGGGGCGCTGGTGGGGCACCAGCCCGAGCGCGACGGCCTGCCAGACCAGCAGCTCCTCGGCCGGCGCGTCCTCCTGCCCGACCCACGCGAGCAGCCGGGCCCGGGCCCGGCCGGGCAGCGCGTGCAGGTCGGCGCCGTCGACGGCCACCCGCCCCGCCAGCGGCCGGCTCAGCCCGGCGAGCGCGCGCAGCAGCGTGGACTTGCCGCTGCCGTTCTCGCCGACGACGGCGACGAGGCTGCCGGGTTCGACGGCCAGGCTGACGCCGGCCACGACGAGGTGGCCGTCGACCCCGGCGTCGAGGCCCGTCGCGGTCAGCGCGACCCCGGGCGGGCTCGTCGGGCTCGCCGGGCTCACCGGGCACTCCCGAAGCGGTACTCGGCCCGACCCATCAGCAGCAGGAAGACGGGGGCGCCGACCACGCCGGTCACCACCCCGATGGGGATCTCCAGCGGCCGGAAGAGCATCCGGGCCAGCACGTCGACCCACACCAGGAACAGGGCCCCGCCGAGCGCAGCGACCACCACCAGCGCGCGGTGCCGGGCGCCGACCACCCGCCGGGCCAGGTGCGGGAGGACGAGGCCCACGAAGCCGATGCCGCCGGACACCGCGACCAGCACCCCGACCAGCACGGCCAGCCCGCCGAACAGCGCCCGCCGCAGGCCCCCGACGGGCACGCCGAGGGAGGCGGCCGTGTCGGGCCCGGCGGCCAGCGCGTCCATCCAGCCGCTGCTGGCCAGCAGGAGGGCCGTGGCCAGCAGGACCACGGCCGCGGGGAGCCCGACCTTGGCCCACGTGGCCCCGGTCAGGTTGCCGAGCAGCCAGAACAGCACCGACTGGGCGGCCCGGCTGTCCTGCGCGGCGAAGACGAGGAACGACGCGACGGCGCTGAAGGCCGACGACAGCACGACGCCGGACAGCACGAGCCGCAGCGGGGTCAGACCGCCCTGGGCGCTGGCCACCAGGTAGACCACGACCGAGGCGGCGAGCGCGCCCAGCAGGGCGCCGCCGGAGAGCGCCCACACGCCCCAGGCACCCAGCAGCCCGGTGGTGATGACGGCGGTGGCGCCGACGCCGGCGCCGGAGGAGACCCCGAGCAGGTAGGGGTCGGCCAGCGGGTTGCGGACGAGGGTCTGCATGGCCAGTCCGGCCAGCGTGAGGCCCGCCCCGACGACGGCGGCCAGCACGGCCCGGGGGGCCCGCAGCTCCCAGACGATGACGTCGGCGGTCGGGTCGGCCCCGCGCCCGCCGGTGAGGCGCTGGCCGACGACGTCGACGACGGCCGGCAGCGGCACGGTCTCGGTGCCCAGGGCGAGCGAGCCGACGAGGCTGAGCACCAGGGCGGCGGCGAGGACGACGGCGGTGGGTCCGGGACGGCGCTGACGGGCGTCGCGCAGGTGGGTCACCGGGCGGTCGGCGGGGCGGGCGTTGCAGGACGGGACGCGGACACGGAGGTCTCGATTCAGGCAGGAACCCGGTCGCGGGGTTCTGGGCGGGCACGACCGAGCCGGCAGGTCTTCGGACTCGGGGTCGACCGGAGGTGGCACCTTCCCAGGACCTGTGCAGCCCCAGTGGTCTCACGCCACCGCCGTCACCCTCACCGCTGCGCGCCAGTCCCGGAGTTCCACCGGGTTCCCTGTCATCCTCGCGGATGCACGACCGACTCGTCCGCCGAACCTAGCAGGCCCCTGCCGCCGGATGGCGGAGCAGCCTGCGCCGACGAGGCGGCACGAGCTCCCAGGAGCGCGTCCCGCGCTCAGCGGGTGGTGACGGTCGCCGGCTCGGGCACCGGGACCGACGTCCGGTGGGAGCGCCCGCTCAGCACGCCGGCGGCGGCGACCACCACCAGGCCGGCCAGCGGTACGACGAGCAGCCCGACCCGCAGCGAGGCCGCGTCCGCCACCGCCCCGACGACGGGCGGGGAGAGCAGGAAGCCGAGCCGCAGCAGCCAGCTCACGACGGTGAGCCCCGTGCCCGGCGCCAGCCCGGGCAGCGCGTCGGCCCCGTGCATCGCGGCCGGGATCAGGGTGGCGATGCCGAGCCCGGCGAGCCCGAACCCGACGACCGTACCGGGCACCGTCGGGACGAGGAGGGCCGCTCCCATCCCCACCAGGGCGACCAGCCCACCCGTCCGTGCCACCGCCCGTTGCCCGAACCGGTCCACGAGCGGGTCGCCCAGGAAGCGGCCGAGGCACTGCATCCCCTGCAGGGCGATGAAGCCCGTGCCGGCGACGAACGCCGAGGTCCCGAGCGCGTCGGTCAGGTAGATCGCCGACCAGGAGCTGCCGGAGTCCTCGATGACGCCGCCCGCGCCCCCGACCAGGACGAGGGCCGCCAGCACGCCGTAGAGCCGGAGCCGGCCGGAGGTCGGGCGCCGGCCCGGCGCGGGGGCGACGGGCGGGGGCGCCGGCTCGACGGGCTCGTCGTCGTGCAGCAGCCAGCGGAACGCCAACGCCGCCACGGTGCCGAAGACCAGGGCGGAGGCCCCCAGATGCAGCCCGCGGGGGAGCGCCGCCTCCGCCGCCAGTGCGCCGAGGGCACCGCCCACCACGGCGCCGACGCTCCAGATGGCGTGCAGCGAGTTGAGGATGGAGCGGCCGTACCGCCTCTGCACCCGCAGGCCCTGGGAGTTCTGGGCCACGTCGGCCAGCGCGTCCATCGCGCCGGCGAGGAGCAGCCCGGCGGCCAGCAGGATGCCGACGGGGGCGACGCCCGCCGCCAGCTGGCCCAGGGCGGCCACGACGGTCGCGCCGACCGCCAGCCGGTCGGAGCCGAGCCGCCGGATCAGCGCGCCGGCGGCGAGCCCGGCGACCATCCCCCCGATCGGGAACCCGGCCACCGCCAGGCCGAACTGCGCGTTGCTCAGCGCGAGCTCGGCCTTGATCTCGGGATAGCGCGGCACCAGGTTCGCGAAGAGCGCGCCGTTGGTGAGGAAGAGGGCGCCGGTGGCGGCGCGGGCCCGTCGGGCTCGAGGAGCCGGCCGCGGGTTCGTCACCGGCGACAGCCTAGGGAGAACGGCGCGCTGGATCGAATCAGAGTCGCCCGGCCGCTGGACGTCGCCCGGTCCGGTGCGCCAGGGTGAGGCATGACGACCCACGACCGCCGGACGCGGACGGTCCTGCCGGCGCTCGCGGCCCACGCGGTGCTGACGGCGCTGGTCTGGCGCGACATCGCCCGCCGTGACCGGGCCGACCTGCGCGGCAGCCCGACCCTGTGGCGGGTGCTGACCGCACTGAACACCGGCAACCACCTCGTCTACCTGCTGGTCGGCCGCCGCCGGAGCTGACGCGCAACTGATGGTTGCGTATTTTCTGACGTCGTCCTAGGCTTTTCTGCAACCACTAGTTGCAGGAGGTCGGCATGGAGCTGGGCAGCATCGAGCGCGAGATCTACGTCGAGGCGTCGCCGGAGGTCGTCTTCGGGGTGGTGAGCAGCCCCGAGCACCTCCGGGCCTGGTGGCCGGACGACGCCCGCTACGCGCCGGTGCCCGGCGCGGTGGGGGAGATCGTCTTCGGCGAGGAGCAGACCGGCGGGACGGTCGTCGCGTTCACCGTCGTCGAGGTCGAGCCGCCGCGGCGGTTCGCGTTCCGCTGGACGCACCCGGCGGGCGAACCGGCCCGCGAGGGCAACTCGCTCCTGGTCACCTTCGACCTGGTGCCGTCCGGGGTGGGGACCCTGCTCACGATGACCGAGACCGGTTTCCGCGCCCTGGGCTGGGAGGCGGCCGTCCTCGAGCAGCAGTACCGCGAGCACGTCACCGGCTGGGACTTCTACCTGCCCCGGCTGGCGCCCTACGTGGCGACCCTCGGGGTGCCCGCGTGAGCGCGGTCGTCGAAGAGGTCGACGACGACCTGTGGTCCGCCATCGGCGACCCGACCCGGCGCCGGCTGCTCGACCTGCTGCTGGTCGAGGGTGGCGGGACGGCGACCTCGCTCGGCCACCAGCTGCCCGTCACCCGCCAGGCCGTGGCCAAGCACCTCGGCGTGCTGGACCGCGTCGGCCTGGTGCGGGCCACGCCGGCCGGGCGGGAGAAGCGGTACCGGGTGGACGACGCCCAGCTGACCCGGGCCGTGGCCCAGCTGTCCTCGGTCGGGTCGGCGTGGGACGCCCGGTTGCAGCGGATCAAGCGGATCGCCGAGACGATCCGGCGCCAGCAGGACTGACGAGGCAGAGGGAGGGACGCGGGATGGTGGAGATCTGCCCAGGATCGCGGTCCGCTCCGGCCTATCTGACATAATGTCGCTTATCGGACTGGCACCGGGGGGTGTCGGGAGGGCCGGTGAGGTCAGCTCACCCGACGTCCGCTCAGCCGTGTCAGGCCGTACAGCGCGACGCCGACGGCGAGCAGCCCGAGGCCGTACAGCCAGACCGTGCCCTCCTGGCGCGTCAGCAGCAGGACGCACGACGCCACGCCGAGCACCGGGACGACGGCCGGCACCCGGAAGTGCGCGTGCTCGACGCGGTCGCGGCGCAGCACCAGGACGGCGACGTTGGTGCTGATGAAGACGAACAGCAGGAGCAGCACGACGGTGCTGGCGAGCACCGACAGGTCGCCGACCAGCGTCAGCAGCATGGCCAGCACCGTGGTGGCCACGATCGCGACCGCCGGCGTCCGGCGGCCCGGCAGGACGCGGGCGAGGACGCCGGGCAGCAGCCCCTGCTCGGCCATCCCGTAGGTCACCCGGCTGGCCATGATCATGGTGAGCAGCGCGCCGTTGGCCACGGCGACCAGGGCGATCAGGCTGAACACCCAGGCCGGGATGCCGACGCCGGTGGCCTGGACGACGGCCAGCAGCGGGCCGCTCGAGGCGGACAGCTCGGCCGCCGGCAGGGCGATCGAGCTGGCCAGGCCGACGAGCACGTAGACGACGCCCGCGGTGACCAGGGCGCCGAACAGCGCCCGCGGGTAGGCGCGGCTGGGGTCGCGGACCTCCTCCGCGACGTTGGCGGAGGTCTCGAAGCCGACGAAGGAGTAGTAGGCGATCACCGCGGCCCCCAGGGTCGCCGCGGCCGGGCTGACGCCGGCCGGGAACTCGGTGACCCGGCCGACGTCGCCGCCGCCGCGGCCCAGCAGCACCGCCACCGTCACGATGACGATCAGCAGCCCGCTGACCTCGACCACGGTCATCACGAGGTTGGTCCGCAGCGACTCGGCGATCCCGCGCGCGTTGAGCAGCGCGACCAGGCCGAGGAACACGACGGCGGCCGGCACGGCGGGCACGTCGAGGAAGGTCCCGAGGTAGTCCCCCGCGAACGCCAGGGCCAGGCCGGCGGCGCTGGTGACCCCGGCCGCCAGCATGGCGAAGCCGACCAGGAACGCGACCAGCGGGTTCCGGAAGGCGCGCTCGGCGAAGATCGCGGCTCCCCCGGCCCGCGGGTACTTCGTCACCAGCTCCGCGTAGGAGCCGGCGGTCAGCAGCGCGAGCAGCAGGGCCACCGCCAGCGGCAGCCACAGCGCGCCGCCGACCTCCTGGGACAGCACGCCCATCAGCGCGTAGATGCCGGCGCCGAGCACGTCGCCGAGGATGAAGACGAAGAGCAGGGGTCCGGTGATGCTCTGCCGGAGCTTCGACTCCCCCGTCGTCGTGCCGGGCTGGAGCTGGGTCGCCATGGGGTGCCTGTCGCTGGAGGGATCAGCCCACGCCGTCAACAGCGCGGGCTCCACCCCCGGTACCCGGGGACGCGGCGCCCAACCCTGCGGACCCCGCTCAGCGGCCCCGGCCGCGCTGATCCTGACCCGGCCCCTGCTGACTAGGGACCTGGGCGCCGGGGGCCTGCTGGCCCCACCGGTTCCCGAACCCCGAGCCGGCGCCCGGCCGGGTGGTGCCGCCGCCGTCGACGAGGGCGGCGGGCGGGGCGTCGAAGGCGGTCGCCGGGACGTCCCCGAGGTAGGCCTCCATCGCGGGCTTCCAGATCCGCACGCCCGCGTCCCCGCTGCCGGAGCCCTCCAGCCGGTCCCCGGTCGAGGGCACCACGTAGTCCTTCAGCCCCGAGCGGCGCGAGCCCGCCTCGCCGGCGACGAACGGCGCGCGCGCGTTGTCGACAGAGATCATGGCCGCGCCGGCCGCCTCGGGCGTGTAGCCGACGAACCAGGTGGCGGCGTTGCTGTCGATGGTGCCGGTCTTGCCCGCCTGGGGCCGGCCGTCGCTGGTCGCCACCCGGGCGCCGGTGCCCTGGGTCATCACCCCGGCCAGGAGCGAGTTCATCGCGTCGGCGACGCCCTCGCTCAGCACCCGGGTGCAGTTCCCGTCCGGCACGGCCAAGGGGGCGCCCGCGGCGTCGGTCACCGAGTCGAGCACGACCGGGTCGCAGTGGACGCCGCCGGAGGCGAAGGTGGCGTAGGCCGTGGCCATCGAGAGCGGGTCGACCTCGACGGTGCCCAGGGTGAACGACGGCTTGTCGTCGTAGGAGCTGACCGGGGCACCGGGCGTGCTGCTCTGCACGCCGAGCTTCTCGGCCATCCGCGTCACGTCGCACAGCCCGACGTCGAGGGCCAGCTGCACGAAGTAGGTGTTGACGGAGCGCTGCGCCGCGAGCCGCATGTCCATCACCCCGTTGGTGCCGGTGGAGTTGCTGACCTCCCACTCCCCGCCGACCCGGCGGGTGCCCTCGCAGCTCGCGAAGCTGGCTCCCGAGAAGTCGATGGTGCGCCGGGCGTCGTACCGCGTGGACAACGGCAGCCCGTCCTCCAGCGCGGCGGCGGCGGTGAAGGCCTTGAAGGTGGAGCCGGCCTGGAAGCCCTGGGCCCCGCCCAGCGACGGCGGCACCGAGTAGTTCCAGTAGGTCTCCCCCGCGTCGGCGTCCGCGCCCATCACCGGCCGGCTCTGCGCCATGGCCAGCACCCGCCCGGTGCCGGGCTCCACCATGTCCATCACCGAGATCAGCGGGTCGGTCGGGCCGACCACGGCGCTGACGGCCTCCTGGGTGGTCCTCTGCGTCGCCGGGTCGAGGGCGGTGCGGATGGTCAGACCACCCCGGAGCACCGCCTGCTCGCGCTCGTCGGGCGTGGCCCCCAGGCTGGGGGTCTGCAGCAGGGTCTTGAGGACGTAGTCGCAGAGGAAGGGGAACGCGCTGGTGGTGCAGCCGCTGGGGGTGGTCACGACGTCGTCCTCGTCGAAGCCGGTCTTCTCGGCCTTCGCCACCTGCGCCTGGCTGACCGTGCCCAGCTCGGCCATCCGGGCGAGCACGACGTCACGGCGCTGCAGGCCGGCGGCCTCGTTCTCCACCGGGTTGTAGGCCGTCGGGTTCTGCACCAGGCCGGCGAGCAGCGCCGCCTGGGCCAGCGTCAGCTCCGCGGCGGTGGTGCCGAAGTAGTGCTCGGCCGCGGCCTCCACGCCGTACGCGCCGTCGCCGTAGTAGGCGATGTTGAGGTAGCGCTCGAGGATCTCGTCCTTGCTGAGGTTCTGCTCCACCGAGATGGCGTAGCGGAGCTCCTTGATCTTGCGGCTGTAGGTGCCGGCCCGGGCGTCCTCGACGGCCTGCGCGTCGCCCGCCTTCGCCGCCTCCTCGACCTGGACCATCTTCACGTACTGCTGGGTGATGCTCGAGCCGCCCTGCGTCACGTCGTCGGCGGCCTGGTTGCGCAGGAACGCGCGCAGCGTGCCGATCGGGTCGATGGGGCCGTGCTCGTAGAACCGGTGGTCCTCGATCGAGATGATCGCCTCGCGCATCACCGGCGCGATCTGGTCGAGCCCGACGTAGACCCGGTTCTCGGCGTAGAAGGTGGCCAGCACGTCGCCGTCGGCGTCCAGCACCCGGCTGCGCTGGGACTGGGCCGGGGCGTCGAACGCCACCGGCAGGGTCGCCAGCTCGTCCGACGCGGCCGAGGTCGCCCAGGTCGCCGCAGCGACGGCGGGCAGCACCAGACCGGCCGCCAGCAGCCCGGCGACGGCGCTCACCGCGACGAAGACGAGGGCCGCGGTGGTCCGGCGGCGGGGTCGCGAGGAGGAGGCGGGCACCCTCCGAGGGTAGGAGCGGCCAGGCCGGGAACCCAGGCCCTGCGGGGCTTCTCACACCGGGAACGAACGGCGCTGACCAGGCGTTGGAGCGCCGGACGGGCCCCGCCCGAGCCGTCCCGCTCAGCCTGGCCCGGCGTCCTGGGCGGCGGTCCGGACGGCGTCGAGGTAGCGCTCGGTGACGAGGTACTGCCCCGCCCGCGCGACCGGCGCGCCCAGCACGGTGAACCAGCGTCCCCCGCGCGAGAAGGCGACGAGGTCGAAGAAGACGGCGCCGTCCGCGGCCAGCTCGACCGCGAACGACTCCTCCCCGCGCTCGGGATGACCGGGCAGGGTGCCGTAGACGAAGCCGCGGCGCTGCTCGTCCTCGACCACCTCGAGCACCCGGACCGGGATCCGCAGCCCCAGGGGGCCCAGCCCCAGCCGCAGCTCCGCGACGGTGCCCGTCCGCACCCGCCGGTCCGACACCCGGGCAGTGAGCCCGGCCCCCTCGTGCATGCCCCAGGTCAGCAGCGTCTCGGCGGCCGCCTCGAACGCCGCCCGGCCGGTGCCCACCCGGGCCGACACGTGCTGGTGGTGGTAGCCGGCGGGCAGGGGGCCCCGCGTGGCACCGATCTCGGGGTAGGTGAGCGGGGCGGTCTGCAGGGCCAGCGCCGCCCCCGGCGCCAACAGCTCCACCACGCTCTCGTTCCCTCCCCCGGCCGCTCGACGCCCGCGATCCTGCCACGGGCGCGCCTCCCGGTCAGGCGCCGGGCGTGGACGCCGGCGCGGACTGCGGCGCAGGGGTCGACGGTGCCGCGGTCCGCGGGGCCGTCGGCCGGGCCTCCAGCCGCACGGCGACGAGGGGCAGGAACCGCTGGGTGAGCGGCCCGATCCCGACGGCGTACAGCACGGTCCCGACGCCGACGGTGCCGCCCAGCAGGAACCCGATGCCGAGCACCACGACCTCGATCCCGGTGCGGACCAGCCGCAGGCTCCCGCCGGTTCGCCGGGCCAGACCCGTCATCAGACCGTCGCGGGGCCCGGGTCCCAGCTGGCTGCCCATGTACACCGCACCGGCCAGGCCGTTGGCCACCAGGCCGCCGATCAGCAGCAGCACCTGGAGCACCAGCGACGACGGCGTGCGCAGCGCGGCGAGCCCGAGGTCGACGGCGATCCCGACGACGAACACGTTGGCGACGGTGCCCAGGCCCGGGCGCTGCCGCAGGGGCACCCACATCAGCAGCACCAGGGCGCTCACGAGGACGGTGATGGTCCCGAAGCTGAGCGGCAGCCGGAGCGAGAGGCCCTCGGTCAGCACGTCCCAGGGGGCCAGCCCGAGGTCCGAGCGCAGCATCATCGCCATCGAGAACCCGTAGAGGGCCAGCCCGACGAGGAGCTGCGGGATCCGGCGGCCCAGCCGGCCGGCGCGGAGCTGCTCGAGGGGCCCGAGGGAGGTGAGCGGGGAGGAAGGGCTGGACGACGTCACCCGTCCATCGTGCCGGGCTCCGGCGACCCTTCGCCAGGGCCAATTGCGGACCACTGGCCTGCTCTTCCGTCGAGCAGAGCCGATTGGTACGGTCCTAGCAGTCCACTTGAGGAGCACCATGACCACCACCCGCTGGCTGTCCGCGGCCGGTCTGCGCGACCTGGTGGGGGCGGACCGCCTCCGCTCCCCCGCCTACCGCGACCTCGCGGAGCGGATCCGCTTCCTCGTGGTGGACGGCCGGCTGGCCGTCGGCACCCGGCTGCCCAGCGAGCGCGAGCTCGCCCGCACCCTGGCGCTGAGCCGCTCCACGGTCACCGCCGCCTATGCGCACCTCGGGACGGCCGGCTACCTCCGGTCCCGGCAGGGGGCCGGCAACTTCGTCGTCGTCCCGCCCGGCCGGGCGCTGGGCGGGCTGCCCGGCGTGGGGCTGGCGGACGCCGGGACGCTCAACCTCACCTTCGGGGCGCCCGCCGCCCCGGCGGGGGTGGCCGAGGCCTACGCCGGCGCCGTCGAGCAGCTGCCCGGCCTGCTCCGCAGCCACGGGTACTCCGCCGACGGGCTGCCGGTCCTGCGGGAGCGGATCGCCGCCTGGTACGGCGCCCGCGGGCTGCCCACCGACCCCGCGCAGGTCGTGGTGACCAGCGGGGCGCTGGCCGCGCTCAACGTCGTCGCGGCGGCGCTGCTCGGGCCGGGTGACCGGGTGCTGGTCGAGGCCCCCAGCTACGGGAACGCGCTGGAGGCCCTGCGCCGGCGCGGAGCCCGGCTGCTGCCCTACCCGCTCGGCCCCGACGGCTGGGACCCGGCGGGCTTCGACGCCACGGTCCGCCAGACCGCCCCGCGGGCGGCCTACCTGATCCCCGAGTTCCACAACCCGACCGGCCACTGGATGGCGGAGGAGGTGCGTCCCGAGCTCGCCGGGTCGCTGCGCCGCAACCGGACGGTCGCCGTCGTGGACGAGACCCTGGTGGAGGTCCGGCTGGACGGCCAGCCGCCCCGGCTGCCGCTGGCCGCCCACCTGCCCGACGCCGTCACCCTCGGCTCGGCCAGCAAGGCGTTCTGGGGCGGGCTGCGGGTCGGCTGGCTGCGCGCACCGCGCGACCTCGTCCGGACGCTCGTGGAGAACCGGGCGACCCTCGACCTGGGCACCGCGCCGTTGGAGCAGCTGGCCGTCGCCGGCCTGCTCGAGGACCCCGGACCCGTGCTGGCCGACCAGCGCCGACGGCTGCGCGAGCAGCGCGACCGGCTGGTGCAGCAGCTGGCCGAGCACCTGCCCGGCTGGCGCTGCCGGGTGCCCGCCGGCGGCTTGAGCCTGTGGCTCGAGCTGCCGACCGAGTCCTCCAGCCGGTTGGCGGCGGCGGCGGAACGGCAGGGCCTGCTGCTCACCGCCGGGCCGCGCTCCTACCCCGGTGCCGGCGGCGAACGCCGGGTGCGGCTGCCGTTCGCGGCCGCACCGGAGGTGCTGGACGACGCCGTCCAGCGGCTGGTGCGGGCCTGGTCCGCGGTGGAGGACGCCGGCACCAGCGCCCCGAGCCTGCCGCCGCTGGAGCTCAGCGCCTGAGCGGACGGCCGCCCGGCTCAGCCGGCCGAGGCCGCCGCCTGCCTCTTCGCCGCCTTGACCGCCCGCTTGCTCTCCCGCACCTTGGCGAGGGACTCCTCGTCGACGACGTCGGCGACCGAGCGGTGACCGTCCTGCCCGAAGTCGCCCGCCGCCTCCTGCCAGCCGGGAGGCTGCACGCCCCGCTGCTTCGCCAGCACCGCGACGAAGATGGTCGCCTTCTCCGGCCCGAAGCCGGGCAGGGCGGTGATCGCCCGCTTCAGCTCGGCCCCGGTCGTCGCGCCCCGCCAGACGTTGCCCGCGTCGCCCTCGAACTGCTCCACCAGCACCTGGCAGACCTGCCGCACCCGCTTGGCCATCGCGCCCGGGAACCGGTGCACCGCCGGGCGCTCCGAGCAGAGCGCGACGAACGCGTCCTCCTCCATCGCGGCGATGGCGGCCACGTCAAGCCGGCCGCCCATCCGCTGCGCGATCACCGCCGGCCCGGCGAAGGCCTTCTCCATCGGCACCTGCTGGTCCAGCACCATGCCCAGCAGCAGGGCGTTGTCGTCGGTGGTCAGCAGGTCGTCGGCGGCCGGGTCGCCGGTCAGCCAGATGCGGCGGGAGCTCATGCGCCCAGTCTGGTGCGGCGGGACCGGAGCCGCCAGCGCCTCACTCGTAGAGGACGTACTCCGGTCGTGGCCGCAGCGCCAGCACCTGCTCGGGGGTCATCAGCGGTCCGGCCTCGGCGTCCTCGGTGCAGAAGAGCTTGAAGCCGGCGTGCACGTGCCCGGGCGGTCCGGTCCACCGCGCGGTAGGTGGCCTCCTTCGCCGCGCGCACGCCGATGCCGTCGACCGACTTCACGAGCGCCACCCCGCGGTGGTCGCGCAGGTCCCGCTCGCGGCGGACGATCGAGGGCGCCGGCTGGTGGTGCACCAGCACCTTCTCGGGCAGGTCGCCGGCCTTGAGACGTCGGCCCCCGGGCGGGTCGGTGACCGGCTCGCGGGCGGCGGGTGAACGCCCTGACCAGGGGCGGGTCGCGGTGTAGCGTGACCGCCATGTCCACGGGCACCGCCTCGTCGCGCGACGCGGCCCCGGGCGCCGACAGCGGCGCCCCCCGGGACGACGGGTCGCGGACGGCGCCCGCGGACGCGACGCTGGACGGCGGCGTCCGGCCGGTCCGGGGGCAGCCCACCCTGGAGATGGTGGCGGCGGCCTCCGGTGTCAGCCGCTCGACCGTGTCGCGGGTCGTCAACCGCTCCCCCAACGTCCGGCCGGAGGTCGCCGCCGCCGTGCAGCGGGCCATCGACGACCTCAACTACGTGCCCAACCGGGCCGCCCGCTCGCTCGCCGGCCGGCACACCTACGCCATCGCGCTGCTGGTGCCGGAGGACGCGACCCGCTTCTTCGGCGACCCGTACTTCGCGTCCATCGTGCAGGGCATCACCGGCGCGCTCGAGTCCAGCGACTACGTGCTCAACCTGCTGGTGGCCCGCGACGGCGCCGGCGGGAAGACCCGCCGCTACCTGCAGGGCGGGAACGTCGACGGCGCCCTCGTGGTGTCCCACCACCCCACCAACACCGATCTCCGCGACATCAACGCCAGCCTGCCCGTCGTCTTCGGCGGCCGACCGGCCGTACCGGACCTCGACCCCTGCTACAGCGTCGACGTCGACAACGTCGGGGGCGCCCGGCTGGCCGCGGCGCACCTGGTCGGCCTGGGACGGCGTCGGATCGGCACGGTGACCGGTCCCCTCGACATGCCCGCCGCCGTCGACCGGCTCGCGGGCTGGCGGCAGGTGCTGGAGACGGCCGGACGGCCTCCGGACGCGGTGGTGTCGGGCGACTTCACGACGGCCGGCGGGGCCGCCGCGATGCGGGACCTGCTCGCGCGGGTGCCCGATCTCGACGCCGTCTTCGTGGCCAACGACCTGATGGCCCGCGGCGCGCTCACGGTGCTGACCGAGCGGGGGCTCGACGTGCCCGGCGACGTCGCGGTGGTCGGCTACGACGACAGCCCGGCCGCCATCTCGGGCGACCTGCCGCTGAGCACCGTCAGCCAGCCCTCGACGGCCATGGGCGCCCGGATGACCGAGATGCTGCTGGGACTGCTCGCGGGCCGGGAACCCGAGAGCCGGGCCTGCGTGCTGCAGACCCGGCTCGTGCTGCGGGCGACCGCCTGACCGCTCGGTCGGCCGTGCTCGGTCCTCAGAGGTTGATCATGTGGCCCGAGATGCCGTGCGCGGCCTCGAGCAGTGCCTCCGACAGGGTCGGGTGGGCGTGGATGTTCCGGGCGACCTCGTCGGCCGTCAGGTCCCACAGCTGGGCCAGCGTCAGCTCCGGCAGCAGCTCCGTGACGTCCGGGCCGATCATGTGCACGCCGAGGATCTCGTTGTGGGCACTGTCGGCGATCAGCTTGACGAAGCCGACGGCCTCGCCGAGCCCGTGCGCCTTGCCGTTCGCGGTGAACGGGAACTTCGACACCTTGACGTCGTAGCCCTTGTCCTTCGCCTGCGCCTCGGTGTAGCCGAAGGACGCGACCTGCGGCTGGCAGTAGGTGGCCCGCGGGATCATGTCGTAGTTGATCGGCATGGTCTCGGCGCCCGCGATGGTCTCGGCCGCCACGATGCCCTGCGCCTCCGCGGTGTGGGCCAGCAGCAGCTTGGCCGTCACGTCGCCGATGGCGTAGATGTGCGGCACGTTGGTGCGCATGTGGTCGTCGATGGCGATGGCGCCGCGTTCGGTGAGCTGGACGCCCGTCTTCTCCAGGCCGTAGCCGGTGGTCCGCGGGGCGAAGCCGATGGCCTGCATGACCTTGTCGGCCTCCAGCACCGTCGCGTCGCCGCCCGCCGCCGGGGAGACGGTGACCTTGACCTTGTCGCCCGAGTCGTCGATCTTCTCGACCTTGGTGCTGGTCATCAGCGTGACGCCCAGCTTCTTGTAGTGCTTCTGCAGCTCGGCGGAGACCTCGGGGTCCTCGAGCGGGAGCATCCGGTCGAGGAACTCCACGATCGTCACCTGGACGCCGTAGTTGGCGAGCACGTAGGCGAACTCGGTGCCGATGGCGCCGGAGCCCGCGATGATGATCGACTCGGGCAGCTCGCCGGTGAGGATCTGCTCCTCGTACGTCACGACGCGGTCGGTGACCTCGGTGCCCGGCAGCAGCCGGGTGGTGGCGCCGGCGGCGATGATCAGGTTGTCGAAGCTCACCTGGGTGGTGGTGCCGCCCGGGCCCTCGACGCTGACGTCGTGGTCGCCGGTGAACGTCGCCCAGCCGTCGATCTCGGTGATCTTGTTCTTCTTCATCAGGAAGTGGACGCCCTTGGCCATCCGGTCGGCCACGCTCCGGCTGCGCTTGAAGGCGGCCCCGAAGTCGAAGGTCACGTCCCCGCTGATGCCGAACGTCTTCGCCTCGTGGTTGAAGATGTGGGCGATCTCGGCGTTGCGCAGCAGCGACTTCGTGGGGATGCAGCCGACGTTGTTGCACACCCCGCCCCAGTACTTGAGCTCGATGATGGCGGTCGACAGCCCCAGCTGGGCGGCGCGGACAGCGGCCACGTAGCCGCCGGGTCCCGCACCCAGCACGACGACGTCATAGTGATCGGTCATGACCTCAACTCTAGGGGCGGCGGGTGAGCTCGGGCGAACCGACCGCCGGCGATCGCTCACGGCGCAACCCGGCGGTCTCGTGGGCCAGGACACACCGAAGATCCGGAACAAATCTCACATGTGAGTTATTGTCCTCCGCGTGACTGACACCTACGCCGACCGGATCGGCGGGCTCATCCGCGACGCCCGCAAGCACCGGGGGCTCACCCAGACCCAGTTGGCCGACGTGCTCGGGACCAGTCAGAGTGCCGTGCACCGCATCGAGGCCGGCAACCAGAACCTCAGCCTGGACATGGTGAACCGCATCGCCGAGGCGCTCGAGTCCCCCCTCATCACCGTCGGCCCGAACGGCCCGCTGCACCTGCGCGTGCAGGGCGGGGTCAAGCTCTCCGGCCGCATCGCCGTCCGCTCGTCCAAGAACGCGGCCGTCGCGCTCCTCTGCGCCAGCCTCATCAACCGCGGCCGCACCGTCATCCGCGGCATCGCCCGGATCGAGGAGGTCAACCGGATCGTCGAGGTGCTGACCAGCATCGGCGTGCGGGCGACCTGGCTGAACGGCGGCAGCGACCTCGAGCTGGTCCGGCCGGACGAGCTGGACCTCGCGGCCATGGACGTCGAGGCCGCCCGCCGGACCCGCAGCGTGATCATGTTCCTCGGCCCGCTGCTGCACTCCTACCCCAGCTTCCAGCTGCCCTACGCCGGCGGCTGCGACCTCGGCGCCCGCACCATCGAGCCGCACCTGCAGGTGCTCCGCCGCTTCGGCCTCGACGTGGTGCCGACCGAGGGCTTCTACCAGTGCGACGTCGACGAGTCGGTCGAGCCGACCCGGCCGGTCACCCTGACCGAGCGCGGCGACACCGTCACCGAGAACGCCCTGCTCGCGGCCGCGCTGTCCCCCGGCGTCACCGTGCTGCGGAACGCCAGCCCGAACTACATGGTCCAGGACCTCTGCGTCTTCCTGACCCACCTGGGCGTGGAGATCGACGGCATCGGCACCACGACCCTGCGCGTGCACGGCGTCGAGAGCATCAACGCCGACGTCGAGTTCGCCCCGTCGGAGGACCCGATCGAGGCGATGAGCCTGCTCACCGCGGCGATCGTCACCCAGTCCGAGCTCACCATCGAGCGGGCGCCGATCGAGTTCCTCGAGATCGAGCTGGCGATCCTGGAGGAGATGGGCCTCGACTTCACCCTCAGCGAGGAGTACGTCGCCGACAACGGCCACACCCGGCTGGTCGACCTGACGGTGCGGCCCTCGACGCTGCGCTCGCCGATCGACAAGATCCACCCGATGCCGTTCCCCGGGCTGAACATCGACAACCTGCCCTTCTTCGCGGTCATCGCGGCCACGGCCGAGGGCAAGACGATCATCCACGACTGGGTCTACGAGAACCGCGCCATCTACCTCACCGAGCTCAACCGGCTCGGCGCGCGCGTGCAGCTCCTCGACCCGCACCGGGTGATCGTCGAGGGCCCGACGCGCTGGCGCGGCACCCAGGTGGTCTGCCCGCCGGCCCTGCGGCCCGCCGTCTGCATCCTGCTCGGCATGCTCGCCGCGCGCGGTGAGTCGGTCCTGCGGGACGTCTACGTGATCAACCGCGGCTACGAGGACCTCGCCAACCGCCTCAACGCCCTCGGCGCGAACATCGAGGTCTTCCGGGACTGAGCTGTCGGACCTCGCTCCGCTCGGTCGCAGATCGCGCTCGGGCCCGCCGTCTTCCTCCCTGCGCTCGCAGACGAAGAACGTGTCTGCTCGCTCCGGTCGTCCAGACGGCGGCGCGCGATCCGGTGCCGGTCGGGATCCGCAGCACGTCACCCCTCGGCTCCCGGTCCCCCCGCTCGATCGGGGCGATCGGTCGTCCGAGGGGTGTTGTGCGCTCCCGCCACGACCGGGCACCTTCGTGTCGTCGAGGCACCCTCTCGAGAGAGTGCCTCGACGTGCAGAGGGTGCCCGGGCACGGAGGTGCCCCTCCCACCTCCCCGGCGACCTCAGCGCAGCCGCGTCGCCTCGAACGTCCGGCTGGGGGCGGCGATCTCGTCCTGACCGGCGACGAGCTGCAGCTCGGCCTGGCCGGAGCGGACGGTGACGTCGAGGACGCCGTGCACGACGGCGGCCGTGCGCGCGACCGAGGCGGCGACGTCACGGGTGCGCAGGTAGCTGGCCAGGAAGGTCGCGGCGGTGAGGTCGCCGGCGCCGGTGAAGGTGCGCGGCAGCAGCGGCGTGGTCACCTGCCAGGCACCCTCCCCGGAGACGGCCACCATGGCGATGGTGCCGGGTGCCGCCTCGGTGTGGACGACGCTGGTGACCAGCACGATGTCCGGACCCAGCGCGCGGGCGGCGGCGGCGGCGGCCAGCACCTCCGGCAGGGTCGACGTGCCCAGGCCGGTGAGCAGCTCCAGCTCGAACTGGTTCGGGGTGATCAGCTGCGCCGCGGGGACCACCCGGTCCCGCATCAGCTCGGGGATGCCGTCGCGGACGTAGACCCCCCGGCCGACGTCGCCGAGCACCGGGTCGCAGCAGTAGAGGGCCGCGGGGTTGCGGGACCGGACCAGGTCCACCGCGTCCAGGATCACCGCCCCGACGTCAGCCCCGCCCTGGTAGCCCGAGAGCACGGCGTCGCAGCGGTCGAGCACGCCGCGCTCGTCGATCCCCCGGATCACCTCGGCGACGTCCTCGGCCCGGAGCAGCGGACCGCGCCAGCCGGGGTAGCCGGTGTGGTTGGAGAAGTGGACGGTGAGCACGGGCCACACCTCGACGCCCATCCGCATCAGCGGGAAGGTGGCGGCGCTGTTGCCGACGTGCCCGTAGGCCACCGAGGACTGGATGGACAAGATGGTGGTCACGGCCGCCATCATCGCGCACCGCCGCGCCCCGGCCGTCAGGCCTCGGTGAGCGGCGCCGCCCGGTGCGTCAGCCGGCTCAGCATGCTGCGGGCGGCGTGCGCCACCAGGTCGCGGTCGTAGGTGAGGATGTAGTCGAACTCGCGGTCCCGCTGGTGCCGGACCGGGGTCCGCAGGTCCGAGGCCGCCAGCATGACCGACATCGTGGGCGCGAGGACCAGCACGTTCCACTCGTGCACGAGGGGGTCCGAGGGGTCGAGCGAGGTGACCGAGACCCCCGGCACGTCGGTGTGGTGCAGCCCCTGCGCCGCCGCCATCACCAGGGTGCTGGTCCGGGCGAGCTCCCGGTAGCGCCGCTGGGTGTCCGGCGTGAACTGCGACGCCGTCTGGAACGCCGCCAGCACCAGGCTGGAGGTGCCGGACGGACCGGCCGTCGCCTCCAGGCGCTTGCTGAGCGCCACCAGCACCGGCTTCGTCGCCCGGCGGGCGGGGTGCCGGCGGGCGGCCAGCTCGAACGGGCTGTGGTGCGCCACCGGCAGCGGCGGGCTGAACATCCGCAGCACCTCCTCCGCGGGACGGAGCCGCGAGCGGCGGGCGCGGCCGTGGTAGCGGGACCCGCAGGCCAGGGTAGCCCCCGCGGCGACCGCCGCCGCCTCGGAGCCCGCGTCGGCGACGTCCTCGGCCGCCACCACCGCACCCGAGGAGTGGCAGAACGCCGTCGTCGCCTGGATGGTCTCGACGCTCAGCCGGCTGGTGGGCTCGTCCAGCACGCGGCGGCTGAGCACCACCAGGGCCGGCTCGATGACCGAGACGGCGGCCAGGCTGGCCGGCGTGCCGCCCACCTCGCGCAGCCCGACCTCCCACCCCTGCGCGCGGGCCGCGGCGACCAGCCGGAGCATCTCCGCCGGCCGCTCGACCGCGTCGGTGCTGTCCACCACCAGGACGACCGGGGTGGGGTCGGCGTTGCGGGCGAGCTGGCTGAACGAGGCCAGGTGGGCGTCGAGGACGAGGGGCGCCTGGGGCAGCAGGGGGGCCAGCCGGGCCTCGGCCAGCGCTCGCGCGCGGGCGGCCTCGTCGAGGAAGGCGAGCTGGTCCGACGCCGCGACCAGCGCGCGGACCCGGGCGGGAGCGGCGTCGGCGTCCTCGGCCGGACCGTGCGTGAGCAGCCGCACGGCCACCGGGCGGCCGCTGGCGATCTCGACGAGCGGGGTCTGGGTGACCTGCAGCCGGCCGTGCCGGAAGAGGCCCTCCAGCACCGGGTCGACGGGACGGTCCCCCAGCACCGCGTCGGGGCGCTGCCGGTCGTCCCGGGGCACCGCACCGTGGTCGTCGAGCACGACGTCAGGCTATGCACGGCCCCCGCACCGGTGCGCCCGGGTCGGCCGGCACACCGGTGCCGGCCGGGGCGGCTGTGGTGTCGCTGAGAATCCGGGATCGGGCGGACCGGGTTTGCCCGAGGACCTTAGGGTGGCGGCATGTCGCCCGACGTCGAGCAGCCTTCGCCGCCCGACGTCCGCCCCCGGCCCGCCGCCCCGGAGGAGCCCGTCCACCTGGACGGGGCGCACGGCAGCCACCACATCCTGCGCGACTCCCCCGAGGACCGCTGGCGCTGGCGCGCCAAGATCCGGCAGAGCCCCCACCAGCTCCGGGTCTACCGCTTCTGCGTCGGCATCGCGGGCACCCTGCTGGTCGTCCTCGGCTTCATCAGCGGTCCGCTGCCCGGTCCCGGCGGCATCCCGCTCGTGCTGCTGGGCCTGGCGGTGATGGCCAGCGAGTTCGTCTGGGCGGAGCGGCTGATGGGGGTGTTCAAGGCCCAGCTGCACCGCTTCCGCTCCTGGTCGCGTCCCCGCCAGACCGCCGCCTTCGCCGTCTTCTTCGCCTGCTGCGGGCTCGTCGGCTACGCCTACCTGCTGACGCTCGGACCGCCGACCTGGCTGCCGGGCTCCGTCGAGGGCGTGCTGGCCCGGCTGCCCGGTCTCTGACCGGTACCGCTCCTGGTGTCGAGGCCCCGCCGGCGCCCGCGCGTGCTTCGATGACCCCATGAGGGCCGACGACTACGCGTTCTTCCGCGCCCCGTTCCTGGCCTTCGCGCACCGCGGCGGCGCCCACTACCCGCCCAACCTGCACCGCGAGAACACCCTGCACGCCTTCGAGCAGGCCGCGGCGCTCGGCTACCGCTACTTCGAGACCGACGTGCACGCCACGGCCGACGGCGTCCTGCTGGCCTTCCACGACGACCGGCTGGACCGCGTCACCGACCGCTCCGGCGTGCTGGCCACCCTGCCCTGGGCCGAGGTGGCCGAGGCCCGCATCCACGGCCGGGACCCGATCCCCCGGCTGGCGGACCTGCTGACCTCGTTCCCGGACGCCCGCTTCAACATCGACGCGAAGTCGCCGGGGGCCGTGGACCTGCTCGCGGACACCGTCGACGAGCACGAAGCCTGGGACCGGGTCTGCGTCAGCTCCTTCGGGGTCGCGCGGCTGCACCGCCTCCGACGCCGGCTGGGCCACCGCGTCGCCTCCTCGGCCAGCGCGGCCGGCGTCGCGGCCAACCGCTTCCTGCCCTGGCTGACGCGGGTGCTCAACACCTCCGCGCCGGCGCTGCAGATCCCGGTCCGGCACCTGCTGGGGGGCCGGGAGGTCATGCTGCTGACCCCGGCCCTGGTCCGCGCCGCGCACCGGGCGGGCAAGCAGGTCCACGTCTGGACCGTCGACGACGCGCCGCTGATGGAGTGGCTCCTGGAGCAGGGGGTGGACGGCATCTTCACCGACCGGGTGGACACGCTGAAGGACGTGCTGACCGCGCACGGGCGCTGGACGTGAGCGCCGCGACGACGGGCCCCTCGCCGACGGCCCCGGCCCGGTCCGGGCCGTCGGCGGTGCGCCGGCGGGTGGTGCTCGCCTGGGGCCTGTGGGACTGGGGCTCGGCGGCGTACAACGCCGTCATCACCTCCTTCGTCTTCGGGCCGTACGTGGTCCGCGGGGTGGTCGGCGACGCCGAACCGGGCGGCTGGTCGGCCAACACCTGGCTGGGCCTGTCCGGGTTCGTCGCCGGCCTGCTGGTGGCGCTGATCGCGCCCATCACCGGGCAGCGCTCCGACGCCGGCGGCCACCGGCGGCGCAACCTCGCGCTCTGGACCGGGCTGGTCGTCGTCACGATGCTCGGGCTGTTCACGGTGCGCGACGAGCCGGCCTACCTGTACACGGCGCTCGTGCTGCTGGCCGCCGGCGCGGTGTTCCAGGAGTTCGCCGGCGTCTCCTACAACGCGATGCTGCCGCAGGTCTCGACACCGGCCACCCTCGGCCGGGTGTCCGGCTTCGGCTGGTCGATGGGCTACTTCGGCGGCATCTTCCTGCTGCTGATCTGCTACGTCGGCTTCATCGCCCCCGACGTCGGCTGGTTCGGCGTGACCTCGGAGGGCGGGCTGAACATCCGCGTCGTCGCCGTCTTCTCGGCGGTCTGGTTCGCGGTCTTCGCGCTGCCCGTGCTGGTCGCGGTGCCCGAGCTCCCGCCGGGCCCGCCCAGCCGGCGGGTGTCGATCCCGCAGTCCTACCGGTTGCTGGTCCAGGACGTGCGACGGCTCTTCGCCCGCGACCGCAACGCCGTCTGGTTCCTGCTCGCCTCGGCGCTGTACCGCGACGGGCTGGCCGCGGTGTTCACCTTCGGCGCCATCCTCGCCGTCAGCGTCTACGGCCTCGACCAGTCCACCGTGCTCGTGTTCGGCGTCGCGGCCAACGTGGTGGCGGCGCTGGGCGCGCTGGCCCTGGGCGTCGTCGAGGACCGGGTGGGGCCGAAGAGGATCATCATGGTCTCGCTGGTCGGCCTGCTGGTCTCCTGCACCGTGCTGCTGTTCGCCTCCGGGCCCACCATGTTCTGGATCTTCGGGCTGCTGCTCTGCCTGTGGGTCGGGCCGGCGCAGGCCAGCTCGCGCTCGTTCCTGGCCCGGGTCGCGCCGCCCGGGCGGGAGGGCGAGATGTTCGGCCTGTACGCCACCACCGGGCGGGCCGCCTCCTTCCTCGCCCCCGGCCTGTTCGCCCTGTTCTCCGGATTGTTCTCCGACCGCGTGGGTATCGTGGGCATAGCGCTGGTCCTGCTGGCCGGAGCGATCGCCCTGTCACGGGTGGCCTCTCCCCCACGGCTGACGAGCGGGCCCAGCGCCGGGTCGAGCTAGACGGGGGCGCGTGCCGTGACCGGAACATTCCGGTGGAGCCGTGAGTTGTAGATGAGCGGGGAAACAAGCGTCAGACGTCTAGACGGAGGTATGTCATGGCTGATCGTTCACTGCGGGGCACCGGTCTGGGAGCCAAGAGCTTCGAGGACGAGGCCGGCGTCGAGTTCGCGGCGCGGCAGGAGGTCGGGTACGACTGCTCGCGTCAGCACCACTTCACGCTCGTGTTCTCGGCCGAGGCCGAGATCCCCGCCCTGTGGGAGTGCCCGCGCTGCGGCGCCGAGTCCCTGCGGTCCGACGGGCAGCGCCCGGAGGCCAAGGAGGAGAAGGCCGTCCGCACCCACTGGGACATGCTGCGCGAGCGTCGCTCCATCGCCGAGCTCGAGGACCTGCTGGCCGAGCGGCTGACCCTGCTCCGCGCCGGCGAGCTGGGTTCGACGGCCTGGTCGCGGACCGCCCCCTCGAAGAAGACCGCCTGACCCTCGGGGCGGGCCAGCAGACACCCAGGACCGCCCCGTGCGGCCGACCAGCCGGTCGGACCGCGCGGGGCGGTCCTGTCGTCTCAGCGGTCGGTGACCTCGCCACGGATGATGGTCGGTCCGCCCGGTCCGGGCGCCGGGTCGGGGACGGTCTCACCCGGGATCACCGTCCCGGAGGGGCCGACCGCCCCCGACGGCACGCCCAGCCGGCTCAGCCGTCGGGCGATGAAGAAGGCGACCAGCTTGCGCGCGGCCGGCCGGGTCAGCGGCAGCAGGAACAGGAACCCGACGATGTCGGTCGCGAACCCGGGCAGCATCAGCAGCAGCCCGCCGACCAGCACCAGGGCGGCGTCGGCCAGCTCACCGCTGGGCACCCGGCCGGTCTGGAACGCGTCGGTCAGCGCCGTCCACGCCCGACCACCCTCGCGCCGCATGAGCCAGGCGCCGAGGACGGCCTCGGCGACGAGGATCCCGAGCGTCGCCAGGGCGCCGATCTGGTCGGCGACCTGCAGCAGCAGCCACACCTCGAAGATCGGCACCGCCACCAGCAGCACGAGGAAGACCACCAGCGGCAGACCGCCGCGGAGCCTCACCGCGACACCGCCGGCACGCGGCGGCGCAGGGCCGACAGCTGGCCCGCCCGGTGCCTGATGCCCCACAGGGTGGTCAGCAGCAGCGCCTCGACGACGATCCGCTGGCTCATCTTGCTGACGCCGTGCTCACGCTCGATGAACGTGATCGGCACCTCGACGACCCGGAAGCCGGCCTTGAGGGCCCGCCAGGCCAGGTCCACCTGGAAGCAGTAGCCGGCCGAGACGACCCCGTCCAGCTCCAGCCCCCGCAGCGTCGCAGCACGGAACGCCCGGAAGCCGCCGGTCGCGTCCTTGAGCGGGAGGCCCAGCATGAGCCGTGTCCAGAGGTTGCCCCCGCGGGAGAGCACCTTGCGGGACAGCGGCCAGTTCACCACCGTGCCGCCGGTCACCCAGCGCGAGCCGAGCACCAGGTCGGCGCCGGCGAGCGCGGTCAGCAGCCGAGGCAGCTGCTCGGGCTGGTGGGAGCCGTCGGCGTCCATCTCGACGAGCACGTCGTAGCCGGCGTCCAGGCCCCAGCTGAAGCCGGCCAGGTAGGCGGCACCGAGACCCTCCTTGCCGGTCCGGTGCAGGACGTGCACGTGGTCGTCCTCGGCGGCCAGCCGGTCGGCGAGCTCGCCGGTGCCGTCCGGGGAGTTGTCGTCGGCGACCAGCACGTGCGCGTCCGGCACGCTGGCCCGGACCCGGGCCACGATGAGCGGCAGGTTCTGGAGCTCGTCGTAGGTGGGGATGATCACCAGGGTCCGTTCGTCCCCCCGGGGGGCGGCGGGCGTCGCCGTCGACTCGCTCACGTCAGGTCTCTTCCGTTCGTCGGTGCCGGCGCCCGGGCGGGGCCGACGGGATCGGTGCGGGGCCGGCGCGAGCGGGCACCGACCAGGGCCAGCGCGCAGGCCAGCACGGCCAGCAGGGTCAGGCCGCGGTCCACCCACGGCGCGACGAGCACGGCGGGCGTCAGGTGGGTGCGCAGCGGCATGGTGACGACGCGGTCGTCCGCGGTGAACTCGGTGGTCCGGGTGACCACCCGGCCGTCGCGGTCGATGAAGCCGGAGACGCTGTTGGTGGTCGCCACGGCGATCTCGCGGCGGGACTCCATCGCCCGGGCCCGGGTGATCGCGAACTGCTGCTCGATCTGCCCGGTGCCGCCGTAGGTGGCGTTGTTGCTCTGCACCACCGACACCTGGGCCCCGTGGGTGAGGGTCTCGTACACGGTGGCGTCGTAGGCGAGCTCGAAGCAGATCACGTCGCCCACCTTCAGCGGCCGGCCGTCGACCTGGACGTCGAGGACGCCGGGGGTGGTGCCCGGCACCGACTGGGCGCCCACCTGGGCCAGGATCGGCACCAGCGGCAGCAGCTGGTCCCGGAACGGGATCCACTCGCCGAACGGCACGAGGTCGCGCTTGTCGTAGCGGGCGAGGATCCCGGCCCGGGAGTCCCACCACAGCGCGCTCGTCTGCCGCTCGTCGGGGCCCGGCCCCTGCATCACGGCGCCGACGAGGATCGGCACCCCGGCGAGCTCGGCGGCCGACTGGACGGTCAGCCGGGTGAGGCCGTCCAGCGTCGGGTCGATGTCGGTGGAGTTCTCCGGCCAGAGCAGGAAGTCCGGCGTCGGGACCTGCCCGAGGCGGGCCTTGGTCATCAGGTCGACGGTCTCGGCCAGGTGGTTGTTGGTGACCGAGCGGGCCCGGCCCATGGCCTCGATGCCCCGCCCTGGGACGTTGCCCTGCACGATCCCGACGTCGACGCTGCCCTGCAGGCCGGCGGCGGGCTCCACCTGGAACCCGCGGAGCGCGGTGCCCGCCACCACGAGCAGCACCAGGGACCCGGCCACGACGAGCAGCGGACCGCGGCGGGGTCGTCCGGCGGCGGCGGGGGCGGTCGGGGTGCGCCGCCGCAGCCGCAGCACCAGCCAGGCGACCAGCTGCCCGACGAGGGCGACGACGAACGACACGCCGGCCACGCCGACGAGGGGGAAGAAGCCGGCGACCGGGGTGTCGACCGCGGCGTAGGCCAACCGCACCCAGCCGAAGCCGCCGAACGGGAGGCGGGAGTAGGCGAACTCGACCGCCACCCAGCAGCAGGCCGCGGCGAACGGCCAGGCGCGCAGCCGCAGCACCAGCGTCAGGGCCGCGGCCAGCACGCCGAAGAACAGGGCCTCGAACAGGATCAGCAGGGCGGCGACCCAGACCCCGAGGACGTGCAGCCAGCTGATGCTGACCGCCAGCAGCCCGAGGCCGAAGAGGTAGCCGAGCCCGAAGGACCGGCGCGGCGGGCCGCCCCGGACCAGCAGCGTCAGGGCCGGGACCCCCACCAGCAGCAGCGGCCACAGGCCGTACGGCTGCCAGGCGAGACCCAGCAGGGCGCCGGACGCCAGCGCCGCCAGCGCCCGCCAGCGCTGTCCGCGCCGCCCGCTGCCGGCGCTCGGGGACGCGCCGGCGGCGGCCGGGGGCGTCGGGGCGGGGGTGACCTCTGCGGGCGGGGCAGGGGTCAGGGGCGTCGACACGGAGGAAGTTTACCCAGCGCCGCCGGGTCGGAGTGGATCACGCGACCGGCCCCCAGCGTGGCGACGCAGCGCGGCAGCGGGTCCCCGGCGTGCAGCCGCGGCAGCCCGGACGCCGGGTCCAGCAGCTCGGCGGGCACGTCCCAGACGGCCACGTCGGCCGGCCGGCCCAGGGCCAGCACCCCGGCGGCGTCGTCCCGGGCCGCGCGGTGCGCCCCGCGGGTCGCGGCGTCGAAGGCGACGGCCAGCGGCAGCCGCTGGTCGGGGCGGACGTGCTGGACGGCGGCGCGGACCGTCGCCCAGCCGGCCAGCGGGGTGACCGGCGCGTCGGTGCCGAGGGCCAGCGCGACACCCGCCCGGTGGAGGTCCCCGAACGGGTTCATGGTGGCGGCGCGGCGACCGAGCCGCTGCTCGTAGAGCTCCCCCGGCCCGCCCCAGGCCGCGTCGAAGGCGGGCTGGACGCTGGCGACCACCCCGAGCTCGGCCAGGGTGGCCAGGTCCTCCGCCGCCACCATCTCGAGGTGCTCGAGCCGGTGCCGGGCCGCGCGGACGGCGTCGGCGCCGAGGAGGTCCGCGGCACGGCGCAGTCCCGCGACGGCGGAGGCGACGGCCTGGTCGCCGATGCAGTGGAAGCCGGCCTGCAGACCGGCCCGGGTGCAGGCGACGAGGTGGGCGGTGATCTGGTCGTCGTCGAGGTAGCGGACGCCCTGGGTGTCGGCGTCGGCGTAGGGGGCGTGCAGGGCGGCGGTGTGCGAGCCGATGGCCCCGTCGACGCACAGGTCGCCGGCCAGCCCGACGGCGCCGACGGCCCGGGCGGCGGCCAGCGACTCCGCGTCGGCCAGCGCGCCCCAGTAGGTGACGGCGCGCACGCCGACGGCGGCCGCCTCCTCGGCCACCCGCACGAGGTCGGCCAGCGGGCCGAGGTGCGGCCCACCCAGCTCGTGCACCGAGGCGACGCCCTGCGCGGCGGCCCCGGTGAGAGCCGTGCGGACGGCGGCCCGCCGCTCGGCGTCGGTGAACAGCCGGTCCATCGCCCCCCGGCAGGCGTGGTGGGCGTCCTGGGTCAGCCAGCCCTCCGGCGTGGCACCGGGCAGCCCGTCGAGGACCGGGAGCCGCTCCAGCAGACCGCTGGACACCAGGGCCGAGTGGACGTCGACGCGGGCCAGGTAGACGGCGACGCCGGGGGCGGCGCGGTCCAGCTCCGCCCGCGTGGGCGGCACCGGCTCCGGCCAGGCCCGCTCGTCCCAGCCCTGCCCGACGACCACCCGGATCCCCGGCCGGGCCCGGACGTGGGCCGCGACCCGCTCCAGCACGTCGGTCCGGCTGACGGCGTCGTGCAGGTCGAGGCCGTCGGCGACCTGGCCCACCTGGACGCAGTGCACGTGGGCGTCGACGAAGGCGGGGGTCACCAGCCGGCCCCCGAGGTCGACCTCGAGCGCGCCGGAGCCGGCAGCGCGGGCCGCGTCGTCGCCGCCGACGTGGACGACCCGCCCGCCCTGCAGCACCAGCGCGGTGGCACCCGGGACGGCGGGGCTGACGACGCGACCGCCGGTGAGGACCAGCGGCGCGTCGTGCTCGGGTGCGGGCCGGACGGGGCCCGGGTGGGTGCTCAGATCTGCGGTCGGTCCTCGTACGGCACCGACAGCACGGTGGTGGTGTGGGTGGAGACCTTGCCGTCGGCCCGGATGCGGGCCAGCAGCGACTCCAGGTGGCTCATCGTCGGCACCTGCACCTTGAGCAGGTAGCTCGGCTCGCCGGCCACCGAGTAGCAGGAGAGGATCTCCTCGATGTGCTGCAGCCGCTCGGGCGCGTCGTCGGGCTGGCTGGGGTCGAACGGCTTGATCGCGACGAACGCGGTGACCATCAGGCCCAGCTCGGCGGCGTCCAGCACCGCGCGGTAGCTCTTGATCACCCCGCGCTGCTCCAGCCGGCGGACCCGCTGCTGCGCGGCGGAGGTGGAGAGGCCGGTCTCCTTGCCGATGTCGGTGTAGGACATCCGCCCCTCGCGCGCCAGCAGCGCGAGGATGCGTCGGTCCAGCTTCTCCATGGCCGTATCGTGCCAGGATTGCCTGCGTGACCGCGCAGCGACTGCTACTTCTGGACACGGCCTCGCTGTACTTCCGGGCCTTCTACGGGGTGCCCGACTCGTTGCGGACGCCGGACGGCCGGCCGGTCAACGCCGTCCGCGGGCTGCTCGACTTCATCGCCCACCTGGTGACCACCTACCAGCCCACCCACCTGGCCTGCTGCTGGGACAACGACTGGCGCCCGGAGTGGCGGGTCGAGCTGATCCCCTCCTACAAGGCGCACCGGGTCGCGGGCGGCGGGGACACCGTCGTCGCCGAGATGGCGACGACCATCCCCGGCGAGGCCGCACCCGACGCCCTGGCTGCCCAGGTGCCGATGATCCTCGACGTGCTAGCCGCCCTCGGCCTCGCCGTCGTCGGCCAGGACCACTACGAGGCCGACGACGTCATCGGCACCCTGGCGAGCACCGCGCCGATGGCCACCGACGTGGTGACCGGGGACCGGGACCTGTTCCAGCTGGTCGACGACGCCAAGCCCGTCCGCATCCTCTACATCGCCCGCGGCGTCGGGAAGCACGAGGTCGTCGACGAGGCCTGGATCCGGGCGAAGTACGGCATCGCCGCCTCGGCCTACGTGGACTACGCCACCCTGCGCGGCGACGCCTCCGACGGGCTGCCGGGCGTCTCCGGGATCGGGGAGAAGACGGCCGCGTCGCTGCTGACCAGCTACGGCGACCTGCACGGCATCCTCGAGGCCTCCAGCCGCAAGGACAGCCCGGTCTCGGGCGGTGTCCGCTCCAAGCTGGGCGCGGCGATCGACTACCTCGCCGTCGCGCCCACGGTGGTGTCCGTCGCCCGCGACCTCGACCTCGGCGTCGGCTGGGACGACCTCGCCCTGCCGGCCGCGCCGGCGCACCCGCGGACCTTCGCCCGGCTGACCGAGGACCTGGGCCTCAGCGGCAGCGCGGCGCGGGTGCTGGCCGCCCTGTTCCGTGAGGCCTGAGCCGCTCGACCCGGGCACCTGGACGGCGCGCCCCGCCGCCGTCGCGCTCGCCGGCGGCTGCCCGCCGTCCCGGCTGGTGGCCCGGCTGCGGGCGGCGGACCGGCCCGCGGTGCTGAGCGGCGACTGGTTCGGCGGCGGCGTGCTCGTGCTGCGGCGCCCGCTGCTCGTCCGGGAGCCGGCGGACGCCGCCGACGGGTTCGACGACCTGGTGCGGCTGCCCGCGGTCACCGCGCCACCGCTTGGCGGGCCCGACGTCCTGGGCGGCGGCTGGGTGACGACGCTCGGCTTCAGCCCGGGCACCACCGTGCTCGCGTTCCACGGGTCGCTGCTGCGCTGGCGGGTGAAGGCCGGCTGGACCTTCGAGACCCTGGGCCTGCCCGGGCACGAGGAGGCGGACGCCGCCGAGCTGGAGGCCTGGCGGGCGGACTTGGCTGCGGCCGAGGACGACGGGGACGACGGCGGGCGCGGGGCCGCCGCGCCGGACCTGGGTGTCGTCGGGACCCGGGAGCCGCCGGAGGTCGCCCGGGACCGTCACCTCGCCGCGGTCGAGGACGCCGTCGGCCGGATCCGGCGCGGGGACTTCTACCAGGTGAACCTGGGCACCCGGGGGCACGGCCGGTACGCCGGCGAGCCGGCGCGGCTCTTCGCCCGGGTCGTCGAGCGCCTCCAGCCGGACCGGGCGGCCCTGGTCACCGGGCCCGGCGGGCGGGCGCTGGCCTGCTTCAGCCCGGAGGTGTTCTGGACGCTGCACGACGGGCGGGTGACCAGCTCCCCCATCAAGGGGACGGCCCCCCGCCGGGCGGGCGAGACGGACTCCCCCGCACTGCGCGGCTCGGCCAAGGACGCCGCCGAGAACGTCATGATCGTCGACCTCGTCCGGCACGACCTCGCCCAGGTCAGCGAGCCCGGCAGCGTGGCGGTCCCCGAGCTGCTCGCCCTGCGCCCGCACCCCGGCGTCTGGCACCTCGTCTCCACCGTCACGTCCCGGCTGGCGCCCGGCGTCGACGTCGCCGACCTGCTGCGGGCGACCTTCCCGCCTGGCTCGGTGACCGGTGCCCCCAAGACGGCCGCCCTCGCCGCCCTGCCCGCCCTGGAGCCGGTGCCCCGCGGCGCCCACACCGGGGCCGTCGGCCTGGTCACCCCGGCCCGAGGCACCGAGCTGGCGGTCACCATCCGCTCCTTCGAGCTGGCCGACGGAGGGCTGGAGCTGGGGGTGGGTGGCGGCATCACCACCGACTCGGTGCCGGTCCTCGAGTGGTACGAGTGCTGGCACAAGGCGGCTCCGCTGGTCGAGGCGGCCGGTGGGCGGCTGGACCCGGCCCTGCCGCGGTCCCCGGTGCCGCCGACCCCCGGGCAGCGGGCGTCCGGGGTGTTCGAGTCGGTCCTGGCGGTGCGCGGGCGGCCACTCCGGCTGGCCGCGCACCTGGCCCGGCTCGACCTCTCCACCCGGGAGCTCTACGGCCAGGGGCTGCCGGCCGACCTGCCCGACCGGGTGCAGCTGGCTCTGGCTGAGGTCGAGGTCGAGGCGCGAGCCGCCGTGCGGGTGGCGGTGCGGCCCGCCGTCGACGGATCCTCTGACCGTCGACCGGAGGTCGAGATCACCGTGCGGCCGTTGGGCGCCCGGCTGGAGCGGTGCACCTTGCGCCGGGCGGAGCGGCCCGCGGTGTCCTGGCGGCACAAGTGGGTCGACCGGGCCGCCCTGTCCGCCGCGGAGGTGGCGGTCGCCCCGGCCCTGCCCTACTTCGTCGGTGAGCCGGCCACCGGGGTGACCGAGTCCTCGCGCGGCAACCTGTTCGCCCGCGGGCCGGACGGGGTCTGGCGGACGCCGCCGCTGGACGAGCACCTGCTCCCCGGGGTGACCCGCCGGGAGGTGCTCGACCTGCTGGCCGACCTCGGCGAGCAGGTCCGGGTCGCGCGCCTCGTCCCGGCCGACCTGCAGGCGGCCGACGCCGTGGTCTGGACCAGCAGCCTGAGCGGGGTGGTCGCCGTCACCGCCGTCGACGGCCGGCCGTTGCCCGCGCCGCCGGCCCTGGTCGCGACGCTCAACCGGCGGCTCGGGGTGTGACGCCGGGCCGACCCGCGCCGACGTGGCACGATGCGGGCATGACAGCGGCGGGCATCAGAGCGGCGCTGGTCCTCAACGGGCCGAACCTCAACCTGCTGGGCACGCGCGAACCCGGCGTCTACGGCCACGCGACGCTCGCCGACGTCGAGGCGGACTGCCAGGCCGCCGGCCTCGAGCTGGGCCTGGCGGTCGAGTGCCGGCAGACGAACCTCGAGGGCGAGCTGGTGGAGTGGGTGCAGGAGGTCGGCCGCCGCCAGGCCGAGGGCGAGCTGCTCGGCGCGGTGCTCAACGCCGGCGCGTACACCCACACCAGCATCGCCCTGCGGGACGCCGTCGCCGGCTCCGGCGCGCGGGTGGTCGAGCTGCACATCTCCAACGTGCACCGCCGGGAGGAGTTCCGGCAGCACTCCTACCTCTCCCCCGTCGCCGCCGGCGTGATCGTCGGTCTCGGCGTCGCCGGCTACCCGCTCGCGCTGCGGGCGCTCACCCTGCTCGCGGCGCAGGACCTGCGCTGAGAGCGCGGCCTGAGCCGACCACCGCCGCCTGAGCCGCCCACCGCCGCCTGAGCCCGTCGAAGGCTCGTCGACGAGCTCAGGGCGCGGAGGGACGGCGTCGCAGGACGCAGGAGGGACGGCGTCTCAGGAGGTGGTGAGCCGGTGCGCCGCGGCCTCGGCGCTCGCGTAGCGGCCGTCGACGACATCCCGTGCCGCGGTCAGGAACCCCTCGGCGTCCTGACCGGGCGCGAACTCGCCCAGGTAGTAGACCCGGGTCTCACGACGGACCGCGGCCTTCGGGTCGCTGACCAGGAGCTCGTCCAGGACCGTCTCGAGGTTGGACAGGTCCTCGCGCAGCACGTAGGCGGCCCGCGCCGCGGGCGCCTCGACCAGCAGCTGCTCGGGCGTCCGGCCCACGGACACCATGGCGAACGGCTTCTCCGAGCGCAGGTAGTCCGAGACGACGGCGGACACGTCCGCGACCATCGCGTCGGAGAGGTTGAAGCAGTCCTCGACGCTCAGCCCGGACTCCGCCGCCGGCCCCCACAGGTGCTGGCGCCCCGTCCGCTCCCGGTCGGCGTCCAGCAGGGCGCCGATGGAGGCGATCACCGCCCGGCACTCCGGGTAGCGGTAGTTGAAGGGGTGCGCGCGGAAGACCACCCGGCAGCCCCGGGCCAGCAGCGCGGCGACGACCTGCTCGCCCACCGGCAGCGAGAACACCCGGCTGTCGGCGTACGGGCCCTGCCAGGTCGGCGCGTACAGCACGGTCGGCGGCTGCTGCTCCGCCACCGGTCCGCGGGCCGCCTCGATCTGCTCGACCTGCGGACGCCCCACCACCAGGAACTTCTCCTCCGGGATGTGCACCCCGTGCCGCGCGTAGCGGTCGATGCCCGCCTGGCCGGCGGCGAAGATCAGGTCGTAGATGGCGTGCACCGGGTTGTAGCAGGCCGGCTTCTCGGAGTCGCCGTGGTTGAGCCAGACGTGGGTCAGCTCGCGCCGCTCGATGAAGTGGGTGTTCCGGACCGCGTTGTTGACGTAGAACGCCGACGTCATCGACGGCACGATGACGTCCTCCAGGCTCCGCAGCGTGGGCCGGTGGACCACCGGGACCACCACGCCCTGCTCCTCGCAGAGCTGGGCGACCTGGCGGAGCATCGGCAGCGTGCGGGTGATGACGACGAAGCGCCGGCCGGTCCGCACGAAGTACGGCAGCCACATCCCCAGCTGGTAGGCGGCGCCGACCGTCGAGGCGAAGTAGACGGCGAACTCCGGCGCCCAGGCCTCCAGGGCCCCGCGCAGCCGCTCCTCGCCGCGGCTGACCTCCACCGCGCGACGGAGCGCCTGCACCAGCACGAGGGCGACGGCCCCCAGCAGCACGGCCGTGACCACCAGCAGGACCACCTCGAGCGACGGGCGCGCACCCGGCCACGCCCGCGCCACCGGTCCGAGCAGCACCAGGGCCACCAGCACGGTGCCGACCCAGGCCCGCGCCGGCCACTCCCGGGGCAGCAGCTCGCGGACCGGTCGGACCGCCGCGGGCAGGTGCACCGCCTGGAGCCCGAAGCCGCCCCAGCACGCCTCGACGGTCCGCTCGGCCACCAGCCCGACAGCCAGCACGAGCAGCGCCGCGACCACCGGCCAGCCGACGCCGTCCGCGCCCGCCACGACGACCAGCGTCGCCAGCAGCAGGGCGCGGACCACGGGAGCACGGTCGGAGAGGCGGAGCCGGGCGTCCGTCCGGCCGCGTCGGGCGGACACCACCTGCAGCACGACGGCCAGCAGGGCCAGCCCCGCCGGCAGCCACGCCGGGCCGTCCAGCACCGCGGTCAGCAGCGCGACGAGCGCCACGCCGACGGCCACCAGGCCCAGCCCGACGCCGAGCAGCAGCCCGCTGTAGCGGCGCAGGCCGGCCGCCGCCCGGGACTGCTCGACCTCGTCCTCGGCTCCGGGGCGGGCGTCCTCGGCGCCCGGCGCCTCCTCGGCCTCGACGTCGCCGCGGTCCTCGGTCTCCTGGTCCGCACGGGACTGCCGCGCGACGTGGCGGACGGCGTCGACGAAGGCGTCGGCGTAGTGCTCGGCCGGGAAGTCGCCCAGGTAGTCCGCGCGGAGCGCCAGCCGCTGCTCGCGGAGCGGGTCGGGGCCCAGCATCGCGGTGAGCTGGCCGTCGAGGTCGGCGAGGTCGCCCCGCACCACGTAGGAGGCGGCGGCGACCGGGAACTCGGCCAGGAACTCCGGCGGCTCGGCGGGCACGGCCACCATGGCGAAGGGCTTGCCCGAGAAGAGGTAGTCCACGACCACGCTGGACACGTCCGACACCATCGCGTCGGAGACGTTGATGCAGTCGAGGATGCCCCGCTCGGACTCCGCCGCCGCCCCCCACAGGTGGGCCCGGCCGGTGCGCCGGGCGTCCGCGGCGAGCAGGTCGTGGATGCGCCCGATCACCGCGGCGTCGTCGGCGAAGTCGTAGCTGAACGGGTGCGGTCGGAAGACGACGGTCGCCCCGCGGTCCAGCAACGCCTGCACGATGCGCTCCCCGCCGGGCAGCGAGTAGAGCATCGTCTCCTCGACGTGCCCCCGCCAGGTGGGGGCGTAGAGCACCACCGGCTCGGTGACGGCGCTGATCGGCCGGTCGACCTGGTGGACGTCCTCCACCTGGGGCCGGCCGACGACGCGGAACTTCTCGGCCGGGATCCGGACGCCGTGCGCGGCGTACCGGCGGGCTGCGGCCGGTCCCGCGGCGAAGACCGCGTCGTACATGGCGTGCGTCGGGTTGTAGGACGGTGGCTTGTCCGAGTCGCCGTGGCCCAGGTAGATGTGCGTCAGGTGCTGGAAGCGCACCATGGCGCCGTTGCCGGAGGACGCGTTGACGTAGAACGCCGCCTTCAGCGACGGCCCGACCAGCGCCTCGAGGTCGGCGGTGCTGCGGGCCTCCACCACCGGCACGTCGGTCTGCTCGGCCAGCGCCGCCGCCGGCACGGCGTTCCGGGTGACGACGAGGAAGCGGAGCCCGGCGCGCTGCAGGTAGGGCAGCCACATGAGGACCTGGTAGGAGGCGTCGTCCGGGCGGGAGGTGTAGACGACGAACTCCGGTGCGTAGTCGGCGACGGCCTGCGGGACCAGGGTGCGCCGCTGCCGGGCGGCCAGCACCTTCGCGCGGCCGGTGACCGCGAGCACCACGAAGGGCACCGCCGCCGCCACCGTGCAGCCGAGCCACCACCAGGGGCTGAGCCCCAGCAGCGCGACGACGACGCCCGCCGCGACGGCGACCGACGCGGTGACCACGGCCAGCGGGCCGACCGGGGGTGAGGTCGGGGCGGCGGGGAGGCCGGGCAGCCGGACGGCGAGCGGGACCGTGAACCGGGCGGCCCGCGCGAGCACCGGCTCCACCGTGAGGCAGCCGAGCAGGACCCCGGCACCCGCGACGGCGGCGACGACCTCCGCGGGACCGTCGGCTCGCAGGGCGAGCAGGGCGCCGAGCACGGCGGGCGGCACCGCGCGCACGGCCATCAGCTGCCCGAGCGGGCTCCAGCCCGCGGCCCGGCCGCGCGCCAGCAGCGCGATGCGCAGGGTGACGGCCAGCACGGCCCCCAGCACGGCCAGCGCGCCGGCGGCCTCGCCCGCGCGGTCCAGCAGCAGGCCGCCCACGCCGGAGACGGCGGCCAGCACGTCGAGCAGCAGCTCGCGCGCCCGTCGTCGGCCGGGGGAGATCTCGTCGGGGTCCACCGTCACTCCCCCGTGCTCAGGGTGGCGGCCTGCCGCCGCTCGGACGGTGAGCGCGCGTCGATGACGCCGCGGGCGGCGTCGAGGAAGCCGTCGGCGTAGCGGTCCGCCGGGAAGTCGCCCAGGTAGTAGGTCCGGGTCTCGGCCCGCACGGCGGCCAGCGGGTCGGCGCCGAGCAGGTCGGCCACCACCGCGTCGAGGTTCGACAGGTCCTCGAGCAGCACGTAGGCGGCGCGGGCCGCGGGCGCCACCTCCACCAGCTGCTCCGGGGTGCGGCCGACGGCCACGATGGCCAGCGGCTTGCCGGAGTGCAGGTAGTCGGTGACCATGGCCGACACGTCGCTGATCATGGCGTCGGAGGCGTTGAAGCAGTCCTCCACCGACATGGCCCGCTCGGCGGCCGAGCCGTAGACGTGCTCGACCCCGGTCTCGCGGCGGTGCCGCGCCAGCAGCCGGTTCACCTTCTTGATCATGGTCACGCAGGCCGGGAAGCGGTAGTTGGTCGGGTGCGGCCGGAAGACCACCCGCACCCCCGCATCCAGCAGGTGCTGGACCACCGGGACCGCGACGGGCAGCGAGAAGAGCCGGGTGTCGGCGTAGGGGCCCTGCCAGGTGGGCGCGTAGAGCACCGTCGGCCGTTCGACCGTGCTCACGGGGCCGGCGGCGGGCTGGACCCCCTCCACCTGCGGCCGGCCGACGACGCGGAACTTCTCCTCGGGGATGTGCACCCCGTGCCGGGCGTAGCGGTCGATGCCCGCCTGGCCGGCGGTGAAGATCAGGTCGTAGATGGCGTGCACCGGGTTGTAGCAGGCCGGCTTCTCGGAGTCGCCGTGGTTGAGCCAGACGTGGGTCAGCTCGCGCCGCTCGATGAAGTGGGTGTTCCGGGCGGCGTTGTTGACGTAGAAGGCGGTGGTCATCGACGGCACGATCACCTCCTGCAGCCCGGCCAGCGTCGGCCGCAGGATGACGGGCGCGTCGACGCCGTTGCGGCTGAGCGCCCGGCTGAGCTCGGTGAGGGTGTCCGCCGACCGGGTGACGACGACGAACGGCCGGCCGATCCGCGCGAAGTAGGGCGCCCACATGCCCACCTGGTAGCCGGCGCCGACCGTGCCCGCGAAGTAGACGGCGAACTCGGGCGCCAGGGCGGTCAGCTCGTCCCGCAGCCGGTGCTCGGCCCCGACCACCCGGGCCGCCCGTCCCAGGGCCCGCACCGCCACCACCACGAAGAGGGTGAAGACGAGGACGGCGACGGCCACCAGCAGACCCGCGGGCACCGGGACCAGCACGGCGAGCAGCGCCAGCAGCACGGCGACCGATCCCGCGAGCGGGAGCAGCCCGCGCGGCACGCCCTCCGCCACCTGGGTGCGCATCGCCGGGAAGTTGCGGACCTGCAGCCCCAACCGGCCCCAGGCCCGCTGCACCCCGGACTCGCCCACCACGGCGACGGCGAGCAGCACGAGCACGACGAGCGCCGCCGGCGCCGGCAGCCGTCCCGGCGGTGCGGCGACCGCGGCGGCGCAGAGCAGGACGACGCGGACGCCCCGGGCCTCCCCCATCAGCCGCGGCCAGCGCTTGCGGCGGTGGACGGAGGCCGAGACCGAGCCGTAGACCGTGGTCAGCGCGGCCACGCCGAGCAGCACCGGCAGCAACCGGGGCGCGCCGACGAGCGCGGTCGCGAGCGCCAGCAGGGCCAGCACGGCCGCCGCCTGGCTCCACCGGCGTGGCTGGACCAGCCGGCGGCGGAGCTTGCGCAGCCGACGCCGGGTCCGCGAGCGCGGCCGGCGCGCCGGCGTCCGGACCGGACCGGCGGCGGGCGACCCGCCGCCGGGCACGGGCAGCATCTCGTCGTCGGCCGGGCTGTCGTCGGCCCCTGCGCCGGAGGCGCCGGCCAGAGCGTCGTCGCCGGTGTCGTCCACGTCCGAGCGGAGCCGCCCGCCGCTGGCCACCGCGTCGACGGCCGCCACGAAGGCGGAGGCGTAGCCCTCGGCGGGGAACGGGCCGAGGTAGTCCACCCGCTGCGCGCGGCGGACCTCCGCGAGCGGGTCCTCGCCGAGCATCGTGGTGAGGGCGGGGCCGAGATCGGCGAGGTCGCCGGGGACCACGTACGCCGCCCGGGCCACCGGGTAGGCGGCGCGGAAGGCCTGCGGTTCCGTCGGCACCGCGACCATGGCGTAGGGCTTGCCGGAGAAGAGGTAGTCGGAGACGACGCTGGAGACGTCGGAGACGAGGGCGTCGGAGAGGTTGAAGCAGGCGACGACGCTGCGCTCGGTCTCCGCCTCGGCGCCCCACAGGTGGGGTCGGCCGGTGCGTCCGCGGTCCTCGGCGAGCAGCCGGTGGATCCGCTCGATCACGGCGGCGTCGGCGGGGAAGCCGTGGCTGAACGGGTGCGGACGGAAGACGACGGTCGCGCCGGCCGCGAGCAGACCCCGGACGACGCCCTCGCCGACGGGCAGCGAGGACAGCGAGGTCTCCTCGACGTGGCCGCGCCAGGTGGGCGCGTACAGCACGACCGGGGACGCCCCGGCCGGCCGGGACCCCGCGGTCTCGATGGTCTCGACCTGCGGCCGGCCGACGACGACGAACTTCTCGTCGGGGATCGCGATGCCGTGCTCGGCGTACCGCCGGACGGCCGCGGGTCCGGCGCAGAAGATCCGGTCGTACATGGCGTGGGTGGGGTTGTACGACGTCGGCTTGTCGGAGTCGCCGTGACCCAGGAACACGTGGGTCAGCTGCTGGTAGCGGACGAAGACGCCGTTGCCGGAGGAGGCGTTCGGGTAGAAGGCGGCCCGCAGCGACGGCACCACCAGCACGTCGAGGTCGGCGGGGCCGCGCGCCTCCACGACCGGCACGTCGACGAGCTCGGCGAGCGCCCGTGCGCTGGCGCTGCTCCGGGCGATGACGATGCAGCGCCGGCCGGTGCGCTGCAGGTACGGGAGCCACATGGTCACCTGGTGCACGCCGTCCGCGCCCGGCCAGGAGGTGTAGAGGGCGATCTCGGGCTGCAGGTCGGCGATGGCCCGCGGCAGCTCCCGCTCGTGGCGCCGGAGGGCGGCCGCGCGGCGGGCGTTGTCCCGGGCCACCCGCACGCGGCCGGCCGCGGCCAGCACGGCGGCGAGCGCCCACCACCAGGCGGGCAGGCCGAGGGCCCCCACGGCCAGGCCCGCCGCCACCGCGCCGAGATCGGCGAGGAGCACCTGACGGCTGAGGTCGGCGGGCACCGGGGTGGTCGGGACGCCGGGCAGGTGCGCGACCACCGGCACCTTGAGCTGGGAGCCGGGGCGCAGGTACGGCTCGTAGAGGACGGCCCCCACCAGGACGACACCGCCCAGCGCGGCGCCGACGGCGTGCTGGGGCTGCAGCAGCGCGAGCGTGCTGGCCAGCCCGGCCCCGATCAGCGCGCGCTGCCCCAGCTGGCTGGTGAGCAGGTCGAGGCGGGGGCTCTGGCGCCGCATGGTCACGGCGCGGCCGGTGGCGGCCAGCAGGGCCAGGGCCAGCAGCGCGAGGCTCCACCGGGAGCCGTCGAGCGCGAGGGAGATCCCGGTGGCGGCCAGCGCGGTGGTGCCGAGGTCGGCGCCCAGCTTGCGCAGCCGGCTCGCGGTGCCGAGGTCGCGTGGTCCGCGGCTCAACCTGTCTCCCATCACCAGTGCGCAGCGCCTCGCGGTCGTGCGGTCGTCGGGGCGTCCGACGCCCCAGGATATAGCCGCCTCCGGGGCCGCTCCCCGGACGTCGACCCCCGTCGCGTGTTGGCGGCGGACGGGCGGGGCCTGCTCCCGGACTAGTCGGCGCGCCGTCGGGACGAGCGGGCGAGGACGGCCCGGGTCCGGCGCAGCACGGCTCCCGCCAGCCGCCGACCGCGCCCGCGGGGCGTCGGGGCGGCCGTCGGGTCCGCCGTCGACGGAGCGGGCGGCGGAGCGGGCGGCGGGTCGGGCGGCGGGTCGGGCTCGGTCACCGGCGGGCGCCCTCGGTCCGCGTCCACCTGCGCCGACGCCCGGCGCGCCTCCTCCTCCCGGCGCGCCGCGGCCGCCCGCTTCCACTCGGGCGGCTCGTGGCGCCGGCCGACCGCGACGGTGAGGCCGCGCCGCCCCTGCGTGTAGTAGAGGGCGACCGGCTGCCCGCCGAGCGGAGCGCCGCGGTCGAGCGCGGCGTCGTCACCCCTCCACTGCGGGGGGAGCTCCAGCCGGACCCGGCGACGCAGGCCCAGGCCCGTCAGCTCGACGTAGAAGTCCCAGCGCCCGGGTCCGAGCGGCTGGCCGGCCGCGAGCCGCGTGAGGTCGACCTCGCTCTCGAACTCCCAGCGGAGGCCGTCGGCGGTGCTGACCACCGGGACGTTCCAGCGCTCGTTCGACGTCCGCTCGAGGGCGTACAGCACGAGCTTCGCCGCCCCCAGCGCGCGGGCGAGCTGCTCCGGCGGGAGGTCCCCCACCAGGCCCGCCACGGTGCCGGGGCTCGCGTCGAGGTCGTCCCCGCGGACCACCCCGAGGCGCGCCCGGCCCGCCAGGACCAGGGTGCCGGCGGACCAGCGGGCGGTCAGCAGCTCGCACCGCCCGGTCCACCGGGTCTCCTCCCGGGCGAGGTCGAGCAGCCGCTGGAGGTCGCCGGCGATCAGCGCCTCGCCGGCCGCGCGGGTGGCGAGCGGGAGCAGCGCCACGACGCCGGGCCCGAAGTAGGCCGCGGCGGTGCGGTGCGCCGCCGAGAAGAGGTTGCTCAGCTCCGGCTCCGTGCGCTTCAGCAGGCTCCCCCCGGAGTGCCGCTTGACCATCTCCGTCTGCAGCCAGCGCCGGAAGATGCGGTCGCGGAGCGGCCCGGGCTCGGTGTGCGCGACCACGACGTCGAGGGCCTCGCGCAGGTTGGCGAAGTAGGCGTCCCAGTCCACCGCGTGGTACGCGGCGTTCGCGCCGTCGTCACGCCGGATGTGGTAGTAGCACGTGTAGTCCGCGTACACGGCGATGCTGCTCGCCAGCAGGTAGGCCGTGACCACGAACAGGTGGTCCTCCAACCTCCGCCGACCCTCGGGGAACCGCAGGCCGTGCTGGTCGAGGAAGGCCTTGCGGAAGAGCTTGTGCGGGGTCAGGCTGTCGATGATCGTCGAGTCCGCGAGGGTGACGTGCGGGCGGGTCCGGGCGAACAGGTTGTGCGGGACGGCGCGGCCGATGCCGGCCATCTTCCCGATCAGCACGTCGGCGTCGTGCTCGACGGCGTAGGCGTGCATGCGGACGAGCGCTTCGGCCCCCAGCCAGTCGTCGTGGTCGCAGAAGAAGACGAAATCGCCGCGGGCGGCGTCGATGCCGACGTTGCGCGGCTTCCCGGGCCAGCCGGAGTTCTCCTGGTGGATCACCCGCAGGTGCGGGTGGTCCTGCGCCACCCGGTCGAGCAGCGCCGGCGTCGCGTCGGTCGACCCGTCGTCGACGAAGATCGCCTCGAACTCGTCGTCCGGCATCGTCTGCGCCAGCAGCCCGTCGATGCAGGCCTGCACGTAGGGGCCCGGGTTGTAGACCGGGATGATGACGCTCACCTTCACCGCGACCACTCTACGGTCGGACCGCTCCGGGGCCGGGATCTCCCCCGGCCACGCTGTGCGCCTCGACGGAGCACCTCGCGGGTCGCAGGTCGGCGCCGGTGGCGCGCACCCTGATGCTCAGGTTCCCGAGCTGCGTGGTGTACAGCTCGGGGCCGGTCGCCGGCCGGGCGGGGACCCCCTGCGCGGGGACCGCCACCCGGCGCGTGACCCGGCGGCCCAGCGCGTCGAGCTCCGCGCTCACGTCGACGACGACCGGGCCGGTCGCCCCCGGGAGCGCGCGCAGCTCCTCGCCGTCGAGCCGGGCCACGCCGGAGAACACCAGGCGGTCGCCGACGCCGTCCACGGGGACGAGGCGCGGGGCGCCGGCCGCGCAGACCGAGTGGTCCTCCGGTGCGTCCCTGCGCCGCACCAGGAGGTGGAGCCGGGCGGCCAGGAGGTCGGCCGTGACGTCGATCGCCGATCGCGGCAGGGCGCCCAGGTCGAGGGGCGGGACCCAGACCACGGAGTCCCCCGCCCGACGGAAGAGGACCGGTGAGCCGTCGCCGTAGCGGAGCTCCATCGAGAAGCGCACCGCCGCGGCACCCTCCTCGTACCACACCTGCTCGGCGAGGACCGTCGCGGTCAGCCCGGCCTCCGCCTCGGCCAGCGCGAGCAGCAGGTCCAGCCGTTGCTCGCGCACCAGGTGCGCGCGGACCCGCATGGAGAACTCGAGGTGGTCGACGGTCTCCGGGGTGAACCGGGCCACCGCCACGGCGTGCACCTCGCGGAACACCTGCTCCCGCCGCGCCGACGAGTAGCCCAGCATCGCCCGGCCGCTCAGGTGCATCAGCACCTTCTTGCCCAGCCAGTAGGCCTTGATCCGGTCCCGGCGCTCGCCGGGCTCGGTGTGCCGGTCGACCACGTCCAGCACCGCGTTGACGGCCGTGGCGAAGTACGCGTGCGGGTCGAAACGCTCCGACGACGCGCTGACGACGCCCGCGCGCCGGGTCCAGTGGTAGTACGCGTAGTCGGCGTAGATGGAGATGCGCTCGGCGGCGAAGAAGGCCTGGACGTTGAACTGGTGGTCCTCCAGCCGCACCTTGCCGGGCGGGAACCGGATCCTGTGGCTCTCCAGCATGGCCCGGCGGTAGATCTTGTGCGGGGTCAGCAGCTGGACCACGGGGTCCTCGTCCAGCCGGGCGTCCGGGATCGTGCGGCGGAAGACGAAACGGCCGATGGAGCGCCCCACGCCCACCTCCCGGGCGATGACGACATCGCTCCGGTGCTCCACCGCGAAGGCGTGCACCAGCTCGAGCCCCCGGGGGCCGAGGTAGTCGTCGTGGTCGACGAAGGCCACGTACTCCCCCCGTGCGGCCCCCAGACCCACGTTGCGGGGCGTGCCGGGCCACCCCGAGTTCGGGATGTGGTGGACGACGAAGTTGCCGTGGGTCCCCGCCAGGGCGTCCAACCGCTCAGCGGTGCCGTCGGTGGACCCGTCGTCGACGAACACGACCTCGAAGTCCGCGGCGGGCATGCTCTGGCCCTCGAGGGAGCGCACCAGCTCGTCGAGCGCCTCGCCGGTGTTGAAGACCGGGACGACGACGCTGATCTTCGGCCCACTCGGTCGCGGGGCCCGTCGGAGCCGGCTCAGCAGTCGCACCCGGCTCCTCCTCCGCCTGATCGACCCTCCCGGAGTGCCCGGACCGGCTGCCGTCCTCCCGCGTTCAGGCGACCGCGACGAAACCGGTGCCGAACTGCTCGCGGACGAGCGGTCGCAGGGACGCGGCGAGCGACCCGGCGGAGACGGTGGCCGGCTGCTGGGCGAGCAGCTCCAGCAGACCGGAGCCGAGGAAGCGCGCGGGCGCGACGACGCTGCGCCGGTCCAGGATCTCCCCCGGGACGGGCTGGGGGTCGGGACGGCGGAACTCGGCGAGGATCTCGTCGAAGCGGTCGACGAGCACGTCGTTCTCCGGGTCGAGCCCGACGACCGCCAGCAGACCCGTCGGCCGGGTGTCGAGGGGGATGACGACCAGATCGGGCCGGTAGAGCTCGAGGACCTGGAGCACGCCGAACACGTCCCCCGTCCACTGGTGCGTGTGGCGCTCGCGGGCCGCCTCCGCGATGCTGCGCGGGAGCACGTCGTCGAAGACGATCATCCCGCGGGCCGAGGAGTGGCGCTCGGCGAAGATGAAGTCCCGCAGGGCGAACTCGAACAGGTGGAGCCCGTCGATGAAGCTCAGCTCGAACGGCTCGCCACCGGTGGCCGCGAGCGGGTCGGGCCGGCTGAAGTACTCGTCGCTCGTCGTGCGGAACAGGGCGACGTCACCGTCCAGCTCGGCGTGGATGGCGTAGGCGGGGTCGATGCCCACCGCCCGGCAGCGCGCCAGGGCGAGGCTGTTCCCGTTCCGGACGCCGATCTCGAGGTAGGCCGACGGGGCCAGCCGCGCGTGCACGGTCCGCAGGAAGTCGAGGTAGAGCATGGCTCACACTAACCAGCCGGCCCTCGCGGGGCCGTGGAGCGTCCTCCCGCCCCCACCCGTGTCGGCCGCTATCCTGCGACGACCTGGGCCCGACCACGGGTCCTCGCAGGAGGGGTTGGCATGCCGCCGGAGCTGAGCTTGGTCGTGGACACCGTGGCAGCACCCGACCCGGGCGAGCTCGTGCGCTCGATCGACGAGTCGACCCTGCCGGCCGCGCGCTTCGAGCTCCTGCTGCGGGTGGGCGGCGCCGCGGAGGCGATCGAGGGTCCCTGGCAGCGTCTCGCGAGCCGGCGACCCAACGTGCGCGTCGTCGCCCCCGGGCAGCCGGGGACCGGGGACCCCGAGGGGGACTACGTGCTGGCGCTGCGGGCGGATCAGCGGCTGTTCCCCGACGCCCTGACCCGGCTGCTCGACCTGGCCCTGGCGCACGACCTCGACGCGGTCGCGGCTCGCGAGGTGGCACCGGGCGCGGCGCTCGACGCCCTCCTCGTGGAGGACGCGGTCGACGCGGGTGCGGCGGCGGACCGGCTCCTCGCCGGGCCCGTGGTTCTGCGTCGCCGCGCCAGCACGGACGGCGGTGGTGCGGCGCGGGTCGGGGTGCTGGCGAGCTATCCGGCGACCTGGCGCGCCGGTCCCGAGGGCTCCCCCGCCGGAGCCGTCACCGTGGTGGTCGCGCCGCCGGCGGCGCGCTGGCAGGGGTCGGCGTTGGAGCTGGAGCTCGCGGGGCAGGTGGAGGCGGTCCACGCGACGGCGCTGCGGCCCGTCGTCCTCCTCCACCAGCTGGAGACCGCGCTCAGCTACGTGCTGCCCGGCGCGGCCGACGACGTGGTCCTCGAGGACGGGAGCGCACGGTGGGCCACCACGAGGTCGATCGACCTCCGGGTGGCGGCGGCCGGGTCACCCCTGCCGCCCGGGGAGTGGCAGGTCGAGGTGGCGCTCGTCGGGGCCGACGAGTGCTCCGCCGCCGTCGCCGTCCCGGAGGTGTCGCTCCCGGTCGCGCTGGTGGACGGGCAGGTCGTGGTGGTGGCGGGCCCGGGCCTCGTCCTGGACGTCGGTCCCACCCGACGTGCGTGCCCCCAGCTCCCCGGCCCGGAGGCCGCCACGATCACGGAGTCGGCCGCGGGCTGCCGCCTGGACGTCGCGCTGGACGGCTGGCACGTGCTGGGCGAGGAGCCGCGGTCCGCCACCATCGCGCTGGACCGGCTGCGTCTGCCGGCCCGGGTCGTCCCCTCGAGGGGTTCGGCCACGCTGACCGCCTTCATCAGCGGCCTGGCCGGCACCTATCCCCTGTCGCTGCAGCTGGGCCGGGCGCCGATGCAGCCCACCGGGTTGGCCGTGGTCATCAGCGGGGACGGCGCCGTCACTGTCACCGTCGCCCCGCCGAAGCCCGCGCCGGCGAGCAAGCCCGCCGCGGCCGCCCGGCCCGGGACGTCGGCCGAGCCGAAGCCCAAGCCCAAGCCGAAGCCGAAGCCCCAGCCGAAGCCGGTCCCGACCAGGCGTCCGGCGCCGCAGCCGGCCGCCGGACCGGTGGCCCGGCTGCGGAGGGCGGTGCCCCGCTCCCTGGAACCGCAGGTCCACCGGCTCGCGGAGGTCCCGCTGCTCCGCCGGACCTACCGGCGCCTGACGGGTCTCGGGGGCCGCTGACCCCGGTGCCGCCGCCTCCCGGCGCGGCGTCGGCGGAGCCAGGGGGTCCCGCCAGGCTAGGGTCTCTCCGGTGACACCTCTACGCAACGTCGCGGTCGTGCTGGCGGGCGGGACGGGGACCCGGGTCGGGTTGAGCATCCCGAAGCAGCTGATCAAGATCGCCGGCAAGCCGATCATCGAGCACACCATCGCGGCCATGCAGCAGTCCCCGCTCGTCGACGAGATCCTCGTCCTGATGGCCCCGGGCTACCTCGACGAGGTGCGGGCCATCGTCCGCGGCGGTGCCTACGACAAGGTCACCCAGATCCTCGAAGGTGCCGGCACCCGCAACGACACGACGGCCACGGCGCTCGCCGCGCTCGGGGACCAGGAGTGCAACGTGCTGCTGCACGACGCCGTCCGCCCGCTGGTCTCGCAGACGATCATCGCGGCCAACGTCGCGGCGCTCCAGCACCACCGGGCCGTCGACACCGCCATCCCCTCGGCCGACACCGTCATCCAGGTCCGGGAGGCGTCGGAGACGATCGCCGACGTGCTGCCCCGGCACCTGCTGCGCCGGGGCCAGACCCCGCAGTCCTTCCGGCTGTCGACCATCCGCGAGGCCTACGCGCTCGCCGCCCAGGACCCCGACTTCACCGCCACCGACGACTGCACCGTCGTGCTGCGCTACCTGCCCGAGGTCGACATCGCCGTCGTGCCCGGCCACGAGCGGAACATGAAGGTCACGGAGCCGATCGACGTCTACATCGCCGACAAGCTCTTCCAGCTGACGTCGGCCGACGTCCCGGAGGCGCTGACCGACGAGCAGTACCGGGCCGGCCTGGAGGGCCGGACGGTCGTGGTCTTCGGCGGCTCGTACGGCATCGGCGCCGACATCGCCGCCCTCGCCCGCCGCTGGGGTGCCGAGGTGCGGACGTTCTCCCGGTCCAGCACCGGCACCCACGTCGAGCGCCGGGCCGAGGTGGCCGCCGTGGCCGCGCAGGTGCTGGCGGAGACCGGCCGGATCGACTTCGTGGTCAACACCGCCGGGGTGCTCCCCCGCGGCGAGCTGACCGAGACCAGCGAGGAGACGATCTACGCCTCCACCGACGTCAACTACCTGGCCCCGATCTTCATCGCCCAGGAGTTCCAGCCGCACCTGGCCGCCAGCCACGGGTCGCTGCTGCTGTTCACGTCGTCCTCCTACACCCGCGGGCGCTCCGGCTACTCGCTGTACTCCTCCGCCAAGGCCGCCGTCGTCAACCTCACCCAGGCCCTGGCCGACGAGTGGGCCGGCAGCGGCATCCGGGTCAACTGCGTCAACCCCGAGCGGACGTCGACGCCGATGCGCACCAAGGCCTTCGGCGAGGAGCCGGCGGGGACGCTGCTGACCTCCGAGGCCGTGGCCCGCCAGTCCCTGGACGTGCTGCTCTCCGGGCAGACGGGGCACGTGATCGACATCCGCCGTGAGGACGGGCCGGCCGCCATCGCCAACGGCTGACCGGGCCGTCCGCTGGATCCGGGTGTGGCGGGGGCGTGGCGTGGCGGGTCGCCGGCCCGGCCCGGCCCCCTCTACAGTGCGAGCACACCCGCCGCTGCACCACGAGGAGCACCCGCATGCCCAGCCTGGCGCGACGTCTCGCCCGCCGCCACCTCCCGCACCGCGTCCGCCGGGCGGGCCTCGTGCTCGCCGGGCACGAGCCGGCCGGACCCACCCGGGCCGAGCTGCGGGCCGCCGCGCAGCAGGCCACCGCCGAGAAGGTGGCCACGGCGGTGGCCTCGGCCGAGCGCCGCGCCGCCAGGGCGCGGAAGGCGGCCGGGCCGGCGCCGCAGCCGCTGGCCGACACCGTGCGCCGCGGCGGCAGCCTCGACGAGGCGGTGACCGCCGAGGTCGTCCACCTGCTGGCCGCGGGCGACCCCGACGCGGCCGTCGCCCTCGGCACCGGGCTGCTCCGGACGCCGGCCACGGCGGCGAGCGGCGACCTCGCGGTCGGGCTGACGGCGGCGTCCCGGGGCGACCACGCCCTGGCCTGGTCCCGGCTGAGCCGCCTGGACCCGCAGGTCTGGAGCCGCCACGCCGCCCGGGCCTGGTGCGTCAGCGGGCTCGACCAGGACCCCGCGGCCACGCTGCGCCAGATCACCGCCCTGGTGGCCGACCGCCCGGACTGGGTGCCGACCCGCACCTGGCTGGAGCTGCTGGGTCCCGTCTTCGGCCGGGGCGAGCAGGAGCTGGCCCGCTCGCTGCACGCGGTGCTCGACCAGCGGGTGGGTGCCGGCGACGGCGTCGAGCGGGACCTCGTGGTGCAGCGGGACTGGCTGCGCCGCTGGATCGCGGCGGAGCCGGGTGGGCACCTGGCACCCGCCCCGCCCGAGGGCTCGGTCGCGTTCGCGATCATGGACTACGACCACCCGGGCCGCAGCCGCGCGTCGGCCAACATCGGCGACCACGTGCAGAGCCTCGCCTCGCTCGGCCACCTCGTCCGGCACCAGGACCTCGAGTTCGAGGGTGCGCAGGACCTCGTCGACCTCGTCGGCCAGCTGCGGGGGCGGGTCCGGCCCGAGCTGGCCCGCACCGGCGTCCGGGGGCGGGTGCAGCTGCTGCAGGTCGACCGCGACGCGTCGGAGTACGCCACCGTGCCCGCCGGCACCTGGACCCTGGCCTTCGGCTGGTTCATGCACGCGATCTTCGAGAGCCGCTTCGGCTTCCCGCTGCACCCGGGGCTGCGGCCGCTGTTCGTGTCCTTCCACGCCAGCAAGCGGGACCTGCTGGTGCCGGAGGCCATCGAGCACCTCCGCCGCTACGCCCCGATCGGCTGCCGGGACTGGACGACGGTGGACCTCCTGCTGTCCGCCGGGGTGCCCGCCTTCTTCTCGGGGTGCATGACCACCACCGTCCGCACCGTCTTCCCGGCCCAGGTGGAGCGGCCCGCCGCGGACGCCCCGGTGGGCTACGTCGACATGCCCGCCGCCGCGGTGCCGGCCGGAGCGGTCACCTACGCCCACAGCAGCGACAAGATCCGCTTCCGCAGCTTCGCGCGCAACGTCGGCGACGCCGTGTCGCTGCTGGAGACCTACCGGCGCCGCCACCCCGCGATGGTGACCAGCCGGCTGCACTGCTACCTGCCGGTGCGCGCACTGGACGTGCCCGTCGACTTCCAGCCGAAGAACCGCTCCGACCCCCGCTTCGCCGGCCTCATCGACATCACCGACGACGAGTTCGCCGCCATCCAGGAGCGCATCGACACCCGCCTGGAGCTGGTCCTCGGCGCGGCGCTGGGCGGCGCCGCCGAGGAGGACGTCTATGCGCTCTGGCGGGAGGTCAACGCCGCCGACGTCGCCCTCGCCGAGCAGCGCCGCGCGGCCCGGCACCCGCTGCCGGCCCCCCGCTCCGACCTCGCCGCCGAGCTGGCGCCCGTTCTCGACGGGCTGCCCGACGCCCCCGTCGACGCCCCCGTCGACGCCGTCGCGGTGGTGGTCCACGTCGGCCGGGACCGCGCCGCGGCGGTGTGCGTGCTGCTGGCCTCGGTGGCCGCGCACACCGCGCGGCCGGTCCGGTTCCTCCTGCTGACCCAGCACCCGGACGAGCTGGACGCCGGGGCGCTCGTCGCGGCCCTGCCCGGGCACACCGTCGACGTCGTCGACACCCGCACCGTCGGGGGCGACCTGCGGGCGGCGGGGCGGAAGCTGCCCGCGGCCGACGTGGACGCGCTGCTGCTGCCCCACCTGCTGCCCGGATCGGCCCGGGCGGTCGTGCTGCCGGTCGACGCGGTCGTCGAGGCCGACGTCGCCGAGCTGGCCGAGCTGGACCTCGACGGCCGTCTCCTGGCCGCGGCCCAGCCCGCCGGTACCGGCTCGGCCAGCGGCTTCGCCGTCCTCAACACGGCGGCCAACCGGCTGGGCGACCAGACCGTCCCGGCCGCCGAGCTGCGGCGCCGGGCCTACGGCCGGCACGCCTTCGACTTCGAGGCCTTCGACGTGTCCGTGCTGGTCGTCGACCTCGACGCCTGGCGCGCCCACGAGGTGCTGGGCGAGCAGCTCAGCTGGGTCGAGGAGTTCGGCCTCGGGTTCCGCGAGCTGCTGCACCTGGCCGTCGGCCCCGACCGGGCGGTGCTGCCGCCGCGGTGGCACCGGGTCCCCGGCCGCGACGTCGTCGACCACGATGTCGCCCTGCTGCACTGGGCCGGCCGGACCAAACCCTGGTCGCCCGACCTCGCGCCCGAGCAGGACCGGTGGTGGGCCCACCGGTGACGGTCCGGACGCACCGGACCCGGAGCGGCCGCAGCCGCTCCGGGTCCGGTCAGGACGTGCGCGGGGTCAGAGGACCAGGTCGCTGACGATCAGGTTGTGGTCGGACGGCCGGGCCGCGTTGGTGGGCCGCATGACGTTGGCGAAGCGCTTCGCGCCCTTGCTGCCCTTGACCATGATGACGTCGATCCGCGAGCCGAAGCCGGTCGCCCCGGGCGAGAGGTGCGCGTCGAAGTGGTTGACCGTCGAGTACTGGAAGTTGACCCGGGTCTGGGCGCCGGCGGTGTCGAAGAAGCCGGAGGAGACCAGGTGGTCGTGGGCGGCGTAGCCACCCTTGTTGTTCTGCCAGCTGTTGATGTCGCCGGCGAGGACGACCTTGTCGTGGGTGGTGTTGACCCGGGCGAGCCGGGCGGTGACGGTCTTGATCTGGCGGGAGCGGAGGCCCTCGTAGACGTGCTCCTTGGCCAGGTTGCTGCTGTGCCGGTGGTCCAGGTGCACCGAGGCGACCCAGAACCGGGCGCCGGTGCGGCGGTCCTGGAAGCGGGCGTAGGCGGCGCTGCGGATGGCGCTCCGCGAGTCGCTGGAGAGCTTGGGCAGGTCCACCGAGCAGCTGCTGCTGTAGTTGCGCTTGCCGGTCTTCTCGGCGCACCGGCTGATCAGGGTGTAGCGGCTGGTGTCGTAGAGGATCCGGGTCCCCTGGCTGCCGTGCTTGACGCCCGGCTTGATGTAGGGGTTCTGCCGGACGAGGCGGTACTTGGGGGCGCCGACGCTGCGCATGGCGTTGACCAGGCTCGTCGTCTGCCGGACGGAGCCGGTCGTGCTCTTGTTCTTGCCGTCGGCCCGGCCGGGGCTGAGCTCCTGCACGGCGACGATGCCGGGGTTCTGGCCACGGATCTCGCGGGCGACGGCGGTGGCGCGGCGCAGCCACTGGCGGCTGCCGCCGAGCTTGGCGGACCGGACGTTGAAGGACGCCATCCGCAGGGCGCTGCCCGAGGCCTTGGGGGCGGCCGGCCTGGGCAGCACGGCCTGCAGGTAGGGGTAGGCCCGGGTGGCGGAGCCGTTGACCGCCCAGAGGCGGAAGTACAGGTGGTTGGCCGAGCCGATCGGGGCACCGGCGGAGGCGGCCTGCGCCGCGCTCATCGTCCAGGAGCGCCGCGACCCGCTGATGGTGAAGACCTTGGCGTGGCGGCCGCTGCTGGGCAGCGACGAGGACCTGGCCTTGCTGAAGCTGGTGAGGCCGGTCTCGATCTTGAAGGCCTTGGTGTTCTTGCCGGCGGTCGCCCAGCGGAAGGTGACCTGGCCCGCGCCCGGGCCGGGGGTGGCCTTCACGCTGGTGATCTTGGAGGGGGTGGCGGCAGCTTCCGCGGGTGCCGTGGCCAGGAGGCCTCCGACGAGGGCGAGAGCGGCGGCGGCGGCCGAGAGCTTGCTGAGCACGGGATCTCCTCGGGCTGAGAACTGAGGACAGGGAATTGCTGGAGAATGCCCTGTGGTCGACCCTGCCGATCCCCGACGGTGGAGAGGTCTGGGTAGAACACTATGGTCCGCAATTCGCCGCCACAAATGCCCTTGGACCCCCGGGACCGGGACATCTGCTCCTCCGACCCGGGGACAAGGTCCCGGGCGCGCCTGCGGAACCGTGATCGGACTGTGATCGGATCGTGCTGCGTGTGAGGTAGATCACCACCTTCGTGGCCCCTGAGGACGGTTGAGAACGACCCTGACGGGTTACGACAGCGTTTCGAGACCGGCCCGTGACGGCTCCGTGACCCGGACCGACCGGTCCGCGACCGGGCTACCGGGACCACCGGGGTGCCCGGTCCAGAAATGCAGAATTCCCGCCCAGCGGCCACCCGAGGGCGCTGAACGGGAATTCCCGGCATATTCTCGGGCGGTCGATCAGCCGCCGGTGGAGGAATAGGTCTGGGTGCCCGAGGGGTTCCAGACGGCGGTCGCGCCGAGGTCGCCCACGCGGTAGACCCAGAAGGCGGCCACCGCCGCGACCACCAGGAGCAGGGCCAGCAGGACGAGGTCGCGGCCCCGGCTCCCCCGCCGCTCCGGGGTCCCACCGACCCGCCCGACCAGGACGGCCGAGGCGACCGCCAGCACCGCGAGCCCGATGGTGATCAGGAACAGCTGCTCCGCCAGCTCACCGTGCCGGATGATCAGGGTGGCGGCCTCGCCGCCCAGCGCCTCGCTCTGCAGCATCGCCCGCTGCAGCTCCTCGCCGCTCTCCTTGGCCAGGAAGACGGCGGCCAGGGACCCGACGCCGGCCAGGGCCAGCGGCCAGCGGGCCCAGTTCCGGGTGCGCGGGTAGGCGAAGAGGATCGCCAGCAGCAGCGTCACGGGCAGTCCCAGCACGGCGGCGTGCAGGACGAGGGGGTGCAGGGGCAGGTCGCCGACCGAGCTGAACACGAGATCTCCTTCGTCAGGGCACGCGGAGCCGCTCACCCGGCTCCCATCCCTCTTGACGAGGGCGGGGGGCCGAAAGTTCGCTTGACGCGTCAACCTTGACACGGATCCGGCGACGCCGTTGGCCCGACACCGGATTCCGGGGCCCGGCTCAGCCGGCGACGGCGGCCGCCGCCGTGCGCAGGTCCGCCACCAGACCGGCGAACGCCTCGGCCTGCTCGGGTCCGGCCTGCGTGCGCAGCACCGCCGAGGGGTGCAGGGTGGCCAGCACCGGGCGGGGGCCGAACGGCGGCGGCAGCTCGAGCACGGTGCCGCGCTGCTGGGTGATCCGGAAGGCCGGACCGAGCATCGCCTTGGCGGCCGTGGCCCCGAGCGCGACGACCATCCGCGGGTCCACCTCGGCGACCTCCGCCTCCAGCCAGGGCCGGCACGCCCTGATGTGGGTGGCCTGCGGCGTGGCGTGGATCCGCCGCTTGCCCTGCTCGGTGAACCGGAAGTGCTTGACGGCGTTGGTGACGTAGAGGTCGGCGACCGTGATCCCGGCCTCGGCGAGCGCGCGCTGCAGGAGCTGACCGGCGGGACCGACGAACGGGATCCCGCGGCGGTCCTCCTGGTCCCCCGGCTGCTCGCCGACCAGCATCACCGGACCCCGGGGGTTGCCGGCGGAGAACACCACCTGCGTCGCCGGCTCCCAGAGCTCGCAGCCACGGCACTCCGTCGCCGCCCGGCGCAGCTCGCCGATCCCGGCCCCCGCGGGCACCCAGGTCTCAGCGCTCATGGCGCCACCGTAGTGGCCCGCTCAACGGCCGGCTTCGGTCGCCCCCGCCCACGACCCGGTGTCGGTCGGCTCCTGCAGCGCCTCCAGCCGGATGACGTGCATGACGGCGTTGATGAGGGCCAGGTGGGTGAAGGCCTGCGGGAAGTTGCCCAGGTGCTGGCCGGTGTGCGGGTCGATCTCCTCGCCGTACAGCTCCAGCGGGCCGGCGAAGGACAGCAGCTTCGCGCAGAGCTTGCGGGCCCGGTGGTACTCCCCGATCTCGCACAGCGCCGAGACGAGCCAGAAGGAGCAGATGGTGAAGCTGCCCTCCTCGCCGCTGAACCCGTCGTCGGTCTCCTCGACGCGGTAGCGCAGGACGAGGCCGTGCACCGTCAGCTCGTCGGCGATGGCCAGCACGGTGGCGCGGATCCGCTGGTCGTCGGGCGGCAGGAAGCGCAGCAGCGGGGCCAGCAGCAGCGACGCGTCCAGCGCTTTCGTCCCGTAGTGCTGGGTGAGCACGCCCCGCTCGTCGACGCCGTTGGCCAGGATGTCGTCCTTGATCTCCTGGGCGGCCAGCTCCCACTCCGCGGCCTTGCCCGTCTCGCCCGTCTCGCGGGCCAGCTTGGCGCCCCGGTCGACGGCGACCCAGCACATGATCTTGGAGGAGGTGAAGTGCTGCAGCTCTCCGCGCACCTCCCAGATCCCGGCGTCGGGCTCGCGCCAGTGCTTGAGGGCCTGGCTGACCTGCTTGTCGAGGATGGGCCAGATGCGGCCGTCGAGGTGGTCGGCCGCCTTGGAGTGCAGGTAGACCGAGTCCAGCAGCGCGCCCCAGACGTCGTGCTGCTGCTGGGCGTAGGCGGCGTTGCCGATCCGGACGGGCCGCGACGCCGCGTAGCCGGGCAGGTGGTCGAGCTCCTGCTCGGCCAGCTCGCGCTCGCCGCCGATCCCGTACATGATCTGCAGCTCCTCGTCCCGGCTCGCGATGTCGGCGATGAAGGAGAAGAAGTCCACGGCCTCCCAGTCGAAGCCGAGGGAGTACATGCCCCACAGCGCGAACGTGGCGTCCCGGATCCAGGTGTACCGGTAGTCGTAGTTGCGGTTCCCACCCGGCGTCTCCGGCAGGGAGGCGCTGCCCGCGGCGGCGATGGCCCCGGTCGGGGTGTAGGTGAGGCCCTTCAAGGTCAGGGCGCTGCGCTGCAGGTAGCTGCGCCAGGGGTGGTCGGGGAAGTCGCCGCGCGCCAGCCAGTGCTGCCAGTGGTGGGCCGTCCAGACCTGCCGCCGGTAGGCCTCGGCGAAGTCCATGGGGGGCTCGACGCCGCCCCAGCTCAGGGCGATGTAGCGGACGTCGCCCTCCTTCAGCAGCGTCCGGGCGCCGACCCGGCCGCCCTCGAAGCCCAGCCGGAGGTCGGAGGTGAGGTGGAGCTCCAGGTCCGATCCCTCGGCCCGGCCGACGCCCTGGTGGTAGCCGTGCTCGGTGTAGCTCCACGCCACCTGCGAGCGGCCGTAGTCCAGCACCGGCTCGCAGTCCACGATGGTCTGCACCTCTCCCGAGACGCACCGGATGGTCCGCAGCAGGACGTGCTCGGCCTCGTAGTCGACCGGCGTCCGCTGGTGGGTGTGCGAGCGGCTGTCCTCGTGCCGCCAGGGGCCGATCAGCAGGGCGTCGCGGACGATGATCCAGCCGGTCGGGGTGCCCCAGCTGGTCTCCAGGATCATCGTGCCGGGCAGGTAGCGGCGGTCGCCCGGCACGGTGATCTCGTCGGGCGCGACGCGGAACGAGCCGGCGAGCTTGCCCAGGATGTGCCCGAAGGCACTGGGCGAGTCGAAGCGCGGCAGGCACATCCAGTCGATGCTGCCGCCGGGCGAGACCAGCGCCGACACCTCGCCGTCGCTCAGGAACCCGTAGTCGCCGATGGGCACCGAGCGGGTGTGCGCGGGCTTGCTGGCGACGTCGACGCGGAGCTTGGTCCTCTTCTTGGCCATGGGGTGAGCATGGTGCCCCGCCGACGGCGGGGCAAGGACCCGTGGGCCGATCAGCGCCCGAGGCTGCGGCCCAGCTCTCGGGCCTCCCGGCTCGCCGCCCGGGCACCGCGCAGGTCGCCGCCCCGCATCCGCAGCCCGGCCAGCTCGGAGAGCACCTGCTGCAGGAGCGGGCCGTGGACTCCGGGGTTCTCGGCCGCGCGGGGCCGGAGCAGCTCGGCCAGCCGCTCCGCCGCGGCCCGGGTGGTGCGCCGGTCCCCGCCAGTCCTGGCCTGCTGCCAGGCCTGGCGGGCCAGGTCGAGCGGGTCCGCCAGGGCAGGGTCCGGCGCGGTGCTCGGTGCCGGCGCCGGGCCGGGGGCGGGTCCGGGCTGCGGTGCCGGGTCTGGCTGCGCGGCCGCGGTGGGCTCCGGGTCGGACGCGAGATCGACGGTCGGCGCGGGGGCCGGGGTCCGCTCGGGTGCGCGGGTCGGCTCGGGTGCGGGGGCCGGCTCCGGAGCCGGGGTCCGGGCCGCGCTGGCGGCGCTCTCCGGCACCGGCTCACCGGTCGCCGCTGCCTCGGCGGCGGCCTCCTCCGCAGCCTTGCGCTCGGCCTCCAGCCGGTAGGTCTCCAGCCGCTCCTCGCGGCGGCGCTTGGTCTCCTGCCGCTCGTCCTCCTCCGCCGCCGCCCGACGAGCCTCCTCGGCCTCCTGCGCGGCGATCCGGGCGAGCCGAGCCCGCTCCTCCGCCTCGGCCGCCTGCCGCGCCTGCTCGCGCTCCTCCTGCTCACGCCGGGCCGCATCGGCCCTGGCCAGGGCGGACCGCTCCTCCTCGCGCCGGTGCGCCTCGGCCCGCTCGGCCGCGAGCCACGCCGCGGTGTCCTCCCCCGCCGTCACCTCGGCCGGCACGGACGACGGTGCGGTGGCCGGAGCCACCCGGTCCCAGAGGGTCGTGTCGAGCGCCGACCAGCGGACGGGTGCCCGGCCACGGCTCACCACGCCCCGGGCGCGCTCGACCAGGTGCCCGGCGCCCGCGGGGTCGAGCTGCTGGACGAGCCCGGCGAGCGCGCGCTCCGCCGCCTCCGCCGCGCCGGCCTTGCCGGCGGCGCGGTACCCCTCGGCCAGTGCCTGCTGCACGAGCGCGGAGACCGGCTGCGGCTCGGCCGGCAGCGGCCGCGACCGCAGCAGGGTGGTCGCCTCGTCGGCCCGGTCGGTGCGCAGCAGCACGCGGGCGCGCACCACCGCCGGCCAGGTGGCCTCGGCCGGGGTGCCCAGTGCGGCCAGGGCATCGGCGGACGTCGCGTCGGCCTCCTCGAGCCGGCCGGCCGCGAGCAGGTCCGCGGCCAGGTCGGCCTGCGCGGTCCCGAGCTGGCGCGGTGCCCCGGCTCCGAGCCGGTCCCCGAGGCGCTGGAGCAGGTCGACGAGGGCCCGACGCGTGACCAGGCCGAGGTCGAGCTCACCGGTGGCGACGAGGCGGTCGGCGAGGTCGCGGTGCAACGCCGGTGCCGGGGCGGCGAGACGGGTGACGAGGGACGGGCTGAGCCCGGCGGGGGCGTCCAGCCGGTCGGCGACCAGGGCCGACCAGCGGTCCCGGGCGCTGTGCAGGGTGGCCAGCGCCTCGGCCGGCCGGTCGGCCGCCCACCGGACGTCGGCGACCAGCAGGTCGACGTCCAGCGACAGGAACGCGGTGTCGGGGTCGGTGTCCAGCCCCGCTCCCACCAGCCGGGGCAGGCAGGCGTCGGCCAGGGGACCGGCCGCGGCCACGTCGCCCCTGGCGAGCAGCCCGCGGGCGGCGCAGAGCAGGGCGCGAACCACCACCTCGGGCTCCAGCGGCAGCTCCAGGCCCAGGGCCGTGAACTGCTCCAGCAGCTCGTCGAGCGACGCGACCGTCCGGCCTGCGGACTCCGCCAGCCCCAGCCCGGCCTGCACGGAGGCGAGGTGGACGACCGCCGTCAGGTACCGGACGGCGTCGGAGGCCTGCGTGTAGGCCCCGACCGGTCCGGGGGCGGTGAGCAGCTGCGCCGCCTGCTTGACGGCGTCCTGGGCGTCGACGCCGGCGGCCGCGAACTCGTGGCCGCGCAGCCGGTGGCCGGTGAGCGCCACCAGGGCGTCCCCCAGCTCGGGCAGCCGCGCCGGGTCCGAGCCCACCCAGCCTCGCAGCCGCTGCACCGCCGAGGTGAGCTCCTTGCCGCGCTGGGCGTACGGGTCCTTGGCCTGCCGCGGGGCCTTCTGCTTCTGCGCCATCCTGCCTTCCGTTCGAACGTCCCGAACCGCCTCAGGGGCGGCTCCGGGTGCTCCGGCGGGAGCTCGTCAGGTCCCCAGCATGCCCGCACCAGCGCCGACGTCGGCGCGGCCCGTCCGGCCGCCGTGTCGATTGGGGCTGGCCGCACCCCGTGCAGTAGAGTCTTCCCTCGTGGTCGCGCCGCTCCGGCGGCCGGCCCGCGGGCTGTGGCGCAGCTTGGTAGCGCACTTGACTGGGGGTCAAGGGGTCGCAGGTTCAAATCCTGTCAGCCCGACCGACAAGGCTCCGACCAGAACACCTGGTCGGAGCCTTTCTCATCCCGCATCGCCCCCTCCCCGGAGGACCGTGAGGGCGGGCTGCTCCGGACCAACTACGGACCACCAGGCCGAGAAGGCCGTGCCGGCGTCCAGCATCGCCTGCGTGTCGGGGTGCAGATAGCGGGCCGTGACTGCCGGATCTTGGTGGCCAGCCACGCGTTGCAAGATGTGCAGGTTCACCCCGGCGTCCGCCATCCAGGTCAGCGCGGTGTGCCGCAGACCATGACGCACCAAGCCAGGCTGACCCAGGTTGGCGACCAGCTGATCCGAGTTGGTCGCATCGCGCAGCGTGGCCGTGGTGATCACTCCCCCACGAGGTCCCACCAGTAGCCGGTCGTCGTCGCGCCGGCCCGTGGTCAGCCGAACCAGGAGCTCTCGCAGCGGTTCGATGATCGGGACTGTTCGGCGGCGTCGGCCCTTCGTCTCCTTGGTCACCAGCCCGCCCCGACCGGGATAGGTCTGCCGCGCCACCTGCAGCAGACCTCGGTCGAGGTCGACGTCGCCCACCCGCAGGCCCGCCACCTCACTGATCCGCAGGGCCGTCGTCGCCAACAAGGTCACCGCGTCACCCCAGGCCTGGTGGTTGCCGGCTTGGATCACCGCGGCGACGATCCGCTGCAACGTCGCCACGTCGGGCAGCGCCAGATCGCGCGGCGAACCCGGCTCCGTCGACACGGTGCGCCCGACAGTCCGGCGGCGAGCCCGATCTTTGGCCGGGTTGCGGGGCAGCAAGCCGTCACGCACGGCCTCGTCGAGCACTAGGACCAGTGCCGACACGGTGTTCTTCACCGTCGAGCGGCCGTACTCGAGCTCCCACCGGTCGATGGCCCGGTCAACCAGCCCCGCCGTGATCAAGGTGAGCGGAAGATGGCCGAGGGTCGGGACAACGCGCCGGCGAAGACCTGCCGCGTAGGGGTCGTACGTCGACGTCGGGTCGATCCCACGGGTCCAGCGGTCACCCAGAGCTGCCACGTACTCTCCGAGCGTCTGCGTCGGGTCGACACCGGTCCGAGCCAGGCTCTGCATCTGCTCGATCCACGTCACCGCCGCCTCCCGACTGGGGTGGGCACGCTTCAGGCTCTCCCGCCGACCCGTGGCCGGGTCCCGCCAACGGACGCGGGCCCACCAGGCAGTTCCTCGGGGCGCCTGGACCTCCTCGACGTCGACGGTCAGCTTGACCCCCAGCGGTGGCTTCCTCACTGTCGACCCACCCTTGGCACTCATCCGCTAACTCCCTCCTGTCGCTTCCGTAGTCACCGGCGCCTGCTCCGTGCCCTCTCCTGGGCGTACTCGCGGGCGCGTGCGGCGGCAGCGGTGGGCAGGGCGGTCTCGCCGTCGTCAGCCCAGCCGGAGCCGAGGTAGCACCACCGCCCGACCACGAGAGTGGTCTCTTCCTCGTCGGCAAGGAGGTCAGCTTCGAGGCTGGCCAAGTCCAGCGGGGTGCCGGTGGCACGGCTGGCAGCTATCCGGGCCTGGGCGCGCTGCCGGGCCCGGCGCAGCTGGCCGAGGGTGACCGAGTAGCGGCGCGACTTGGTCGCGAAGTGGCCGCGGAACCCGAGCATCCGCCCCCAGTGCCCCAACAGCCGGTACGGGCTGCTCGAATCGCTCAGGCTGGCGACCTGGGCGCGAAGGTCGAGGTCGGCGATGGTGGTCTGCAGCCGGCGGAGGTGAGCGCTGGTGGTGGCGACGTCGTCGGTGGCGGACTTGGTCGAGTACTTCGCGAGGTAGCCGGCGACCTGGGCGGCGGTCAGCGCCTGGTCGTCGTCGGGCCGATGCGAGCGGACGACCCGAACGTCGAGCTGACGGCCGAACACCAGCCGCCGGGGCACATCGGCGTCGTCGACTCCGGGGACGTGCAGCTGCACCGTCGACGCGGCCTCGGTCACGAGACCGGCCAGGAGCTCGGCCGTCACACCTTCGGGTGGGTCACTAATCCCGCCGGGGGTGCGGGGCCCGTCGAGCCGGATCAGGGCGTGGAAGTGGACGGCGCCGCGGCGTTGGAACTCGGCCACCTTCGCGTACTGCACCGTCGCCACCTCCGCCAGGCCCGACGCGGGCACGCCGAGGTGGTGGGCCAGCGAGCGGTGGAGGGCGATGGTGAAGCGGCGCCACAGGTCGGGGGCGAACCACTGCCACACCACGTGCGAGGCGTAGTCGTAGCAGTCCGCGCACAGCGGCTGCCCCAACAGCCCGGCCGAGCGGGGGCCCTCCACCCCCTCCGCGTGCACCACCCCGCAGTGGACGGGGCGGCCGTGGGGGCAGCGACGGGCCGAGTCGCCGGGGTGGCAGCGGCCCGAGGTGTGCACCCGCCCGAAGGAGGGGGCGGTGAGGGTGGCGAACAGCAGCGGGTGGTCGGCAACCGTCTCGGGGACGGTCTTGCCGCCGGTCACCCCGGCCCGGATCAGGTGGAACATGTCCGCGGCGTAGAGGCGGGAGCAGGACGGGCACTCCGACGCCCGCCGGTCCCCGCACCGCACGTGCACCACCCCGAGCGGGTGGTCGGCGCTGGAGAAGCTCGACAACACCTCACCCGTCGCCGCGTCGACCCGCTCCGACGTCCCCCGGAGACGGACCGGGCGGACGCAGTTCCCGACCCGGGCCAGCGCCTCGGTCCAGGCGCCGAAGTCCTTCGACACCAGCCGGGCCACCACCAGCCGCGCGACCTCCGGCGACAGGTGGTCCAGCTGCAAGGCGCCACGGTCGGAGCCGCCCTGCTCGTCGTGACGCCAGCGGTCGTGGTCGAGGTCGCCCGCGGGGTCGGCTTCCAGCTGCGAAAGGTCCACGGGAACGCTCACCACCCCGGAGGGTGTGCCGCGCGGCTAGTGCGGACCCGCCGCGCGGCACACCCGGTCTTGAGGGTGGCCGACTCTCACACCCACACCGTGGGCGCTAAGCCGTCGGTGCAGGGGTCCGTGACCGCACCGAGACGCAACAAAGGAAGGAAGTGTTGGCAGCCAGCGCAGCAAGTGAAGTGTTTGTGCGGCGAGTGTGCGTCGACCCGTAGGCCAGGGTGGGGAGCCGACCCCAGGCATTAAGCCGTTGTTTGGTGGCGCGCGTTCAATCTGCTACGAACAGCATGACACACCGCGCTGACAGGACTTCCGGACCACCAGATGGATCGCCACGCAACACGACGGAGCCGACTTCGTGCCGTCTCGAGCCCATCGCCGGCTACTTCTCCAGGAGGACCGCAAACGCATCGGCGGTCAGGGGCCTCAACCGGTGGAGCACGCCGTTGCGTGCTCGGTCGAAGGCGGCGGGGTCGTCGCGCAACTGAGCCTCCATGGTCGCTGCCGACACCAGCGCACCAACTTCGAAGAAGAGCTGATGGGCGTCCGCATCGGAGACCATCTGGCCCTGGCGAACAGCACTTCTCCAGAAGTGACCGAAGAGTCGTTCCCAGCGCAGTCGGTGGCGGAGGAGCTCGTCACGGACCACGCCGGGTCTGGCGTCGTACTCGACCAGGGCGGTTAAGAAGAAGGACCGGCCGCTGAGCTCCCCGGAACGCATGAACTCGATCCAGCCGTCGCAGAGCCGCCAGAGCTGGGCAAGCCCGGAACCCGCGCTGGCAGCCGGGACCGCGACCCGCTCGGAATAGAGCGCAGCCGCGACCCTGATGACCGCGAGCTGGAGCGATTCCCGGCTCGCGAAGTGCCCGCTGACCCCACTCTTGCTGATCTGCAGGTCGGCCCCCAGGCGGCCGAGCGAGAGGTGGTCCAGCCCTTCCACCGAGGCGATGTCGACGGCACGAGCCAGGATCAGGCTGCGAGTCCGAGCGCCCCGTACGCGCCGCCCGTCGAGATCCACCGGTGCAGCCATCCTCCGACCGTACGACAGGGGTCCCGATCAACGGAACATCACCGTCGGCTACTGTCTTGGTGTACGGACGACCGTGCTTTTTTCTGTTGCTCTCGGCCACACTTGGCACCCACCACGAAAGGATGAGGACGTTGAGCTTGTTCTCCAAGACCAGAGACACGAACCTGGCCGCGCAGACGGCCTTCGGCGAGGCGGTGAACTCCGGCAGTCTGGCTTTCGATGACCTCGTGGCCGCGGACGCCGTAGACCATGACCCGGCTCCGAACCAGGTGGCCGGACCCGAGGGCTACCGCGCCATGTTCGGGGAGCTGCGCACCGCCTTCCCCGACCTGAAGGTCGAGGTCGATCACCTCGTGGCCGACGACGACGACGTCGCGTTCGCCTACACCCTGACCGGTACCCATGCCGGGCCCTTCGAGGGTTTCCAGCCGACGGGCCGCTCGTTCCGCGTGCGCGGGATGCAGATCAGCCGTTTCTCCGACGGCAAGCTCGTCGAGCGGTGGGGCAGCAGCGACCAGCTCGGCATCCTCACCCAGCTCGGGCTTCCCACCAGCTGACCACCCGCTACCGTCCACGCGAACAGGGGACTCCCATGTCTGCAGGATTTCTCCGGGGCGCCGCAGCCGGCGCCGCCGGTACCACCGTGCTGAACGCCGTGACCTACCTCGACATGGTCCTCCGCGGCCGACCCAGCAGCAGCACGCCCGAGCAGCTCGTCGAGACCGCAGCCGGCAAAGCCGGCGTACGCATCCCCGGCGATGAAGACACCCGGCAGAACCGACTCCAAGGACTGGGCCCGTTGTCCGGCATCGCGGTCGGCACAGCGGTCGGGGCCGCGGCCGGGATCGTCGGGCATCTCCTGAGCCGCACCGGACGAAGCCTGCCCGCACCGGTAGCTGTGCTGCTGATCAGCGGCGGCGCCATGGCGGCCTCCGACGTCCCGCTCAAGACGTTCGGCATCAGCGACCCCGGGACCTGGGCGGCGCAGGACTGGGCCGCCGACGTCGTCCCTCACCTCGCCTACGGACTCGCGACCTACGCGACCCTGAGGAGCATGGGGTGACCACGACCACGTCCGGCGCCGACCAGCCCCTCGGCGATCCCGCCGGTGAACTGGAGACGGTGCACCTGTTCACCGGCGGCGCCATGCCGACCGGGTCAGCGTCTCCCACACCGGCCTGATCTTCGTCAACTTCCCGAAGTGGGGCCGACCACCAACCACCACCTCGAGAACAGGACACCCATGACCGAGATCACCGCCCACCACGGGCTCTTTAAAGACACCCACCTGCACGTCGACGACACCGGCGGCTCTGGCCGACCGGTCGTGCTGGTCCACGGCTGGCCCCTCTCCGGCGAGTCCTGGTCCGAGCAGCCATCACCTATGACCGACGCGGCTTCGGACGCAGCGACAAGACGCTCACCGGCTACAGCTACGGCACCCTCACCGAGGACCTCCACGCTTTGCTCACCGAACTCGACCTCACCGACGTCACCCTGGTCGGCTTCTCCATGGGCGGTGGAGAGGCCGCCCGCTACTTCACCACTTACGGCAACGAGCGGCTCCGCAGCGTCGTCTTCGCCGCGGCGGTCCCGCCCTACCTGATGAAGACCGGCGACAACCCCGACGGCCCCCTGGAGAAGTCTCAGGCCGCGGAGATAACCGCCCAGCTCACCGCGAACCAGGAGAAGTTCTACGACCAGTTCACCACCGAGTTCTTTTCCTCCAAGGGCGTTCTCCGGGTCAGCGAGCAGCAGCGCCAGGAGGCGCTCGCCCTCTGCTTGCAGGCCGACAAGAAGGCTGCGCTCGCCTGCCTGAACGCCTTCGGAACCACCGACTTCCGCGACGACCTCACGAAAGTGTCGATCCCCACCCTCGTCCTGCACGGCTCCGCCGACGCCACTGTCCCCTTCGCCGGGTCCGGCGCCCGCACCCACGCCGCCATCCCCGGCAGCCAGCTGCACGTCATCGAGGGCGCCCCGCACGGCTGCAACGTCAGCCACGCCGAGGAGTTCAACCGGGCACTGATCGACTTCCTCGGCAACTAACCGCCCGCCCTCCGCAGTTGCCCCGGCACCACCCACCCGACCGGTGCCGGGGCCCTGGCAGGTTCGCCGACCACCGCAAGACCCCCAAAGCGGTTACGACTTTCCTCACTGGTTCAAGAGCCTCGCTGCGCTCGGCTGCCCGGCTCCGCGTGTCCTCGCTGCGCTGCGGGCCGCTACGCCGGGCTGACTGCAGAGGGGGCGGAAGTCGGCACGCCCCGCCGACAAGTGTCCGGCCTCCACGATGAACCTCAAGGCCGCTACGCGTCGCTACGCGATCGGGCAAGCCCGAGCCTTGACCCCCACCGTTCCGGCCGGATCTGGCAGCTACGGGGCGGCCCGGAGGAGTGAGCCAGAACGACGGACCAACTACGGACCAGACCCCCGAGATGCAGCGCACATCAACGGTCACCCACGGACACCAGCGAGAGGTGTCCCAGGCTCAAAGGCCCGCCCAGCCCGATCTGGGGGTCAAGGGGTCGCAGGTTCAAATCCTGTCAGCCCGACCGACGAGGCTCCGACCAGAACACCTGGTCGGAGCCTTTCCCGTCCCCCCGCGGCCGTCCTCGACCAGGGTCGGTGCCGGCGACCTCGCCCCCTGGCGGGGCCCGTGTCGCCGTCCCCTCGTGGAGCACAGTCAGGGCAGTCGCGGGAGCACCAGCTCCTCGACCATGGCCAGCTGGTCGGCAGGTTCGAGTGGCGGATCCGATGGCCGGGTCGAGATCGCCACGACCAGTTCTCGGGCCGGCACGACCAGGACGAGCTGGCCGAACCTCCCGACCGCGCTGTAGGCGTCCAGGCCGGCGACGGGAGTCACCCACCACAGGTAGCCGTACCCGTAGTCCTCCACCGGCAGGTCAGCCTGCCGGCTGGTGGCCAGTGTCACGAAGTCGTCCTCGAGCAGGCGCCGGCCCCCCCGCACTCCACCCTCGCGGTACAACTCCCCCACCGCCACCAGGTCGCGAGCGGTGAGCTGGAGGCCATATCCTCCGCCGACGAGCCCGTCCCCATCGGTCAGCCAGGCGAAGTCCCCGTTGCCCGCTCCGCTGAGGAGCAAGCCTCGCGTCGCTGGTTCGGTGTCGATGCCCAACGGCTCGAAGAGCCGCTCGCGGGCGTACGCCAGCGGAGACATCCCGGTGCGCTCGCGCAGCACCGCCGCGAGCAGATGCGGTCCGCCGTCGTTGTAGTTCACCTCCTGGCCCGGCGATCGCTCGGGCGTCAGTTCCAGCAGGGCCGCGACGTAGCCCGGGCGTCCGGGGTCGATCCGGTCGACCTGCTCGGGGGTGTGACCGCTCGTCATGGTCAGCAGCTGCCGCACGGTGACCCGTCGGGTCGGCGGACTCATCAACGACCGCTGTCGGGGAAGCAGCTCGCCCAGGGTCTGGTCCAGGCTGAGTAGGCCGTCACCGGCGGCGATGCCGATCAGCGTGGCGATCACGCTCTTGGTCACCGAGAAGACGTCGGCCCGCTCCTCGGGCTCGCTGAAGTAGTACCGCTCGGCGACCAGCTCACCGCGGTGACTGACCAGCACGGCACGGGTGTTCAGCCACGGACCAGTACTGGTCCCCACGAACTGGTCGAGGGCCGAGCCGAGATCGGACGACGAGTGCGTCGGCGAGCCGGTCGGGGGCGGGCCGGGCTTCCTGGTCCCGCACGCCGGCAGCACCGTCAACAGGATGACCAGGAGCACCGCCGACAGGCGACGTGCCATCACGCCCCTCCACCCCCCTCGCGCGACCGACGAGAAAATCGTCCTCCCCTGGACGGCTTGCTGCCAAGGCGCTGGAGAGGGAGCGGCGCTCCAGCCGGCCGAGGTCCGTCGCGCGGGGTCCGGGCGACCCTCGGCGCAGGATCCGCGGCTCCTGGTCGAGCGGGATGTTGCGATGGCCGTGGAGGTGACAACCTGAGTCGGTGGACGACCGGGAACGACTGCGGACGACGTTCGACCAGGCTGCGGACCTGTACCAGGACGCCCGTCCCGACTACCCGCCGCGACTGTTCGACCGGCTGGTCGACGTCGCCGGCCTGCACCGGGGCGATCCCGTGCTCGAGGTGGGGGCGGGGCCGGGCAAAGCCACCCTGCCGCTGGCACGGCGTGGACTGCGCATCACCGCCCTGGAACCCGGTCCTGCGCTAGCCGCTCAGGCCCGCCGCAACCTGACCGGCTACCCGGTGGAGGTCGTCGAGTCCCGATTCGAGGACTGGACCGGCCCGCCGGCGGCGTTCGCCGCGGTGGTCGCGGCCACGGCCTGGCACTGGGTCGACCCCGACCGCCGGTACCAGCGGGCAGCTGACGCGCTGCGGCCGGGAGGTCACCTCGCCGTGTGGGCCGCGCAGCACGTCTTCCCGGTCGACGGGGACCCCTTCTTCGCTGACCTGCAGGAGGTGTACGACGGCATCGGCGGAGCTCCCCCTGACGGGGCGCCGCAGCCGGCGCCTGGTGAGCTCGAGGAGCAGACGGCCGAGATCGAGGAGTCCGGCCGGTTCGACGTCGTCGCTGTCGAGCACCTCGACTGGACCGTCGACTACACCGCCGAGGCCTACCTCGACCTGCTGCGCACGTTCTCCGGCCACCTGGCCATGGCACCACGGGACCGGGAACACCTGTTCAGCGAGATCCGGCGACGCGTCGTAGGCAGGCCCAGCGGCACGGTACGCCGCGGCTGGGGAACCGTCCTCCACATCGCCCGAAGACGCTCGTGACGACCCGGCGCCGCACCCGGCCCGTCATCGGCAGGGTCCTCGGCTGACGGTCGGCCACTGCACACGAGCCCTCCCCGGCGGGCCGTCGCTGGCGGCCGTCGGCGATGTCGCGCGGCTGGTGCGAACGCGGCGCGGAGGCCCCGCGAAGCCCAGGGTGAGCGCCAGGGGGGTCAGAGGATGAGCGTCCACCCGGGCGAGGCTCGCACGCTGGTGGGGTGCGTGGCCGTCGTCACCGGGGCCGGCCGGTCCTGGTGATCGCCGAAGGACTGGTGCCCTGACCCGACCGAGGCTGGTGCGCGGCGGCTGCTGACGGGCGTCGTCGACGGCTTCCCGACCGGCCAGATCCACTCGGCGGCGCTGGCCGGCTGACCCGCGGCTGGCTTACGTCGACGGGGCGCCGCTGGACGACTCGCCGGTGCTGCTGGCCAGGGCACCTGCGACCACCCGGCGCGTGTGCCGGCTGGTGAACCTCCCGCCCGGATTCACGCGCACGGCCGCATCGCGCGGTTTCGGTTCTAGCACGCCGGAGCGTCGGCACCGGCGGCGCTCGGTGCGGTGGCGGCTGCGGGCCGGGACCATGGGAAGGTCAGGTCTGTCGTTGCCCGAGACCCCGCCGCTCGCCGAGAGCCGGCGGCCTCCGAAGGAGCCCCATGGCCATCAGACCGATCCGACTCTTCGGTGACCCGATCCTGCGGCAGAAGGCCACGCCCGTCCTCGACTTCGACAAGGAGCTGCGCGACCTGGTCCGGGATCTCACCGACACGATGATCGACGCGAACGGCGGCGGCATCGCGGCACCGCAGATCGGCGTGGGCCTGCGCGTGTTCACCTACGTCGTGGAGGGGGAGATCGGCCACGTGGTCAACCCGCTGGTCGAGGTCGTCGGAGACGACGAGCAGGTCGGTCAGGAAGGCTGCCTCTCGATCCCGGGACTCCCCTTCGACTGCCGCCGCCACCTCCGGGTGGTCACCACCGGCTTCACGATGCACGGGGAGCCGTTGCGCGTCGAGGGGCACGGCCGGCTCTCGGTCATCATCGAGCACGAGACCGACCACCTCGACGGCATCCTGTTCGTCGACCGGCTCGACCCCCGGACCCGAGAGGCTGCCGAAGCCGCGATCCGCGAGGCCGAGTGGAGCGGTGGCGTCGTGCCTGAGATCCGCTTGAGCCCGCACGCTCCCCTCCGCGCGGCCCGGCAGCGGTAGCGGGACCGCTCAACCGCAGCGGTGACCACCTCACACCCCGCGCTGCGGCCGTGGGCTCCCCTCTCCCGGCGTGCAGGCGGCCTCGTCCGTCTCTCGGTCGAGCAGGGCGATGGAGCGGCCTGGTCGGATCGCGGTCGGGTGGCGGCGCCCCGGCTGGTCGTCCACGGGGCGGAGGCGGACCCCCGCGGGGTGGGCGAGGAGGCCGGTCGGACGACACTCCGGCCCGACCGCACACCGGGTTCGGTGATGAGCACAGGCTCGAGGTGTGGGGCACGAACGACGCCAGCCAGGCGAGCGCCTGACGTGCACACCGATCGACTCCCGCCGGCAGGAGAGTCGAGCGCTCGAGCCCCTTCTCGAGGCTCCTAGGTGAGCTCGCGGATGACCTGGTCGCTGCAGTCGACGTAGCGGTCGCGCTGCTTCGCGCCGAACGGCCCGTAGGGGTAGTCGTCGGGCGAGGGGGCGCTCACCTCGTCGAGGCGCTGGGTGGCGGCCCGGTCGAGGACGAGGTCGGCGCCGGCGAGGTTCTCCTCGAGCTGGTCGAGGTTGCTCGCCGCGATGATCGGGGCCGTCACCGAGGGCTGGTTGGTGACCCAGCTGAGGGCGACCTGGCTGGGGGTGGCGCCGATCGAGGCCGCGATGGCGCGGACGGCCTCGAGGGTGTCCCAGTTCTGCTGCTCGGCCACGAGCAGCCGCAGCGTGCGGTTGTAGAAGGCGCTGTCCGCCCCCATCCGGGCTCCGCTGGGCGGCTTCGTGTCCCGCTCGTACTTGCCGGTGAGGAAGCCGCTGGCCAGCGGGGACCAGGGCAGCAGGCCGATGTCGTTGTGCAGCGCCGCGGGGATGACCTCGTACTCGTTCTCGCGGCAGACGAGGCTGTACTGCTGCTGCAGGGTGACCGGGAGCTGGCACCCCATCGCGGCGGCGGTGGAGAGGGTGAGCTGCAGCTGCCAGCCGGTGAAGTTGGACAGCCCGATGTAGTGGATCTTGCCGGCACGGACGGCGTCGTCGAGGAAGCCGAGGGTCTCCTCGATCGGGGTGAGGGGATCCCAGCCGTGCACCTGGTAGGGGTCGACCCGCTCCAGGCCGAGGCGACGCAGCGATGCGCTCAGGGCGCGGTCGAGGTTGCGGCGGCCGGTGCCGTTCTCGTTGACGTCCGGGCCGGTTCCGAAGCGGGCCTTGGTGGCCAGCACGACGCGGTCGGTGACGTCGGCCGGGCGGCTGGCGAACCAGCGTCCGAGCAGCTCCTCCGACGTCCCGGCTCCGTAGCCGTTCGCCGTGTCGACGAGGTTGCCACCGGCCTCCACGAAGCGGTCGAGGATGGCCAAGGAGTCGCTCTCCTCGACCTTGGCGCCGAACTCCATGGCGCCGAGGGCGAGGTTGGACACGCTGGTCCCGGTCCTGGCGAGCTTGCGGTACTTCATGCCCTGGTCTCCTGGTGCGTGAGCCGCTCAGGTGCGGCGGGGTCGTCGTCGTGGTCGAGGTGGGAGGAGAGCTCCCGGTGCGCGTCGGCCTGGACGAGGAGGTCCCGCGCCTTCCGCTCGACCGCGGCCACGGCGTCGGCGCCGGCGATCCAGCGCTGCGGCGGCTCGTCGAGAGCCATCAGCTGCACGAGCGCGCGGCCGAGCTTGGCGGGGTCGCCGCCCTGCTGGCCGTTCATCGCCTTCCACGCGGCGATCGTCTGCTCGGTGCGGTCGGCGTAGTCGTCGAGCGAGAGCTCGGGCCAGATCGACGACGCGCCCTCGACGAGCAGCTCGGTGCGGAAGAAGCCGGGCTCGACGATCGTGGTGGAGATGTTGTACGGGGCGAGGTCGAAGCGCAGCGACTCCATCCAGCCCTCCAGGGCGAACTTGGAGGCGGCGTAGGCCGCGACGAACTCGCCGCCGATGATCCCGGCTGTCGAGGTGACGGTGACGACCCGGCCGCTGCGCTGGGCCCGCATGACCGGGAGCACGGCCCGCGTGACGTTCAGGGGGCCGAAGAAGTTGGTCTCCATCTGGGCCCGGAACTGGGCGTCGCTGATCTCCTCGAAGTAGCCGGCGTAGAAGTTGCCGGCGTTGTTGACCAGGGTGTCGATCCGGCCGAAACGCTCGACGGCAGCGTCGACGGCGGACGGCGCGGCTGCGGCGTCGGTGATGTCGAGGGAGAGGGCGAGCAGGTCGTCGTGCTCACCGAGGGCGGCCGTGACCCGGCCGGCGTCGCGGGCGGTGCCGACGACCCGGTGGCCGGCCTCGAGGGCCGCCGTGGCCAGCTCGATGCCCAGGCCGCGTGCAGCGCCGGTGATGAACCAGACGGCCGGGGTGGTGGGTGTGGTGTCGATCATGAGTGGTGCCTTCCTGGAGTGGTGTCCCCCAGTCAAGGCGAGCGACCACGTCGGAGGGAGTCACTGCCGAGGGGGTCAATGCCCGTGACTCCCCGGACTGCGACCGGACATCTAGGTTCGACGCCATGGACACCAGGGACGACATCCGGGAGTTCCTGACCTCACGGCGCGAACGCCTGACCCCGGCCGCGGCCGGCCTGCCCGACTTCGGCGGCCGAAGGCGGGTGAAAGGCCTGCGCCGCGAGGAGGTCGCCCTGCTGGCCGGCATGAGCACCGAGTACTACGTGCGCCTCGAACGCGGGAACGCGGCCGGGGTCTCCGAGGCGATCCTCGACAGCATCAGCCGCGCCCTGCAGCTCGACGAGGCCGAGCACGCGCACCTCTACCACCTCGTCCGGGCGTCGAACCGGGGCGTTCCCCCGGCCCGCCGCCGCGGCCCGTCCCGCCCGCAGCGCGTGCGCCCGGGCGTGCAGCAGCTGATCGACACGATGCGCGACGTGCCGGTCTACGTCCAGAACGGCCGTCTCGACGCGGTGGCCACGAACCGGCTCGGCGCCGCGTTGTACTCCGAGATGTTCGTGCTGCCCCAGCGGCCTGTGAACGCCGCGCGGTTCACGTTCCTCGACCCCCGTGCCCGGGCCTTCTACCGGGACTGGACGTCCAACGCGCAGCAGATCGTCGCCCTGCTGCGCGCTGAGGCCGGACGATCGCCGTATGACCGGATCCTCACCGACCTGGTCGGCGAGCTGGCCACGCGCAGCGACGAGTTCCGCACCCTGTGGGCCTCCCACGACGTGCGGGTTCACCGCACCGGGACGAAGCAGATCCACCACCCCGTGGTCGGTGACCTCGACCTCACCTTCGAGGCGATGGACCTCACCTCCGAGCCCGGTCTGCAACTGCTCGCGTTCACGGCCGCACCAGGCTCCCCGAGCCAGGACGGCCTCCAGCTGCTCGCGGCCTGGGCCGCCACGGCTCGGCTCGAGTCGGACGTCGCTGAGCACCTGCCGCACCCGTGACCCTGCCACGCGTCACCCCTTGGTCGACCAGGTCCCCGGGTCCCGGCGGACCGCGGGCGCTCGACGGCGAGCACCAGAGGCCACGGCGGCGCGCTGGGCGAGCGGGACGCGGTGGCGTGGCCGGGCTGGGCCATCGGCCGCCGTCACCTTCGTGCGCTCTGGCGTGCCGTGCCGGCTTGCGCCAGGGTGGGTGTGGTTCCCGGGGACCTCGGTTGCGCCGAGCCGACCCGGGCGCCGTCGCCGGCTCCGTGCAGAAGTCACGGATCCGGGGCTCGAGCGGTTGCGGAGCGGACGTGGTCCGGAGGGGTGTGCCTCGGTGGCGTTGGAGATCGAGCCGGCCGGCCTGGGACCCGGGCCGAGACCGGCGGCCGTGGCCACGGGGGCGATGGTGGCGACGTCGCACCCTGCGGTGACCGCCGCGGCGTTGGAGGTCCTCCGCGCAGGGGGCACGGCCATCGACGCGGCCCTGACAGCGATCCCGCTGCAGCAGGTGCTCGAGCCGCAGCTGTCGACCATCGCCGGCGGGTTCGGGATGCTGATCTGGGACGGGCGACGCAGCCGGAGCACCTATCTCCAGGCTGGCCCCGACCGTCCTCGGGGCTCGGCCTCCACCGCCGGGCTCCCGGTGACCTCAGGAGCGCGCGTCGCCGTGCCGGGAACTGTGGCGGGGCTGGCCGCAGCGGCGGAGCGCCTGGGGACGCGCCCGTGGGCCAGCTACTTCGAGCCGGCGGTGCGGGCTGCTGACGAGGGCTTCGTCATGTACGGCCAGCTCGCCACGGCCATGGCCGCGGCCCGGACCCACCTGGTCAGCCATCCCTCCGGGGAGCAGCGCTACACACCGGACGGCTACCTGCCGCGGGTGGGGCAGCTGTTCCGGCAGCCCGCGTTGGCGGCCACGTTGGCTCGGATCGCCGCGCCCGACGGGGCGGAGTGGTTCCAGCGCGGCGCCTTCGCCGAGCACTTCGTCGAGTCGGTGGTCAGCTCCGGCGGAGTGATGAGCAGGGCCGACCTGGCCGCCTACGCCCCGCGCTGGGAGGAGCCGCTGGCGTACTCCTTCGACGGCCACGACCTGGTGGGACCCCCGCTACCCGACACGGGCGGGCTGTTCTGCGCCATCGCCCTCGGGCTCGCGGAGCGACTCGCCATCACCGACCTCGGGTGGTGGTTCCACTCCCCGCGAGCGATCGCCCTGGTGAGCCGGGTACTGGCCGAGGCCGAAGCCCTCACCTGGCGCTTCGGCGCCGACCCGTACGCGGTCGACGTACCCGTCGAGCTGCTGCTGTCCTCGAGCCATCTGGACGCCGTGGCCGGCCTCATCGAGCAGACCACCGGCGGCGGCAGGACCGCGAAGGGCCACGCTCCACCGCCGGCGCGGACCGGACGAGGACCCGTCGGCAGCAACCAGCTGGTGGTGGTCGACCACGCCGGGAACTGGGTCTGCGTCCTGCACACGGGGTACGGCGGTTCGGACTTCGGCACCGGCCTGGTCGTGGACGGCGTCGGCGTCAACGCGGCGGGCGACTTCCCCGGCCTGAGCGAGGGGCCAGGTCGTCGGGTCATCGCCCCGCTGGCCTCCACCATGGTGCTCGACGACGGTCGACCGGAGTTGGCGCTCGGCACCCCCGGCCTCCCACCGCCGTGCATCACGCTGGTGCTCCTCAACCTCCTCGGTCACCGGATGGCCCTGCAGGCTGCGGTCGAGGCGCCCCGCATCGTCGTCGACGTGGACGGGGCCGGGCCGCCGCAGGTCTGGCGGCGCACCTCGATCGCGGCTGAGGCGCCGATCCCCTCCACGACGCTCTCCGACCCGGCGGGCCACGACCTGGAGGTGCGCTCGCTGGGCGCCCACCATCCGAGCACCGGCCGGGTGCAGGCGGTCCTGCGTGACCATGGCGGCCGGTTGCTCGGGGTCACCGACTCGCGCGGCAGCGGTCTTGCCGCCGGCACTCCTGACCCGGCCTCGAGCCGACCGGGACCTGAGGGCCCGGTGACTGCTTGATCTCGGTCGAGCGGCGGTGGCCGAGGCGGCGGTGGTGGGGTCCCGACGGCGGGGCTGGGTCGGTGTGCGTCCTGCGCAGCGGCCGGCGACGGCGCAGCACGGTCCGGCTGGGCGACCGTCGGCGTTCTCCGGCCCGATGAGGTTGCTCTGACCTCCGGTGCCTGGAAACGGGCACACCCACCGGCCGGCACCCGAGGGCTGGGACCTCGAGGCACCGTTCCACTTCGTCGACGGCGTCGAGGCCGCCGTGGCCAAGGCGCAGGAGCTCGGGTGACCGCGTGGTCGAGGGCGCCGCCGGCGACGTCGGTGGCCAGGTGCTGGCCGCGGGACTGGTCGACGAGGTGCGCACGGACGTCGTTCCCGTGGTGCTCGGGTCCGGCAAGCGCTACTTCGGGTCGGTCCACGCGCACCATCGGCTGGAGGACCCGGACGCGGTGATCCAGGGCGACCGGGTGCTCCACCTGCGCTACCCGGTGCGCCGCTGACCGCCCCCTCCGGCCCGCTCACCTCCACACCACTGCTCCGACGCGCGTCGGGCCGGCAGGTCACCGCGATGACCCCGGAGCGCCGTCGGGTGGTCACCTCTCAGCTGAGCGCGGCCCTGACGCAGTGCGTCCGGTACGGGAGGTCGACCGTGTCGACGTCGGGGAACCGGGCACCGAGGAACGCCGCCACCTCACCGTCGATCTGCGCCCGCTCCGCCGTCGAGGCGCTCCCGTAGTCGCTACACGTGGTGCAGCTGGCGGCTCAGGTGGACGAGCTGCGCGCCGGCGGCAGCCGGGTCGAGGCGGTCCTCCCGGACAGCGGCTCCGAGCACCTGTTCGGCAAGAACGCGATGGACCTGTCGCTGCGCCGTCCGCTGCCCGGGCCGGTCACGCGCGCGGGACGGTGCTGGGTGAGCGGCTGGCGACGTTCTGGCGCTGACCCGGACCGTGCGAGCGGCTCGGTGTGTGACGATCACCCGGTGACTGCGGTTGAGCGCCCCTCGATGCCGTCGGAGCCCGCGCTGGAGATGCTGTGGGAGGCCGCTGACCCCCGTGACGCGCTCATGACGCGGTTCGGCTTCCCCGCCGGGGCCGCGGCGGGACGCTGGGTGGCCACCGCCCTGGCCGAGCGCTGGGGCGTCCGCGTCGACTCCTGCGAGCGCATCGTGATGAGCGGTCACAACGCGCTGGCCTGGGTCGGCACACCCGGCGCCCGCCTGATCGCCAAGTGGTCGGTCGTCCCCGAGCGCTTCCCGCGCCTGGCGGGCCTGGCGCGGCTGCTGGTCTGGCTGGAGGGCCGGGGCCTGCCGGTCAGCGCGCCCGTCGCGACGCCGGAGGGCCACCACCAGGTCGAGCTCGACGGCGCGTCGGTCGGTGTCCAGCGGGAGGTCGCGGGCGATCTCCTGGACACGACGGACGAGCGCGAGGTGCGTGCCGCCGGCGCGGTCCTGGCCCGCCTGCACGCTGCTCTCGCCGTCTACCCCGAGGCCGACCGGATTCCCGGCGTCGCCGGGCGGTCGGCCGGGTTGACGGACGAGCTCACCGGCTGGCTCGACGCCGTCCCGGATCATGTACCGGCCGCGGCGCGGGACGCCCTGCGTCGACTGGTCGCCGAGGCCCCCGGGGAGCCGTTGCCCGTGCAGCTCGTGCACGGTGACTTTCGGTCCGCGAACGTCCTCTGCGTCGGTCCTGCGGTGGCGGCCGTCCTCGACTTCGAGGAAGCCCGGCTCGATCACCGCGTCGTCGAGCTCGCGCGATCGGCGGTCCTGCTCGGCACCCGCTTCCGGGACTGGGGACCGGTCTCAGCCGAGGTCCGCACCTGGTTCCTCGACGGCTACGCGTCCGTGAGCCCGCTGACCCCGACCGAGGCGGCCTGGTGGGACGCTCTCGTCGCCTGGCACTCCGTGGCGATGATGCCGCGCGACGGGGATCCCACGGGGTGGGGGCCCGCGGCCCTGGCCCAGCTGTCGGAGCCGTGGTCCCAGCTCAGCTCGTGAGGACGACCGCCGACCCGTCGTGGTCGGGTTCGAACACCGGCCGCCCCGGACCACCAGCTCCGGGCGGCGCCGGAGCCGGCGACCGGGCGGAGCCGTTCCCCCGAAGGCGGCGACGGTGTCTGCCTACACGGTCGCCACGCTCCGGCTCGGCCGGATGTTCTGGTTGAGGTGGAAGACGTTCGCCGGGTCGACGGCGTCCTTCAGCGCCGTCAGCCGGTCCAGGACGGCAGCGGGGTAGGCGCGGCTCACGCCGGACTCCCCGTCGTCACTGAGGGCGTTCACGTAGGCCCCATGCGCGAACGGCGCGATGCGACCAGCACACGCCCGCACCGTCGCCATCCGGTCCGCATCCTGCGCGGGGTCGGTCCAACGGGCGGCACCCATGTACTCGAAGGCCGTCCCGCGGTGCGCGAAAGCCGTCGCGTCCGCCGGGACGTCGGCGATCGCCCCACCGTGCGTCTGCAGGCTCGCCCCCATCGAGGGGTCGTGCGCCAGCAGCGCCTCGATCGCCGCGTCGGGCAGGCCGGGGAGGTAGTGGCCCTTCCAGTACCGCCGGAGGGCGTGGCCCTGCGGGGTGTCGCCGCACCGCTGGAGGTCGACGTACGTCTGCTCGACCACGCGCCGCTCCACGGGTGCGCCGAGGACCTCCAGGCTCCGGGCGAGCTCGCGGCCCCCGTCCGGGTCGCCGACCCAGACGAAGCCGAGGGTCGCGATGCCGCCCGAGATCGCGGCCGTGTAGGTCGCACGGCGCGGTCCGGCCAGGGCCAGGTCCCGCCAGCACGCCAGCGCCGGAGCGGCGTCCGCCGTCGGGAAGTCCAGCTCGACGGTCAGCGACCGGGTGCCGGTGGCGTGCAGCCGGAACTCGAACTCCGTCACCACGCCGAAGTTCCCGCCACCGCCGCGCAGGCCCCAGAAGAGCTCCGGGTTCTCCGCCGGCGACGCGCGCACCACCTCCCCGGCTGCCGTGACGATCTCGAAGGAGAGCACGTTGTCGCAGGCCAGCCCGTGCTGGCGGGCGAGCCAGCCCATGCCGCCACCCAGCGTGAGACCACCGACGCCGGTGTGCGACACGTTGCCGGCGGTCGTGGCCAGCCCGTGCTGCTGGGTGGCCGCGTCCAGCGCCCCCAGCAGGGCGCCACCCTGCACCCGGGCCCGCCGCCGCCCCGGGTCGACCCGGACCCCGCCCATCGGCGTCAGGTCGATCATCAGCCCGCCGTCCGGCACGGCGTGCCCGGCCACACCGTGGCCGCCACACCGCACGCCGACCTCCAGACCGTCCCGCCGGGCCAGGTCGAGCGCGGACACCACGTCGGCCGTCTCACGGCAGCGGGCGATCAGCGCCGGACGGCGGTCGATCATCGCGTTCCAGACCCGGCGCGCGCCGTCGTAGGCCGGGTCACCCGGTCGCAGGATCTCCATCGTCCGCATGCCGCAGGTCCTCTCCCTCGATGCACCGACGACAGACAGACCACGCGTCCTCGGCGGACTCATCGGCCCCTCAGCCGCTACGCGGCGTCGTCGTGGACCGCCGCGGCTGGACGGTCTCCGTGTGCGGGTCGGATGCTGACGGGGAGGGTCGGCGACGAGGTGGCGGTGGCCGAGCGCCGCTCAGGCAGCCGCCGACGATCGGCTGACCGGCTGCGCGAGGCGGCCTCGTGGCTGGTGGTCTCGGCCCCTGCCCGGACGGCTGGCGTCTGCCGCGGGCCCTGGGGTTCGTGCTCGTCCCGGTCCTCCCGGACCGCTGGTCCTCCCTGCCCACGGGGTGAGCCCGAGCAGGCGACACCCCACCGCACGGGTCACCGGTGGCGGGGCAGCCCCCCTTGGCCCCGGGTGGACACCACGACCGACGGCACGGCCCGCCGGCCAGCCCGATGAGTCCCGGCGCTGCCCGCGGTCCAACCGTCGACCGCCGCGTCAGGAGGAGGAGCCGATGGGCGACGAGCAGGAGATCCGCGAGCTGATCGAGCGGTGGGCGGTCGCCGTCCACGCCGGTGACCTGGAGACGGTGCTCGCCGACCACGCACCCGACATCGTGATGTTCGACGTCCCGCCGCCGCACCGCGGCGTCCGCGGGATCGAGGCCTACCGCGAGACCTGGCCGGGCTTCTTCGCGTGGCAGGACGCCGGGGCGGTCTTCGAGATCGACACGCTGGAGGTGACCGTCGCCGCCGACGTGGCGTTCGCCTGGGCCCTGCTGCGGTGCGGCACGGCGACGGAGCTCGAACGTGAACCCGACGCCCGGCACCGCCTCACCCTCGGTCTGCGCCAGGTCGGCAGCCGGTGGACCGTCACGCACGAGCACCACTCCTTCGCCGACACGAGCGCCCCCGCGGACGAGGCGGCGGCCGAGCCCTGAGGAGGCGACCGGCCCTCGACTCGAACGGAGGTCCTCGATCCAGCTGGTCACCCGGAGGGCCTACCGCGGAGCGACCCGACTGGTCATCGCGTCGAGGGTCGGCCACGGCGGGCCCGCACGCAGCGAGCGGAGGAACTCCTGCCCCCACCGCCGCCGGTCCGGGAACTCGTCCCCCACCCTCCACCGCCACGCGGCGACCATCGCGAGGACGAGCTGCCGGCAGTCGTCCACGAGCTCGTGGTCGACGTCCCGGTAGTGCTCGCAGACGGCCGCGGGGACGTGGGCGAGGTCGAACTCGACGGGTCCACGGCAGAGCGTCTCGAAGTCGATGAACAGCGCCCCGTCGGTCGTGCCGAGCAGGTTGCCCGGGTGCGGTTCACCGTGGAGCAGCTGCTCCACGGCTCCCCGGTCCTCGATCCGCCGGCGCACGGTGCTGAGCGTCCCGCCGAGGAACGCCCGGTCGGCGTCGCCGAGCTCCGGCGACAGACCCGGGTCGGCGGCGATCTCTTCGGCCTCCGCGATCCGGTCCGTGAACCGCGGGCTCGCCAGGTCCACCTGGCGCAGGCCGGCGTGCAGCCGCTCCAGGGCCCGGGCGTAGTCAGGGGCGGGGACGTGGGTGGCAACGGGCTCGTGGTAGTCCCACAGCGTCACGTCGAAGCCGTCGCGGGTGCGCACCGTCGGGTCCACGCGAGGCTCGGGGACGCCCACCGGGCATCCTGCCCCGGCGAGCCGGCGGGCGCGCTCCAGCTCGAGCTGTGCGGCGACCTCGCCGGCGTGGGTGACCCGGGCGACGACGTCGCAGGGCGTCAGCCGCAGCGTCAGCTTGTTCGAGTTGTGCAGGACGAGGGCGTCGTCGGCGCGCAGGTCGAGCTCCGACGCCACGGCGGTCGCCGCCCTGGTCGCGCGGGCCACGTCCGACGTCTGCATCCCCCCACCCTAGGCAGGAGGCTCGCGGGACTCGCGAGGCGCGGTCACTCGCCAGATCGGGGGGTGGGCCTGGGCCCACGACCGCTGGTGGAGTACTGCCCGGGCCGTGGAGCGTCAGAGCGGCTTCCGCCCCGTCGGGTCGACCCCAGCCAGCATCATGCCCTGGCCCAGGGAGTGGTCGTGGGAACGGGTCAGGGGTCGATCGGCCGGGTCGCGGTACTGGACGAGCCAGGTGGTGCGCGCTTCCGTGCTCACGTTCACCCCGGACCCGTGGATGGTCAGGTAGCTGAAGAAGATGACGTCCCCGGCCTCGGCGGGGACGGCCGTGGCCGAGTCGAACGGGACGTCGGGCAGGTGGAAGCTGCCCTCGGGGTCGTGCTCGCGGGGCCCGCCGTGGTGGCTGCCGGGCACGACGCGGATGCAGCCCTTCTCCACCGGCGCGTCGTCGAGGTGGAAGATCGCGGCCCCCACCCGGTGCTCGGTGTGCGGGAAGAAGGGATGGTCCTGGTGCAGGGGAAAGGGGGAGCCGTTCTCCGGTGGCTTGACGAACAGCTTGGTGTGGTGGAGCTGCACGTTCGGCGTCCCCAGCACCGCGGCGACGACGTCGGTGAACCGCGGGTCCACCAGCAGCCGGGAGTAGGCCGCGGAGTAGAACTGCGCGTCGTGCAGATGCTGCAGCCTGGTCGCTGCTCCCCCGGACACGCCGGCCGCCGATCCCCAGGTCGGGTCGTCCTGCACCGCGAGGGAGGCCAGCAGGCGATGGGTCTCCTGCCGGAGCTCGGCGGCCTCCTCCTTCGAGAGCAGCCCCCGGACCAGGACGAACCCCTGGTCGGCGTACGCCTGTGCGTGGTCGGCCAGGTCGGAGGGCAGGGGCCGCTGGGCGACCGCCGTCGTGGACTGGGAGCTCATCGTCGATTCCGTCCCGTTCTGGAGCTGGTGGTGGCTGGTCGGACGGCCTGGCTCGGCCCTTCCTCGTCCACGATCCAACCGGTTGCCGGGGCCCGGATCAAGGTCCGGTCCGGATCGGGCCGGACCGCCTCAGTCCTGGGCTCCCCCGTCGCGGCGCTGCCGACGTGCGCGCGCGCGAGCATGGGCCGACCGGACCAGGGTGAGGGCCCGCTCCCCGGCGCGCTCCCCGGGGTTGGTGACGGCCACCCAGCCGAGGTCCCCGTAGACCGGGTGGGCGACCAGGGTGTCGGGTGCCCCGGCCTCGGGCACCCGGTCGGCGTCCTGGCCGAGCACCGTCGCCATCGCGTCCCGGCCGACGGCGATGTTCAGCCGGAAGGTGCCCGGGCGGTCGAGCCACGGGGCCTCCTCGTCGGGGTAGGCCTTGGTCACGACGGTGGCGAAGGGTTGGCCGTTCGGCACCTGGCCGTCCGGTGCGTAGTAGAAGAACGCGTCACCCCAGCTGATCTCCGGTGAGCCGTCCCCTGGCTGCGGGCGCAGGGTGAGCACGCCCTCGAGTGCGGCCACCTGGTCGATGACCTCGTCGACGTCCATGGGACCCAGCGTGACATCCTTCGGCTCGGGCGGTGGAGCTCCTGGCTCGTGCCCGGCGGGTCTGCCGCGTCCGCTGTCCACCGACCCACCGACCAGGAGGACGCGTCGTGACCACCCCGTTCGCCCGCCGGACCAGCCGGGTGCAGCCCTCGGCCATCCGCGAGCTGCTGCGCCTGGGCGACGACCCGAGCGTCATCTCCTTCGGCGGCGGCTACCCCGACCCGGCCCACTTCCCGACCGCGGAGCTCACCTCGATCTTCACCGATGTCCTGGCCTCAGGGGCGAGGACGCTGCAGTACACCGCCTCCGTCGGGCTCCCGCGGCTCCGCGAGCAGATCGCCGCCCGGATGACCCGCGACGGAACGCCCTGCACCGCCGACGACGTCGTCATCACCCACGGCGGCCAGCAGGGCCTCGACCTGACCGGCAAGCTGATGATCGACCCCGGCGACGTCATCGCCACCGAGAACCCGACCTTCCTGGGCGCGCTGCTGGCCTTCAACCCCTACGAGCCGGACTACGCGGCCGTCCGCACCGACGACGACGGGCTCGACCCCGCCCACCTCGACGAGGTCCTCACCCGCCACCCGCGAGCCAAGCTGGTCTACACGGTCCCCGACTTCCAGAACCCGACCGGGGTCAGCCTCTCCCTCGAACGCCGTCACCAGCTGATCGACGTCGCCAACCGCCACGACGTGGTCGTGCTCGAGGACTCCCCCTACCGCGACCTCCGGTTCGACGGCGACCGCCTGCCCACCCTGGCCAGCCTCGACACCGAGGGACGCGTCATCCACCTCGGGAGCTTCTCGAAGATCCTCGCCCCCGGCCTGCGCCTCGGCTGGATGATGGCACCCGGGCCCCTGCTCGACCGGCTCGCCCTGCTCAAGCTGGCCGCCGACACCCAGTCCAGCACCCTCAACATGGCCGCCGTGTCCACCTACCTGGAGCGCCACGACCTCGACGCCCAGATCGTCCGCGCCAACGCCTCCTACCGCCGCAAGCGTGACCTGACCCTCGCCACCCTGGACCGGCTGATGCCCGCCGACGTCACCTGCACCCGGCCGCGGGGTGGCCTGTTCACGTGGCTCACGTTCCCCGAGGGCTTCGACACCGGCGACTTCATGCGCGACACCCTTCTGCCGCGAGCGCGCGTCGCCTACGTGCCCGGGGCGACGTTCTTCCCCACCCGCCAGGAGCCCAACCACGCCCGGCTCAGCTACGCCACCCTGCCCGAGGAGACCCTCGTGCACGGGCTCGGCCTGCTCGCCCACCACTACGCCGCGGCGGCGCGGGCGGGCTGAGGACGCCTCGGGAGCCGTCCCCTCACGAGAAGGTGAGCCCGCTGTCCTCGCCGGCGAGGACCGCGTCCCGGTGCCGGTCGTAGTCCAGGTGGTCGAACAGCGAGGACCCCGCCCGCAGCTGCTCGGCCAGCGCGTCCTCGCGGTGCTGGATCGCCTCGGCCCGCTCGACCACCGCCGCCATCGCCTCGACCGACCCGACGACCACCCCGTCGTCATCGCCCACCACGAGGTCGCCCGGCTGCACCTCGACCGGCCCGATCCGCACCGGGACCTGCACCACGGGCGGCTTGCGGGCCCCGAACGCCGTCGGCGCGACACCCCGCGCGAAGACCGGGAAGCCCAGCTCCCGCAGGGCCCGGCTGTCGCGGCACAGGCCGTCCACCACCAGACCGGCCAGCCCTCGCCGCACCGCCTCCGTGCCGAAGAGCTCGCCCGCGACCGCGTGCTCGAGCGAGCCCGCCGCCACCACCAGCACGTCGCCCGGACCCGAGGAGCGCAACCCCTCGATCACCGACATCAGGTCCGCCCGTGCCTCCACCGTCACGGCGCGGCCGACGAACCGCAGCCCGGGACGCAGCGGCCGGATCGACCCCGGCAGCACCCCCGACGCCCCTCCCGCGTCCACCAACGACGTCGTGTCGACACGACCGAGCCGCTCCAGCAACGACGCCTCATCCGACCCGCTCACGGTCCTCCTCCTGGTCCCGGCCTGTCCGCTGACGGCTCACCACGACGAACCGTCTCACGCCTCCTCGTCCGTCGGTCCCGGCGCCGTCCCCACGGGCCGGAGTCCCCGTCGCGCGTCGGCCGGGCCGCGGCCGTGACGACGTAGCGCTCGTCCTCGACGGGCGCGCCCCAGTAGCGCGCGGCCGTGAGGGGCTCCAGGACGGGCGCGAGTCCCTGCTGGCGCAGGAGGTCGACGGTGAGCCGGCCCGGTAGACCCGCGCCCGTCGACCAGGGGCCCTCGACCAGGACCAGCCGGCCCCCGGGCCGCAGCAGCCGGACCCACGTCCGCAGCGCGGCGGCCGGGTCGGGCAGAGCCCACAGCACGTGCCGGCACAGCACGGCGTCGAACGTCGTCGGGGTGAGGGGCGGGGAGGCGGCGTCGCCGGCGAGGAACCGGACGCGGGCCCGTCCACGCGCCTTCGAGCGGGCGATCTGCAGCATCGCTGCGGAGAAGTCGACGCCGACGACGTCGTGCCCGAGCTCCGACGCGAGGAGCGCGAGCGTCCCCGTGCCGCACCCGAGGCGACCAGGCGCGAGGGCGGCACCGGGAGGAGCCGGGTCAGGAGCGCGGCCCAGGCCGAGCGGGTCTCGGCGTCGCGCAACCCGTGGTCCGCCGCCTCGTCGAACGTGGCAGCGGCCTCGTCCCACACGTCCGCAGGGCCCTGGTCCACCGGGCGAGGGTAGCGGCCGGTAGCGATGCTGGCGACCGCGCTCAGAGCACCTCGAGCCACGGGTGACCGGGGTGCGCGAGGGTCACCGCCGCCCTCAGCCAGTCCCGGTCGCGCCGCTCCAGGAGGGGCGCCGCGGCGTCGAAGTCGGCCTGGTCCTGCGGCCGGAGCTGGTGGGCCTTGTGCAGCAGCTGGATCTCCGGCCGGAGGTAGGAGATGCCCTCCCGCGACCAGACGATGTCCGCCAGCGGCCGGCGGATGCGGCCGTCCCGCTTGAAGGTCCAGGTGGTCGCGGTGGCGGTCATCACGATGATGTCGTACTGCCACGGGTCGGCGCCGCTGGCCCGCGCCCACACGTTCTCGCAGCTGCCCGGGAGCTCGTCCGCGTCGAGGTCGGCGGGCAGCAGCGGTCGCAGCGAACCCTGGTCGGCGGCCCACAGGTCCAGCCGACCGCTGAGGTGACGACGCAGGAGGGCGAGCTCCGACCGGGGGACGCTGGGATCGAGGTCGCCGTGAGCGCGCCGGACGCCGGTGAAGGCCTCGATGGCCCACCCGCCGGCGATCCACCAGCGACCGGGGTAGCCGGCGAACAGCGCCGCAGCGTCGGACGGCGTCCTCGTGTCCCAGGGTCCGTACAGCCGCTCGATCTCGTCGTGGCTCAGGTCCTGGACGGGCACACGGGGACGCTACCGCGCGCCTCGCCGGGCAGCGAGGCGGTCGTGGTCCGGAGATCCACCCCTGACGCCCGATGAGTCCTCGTCGCCGCACGAGTCAGCACCCCTGCTGGTCCCACCCGATCGAGGAGCTCGTCGTGCCCCCACTGCTGCGCGTGCAGAACTTCACCGTCTCGTCCGATGGCTACGGCGCTGGCACCGGCCAGTCGCTGGAGCACCCCTTCGGCCACGCCGACCCGGGCGAGCTGATGGCCTGGGCGGGGGCCACCGCGAGCTGGTCGCACCGCACCGCACCGGGGGGCACCCGCGGGCTGGACGACCACCTCGTGCGCGACCTCGACCACAACATCGGCGCCGAGATCATGGGGCGCAACAAGTTCGGACCGCAGCGCGGGCCGTGGACGGACCACACGTGGCAGGGCTGGTGGGGTGACGAGCCGCCCTTCCACACCCCGGTCTTCGTGCTCACGCACCACCTGCGGCCGTCGTTCACGCTGGCGGACACCACGTTCCACTTCGTCGACGACGAGCCCGCCGAGGTGCTCACCCGGGCTCGCGCCGCCGCGGACGGCCGCGACGTCCGCCTCGGGGGCGGCGCACAGTCCATCCGTGCGTTCCTCGCGGCTGACCTGGTGGACACCCTGCACGTCGCCGTCTCCCCCGTGCGGCTCGGCTCGGGGACCCGGCTCTGGGAGAGCCCCGACGAGCTCGACGACCGGTTCCACCACGAAGCGGTCCCGAGCTCCAGCGGGGTCGTCCACCACCTGCTGTGGCGCCGCTGACCGGTGCGCGGGTGCGGTGCGGTCCGGACGGGTCGTCGGCTGCGGGCCGTCGGCACGGGGCGCTAGACCTGGGACTGGGCGCGGACCCGGGGCTGGGCGCGGACCCGGTCGACCACCTCGGACGCGACGTCCCAGATCGCCCGGTGCTGGCGCCGGGACTCCTGGGCGAGCTGCGCGATCGCCTCCTCGGCCGTGGTGCCCCCGGTGGCCATCAGGATGCCGCGGGCCTGCTCGATGACGGAGTGCGCCCGGATCGCCGACCGCATGTGCGCCGCCTCCTCCGCCGCCGAGGCGTGACGCGACGCGTTGGCGACCGCCACGGCCGCGAAGCCGGCGAAGGTCTCGGCGAGGGCGTGCGAGGCCGGGGAGAGCGGGCGGAGGCTCGCCGAGTACAGGTTCAGCGCCCCCGCCGTCCGGTGCGCGATCGGGAGCCCCACGGCCACCACCTGGGTGATGCCCACCCCGGCGGCGACCCGGCGGAACTCCGGGTACGGGCTGGCCGGGTCGGCGGTGTCGACGGCGATGGTGCTGCCCGTCACCGCGGCGTCCAGGCAGGGGCCGAAGGCCTCCTCGTACTGGCGCTGGTCGAGGTAGGACGCCAGGGACCCGGCGAACGCCGCCGTGGCGGGTGATCCGTCCTCGATCAGGGTCACCGACACCTCGGTGAGCTCCGGCACCACGCTCCAGGCCGCCGCCGTCACCCGCTGCAGCACCCGCGTCAGGGAAGCACGGTCCTCGACCTGCAGCATCGGGCCGAGCTCGGCGAGCACCCGCAGGGGCGTCGCCGGTCGCAGCGGCCCGGCCTGCGGAGCAGCCGGGGTCACTGGAGCGTCATGCATGGGTCGTCCTCACGCGGTCGTGCCTGCGCACCGAACCGCTGGCGGGCGGTGAGGCGCTCTGCGTGAGCCGCTTGTCTGACCCAAGGCCGATCGAGCAGCTGACCGGCGCACTACCGTCCCAGGACGGTCACAGGCCCTCACGATAAGGCCTGCGGTCGCGGGAGCGCTACCACGGCGCCACCGCAGCAACAAGGCTCGGACCCCGCAGATCGCCGACGGGGTCAGCGGTCGAGCGTCAGGAGCGGTCCTTGCGCTTCTCCCGCGCCCGCACCTCGACGTGCACCGGGGTGCCGACGAACCCGAACTCCTCGCGCAGCCGGCGCTCGACGAACCGGACGTAGCCCGGGTCGATCTGGCCGGAGGTGAACAGCACGAAGGTGGGCGGGCCGGCCTGCGCCTGGGTGCCGAACAGGATCCGCGGCTGCTTGCCACTGCGCACCGGGTGCGGGTGCGCGGCGACGATGCGGCCCAGGAACGCGTTGAGCTTGCCGGTCGAGATCCGGGTCTCCCAGCCGGCGAGCGCCTCCTGGATCGCCGGACCCAGCCGGTCGACGTGCCGGCCGGTGGTCGCCGAGATGTTGACGTGGGAGGCCCAGCCGAACTGGACGAGGTCGCGCTCGATCTCCCGGTCGAGGTAGCGGCGGCGCTCCTCGTCGGTGAGGTCCCACTTGTTGAAGGCGACGACGAGGCCGCGACCGGCCTCCTCGACGGAGGTGAGGATGCGCAGGTCCTGCTCGGTGACGGGCTCGCTCGCGTCGATGACGACGACGCAGACCTCGGCCCGCTCGATGGCGCCGTGGGTGCGCAGCGACGCGTAGTACTCGTGGCCGGACGCCTCCTTGACCCGTCGGCGGATCCCGGCGGTGTCGATGAAGTTGTAGACCGTGCCGTCCACCTCGACGAGCTCGTCGACCGGGTCGACGGTGGTGCCGGCGACGTTGTCGACGACGACCCGCTGCTGCCCGGAGACCTTGTTCAGCAGGCTCGACTTGCCGACGTTGGGCTTGCCGACGATCGCGATGCGGCGCGGACCGCGCTCGGTCTCGAGCACCTCGCGCGGCGCGTCCGGGATGGCGTCCAGGATCGCGTCGAGCAGGTCGCCGCTCCCCCGGCCGTGCAGGGCCGACACCGGGAACGGCTCACCGAGCCCGAGGTTCCACATGGACGCCGCCTCGGCCTCCGACCGCTGGTCGTCGACCTTGTTGGCGGCCAGCACGACGGGCTTGCCGCTGCGGCGGAGGATCTGCACGACGGCCTCGTCGACGTCCTGGGTGCCGACCGTCGCGTCGACGACGAAGAGCACGGCGTCGGCGGAGGCGATGGCCAGCTCGGCCTGCTCGGCGATCTGCGCCGCCATCCCCTTGGCGTCCGGAGCCCACCCGCCCGTGTCGACGAGGACGAACCGCTTGCCGTTCCAGTCCGCGTCGTAGGAGACGCGGTCCCGGGTGACGCCGGGGACGTCCTGGACGACGGCCTCGCGGCGGCCGATGATGCGGTTGACGAGGGTCGACTTGCCCACGTTCGGGCGGCCGACGACGGCCACCACCGGCAGGATCGGGGCCGCGTCGACGGTCTCGAGGTCGGTCATGTGCTCACTTCAGATCTGCGTCTCCCGACGCGTTGAGAACCCGGGACGAGCGCCGCGGAGGCCAGCTCAGCGCCGGGTGAGGTGCGATTTGGCCCTCGGGGGCCCTGGCAAGGGTAGTCCGGTCAGCGCCTGCGCGGCCACGACGTGCTCCGCGAGGTGCTGGCGGATGTGCTCGGTCCAGCGGCCGACCTCGGCGCGGCGCCGCGGCCACGGCTCTCGCGGCAGCGTGAACGGCGCCCCGTACACGATGTGGACCGGGCCGCCGCGCCGCGGCAGCTGGGCGTCGGTGTGGCCGGGTTCACGGGTGCCGAGCAGCGCGACCGGCACCAGCGGCGCCCCGGTGACCATGGCCAGGTAGGCGGCGCCGCGGTGCGCGTGGGCCACCTCGCCCCCGGTGCGCCGGCCCTCCGGGAACAGCAGCAGGACCTTGCCGGCGCGGAGGACCTGGACGGCCCGGTCGATGGCCCAGGTGTCGGGCTGGTGGCGGTGCACCGGGATCTGCCCGACGTAGGTCAGCAGGCGCCCCAGAGCGCCGTGGAACAGCTCCGTCTTGGCCACGGTGAAGGTCTGGCGGGGGGTGAAGGCGACCACGGCCGGCCCGTCGAGGAAGCCGAGGTGGTTGGCGACCAGGATCGCCGGGCCGCGGCGCGGCAGGTGCTGGCGACCGTGCACCCGGACGCGCCACCAGGTGCTGAGGACCAGCCTGACCGGGTGCCGGAGCAGGCGCAGCCCCCACTCCTTGGTGGGCGGCAGCTCGTCGGTGTGGGGCAGGTCGGGGCTGACCCCGGCGATCACGGTCGTGGCTCGGCCCCGGCCTGACCGGGCGCCAGCGCGCAGATGGCCTCGATCACCTGGGTCAGGTCGAGGTGGGTGGAGTCGACGACCGTGACCCCCGGTGCGGCGTCGTGGAAGCGGGCGACGGTGGAGTCGTCGGCGTCGCGGCGGATGACCTGGTCGGTGACCGCGGCCGCGTCCACCGCCGACCCCAGCTCGGCCTGCCGGCGGGCGACCCGGGCCGCCGGGTCGGCGACCAGCAGCACCCGCACCTGGGCGTCGGGCGCGACCACGGTGGTGATGTCGCGGCCCTCGGCGACGACGCCGGCGGGCGCGTCGGCGATCAGCTGCTGCTGCCGCGCCACCAGGTCCTTGCGCACGTCCAGGTTGGTGGCGACGGCGCTCACGGCGGCCGAGACCTCCGGCCTGCGGATCGCCTGCGTCACGTCGTGGCCGTTGACGGCGATCGTCGGCCGGGCCGGGTCGAGCGCGATGTCGAACACGGCGTCGCGGACCAGCTCGGCGACGGCGTCGGTGTCGCTCAGGTCCAGTCCCTCGTGCACGGCCAGCCAGGTGGCCGCCCGGTACATGGCGCCGGTGTCCAGGAAGGCGAGGCCGAGCCGGTCGGCCACTCCCCGGGCCGTGCTCGACTTGCCGGACCCGCTGGGACCGTCGATGGCGACCACGAGCCGCTCCCCGGAGGACGCGGCGGCGCGCGGACCTTGGACTCTGGTTACCTGTGACACGCCTGTCAGCGTACCGGGACCCACCGACAGGCCCCGGGCGTCGACGGCGCTCACGCGCCGACCGACCAGCCTCCGGCCACCATGGCGGCGACCAGCTCCTCGGCCTGCTCCGGCTCCACCGACAAGGCGAGATAGCCGATCTCGCGGGCCTGGTCGTGCTCGATCGCGATGTCCTCGACGTTGACGCCGGCGGCCCCGACCTCGGCGAACAGCCGGCCCAGCGCACCGGGCGTGTCGGGGATCTCGACGACCACCTGGCGGTAGGTGGCGGGCGCGGCGCCGTGCTTGCCCGGGATGCGCTGGATGCCGGCGACGCCACGGGCCAGCTGGTCGTGGAGCTCATCGCTGGCGGTGCCGGACTCGAGCGCGCTGATGAGCCCGGCCAGCTCGTCGGAGACGGTCCGGAGCTCGGCCAGCACGGCGCTGGCGTTGGCGCTGAGGATCTGCTGCCACAGGCCGGGGTCGCTGCCGGCGATCCGGGTGACGTCGCGCAGTCCCTGGCCGGCGAGGAGCAGGTCCGCGGGTGGGACGGCGGTCAGGTGGCCGGCCATCAGCACCGACATCAGGTGCGGCAGGTGGGACACCCGGGCGACGGCGGCGTCGTGGTCGTCGACGTCCATCACCACCTCGCGGGCCCGGCAGGCCCGGACCAGGGCGAGCACCTGCTCGACCGACTCCGCGCGCGAGCGGCGGTGGGGGGCGACCACCCAGGTGCGCCCGTCGAAGAGGTCGGCCCTTGCGGTCACCGGCCCGGAGTGCTGGGAGCCGGCCATCGGGTGCGAGCCCACGTACCGGCTGAGGTCCACGTCGCGCTCCCAGAGAGCGCCCAGCACGCCCGCCTTGACGGAGCCGACGTCGGTGACGGTGGCCCGCGGGTAGGTCCGCAGGCTCGCCAGCACGACGTCGGCGATCGCAGCCGGCGGCACGGCCACGACGACCAGGTCGACGACCTCGGGGTCGGCCTCGTCCAGCAGCCCCGCACCCAGCCCCGCCGCGACCCGGGCGTGGCTGCTCGTCCGGTCCTGCAGGTGCACGGTGTGGCCGGCGCCGGTGAGGGCCAGTGCCAGGCTGGCACCGATCAGGCCGGTGCCGATGACGACGACGGTCTGGTGCTCCCCGGTCACGGGGTCGGCTGCGGGCCGCCGGTCGACGGTGCGGTGCCAGCGTCCCCGGTCGGCAGCTCGGTCTCGGGCAGCGGTTCCGGGGCCAGCTGCGGCGGCACCTCGTGGCCGGGGTCGGCGGCGCCACCCTCACCGCGCAGCAGCTCGGCCAGCCGCTCGCCCTCCAGGCGCCGGAACTTGCGGGGCAGTGCGCGGTTGCGGTCGAGGATCGCGACCTCCAGCGCCTCGACCCCGAGCTCGCGCGCCGGGGCGTTCGGCCCCCCGTCGGCGGCGAGCGCGCCGACGGCGAGCCGGGCGGCGTCGACCAGGCTGAGGTCGGGCCGGAAGGCGCTCCGGACGGCCTCGGTGATCACGTCGGCCGAGCCGCCCATCACGGCGTAGTCGGTCTCGTCGGCGACCGATCCGTCGTAGGTGAGCCGGTAGATCTGGTCGAGCTGGTCGGTGGCGCCCAGCTCGGCGACGATGATCTCGACCTCGTACGGCTTCTCACCGCCGGAGGAGAAGATGGTGCCCAGCAGCTGGGCGTAGGCGTTGGCGAGGCCGCGCCCGGTCACGTCGGTGCGGTCGTAGCTGTAGCCGCGCAGGTCGGCGTAGCGGATGCCGGCGGTGCGCAGGTTCTCGAACTCGTTGTACCGGCCGACGGCCGCGAAGCCGATCCGGTCGTAGATCTCGCTGACCTTGTGCAGGGCCTGCGAGCGGTTCTCGGCGACGAAGAGGATGCCGTCGGCGTAGTGCATGACCACCACCGAGCGACCACGGCCGATGCCCTTGCGGGCGAAGTCGGCGCGGTCCTTCATCTGCTGCTCGGGCGCGACGTAGAAAGGCGTGCTCATGCGGAGGTTCCGATCGGGCTCGGGGTGGGCGGGCTCAGGTCAGCGGGGCGTCGGCGTCAGGTCAGGGAGGCGGCGGGACCGTCCGGACGTTCCCGGCGGCTGGCGACGATCCGCTCGACCAGTCCCTCGATCTGGGCCTCGCTGACCCGCTGGACGCCGTCGGCCGTGGCGACCAGGACGACGGGGAAGATCCGGCGCGCCAGGTCGGGGCCGCCCGTGGCGGAGTCGTCGTCGGCGGCGTCGTAGAGCGCCTGCAGCAGCGCCAGCGTCACCGAGCCGGCGTCCAGGTCGGGACGGTACAGCTTCTTCAGCGCGCCGCGGGCGAAGACCGAGCCCGAGCCGACGGAGAAGAAGGCGTGCTCCTCGTAGCGGCCGCCGGTGGCGTCGTAGGAGAAGATCCGGCCCTCGCGGGTCGCGACGTCGTAGCCGGCGAACAGGGGCACGACGACCAGGCCCTGCATCGCGAGCCCGAGGTTCTGCCGGATCATCGTGGCGAGCCGGTTCGCCTTGCCGACCAGGGAGAGCGGGGCGCCCTCGATCTTCTCGTAGTGCTCGAGCTCGACCTGGAACAACCCGACCATCTCCACGGCGATGCCCGCCGCGCCGGCGATGCCGACGACGGAGAACTCGTCGGCCGGGAAGACCTTCTCGATGTCGCGCTGGGCGATGACGTTGCCCATGGTGGCGCGCCGGTCACCGGCGACGACGACGCCCCCGGGGAAGGTCGCGGCGACGATCGTGGTGCCGTGCGGGGCCAGGTCGGCCACGCCCGCCGACACGGCGCGGCTGCTGGGGAGGACGTTCGGGGCGACCTGCGCGGCGAAGTCGGCGAAGGACGACGTGCCCGTGCGCAGGAACTCGGCGGACAGGTCGGGGGTGGGCCGGAAGGTCACTGGCCGCCCTTCTGGACGAACGAGCGGACGAACTCCTCGGCGTTGACCTCGAGCACGCCGTCGATCTCGTCCAGCAGGGAGTCGACCTCGGAGTCGAGCTCGGCCTTGTGGGCGGTGTCGGCGGGCGCCAGCTCCTCCTCGAGCTCGCTGTCCTCCGTGCGCCGCGTGCGGCGGGCGCTCTGCTCTGACTCAGCCATCGGTGCTCCCTGGTGTCGACTCGCCCACGACCGTGCCGGGCGTCGCAGCCCGTCGTGCGTCGAGTGGTGCCAGCCTAACCACCCGCGCTGACAGATCGTCGCGCTCACGCTCGGCCCGCTCCTGCAGGTGCCCACCCGACGCTCGCGCGGGGTCGCAACCGCGCTCGGCCCGCTCCTGCAGGGGCCCTACCCGACGCTCGCGCGGAGTCCCGCTCGTGCTGACCGGCCCGGCGCCATCATCGTCCGAGGGCGGCGAACAGCTCGGTGACGTCGGCGCAGTCCTCCAGGACCTGGCCGATGTGCGCCCGGGTGCCGCGCAGGGGGTCCAGCAGCGGTACGCGCTGCAGGGCCGGCCGGCCCGGGACGTCGAAGATCACCGAGTCCCAGGACGCGGCCACCACCGACGCCCCGAACTTCTCCATCACCCGGCCGCGGAACCAGGCGCGGGTGTCCTCGGGCGGGGTGGTGCGGGCCGCCTCGACCTCGTCGTCCCCGACGAGGCGGCGCATCTTGCCCTTGGCGACCAGCGCCGCGTAGAGGCTGCGGGCCGGGTCGACGTCGGCGTACTGCAGGTCGATCAGCGCCAGCTTCGGGGCGTCCCAGCCGAGGCCGTCGCGGGCGCGGTAGGACTCCATCAGCGCCAGCTTGGCGACCCAGTCCAGCTGGTCGGCCAGCACGAGGGGGTCGGAGCGGAGCGCGTCGAGCACCTCCTGCCAGCGGGTGAAGACGTCCTTGGCCTCGGTCACCGCCGGTTCGGAGAGCGTGCCGGCGACGCGCTCGAGGTGTCGCCGGCACGCCTCGAGGTAGGCCTCCTGCAGGTCGACCGGGGAGAGCCGGCGGCCGTCGGCCAGGGTGAGCGGGGCGGAGCAGCCGACGTCGTGGCTGACCGCCCGCATCGCCGCGACCGGGGCGTCGAGCCGCAGGTCGGCCCCGAGCTCACCCGCCTCGATCACCCGCAGCACCCAGGAGGCCGTGCCCACCTTGAGGTAGGTGGAGATCTCGGAGAGGTTGGCGTCACCGGTGATCACGTGCAGCCGCCGGTGCCGGGTGGCGTCGGCGTGCGGCTCGTCGCGGGTGTTGATGATCGGCCGGTTCAGGGTGGTCTCCAGCCCCACCTCGGCCTCGAAGAAGTCGGCCCGCTGGCTGAGCTGGAACCCGGGTTGCTGGCTCGCCTGGCCGAGACCGACCCGGCCGGCCCCGGTCACGACGGCGCGGGAGACGAGGAAGGCGGTGAACTGGGTGACCACCCGGTCGAACGGCGTCGACCGGTCCAGCAGGTAGTTCTCGTGGGTGCCGTAGGAGGCGCCCTTGCCGTCGGTGTTGTTCTTGTAGAGCCGCACGGACCGTCCCAGCGACTGGCTGGCCCGGCGCGCGGCGATGGCGGCGACGACGTCGCCGGCCTTGTCCCAGCGCACCACGTCGAGCGCGCTGGTCACCTCCGGACCCGAGTACTCCGGGTGGGCGTGGTCGACGTACAGCCGGGCGCCGTTGGTCAGGATCATGTTGGCCATGCCGAGGTCGGAGTCGGTCAGCTGGTCCGGGTGCGCGGTGGAGCGGCTGATCTCGTAGCCGCGGATGTCCCGCAGCGGGCTCTCGGTCTCGTAGTCCCAGCCGGCGGGCTGGCCGGGCGCCAGCTGCCCGTAGGCCTTGACGACGTGGTTGGACAGCTGCATCGGGTGCAGGTCCTCCTCGGCGGCGCCGCGGTGCGGTGCGGGCAGGGCGCTGATCCCGTACTCGGTCTCCAGGCCCATCACCCGCGTCGGGCGGGGCGCCTCCGCCGGGTCGGGTCCGCTCGTCGTGCTCTCCCCGCGACGGGACGCCTCAGCCATGGCGTCCAGCGTAGTGTTGCCGCCGTGAGAATCTGGCCCGCGCTGGCTGCCGACGTCATCTGCATCCTCGTCTTCGCCATCGTCGGCCGGAGCAGCCACGCCGAGACCACCGACCTGGTCGGCGTCCTCCGCACCGCCTGGCCGTTCCTCGCCGGCTACGCCCTCGGACTGACCCTCGCCCGTTCCTGGCGCCACCCGGTCGCCCGTCCGTCGGCCCTGGTCCTGTGGGCGTCCACGGTCGTGGTCGGGATGGCGCTGCGCGTGCTGACGGGGGCCGGCGTGCAGCTCTCCTTCGTGCTCGTGACGGCCGTCGTCCTGGGCGTCCTGCTGCTGGGCTGGCGCGGCCTGTGGTCCCTCGTCCAGCGCGCCCGCCACCGCTCGGGGCACAGCGCAGTCGTCTGAGCCGAGGGCCCGGCGACGACCTCCGGGACCGGGGTCGACCGGTCCCTCGACGAGCTCGGGGCACGGCGGACACCCGAGGGCAGGCAGCCGCCAGAGGGGTTACAGGTACTGCCCCGTGTTGCTCACCGTGTCGATCGAGCGGCCCGGCTGGGTGCCCTTGTTCGAGGAGATGAGGGTGCGGATGAAGACGATCCGCTCCCCCTTCTTGCCCGAGATCTTGGCCCAGTCGTCCGGGTTCGTGGTGTTGGGCAGGTCCTCGTTCTCGGCGAACTCGTCGAGGCAGGCCTGCAGCAGGTGGCCGATCCGCAGCCCCCGGACCCCGGCGTCGAGCAGGTCCTTGATCGCCATCTTCTTCGCGCGGTCGACGATGTTCTGGATCATCGCGCCGGAGTTGAAGTCCTTGAAGTAGAGGACCTCCTTGTCGCCGCCGGCGTAGGTCACCTCGAGGAACTGGTTCTCCTCGGACTCCTCGTACATCCGCTGCACCGTGCGGTCGATCATCCCGGCCACCGTCGCCCCACGGTTCCCGCCGAACTCGGCGAGGTCCTCCGGGTGCAGCGGCAGGGTCGGCGTCAGGTACTTGCTGAAGATCTCCCGGGCGGCCTCGACGTCGGGCCGCTCGATCTTGATCTTGACGTCCAGCCGGCCCGGCCGCAGGATCGCGGGGTCGATCATGTCCTCGCGGTTGGACGCGCCGATGATGATCACGTTGTCCAGGCCCTCGACGCCGTCGATCTCGCTGAGCAGCTGCGGGACGATCGTGTTCTCCACGTCGGAGGAGACCCCCGTGCCGCGGGTGCGGAACAGCGAGTCCATCTCGTCGAAGAAGACGATCACCGGCATGCCGTCGGAGGCCTTGTCCCGGGCCCGCTGGAAGACCAGCCGGATGTGCCGCTCGGTCTCGCCGACGTACTTGTTGAGCAGCTCCGGGCCCTTGATGTTGAGGAAGAAGCTGCGCCCCTCCTGGCCGGTGCGCTCGGTGACCTTCTTGGCCAGGGAGTTGGCCACCGCCTTGGCGATCAAGGTCTTGCCGCAACCGGGCGGGCCGTAGAGCAGGATCCCCTTGGGCGCCTTCAGCTCGTGCTCGGCGAACAGCTCCTTGTGCAGGTAGGGCAGCTCCACGGCGTCCCGGATCGCCTCGATCTGGCCGCTGAGGCCGCCGATCACCGAGTAGTCGATGTCCGGCACCTCCTCCAGCACCAGCTCCTCGACGTCCATCTTCGGGACGCGCTCGTAGGCGAAGTGCACGCGCCGGTCGATCAGCAACGAGTCGCCGCTGCGCAGCTTCTCGTCCCGCAGCCGCTGGGCCAGCCGGACGACGCTCTCCTCGTCGCCGTGACCGACGACCAGGGCACGGTCGCCGCCGTCCATCACCTCCTTGAGCAGGACGACCTCGCCGACCTCGTCGAAGTCGAGCGCCGCGACGACGTTCATGGCCTCGTTGATCATCACCTCGCGGCCAGGCGTCACCGTGCCGAGGTCGACCTCCGGGCTGACGCTGACCCGCATCTTGCGGCCCGAGGTGTAGATGTCGGCGGTGTTCTCGCCGGTGTCGGCCAGGAAGATCCCGAAGCTCGCCGGCGGCTGCGCCAGCCGGTCCACCTCGGTCTTCAGCGTCACGATCTGGTCGCGGGCCTCGCGCAGCGTGGAGGCCAGCCGCTCGTTGTTCGCGGCGGTGCTGCGGGCGTCCTGCCGGGCGTCGGCGAGCCGTCGTTCCAGCACGGCGATGTCGTGGGGGTGGGACGAGAGCCGCTCGCGCAACCGGGTGAGCTCTTCGCTGAGCGCACTGATCTGGGCGACGAGAGCTCCACGCTCTTCGGGACGATCATGGACGGGTCCGGTCATGACGCACCTCCTGGCATGACCCTACCCGCGGCTCAGCGGGGCCCGGTGTAATCCTCGCCATACGCGCCGGGGGCCGGCCGGCGCTTGCGCGGCGGAGCCGTGACGCCCGGCGCGAGCCGCCGGGCGGTGACGAGGAAGCCCGTGTGGCCGACCATGTCGTGCCGGGGGCGGACCGCCAGCCCTTCGGCGTGCCAGGCCCGGATCAGCGTCTCGCCGGCCTCGGGCTCGGTGAACCCGCCCTGCACCCGCAGGGTCTCGACGGTGCGGGCGAGCTGGGTGGTGGTGGCCACGTAGGCGCAGAGCACGCCGCCCGGCTCCAGCACCGCCGACAGCGCCTCCACGCACTCCCACGGCGCCAGCATGTCAAGCACGACCCGGTCGACCGGCTCGTCACCGAGGTTCTCCACCAGGCCGCCGACCTGGAGGTCCCAGGACGGGTGCGGGCCGCCAAAGAAGTTGTCGACGTTGAGCCGCGCCTGGGCGGCGAAGTCCTCGCGCCGCTCGTAGGAGCGGACCCGGCCCGTCGGGCCGACGGCGCGCAGCAGCGTGCACGTCAGCGCCCCGGAGCCGGCGCCGGCCTCGACCACCCGGGCGCCGGGGAAGATGTCCGCGGTCATGGCGATCTGGGCGGCGTCCTTGGGGTAGATCACCTGGGCGCCCCGCGGCATCGTCACCGTGTACTCGTTGAGCAGCGGCCGCAGCGCCAGGTAGGCCGTCCCGCCCACCGAGGTCGCGACGGTGCCCTCCGGCTGCCCGATGAGGTCGTCGTGCTCCACCGCGCCCTTGGTGGTGTGGAAGCGGCCGCCCTCGGCGAGCAGCACCGAGTGCCGACGGTTCTTGTTGTCGGTCAGGGTCACCCGCTCCCCCGCCCGCAGCGGCCCGATGCGCACGCCTGAGAGCACCGCGGGGGCGGTCTCCGCCACCGGCTCAGCCACGGGAGATCCCGAACAGCCCGAGCTGCCAGCCGGGACCGTAGGAGGTCTCGGCCAGGTCGGCGCCGGGGCCGACGTAGACGTACTCGTCCGACTGGCTGACCGGCAGGACGACGAGGTCCGTCGCGGCCTGCTTCTGCAACGTGGCCAGCAGCTGGTCGGCCGTGGCCTCGTCGGTCGGCGGCACCTTGCGGAAGGTGGAGGCGGCCGTCGCGACGGCCGCGGCGGTGCCCGGCAGCGGGGCCTCGACGTAGGGCTGCAGCCAGGCGAGCGCGGTCGCCGTCCAGGCCTTCCGGTCGACGAGGGTGAGGTCGGCCGGCTCGTCGGCCCGGAGCTGGACGCTCAGGCCGCCGGTGTCCTCGAGGCGGCTGCGGATCTGGGTGGCGATGTCGCGTCCGTTCGGTTGGGTGGAGTCGTAGCCGAGGGTGAGGTTGATCCGGTTGTCCCAGGTCACCTCCGGATCGGTGGTGCCCCCGAGGGGGAAGGTGGCGACGTGCCCGGGCACGCCGCCGGGGACGACGGAGTCCGAGGTCCGGTCGCCCTGCAGGGCGAGGGCGATGGCGGTGCGCAGCGCCTTGTTGCGCCGGCTGCGGGACTCGGGCGACCACTCCAGCTGCAGGACCCGGGTGCCGGTCAGCACCTGCTGCTGGAAGCCGGTGGCGGTCGTGTCGTCGGCGTTGTTGGCCTGCTGGCTCAGCCGGGTGACGGCCGCCTCGTCGAGGCCGCGCCAGACCAGGTCGACGGTGTTCCTCGCCATCGCGTCCTCGATGGCCGCGGAGTCGGGGGCGCTGCGGTAGACCAGGTTGTCGATGGCGGCGGGGTTGCGGCCCTGGTAGTCGGGGAAGCGCTGCAGGGCGATCTCGTCGTCGGCGAAGCTGGTGACGCTGAACGGACCCGAGCCGACGACCGGCTCGTCGGTCGGACGGACCTTGTCGGCGTCGTAGACCTCCTCGTCGACGATCGAGGCCGCCGGGGAGGCGAGCGCCCAGCCGAACTGGGTGTCCACGCGGCTGAGGAGGAAGCGGACGGTCAGCGGGTCGGGGGTCTCGATCCGGCGGAGCGAGGACAGCAGCGGGGCGGAGGAACCGGCCACGTTGAGCCGGGCCGCCCGCTCGACGCTGAACTTCACGTCGCTCGAGGTCAGCGCGTGGCCGTTGTGGAAGGTCTCGTCCTCGTTGAGCGTGCAGGTGTAGGTGGTGGCCGCGGTGAAGATGCAGTCGCGGGCCGCGTCGGGCTTGAGCACCGACTCACCGGGCGCGGCCGTCATCAGCCGCTGGAAGACGTTGAGCGCGAGCATCGCCGAGGAGGCGTCGGTCATCGCGGCCGGGTCGGTCACCCGGACGGCGTCCGTGCTCATCACCGTGAACGGCCGGGCGGTGGGGCTGCCCGTCGGCGTCGGCTCGGGTCCGCGGCCGGTCAGGCTGCAGCCGGTCAGCAGCACGCCCGCGGCGGCGAGGGTGGCCAGGGCGCGGGTGCGCCGCTCAGGCCGGGTCATCGGCGTGCTCCAGGAGCTCGGCGACGCCGGCGGCGTCCAGCTCGGTCAGCGAGGGCACGATCCGCCGGCGGGGCGCCGGCGGCACCTCGACCCGGTTGGGGACGGCCAGCACGAGGCAGCCGGCGGCGTTGCCCGAGCGGGCCCCGGTGATGGAGTCCTCGATGACGACGCAGTGGCGGGCCTCGACGCCCAGCGCGGCGCAGGCCTTCTCGTACGGCTCGGGGTGCGGCTTGCCCTGGGTCACCTCGTCACCGGCCACCGAGACGGCGAACGTGCCGGCGGGCAGCTGGGAGAGCGCGGCGTCGAGCAGCACCCGGTAGGAGGCCGAGACCAGCCCGCAGGGCACGCCGGCCCCACCCAGGGCGGTGAGCAGCTCGAGAGCACCGGGCCGCCACGGCATCGGCCGCTCGGCGAGGAAGCCGACGACCCGCCCGAGCAGCTGGTCGACCACCCAGGCGGGGTCGACGTCGCGGCGGTCGATCGCGTTGAGGATGTAGAGGGCCGAGTCGATCAGGGAGTTGCCGACCAGCTCGTCGGCCTGCTCCTCCGACCACGTGCCGCCGAGGGTGGCGATCAGCTCGAACTCGGCCTCGATCCAGAGGGGCTCGGTGTCGGCGAGGGTGCCGTCGAAGTCCCAGAGGACGGCGGCCGGGGCGGCGGGGGTCGGAGTGCTCATCGCGCGGCCATCCTCCCAGCCGGGGCACCGAGACCACGAATCCCGGCCCGTCTGCGTGCCCCGCAGGACCACCGGTAGGGGTGGAGCAGGACGCCGCCGCCGTCGCTAGGGTCGAGACGAGGCAGGGCAGCACCGCACACAGGAGGTTCCGACATGCTCGAGGACGACCAGATCACGCAGGTGCCGGGCCGCGAGGTCTACGGCCCGGACGGCGACAAGATCGGCAAGGCGGGCCGCGTCTTCGTCGACGACCAGACGGGCCGGCCGAAGTGGGTCAGCCTCGAGACGGGTCTGTTCGGCGCCCACGACACCTACGTCCCGGTCGACGGGGCGACCTTCGACGGCGACCGGCTGACCGTCCCCTACGCCAAGGGGCAGGTGAAGGGGGCGCCGGCACTCGGTGGCGGCGACCACCTCTCGCCCGAGGACGAGGCGACGCTCGACCGCTACTACCGCGGCCAGGGCGCCGCAGGGACCGCAGCGGCCGGCGGCGGGCTCGAGGACCGCGACCAGCGGGGCGAGGTCGACCGCGACCGCCGCGACGACCGGGGTGACGTCGGGGACCGCGTCGGCGACGGCCACCAGGGTGGCGGTGACGACGCCATGACGGTCTCGGAGGAGCAGCTGGCGGTCTCCACCCGCTCGGTGGCGACCGAGCGGGTACGGCTGCGCAAGCGCGTCGTCACCGAGGAGGTCACGCTGACGGTGACGCTGCGGAAGGAGCAGCTGACCGTCGAGCGGGAGCCGATCGGTGAGGACGAGGTGGCCGGCCACGTCGGCAGCACCGACTTCGCCGGCGGCGACCAGGAGATCGTCCTCTACGAGGAGGTCCCGGTCGTGCAGACCGTCGTGCGACCGGTCGAGCGGATCCGGCTCGGCACCGAGGTCACCACCGAGCAGCGGACGGTGGGCGGCGAGGTCCGCAAGGAGCGCGTCGAGGTCGACCAGCCCGAGGACCTGATCGGCCGGGGCGACCGGGACCGGGACGGAGACCGGCTGAGCTGAGCCGGCGCCGGACCACCGCGCCCTGAGCCTGTCGACGGGCCCTCGACGAGCTCAGGCAGCGACCGTCCAGGTCATCGAGCACCTCCGGCCCATCCTCAGCGGGCGTTGAAGTACTTCGCCTCGGGGTGGTGGACGACGAGCGCGTCGGTCGACTGCTCGGGGTGGAGCTGCAGCTCCTCGCTGAGCTCGACGCCGATGCGCTCCGGCCGCAGCAGGGCGACGAGCTTGGCGCGGTCCTCCAGGTCGGGGCAGGCCGGGTACCCGAAGGAGTAGCGGGAGCCGCGGTAGGCCTGGTCGCGGACCATGTCCTCCACCGGCCCGTCCGACCCGCCCAGCCCGAGGTCCGAGCGCACCCGCGCGTGCCACATCTCCGCGAGGCCCTCGGTCAGCTGGACGCTCAGCCCGTGCAGCTCCAGGTAGTCGCGGTAGGCGTTGCGCTCGAACAGCTGGGCCGTCGCCCGGGACACCGCCGCCCCCATGGTGGCCAGCTGGAACGAGATCACGTCCGGCCCGTGCTCGCGCACCTCGGCCCGGTCGCGGAAGAAGTCGGCCAGGCAGAGGTGCCGGTCGCGCGTCTGCCGCGGGAACGTGAAGCGGTGCAGCTCCGCGGCCGGGTCGTCGACGTCGCCGTCGGGCCGGAGCACGACCAGCGTGTCGCCCTCGCTGTAGCAGGGCCAGTAGCCGTAGACGACGGCGAACTCCGCGATCGCCTCCGTCTGGATCCGGTCCAGCCAGGCGCGCAGCCGGGGCCGGCCCTCGGTCTCCACCAGCTCCTCGTACGTCGGGCCGCCCCTGCTCCCCTTGAGGCCCCACTGCCCGAGGAAGGTGGCGCGCTCGTCGAGGAACGAGGCCACGTCGGCCAGCTTGATGCCCTTGACGATCCGGTCGCCCCAGAACGGCGGCACGGGCACGTCGACGTCGCGGGCGACGTCGGAGCGGACCGCGGTCTGCACGCCACCGGGCGCGCCGACGGCCTCCGCGTGGGTGCTCGGCTGCTCCGGCCGCCGCTTGACCCGGCGCTCGCGGGGGGCGGGCAGGGCCGCGCCCTCCTCGCCCCGCTTGACCGCCATCAGGGCGTCCATCAGCCGCAGCCCCTCGAAGGCGTCGCGGGCGTAGCGGACCTCGCCGGCGTAGACCTCCCGCAGGTCCTGCTCGACGTAGGCCCGGGTCAGGGCCGCCCCGCCGAGGAAGACCGGGAAGCTGGCGGCGACGCCGCGCGCGTTCAGCTCCTGGAGGTTCTCGCGCATCACCACCGTCGACTTGACCAGCAACCCGGACATGCCGATCGCGTCCGCCTCGTAGCGCTCCGCCGCGTCGATGATCGTGCTGACCGGCTGCTTGATGCCGAGGTTCACGACCGTGTAGCCGTTGTTGGTCAAGATGATGTCGACGAGGTTCTTGCCGATGTCGTGCACGTCGCCCTTCACCGTGGCCAGCACGATCGTGCCCTTGCCGCGGCTGTCGGCCTTCTCCATGTGCGGTTCGAGGTGGGCCACCGCCGCCTTCATCACCTCGGCGGACTGCAGGACGAACGGCAGCTGCATCTGGCCGGACCCGAACAGCTCACCGACCACCTTCATCCCCTGCAGGAGGTCGGTGTTGATGATCTCCAGCGCCGTCTTGCCCTCGGCCATGGCCAGGTCGAGGTCCTCGCCGAGCCCCTTGCCCTCGCCGTCGACGATCCGGCGCTGCAGCCGCTCGCTCGTGGGCAGGGCCAGCAGCGCGGCGGCGCGCTCGGCCTTGGTGTCGGCGGTCGTGACGCCGTCGAACAGCTCGAGGAACTTCTGCAGGGGGTCGTAGCCCTCGGCACGCCGGTCGTAGACCATGTCCAGCGCCACCTGGCGCTGCTCGTCGGGGATCCGGGCCATCGGCACGATCTTGGCCGCGTGCACGATCGCGGAGTCCAGGCCCGCCTCGACGCACTCGTGCAGGAACACCGAGTTCAACACCACCCGGGCGGCCGGGTTGAGCCCGAAGGAGATGTTGGAGAGCCCCAGCGTCGTCTGCACGTCCGGGAAGAGCCGCTTCACCTCGCGGATGGCCTCGATGGTCTCGATGCCGTCCCGCCGGGTCTCCTCCTGACCGGTGGCGATGGGGAAGGTCAGGCAGTCGAGGATGATGTCGCTGCGCCGCATCCCCCAGTTCTGCGTCAGGTCCTCGACGATCCGGGAGGCCACGGCGACCTTCCAGTCGCGGGTGCGGGCCTGGCCCTCCTCGTCGATCGTCAGGGCCATCACCGCCGCGCCGTGCTCGGCGACCAGCGCCATGATCCGGGTGAACCGGGAGTCGGGGCCGTCGCCGTCCTCGTAGTTGACCGAGTTGACGACGGCGCGGCCGCCGAGCCGCTCCAGGCCGGCCTGCAGGACCGCCGGCTCGGTGGAGTCCAGCACGATCGGCAGGGTCGAGGCCGTCGCCAGCCGGAAGGCCACCTCGGCCATGTCGGCGGCGCCGTCGCGGCCGACGTAGTCGACGTTGAGGTCCAGCAGGTGCGCCCCGTCGCGGATCTGGGCGCGGGCGATGTCGACGCAGTCGTCCCAGTTCTCGGCGAGCAGGGCTTCCCGGAAGGCCTTGGAGCCGTTGGCGTTGGTCCGCTCCCCGATCGAGAGGTAGCTGGTGTCCTGCCGGAACGGCACGTCGGCGTAGAGCGACGCGGCGGCCGCGACGTGCGCGGGGGCCCGCTCGACCAGCGGCCGGGCGTGCAGCCGCTCCACGACCTGCCGCAGGTGCTCGGGACCGGTGCCGCAGCAGCCGCCCACCAGGCCGAGGCCGAACTCGCCGACGAACTGCTCGAGGGCGTCCGCCAGCTCGACGGGCTGCAGCGGGTAGTGCGCGCCGTCGGAGGTGAGCTGGGGCAGCCCGGCGTTGGGCATGCAGCTCACCCCGACGCTGGCGTAGCGGGACAGGTGCCGCAGGTGCTCGCTCATCTCGGCTGGGCCGGTGGCGCAGTTGAGGCCGATCATGTCGATGCCGAGCGGCTCCAACGCGGTCAGCGCGGCGCCGATCTCCGAGCCCAGCAGCATCGTCCCGGTGGTCTCCACGGTGACGTGCACGATGACGGGCAGGTCCCGTCCGGCGTGGGCCAGGGCCCGGCGGGCGCCCAGGGTCGCGGCCTTGGTCTGCAGCAGGTCCTGCGACGTCTCGATCAGCACGGCGTCGATGCCGCCGGCCAGCATGCCCTCGACCTGCTGCTGGTAGGCCTCGCGCAGGGCGCTGTAGGAGACGTGGCCCAGCGTCGGCAGCTTGGTGCCGGGGCCGACGCTGCCCAGGACCCAGCGGGGGCGCTCCGGGGTGCTGAACGCGTCGGCCGAGGCGCGGGCCAGCCGGGCGGCGGCCTCGGCGAGCGGCAGGATCTGGTCGGCGATGCCGTACTCGCCGAGCGCCGACAGGTTGGTGCCGAACGTGTTGGTCTCGACCGCGTCGACCCCGGCGGCGAAGTAGGCGTCGTGGATGGCCCGCACGACGTCGGGCCGGGTCCGGCTGAGCACCTCGTTGCAGCCCTCGAGCTGGTCGAAGTCGTCGAGGGACAGCGCGTAGCCCTGCAGCATCGTCCCCATCGCCCCGTCGCCGATCACCACACGGGAGGACAGGGCAGAACGCAGGTCGTTGGGCACCTGTCGAGGATAGGTCCGCACCCTTCCCGGCGACCGGGGGAACCACCATGTGGCGAGCGTGCCGACCTCGGTCCCCGTCCGGAGCCGGCGGTTAGAGTGACGTCATGTCTGACGTGCCCAGCCGTGACCTCCGTGACCTGCACGACCCGGTGGTGGTGGTGGCCTTCGGCGGCTGGAACGACGCCGGCAGCGCCGCCACCGGAGTCGTGGAGCACCTGAGCGACGTCTACGAGGCCGAGCCCGTGTTCTCCATCGACCCCGACGACTTCTACGACTTCCAGGTCAACCGGCCCGAGGTGAAGCTGGACGACGACGACGACCGCGAGCTCGTCTGGCCGACCACCGAGCTGCGGGTCGCGGAGCTGCCCGACGGCCGACCGCTGGTCCTGGTGCACGGCCTGGAGCCGAACCTGCGCTGGCGGCAGTTCTGCACCCTGATCACCTCGGCCCTCAAGTCCGCGAACGCGTCGCGGGTCCACCTGCTCGGCGCCCTGCTGGCCGACACGCCCCACACCCGGCCGATCCCGGTCTCCACCTCCACCGCCAACCGCGAGCTGATGACGTCGATGGGCCTGGCCCCGTCCACCTACGAGGGCCCGACGGGCATCGTCGGCGTGCTCGCCGACGCGCTGGAGCGGACCGGGGTGCAGGTGCTGTCCTCCTGGGCGGCCGTGCCGCACTACGTGTCCCACCCGCCGTGCCCCAAGGCGACGCTGGCGCTGCTCTCCCAGCTGGAGCAGGTGCTCGACACCCCGCTCGAGCTCGGCGAGCTGCCGGAGCTGGCCCGGGCCTGGGAGCGCGGGGTGGACGAGCTGGCCGCCGAGGACTCCGAGGTCGCCGAGTACGTCACCTCCCTCGAGCAGCAGCAGGACGCGACCGACCTCCCCGAGGCGAGCGGTGAGGTCATCGCGGCCGAGTTCGAGCGCTACCTCCGGCGCCGACAGGGTCACTGAGCACCAGACGTCCGACTAGGGCAGGCTGGGGCCCGGCGCCCCCGCCTGTGATCCCGCCCGCCGAGGAGTTCCGTGCCCCGTCAAGCCACCCCCGCCCCGACCGCACCGCCGAAGTCCGACCCCGGCGTCGGCACGGCGGCCAGCCCGCCGTACTTCGGGATCGTCATCCTCGCCGCCCTGGTGATCGTCGGGGTGGGCCTGCGGTCGACCGCCAGCATCATCGCCCCGGTCTTCCTCGTGCTGACCCTGGTGATCACCGTCGCCCCGCTCCGCTCCTTCCTGGTCAAGCGACGGTGGCCGGGCTGGCTGGCCAGCGTGGTCAGCCTGCTCGCGATCTACGCGTTGCTGCTGGTGATCCTCGGTTCCGTGGTCTACGCGGTGGTCCGGCTGGTCGACAAGCTGCCGGACTACGCCAGCGCCTTCACCCGGATCTTCAACTCGCTGCTGGCCCTGTCCACCCGGCTGGGCTACGGGCAGCAGCAGATCCAGGACCTCGCCTCGTCCTTCCAGCTGAGCAGCCTCACCGCGCCGGCGCAGGCGCTGGTGGGTGCGCTGAGCGGCGGGGCCTCGCTGCTGATCCTGATCATCACCTTCGTGCTCTTCCTGGCCCTGGACTCCGGCAGCATGCGGGAGCGCATCGAGGTGATCCGGGAGACCCGGCCGCACATCGCCGACGGCCTGGTGAACTTCGCCAGCCGGGTGCGCAAGTACTGGATCGTCACCACGGCCTTCGGCCTGATCGTCGCGATCATGGACTACGTCGCGCTGCTGATCATCGGGGTCCCGCTGGCGCTCACCTGGGGCGTGCTCGCCTTCGTGACCAACTACATCCCCAACATCGGCTTCATCATCGGCGTCATCCCGCCCGCCCTGATCGCCCTGCTGGACGGCGGCCCGGGTAAGGCGCTCGCGGTGATCATCGTGTTCACGGCGATCAACGTCATCGTGCAGACGATCATCCAACCGCGGTTCACCGGGGACGCCGTCGGCATCAACGGCACGGTGGCGTTCATCTCGCTGATCTTCTGGGCCTACCTGCTGGGCGCCCTCGGCGCGCTGATCGCCATCCCGGCGACGCTGTTCCTCAAGTCGGTGCTGGTGGACAACTCGGTGCCGGCCAACTGGATCAACGGGCTGATCAGCTCGGACCCGAAGAAGGAGACCCCGGCCCGGCAGCGGCAGCGTCGCCAGCAGGAGGTGCCGCCGGCGGAACGGCAGTCAGGCCGAGGCCGCCAGGGCTAGCCGGCGCAGCTCGGTCACCATCACGTCCGGGTCGTCGGCGCCGAAGACCGACGACCCCGCGACGAAGGAGTCGACCCCGGCGGCCGCGCAGCGCTCGACCGTCTCGACCGACACCCCGCCGTCGACCTGCAGCCAGACGTCGCCGCCCACCCGGTCCAGCAGGGCACGGGTGCGCTCGATCTTGGGCAGGCAGAGGTCGAGGAACTTCTGGCCGCCGAACCCCGGCTCCACCGTCATGATCAGCACCATGTCCAGCTCGGGCAGCAGGTCGGCGTAGGGCTCGATCGGGGTCGCCGGCTTCAGCGCCATCGACGCCCTGGCCCCCCGGGCCCGCAGCTCCCGGGCCAGGCGGACCGGGGCGGCGGCCGCCTCGACGTGGAAGGTGACCGACTCCGCGCCGGCCTCGGCGAAGGCGGGCGCCCACCGGTCGGGGTCGGTGATCATCAGGTGCACGTCGAGCATCATCGGCGTGGCGGCCCGGATCGACTCCAGCACCGGCAGGCCGAGCGTCAGGTTCGGGACGAAGTGGTTGTCCATCACGTCCACGTGCAGCCCGTCGGCCCCGGGCACGGACTCGATCGCCGACTGCAGGTTGGCGAAGTCGGCGGCGAGCAGGCTGGGCATGATGCGGACCACGAGCCGACTCTAACGTGACGGGTCGTCCGCCCCCGCGGCCGCGGCGGCACCCACCCGCAGGTACGCGGCGAACATCGCGTCGGTGCCGTGCCGGTGGGGCCAGAGCTGCAGGAAGTCGCCCAGGGCCGCCCCGGGCACGTCCGGCAGCAGCCCGGCCGCCGGCAGCACCGTCACGTCGTCCCGCCCGGCCAGGGTCTCGGTGACGACGTCCACGGTCTCGCGCCGGTGCGGTGAGCAGGTGACGTAGCCGACCACCCCGCCCGGTGCGGTGGCGTCGAGCGCCGACGCGAGCAGCGCGCACTGGAGGGGGTGGAGCTGCTCCACTGCCGTGTCGGCCCGGCGCCAGCGCGCCTCGGGCCGGCGGCGCAGCGCACCCAGACCGGTGCAGGGCACGTCGACCAGCACCCGGGCGAAGGTGGCCCGAGGCCAGGCCGGGCGGGTGCCGTCGGCCTGGAGGACGAGGCTGCGGTCGGCCGCGTGCCCCCGGAGCCCCGACGCCACCAGCGTGGCGCGGTGCGCCGACGGCTCGACCGCGACCACCGGGCCGTCGCCCTCCCCCAGCAGCCCGGCCAGCAGGGCGGTCTTGCCGCCCGGTCCGGCGCACAGGTCGAGCCAGGGACCGGCGGGTGCGGATGCCCGGGTCAGCCCCCAGGCCACCAGCTGCGAGCCCTCGTCCTGGACGCCGGCGCGGCCCTCGCGCACCGCCGGCAGGGCCGACGGCGAGCCCGTCCAGCGGGCAGCGAAGGGCGACCACGTCGCCGGCTCCGCCCTGGCGGCCAGCAGCTCGCCGACCTCGGCCAGCCCGGGCCGGACCACCAGCGTGACCGCAGGGTTGACGTTGTCCGCCTCCAGGGCCGGCGCCAGCTCGTCCTCGGGCAGCACGTCGGCCAGGGCGTCGACGACCCAGCGCGGGTGGGCCGTCCGCAGCGCGAGCGTGTCGCGACGGTCGAGCCCGGCGCCGAGCAGGTCCAGCCACCCCTCGAGGTCGCGGGCGGCGACCCGCCGCAGCACCGCGTTGGCCAGCCCCGTGACCCGTTCCCCCACCGTGGCGGCCGCCAGGTCGACCATCGCGGCGACGGCGGCGTGGCTGGGGACCCGCAGCGCGAGCACCTGGTGGGCGCCGAGCCGGAGCAGGTCCAGCACGGCGGGCTGCAGGCTGCCGAGGGTGCGGCCGGACGCCGCGACGATGACCGCGTCGTAGGTGCCCTGCCAGCGGCACGTGCCGGCCACCAGCTCGGTGGCGAAGGCCGCGTCCCGGCCCTCGAGGTGCCGCTCGGCGAGCAGGTCGGCCAGCACGAGGTTGGCGTAGGCGCCGTCCCCGTTGACCAGCCGGAGGGCGTCGAAGGCGAGCCGGCGGGCGCGGTCGGGCTTGCGCCGTCCGCGGGCGGGTGCGGCCACCTCAGGCGCCCAGCGCCGCGTCGACCGGCAGCTGGACCCCGCGCGCCCAGTCGGCGGCGGCCATCGGCCGCTTGCCCGGGGCCTGCACCTGGCCGAGCCGCAGCGGGGTGCTGCCCGTGCCCACGAGCACCGCCGCCTTCCCCACCTGCAGCCGGCCGGGGGGCAGGGCCCCGTCGACGGGCACCGCCGGGCCGAGCTTCAGCCGTTCGCCGTCGAGCGTCGTCCAGGCGCCGGGGGCGGGCGTGCACCCGCGGATCCGGCGGTCGACGACCTCGGCCGGGAGCGTCCAGTCGACGCGGGCGTCGTCGACCTCGATCTTCGGGGCGAAGCTGACCCCCTCCACCGGCTGCGGCTCCGCGGTGAGGGTGCCGTCCTCGATCCCGTCCAGCGTCTGGACCAGCAGCTCCGCGCCGGAGACGGCGAGCCGCTGCAGGAGGTCGCCCGCCGTGTCGTCCGGCCGGACCGGCTCCGAGACCCGCAGGTAGGTGGGACCGGCGTCCAGCTCCAGGACGATCTGGAACGTCGTCGCCCCGGTGACCGCGTCACCGGCCAGCAGGGCGTGCTGGACCGGGGCCGCGCCGCGCCACGCGGGGAGCAGCGAGAAGTGCAGGTTGACGAAGCCGTGCCGGGGCACGTCGATGACGCGCTGCGGCAGCAGCGCGCCGTAGGCGACGACCGGGCAGCAGTCGGGGGCGAGCGCGATGAGCCGGGCGACGAAGTCCTCGTCCCGCGGCCGGCGGGGGGTCAACGTCTCCAGGCCCAGCTCGGCCGCCCGCGCGGCCACCGGGCTCGGGGTCAGCTTCTTTCCCCGCCCCGCCGGGGCGTCGGGGCGGGTGACGACCGCGACGACGTCGTGGCGGGAGGCGACCAGCGCCTCCAGCGGGGGCAGGGCCACCTCAGGGGTCCCGGCGAAGACGATGCGCACCGGACGAGCCTAGTGGCCGGTCGACCGTGGGCCGCCGCGGTGCACGGGCTGGCCGGGGTCGGCGCTGGTGCCCGGCTGACCCGTCCCGTCGCCGTCAGACCCCGACCGTCGCCGACCGAGTGGTGTTGTCCGTACCGGCTCAGGTGTTGTCCGTGGTCCGCCGAGCATCGTATTCGAACACAGGCTCGAATAGCCTTCGGGCATGGACGGTGAGGTGGGGACGACCACGGCAGTGGCCAGGCGGCTGGCGGCGCTCGACCAGGCCGTGGCCGACCTGCTGGCCGCGGTGGAGGCGGGCGGCCTGGACCAGCTGGACGCCGTCGGTCTGGTGGCCTTCCTGCAGGACCTGGAGCTGGTGCGGAACCCGGCTGCCGCTGGTCGACCACCGCGCGCTGCGGGATGCGGCCGCACGCGATGTCGCCGGCACCCTCGGCCAGGGACGCCTCACCCGGGTGCTCACGCAGGCGCTGCGGATCTCCCCCGCCGAGGCCTACCGCCGGGTCCGGGCGTCGGAGCAGGTCGGCGACCGGGTCAGCCCGCTCGGCGCGCTGCTCCCGCCCCTCCGGCCGGGGCTGGCCGCCGCGCAGCGTGACGGCCGGGTCACACCCGACCAGGTCGAGATCATCCGCCGCGGGCTCCTCCGGGTCGACGGCCCCGGCTACGACCGGGCAGCGGTCAGCCGGGGCGACCGCGAGCTGACCGATCTCGCCCTCGTCTTCGGCCCCGGTGACCTGCGTGTCTGCACCGAACGGTGGGTCGACCACCTCGACGGGGACGGCAGCCGACCCCAGGAGCGGCTGAACGAGGACCGTCGCCACGTCGAGCTCCGAGCCGCCCGCGACGGCAGCTGGCGCGGCGAGCTCCGTCTGACCGGACCCGTCGGCGTCAAGCTCCGAGCCGTGCTGGACCCCTTGGCCAGACCGCGGACCGACACCGTGCCGGGTCTCCAGGTCGGGACGGTGGAGGTCCCGGACGAGCGGACCCACGGCCAGCGGGTGCACGACGCGCTCGAGGAGGTCTGCGACCGCATCCTCCGCTCCGGTGACCTGCCCGAGTCGGGCGGCATCCCGGCCACGGTCCTCGTCACCATCGACCACGACAGCCTGCGCGAACGCACCGGCTTCGGCCAGACCTCGGACGGCACCCTCATCCCGACGGGGACGCTGCTGGAGCTCGCCTCCGCCGCCGAGATCATCCCGACCGTGCTCGACCGCGCTGGGGCGGTCCTGACCCTGGGCCGCACCCGGCGGATCGCCTCCCCCAGCCAGACCCTCGCCCTCGCCGCCCGCGACCGGGGGTGCAGCTTCCCCGGCTGCGACCTCCCGCCCACGTGGTGCGAACGCCACCACATCGTCCCCTGGATCGAGGGCGGACCCACCGACCTCGACAACCTGACGCTGCTCTGCCGCTACCACCACCACAACTTCGCCTCCCGGGGCTGGACCTGCCGCCTCGGTGAGGACCGCCTGCCCGAGTGGATCCCGCCCCGGCTCGTCGACCACGACCAGCAGCCGCTGCGCAACACCCGCCTCGCGCTGCCGCGGACCGGCCCGCCGGTCCGAGCACCCGCCCTCACCTCCACGGGATGACCGGAGCACCCACCACCCTGAGCCGTCGACCTGCTCCGGACTCGCGCCGCGCGCTCGTCGGCTCCCGTGCGCGGGAGGGCTAGCCGACGGTGACGGGGTCGACGCGGATCCGCAGGGCACCGTCACTCTTGCGGGCGCTGCGGATGGCCGCGACGTCCTTGGCGGCCCGCACCAGGGCGGCGCCCTCGGACCGCGGGGCGCGCAGGGTGAGCCGGGACAGCCCGACGTCGCCCGCCAGCGCGGCGGGCTCGCCCGGGCGGCGCTCGGGCGGCAGGGCGACAGGCCCCAGGAGCTCGGCGTTCGGAGGCAGCTGGGCCAGCTCGATGAACTCGGCCAGCGCCTCGGGCCGGCCCTCGACCGTCACCAGCTTGGCGGCCGGCGGGAAGTGGGCGTCCGCCCGGTCGACCAGCTCGCGCGAGGCCAGCCCTGCCGGGTCGACCCGGACCAGCGCCTGCAGGGCACGACCGGAGCTCTCCCCCACCGCGATCACCGAGCCGCCGTCGCTGCCGCTGCGGACGAGGGCGACGGCGTTGAGCCAGCGCCGCAGCGCCTCCTCGGTCGCGCGCAGGTCGGCGCGGAGCAGGAGCAGCGGGGTGTCGAGCAGCACTGCTCCGGCGTACCCGCCCTCCGCCCGCGGCTCGGCCCCCGGGGTGGCCACGACGATGGCCGACGTGGCCGGCACGGTCGCCGCGACCTGGCCGGCGCTCGACTGCCGGACGGCCGTGCCGGGGAACGCCTTGCCGAGCTCCTCGGCCGTCCGCTCGGACCCGACCACGGGCGCGCGGAAGCGGTGCGACCCGCAGATCGGGCACTCCCAGCCGACCTGCAGCCGTCCGCACCAGGTGCAGGTGGCCTGCGGCCCGTCCCCCGTCCGCCCGCGCCCGGCGCGGGTGGGGCCGCCGCAGTGCCGGCAGCGGGCGGGCTCGCGGCAGTCCTGGCAGACGAGCGCGACGAGGTAGCCGGCCCGGGGCACCTGCACCAGCACCGGCCCCTGCGGCAGCACGGACCGCATCAGCGTGAAGACCTCGTGCGGCAGCCGGGCGGCGCGGGCGGCCGGGTCGCGCTCGAGGGCCCGGTCGGTGTCGGCGCTGACCTTGACGTGCGGGGCGGTGTGCCGGAGTGCGACGCGGTCCTGGGCCAGCTCGCGCAGCCAGCCCTGCTCCACCCAGGCCTGCACCTCGGCGGTCCGGGCGTAGCCGGCGAACAGCGCGCCGGCGCCCTGCTGGGCGGCGCGCAGCGCCAGCACCTCGCGGGCGTGCGGGTAGGGTGCGCGCGGCTCCGCCAGCAGGTCGTCGCCGTCGTCCCAGAGCGCCACCAGCCCGAGGTCGCGGACCGGTGCGAAGGCGGCCGCCCGGTTGCCGATCACCACCTTGACCTCGCCGCGCAGCGCCCGCAGGAAGGCCCGGTAGCGCGCGGCGGGGCCGGCTTCGGCGACGAGCACCGCGAAGCCGGTCGGCCCCAGCGCCGCCGCGCAGGCCTGCTTGAGCTGCTCCACGTCCCGCTGGTCGGGGACCACGAGGACCGCGCCCCGTCCGCCCTCGACGGCGGCCCGGGCCGCCGCGGCCAGTCCGAGGGCCCAGTCCCCGCTCGCGTCGGCGCTGGGCGTGACCTGCCACGCGGCGCGGGGGCTCCGGCCGTCGGCGAGCGCGGCCAGGTACCCCGGACCCGCGGGGTACGCGCCGAAGGGCTGCGGCGGGGCGTCGGGCAGGTCGGCGGACGGGCCGGCGCCGGGCGCCGCCTTCTCGGTCGCGGCGTGCCGGGGCGGCACCGCCAGCCGCATCACGTCGGAGAAGCTGCCCGCGTAGTGGTCGGCGACGCCGCGGACCAGCCGCGCCACCTCCGGGGTGAGCACGGGTTCGGCCGAGACGACCTTGGCGAGCGGGCTGAGCGCCCCGTCGTGGTCGCTGGCCTCCCGGCGCTCCAGCAGGAAGCCGTCGCGCTGCTTGCCGGCGAAGCGCACCCGGACGCGGGCGCCGGGGACGGCGTCGGCGTCCTGGGCGCGGGAGACCGTGTAGTCGAAGGGCCGGTCGAGGTGGCTCAGCGGCAGGTCGAGGACGACCCGGCCGACCGGCCGGACCTCGGCCGGCGTGTGCGGGGGCGGCGGCCCGGGGGCGGGCGCGACGGCCACCGACGGCGCCGCGCGGTCCGCGGGGCTCGTCTCGACGTCCGTCCTGGGAGGCACGCTCGATGATAGGCAGAGGGGTCCGACAGACCCGGCCCCGCGCACCACACCTGTGGACGAGCGGCGGTCCCGGACCGACCGACGAGGAGCCATGACCTTGCGCACGCCCGCCGACCCGTCCGACCTGCAGGTGCGACGCCTGCTGGTCGCGCTCGCCGCCGCCATGGTGGCGACCGGCCAGCCCGTCTCCGACGTCGAGGACGAGGTGGTCGAGGTCGCCAGCCGGCTGGGCCACCCCGACGCCCAGGTCGCCGCCGGCCCGACGGGGGTGACGATCGCCGTCAGCAGCGGGGAGCCAGCCACCTTCGAGGGCGTGAAGGGCTCGCTGCGCTTGGACCAGGCCGCGGAGGTCCGGACGATCCGCTACCAGCTGGTCGAGGGCTCGATGACCATCGAGCAGGCGACCGGCGCCCTGCTGGCCCTCAGCGCGCGACCGTCGCGGTACCCGCTCTGGCTGGCCAACCTCGGCTGGGTGGGGATCGCCGTCGGGATCGCGCTCATCCTGCAGCCGGGCCGGGCGAACGTCGCCTTCGCGGCCGTCGGCGGCACCGTGGTGGTCGCCCTGTTCCGGCTCAGCCAGCGGTTCCGGCTGCTCAGCACCCTGCTGCCGACCGTCGCCGCCTTCGTGCTGGCCTGCCTCGTCTTCGCCGCGGTCGACGCCGACCTGCTGGAGGGCCCGCTGCGGACGCTGCTGCCGCCCCTCGCGGTGCTGCTGCCCGGGGCGCTGATCGTCACCGCGATGTCGGAGCTGGCCAGCGGCGACATGGTCGCCGGCACCGCCCGGCTGGTCTTCGGCATCGTGCAGCTGCTGCTGTTCACCCTCGGCATCGTCGCGGCGGCCCGGCTGTTCGCCGTGCCGACGGCCGCCCTGACCAACCAGCGCGTAGACGAGCTGGGGTGGTGGGCGGCGCCGCTGGGGCTGGCGCTGATCACGGTCGGGATCGGGCTGCTGGAGAGCCCGTCGCTGCGCCTGCTGCCCTTCATCGCCATCACCCTCGTGCTGGCCTTCGCGGCCCAGTCGATCGGCCAGGCCCTGTCCGGCCCGGTGCTGGGCAGCTTCGCCGGCGCCCTCGCCGCCAGTCTCGGCGCGTCGGGGGTGGAGGCGGTGAAGCCGACGTTGCCCCGGCTCGTCGTCTTCCTGCCGTCGTTCTGGCTGCTGGTCCCGGGCAGCCTGGGGCTGCTCTCGACCACCCAGCTCGCCGTCGACCCGGGCGGCTCGGTCGCGGCGGCGCTGGGCGTCCTGGGGGTGGTCACCGCGATCGCGCTGGGCCTGCTCGTCGGCGCCGCGGTCGCGCAGTCGGTCCGCGGCGCGGTGCGGCGGGCGCGCCGACGCTCGCTGATGGCCCGCTGACGCGGGCCCGAGGGCCCGCCGTCAGCCGCGGACGGCCGCCGCGAGGGCGTCGGCGCGGTCGGTGACCTCCCAGGTGAGGCCGGCCAGCTCCCGGCCGAAGTGGCCGTACGCGGCCGTCGGGCCGTAGACCGGGCGCTTGAGGTCGAGGTCGCGGATGATGGCCGCCGGACGCAGGTCGAAGGTGGCCAGCACGGCGTCGGTGATCTGGCCGACCGGCACCGTCTCGGTGCCGAACGTCTCGACGTAGAAGCCGACGGGGTGCGACTTGCCGATGGCGTAGGCCACCTGGACCTCGCAGCGGCGGGCGAGACCGGCGGCCACGACGTTCTTGGCCACCCAGCGCATCGCGTAGGCGCCGGAGCGGTCGACCTTCGACGGGTCCTTGCCCGAGAAGGCGCCGCCCCCGTGCCGGGCCATCCCGCCGTAGGTGTCGACGATGATCTTGCGGCCGGTGAGCCCCGCGTCGCCCATCGGCCCGCCGATCTCGAAGCGGCCGGTCGGGTTCACCAGCAGCCGGTAGTCGGAGCTGTCGATCTGGTAGCGCTCCAGGACCGGCTCGACGACGTGCTTGCGGACGTCCGGGGCGAGCAGCGCGTCGAGGTCGATGTCGGCGGCGTGCTGGCTGGACAGCACCACGGTGTCCAGCCGGACGGGCCGGTCGCCGTCGTACTCGATGGTGACCTGGGTCTTGCCGTCCGGACGCAGGTAGGGCATCGTCCCGTCCTTGCGGACGGCGGAGAGCTGCTCGGCGAGCCGGTGCGCGAGGTCGATCGGCAGCGGCATCAGCGCGGCGGTGTCGTCGCACGCGTAGCCGAACATCAGCCCCTGGTCGCCGGCGCCCTGGGCGTCCAGCGCGTCGACCGAGGAGCCGGTCCGGGACTCGACGGCGGTGTCGACGCCCTGCGCGATGTCGGGCGACTGCTGGCCGATGGCGATGGTGACGCCGCACGACGCCCCGTCGAACCCCTTGGTGGAGGAGTCGTAGCCGATGTCGATGATCTTCTGCCGCACCAGGCCGGGGATCTCGACGTAGGACTCGGTGGTCACCTCACCGGCCACGACGACCAGGCCGGTGGTGACCAGGCACTCCACGGCCACCCGGCTGGTGGGGTCCTGCTCGAGCAGCGCATCCAAGACCGTGTCGCTGATCTGGTCGGCGATCTTGTCGGGGTGACCCTCGGTGACCGACTCGGAGGTGAACAGTCTGCGCGCCATGGCCTCGTCTTCCTCGCTGGCTGGACCGGCGGCTGCGCCGGTCGGGCCAACCTACCGGGACGAGCGCAGGGAGAGGGCGGTGTCCCAGATGATGTGGGCCAGCGTGTCCTTGCTCCCGGCGTGCGGTCCGTCCGACCCCTCCGGGGTCAGCAGCGTGATCTCGCTGTCGGGCTGCCCGAACACCAGGCCCGGTCCGACGGCGTTGAGCACCAGCAGGTCGCAGCCCTTCCGGGCCAGCTTGGCCCGGCCCAGCTCCAGCAGGTCGGCGTCCCCGTCGGGCGTCTCGGCGGCGAAACCGACGAGCACCTGGCGCGGGTCCGTCCGGGCCCGGACCAGCCCCGCCAGCACGTCGGCGGTCTGGACCAGGTCCAGCTCCAGGCCCCCGTCGCCGGACTTCTTGATCTTGGTGCCGCTGGCCGCGGCCGGCGTGAAGTCGGCGGGCGCGGCGGCCATCACCACGACGTCGGCGTTCCCGGCCGCGGCGGTGACCGCGGCCGCGAGGTCGGCTGTCGAGGTGACGGTGGTGACCGGGACCCCAGGGGGCGCCGGCCGGTCGACGTTGGCCGCGACGAGGGTGACCTCGGCGCCGCGCAGCCGGGCGGCGCGGGCCAGCGCCCAGCCCATCAGGCCGGAGGAGGCGTTGCCGAGGAAGCGGACCGGGTCGAGGTGCTCGCGGGTGCCGCCGGCCGACACGACGACGCGCAGCCCCGCGAGGTCCTGCCCGGCGGCGCGGCCGGCGACGGCGGCGTCGGCGAGGACGCTCTCCACCACGGCGGCCAGCTCGGCGGGGTCCGGCAGCCGGCCGGGTCCGGAGTCGGGGCCGGTGAGCCGGCCGGAGTCCGGGTCGACGACGACGACCCCCCGGGAGCGGAGGGTCTCCACGTTGGCGCGGGTGGCCGCGTGCAGCCACATCTCGGTGTGCATCGCCGGCGCCATGACGACGGGTCCGTGGGCGGTGAGGAGCACGTTGGTGAGCAGGTCGTCGGCGCGTCCGGTGGCCGCGCGGGCCAGCAGGTCGGCGGTGGCCGGGGCGACGACCACGAGGTCGGCTTCCTGCCCCAGCTTCACGTGCGGCACGCGGTGGGCGTCGGCCCAGACGCCGGTGTGCACCGGTCGACCGGAGAGGGCGGCCCAGGTCGCCTCGCCGACGAACTGCAGCGCGGCGTCGGTCGGCACCACGGTGACCTCGTGCCCGGCGGCCAGCAGCCGGCGCAGCAGCTCGCACGCCTTGTAGGCGGCGATCCCGCCGGCGACGCCGAGGACGACGCGGCTCACCGGTGCACCGGCCCCTGGGGGAGCTGCCAGCGCAGCGGGGGACGATCCCCCAGGACCGGGTCCACGGGCAGGGTGCGGCGGGTCAGGCGGGCTCGACCAGGGTGGGGCCCTGGGGCGCGGCCTGCTCGGCCTCCTCGGCGTCCGGGTCGATGTCGATGCAGTTGAGCTTGCCGGCGTTCACCTCGCGCAGGGCGATGGAGAGCGGCTTCTCCTGCGGGCCGGTCTCGACCAGCGGGCCGACGTGGTCGAGGAGGCCCTCGCCCAGCTGGGAGTAGTAGGCGTTGATCTGGCGGGCGCGCTTGGCCGCGAACAGCACCAGCTTGTACTTGGAGTCCGAACGGGTGAGCAGCTCGTCGATCGGCGGGTTGGTGATGCCTTCGGCGACGGGGTGGACAGTCACGGAGATACCTTCGGTTTTCAGCTCGGGTGACCCCCCGCGGGACCGGCTTGGGAGGCCGGGTCCAGCGCAGCGCAGCCGCCGGCTCGTCGAGCCGGACTGCGCTGAGATGGGGCGTCTGTCGTCACAGACGAGTCAAGGCTACCAACTCCGCCACGGCCTGGCCTACTTCGCCGTTCACGATGACGTGGTCGAACTCGCTGGCCGAGGCCAGCTCCTCCCGGGCGGTCTGCAGGCGGCGCTCCCGCTGCGCCTCCGACTCGGTGCCGCGGCCCACCAGCCGGCGGACCAGCTCCTCCCACGTCGGCGGGGCCAGGAACACGAACCGGGCCTCCGGCCAGGCGTCGCGGACCTGCCGGGCGCCCTGCAGGTCGATCTCCAGCAGCGCCGGCCGGTGCGCCTCGACCGCGGACACGACGGGCGCCCGCGGGGTGCCGTACCGGTGCACGCCGTGCACGACGGCCCACTCGAGCAGGGCGCCGTCGGCGACCAGGGCGTCGAACTCCGCCTCGGAGACGAAGAGGTAGTGCACGCCGTCGACCTCCCCGGGGCGCGGGGGCCGGGTGGTGGCGGACACGGAGACGAAGATCTCGGGGTGGTCAGCGGCCAGCTGCGTGACGACGGTGCCCTTCCCGACGGCGGTCGGGCCGGACAGCACCGTGAGTCCGACCGAGCTCACGCGGGAGAGTCGGCGGAGGCGCCCGCGGCCGGGAACTCGGCGACGAGGGCGGCGCTCTGGTGCTTGCCGAGCCCGCGCAGCCGGCGGTTCGGCGCGATGTCGAGGCGTTCCATCACCCGGGTGGCGCGCACGGCCCCGACCCGGGGCAGCGACTTGAGCACGTCGACGACCTTGGTGTGGGCGACGACGTCGTCCTGCTCGGCCTGGGCCAGCACCTCGGCGAGCGTGCGGCTGCCGGTGCGGAGCGCCTGCTTCACCTCGGCACGACGACGCCGTGCCTCGGTGGCGGCGTGCCGGGCGAGCTGGCGCTGCTCGTCGCTCAAGGGGGGAATGGTCACTCGTGCGTCCTCATCTGCGAACTCCAGCCGCCCCGCACCGGCGGCGGGAGGCGACCTGCGTGAGTCTCGAAACCTACCCCACGGAGAGCACGGCGCGCATCGCGGCCAGCGTCGTCCGCGCGGCGTCCCGGAGCGCTTCCGGGTCCGGCCCGGCGCCCATCACCTCACGGCTCGTCGTCGGCAGCACCAGCGGCGCGGCCGGGCCGAACACGGCGGCGAGGTCGGCCGCCGTGCCGCCCTGCGCGCCGATGCCGGGTGCGAGGATCGACCCGTTCAGGTGGCGGAAGTCGACGCCGGTCGAGCCGATGGTCGCACCGACCACCACGCCGACGTGGCCGAGCCCGGGGCCCGGGTTGCGAGCGGCGGCCTCGTCCACCACCAGCTGGCCGACGAGGCGGCCGTCGGTGGTGCGGGCGTGCTGCAGCTGCGGGCCCTCGGGGTTGCTGGTGAGGGCCAGCACGTAGACGCCGCGGCCGCGCTCCGCCGCCAGCCGGACGGCGCCGTCGAGGGAGCCGAACCCGAGGTAGGGGCTGAGGGTGACGGCGTCGGCGGCCAGCGGGGAGCCGTCGGTCAGGTAGGCGCGAGCGTAGGCGTCCATGGTGGAACCGATGTCACCGCGCTTGACGTCGAGCAGGGACAGCGCGCCGGCGGCCGTGATGTCGGCGAGCACCCGCTCGAGGACGGCGACCCCGGCCGCGCCGTGCGCCTCGTAGAAGGCCGACTGCGGCTTGAACACGGCGACCTCGCCGGCCAGCGCCTCCACCATGCCGCGCGCGCACGCCTCGAGCCCGGCGACGTCGTCGGCGAGCCCCCAGGCCGCCAGCACGCCGGGGTGCGGGTCGATCCCGACGGCGAGCGGCCCCCGCTCCCCCACGACCTGCTGCAGCCGTTCCCCGTAGCTCGCGCGCGGCGCTGTCATCGGTCCGTCATCCCTTCGTCCAGCGTGGTCGGCCCCCCGGGCGTGAGCCGGTTGAGCTCGGCGACGAGCGCCGGGCCGCGGTAGATGTAGCCGCTGTAGACCTGCAGCAGGGCGGCGCCGGCGTCGAGCATGGCCCGCCCGTCGTCGGCGGTCAGGATGCCGCCGACCCCCATCACGGGCAGCGCGGTGCGGGCGGTGAGGAAGGCGACGACGGCGCGGGCCCGGGCGGCCAGCGGGGAGCCGGAGAGCCCGCCCGCCTCGTCGGCGTGCCGGTGCCCGGCGACCGCGTCGCGGGCCAGCGTCGTGTTGGTGGCGACCAGCCCGGCGGCGCCGGCGGTGGTGCAGACGGCCAGCAGCTCCTCGAGGGCGTCGTCGCTCAGGTCGGGAGCCAGCTTCACGAAGACGGGGACCGGCCGGTCGGGGTCACGGCGGGCGGCCTCGGCCACCAGGGTGCCCACCAGCTCGCGGAGCGCGTCCGCGTCCTGCAGCGAGCGCAGGCCCGGTGTGTTGGGGCTGGAGACGTTGACGGCGACGTAGTCGGCGTAGCCGGCGAGCAGCCGGAAGGAGGCGAGGTAGTCCGCGGTCGCCTCCGCGAGCGGCGTCGTCCCGGTCTTGCCGAGGCTGATGCCGAGCGGGAGGCCGACCGCGCCGTTGCCGCGCACCACGTCGGCCGCCGCCAGCCGGGCGGCCAGGGCCGCCGCGCCAGCGTTGTTGAAGCCCATCCGGTTGATGATCGCCTGGTGCTCGGGCAGCCGGAACAGCCGCGGGGACGGGTTGCCGGGCTGGCCCTGGCTGGTCACGGTGCCGAGCTCGGCGAAGCCGAAGCCGAGCGCCCCCCAGGCGCGCAGGCCCAGACCGTTCTTGTCCAGCCCGGCGGCGACGCCGACCCGGCCGGGGAAGTCGATCCCGGCGACCCGGACCGGGTCCCGGTGCCGGGCGAGGAGCGCGGCCAGCGCCGCCCGGACCGGCCGGTTCTCCCCGACCCGGTGCAGCGCGGCCAGGGTGGCGTCGTGCACCCGTTCGGGGTCGCCGCCGGCGGCACGGAAGAGCACGGGCCGCAGCAGCCGGCGGTAGCCGCGGTCCAGCAGCCAGGTGTCGGGGGTCATCCGGGCGGGCTCAGCGGGCCTCGGCCCAGGACTGCAGCGAGCGGACGCCGACGTCGCCGGCCATGATCGCCTCGATGCCCTGCACCGCGGCCGCGAGCCCCTGCACCGTGGTGATGCACGGGACGTTGCGGAGCACCCCGGCCGTGCGGATCTCGTAGCCGTCGAAGCGCGGCCGGCCGTCGGGGCTGAGGCCGTGCGGGGTGTTGAAGATCAGGTCGACCTCCCCGTCGAGGATGGCCTGGACGACCGTCTTCTCCCCGTCCGGACCCGGCCCCTGGCTGTACTTGCGGACGGTCGTCACCGTGACGCCGTGCCGGCGCAGCATCGAGGCGGTGCCCGCGGTGGCGACGAGGGCGAAGCCGAGGTCGGCCAGCCGCTTGACCGGGAACACGACGTTGCGCTTGTCCCGGTTGGCCACCGAGACGAAGACGGTGCCCGAGGTGGGCAGCGGGCCGAACGCGGCGACCTGGCTCTTGGCGAAGGCGGTGCCGAACCCGAGGTCGAGCCCCATCACCTCACCGGTCGACTTCATCTCCGGGCCGAGGATGGTGTCGACGGAGATGCCGTCGACGGTCCGGAACCGGTTGAAGGGCATCACCGCCTCCTTGACGGCGATCGGGCCGGTCGTGCTCTCGTCCGAGCCGTCGCCGGTGGGGCGCAGCAGGCCCTCCGTGCGCAGGTCGGCGATGCTCGTGCCGAGCATCACCCGCGCCGCCGCCTTGGCGAGCTGGGTGCCCGTCGCCTTGGACACGAAGGGCACGGTCCGCGACGCGCGCGGGTTGGCCTCGAGCACGTAGAGGGTGTCGCCGGCCAGCGCGAACTGGATGTTGATCAGGCCGCGGACGCCGACGCCGCGGGCGATCTTCTCGGTCGAGTCGCGGATCCTCATCACGACCTCGGCGCCCAGGGTGATCGGCGGCAGCGCGCAGGCGGAGTCGCCGGAGTGCACGCCCGCCTCCTCGATGTGCTCCATCACGCCGCCCAGGTACAGGTCGGTGCCGTCGTAGAGCGCGTCGACGTCGATCTCGACGGCGTCGTCGAGGAACCGGTCGACCAGCACCGGGTGGGCGGGCGAGACCTCGGTCGCCCGTCCGATGTAGGACGACAGCGACGCCTCGTCGTAGACGATCTCCATGCCGCGGCCACCCAGCACGTAGGACGGCCGGACCAGGACCGGGTAGCCGATCTCGTCCGCGATCGTCTTGGCCTCGGTGAACGAGCGGGCCAGGCCGTGCTTGGGGGCGGGCAGCCCCTCGGCGTCGAGCACCTCGCCGAACGCCCCGCGCTCCTCGGCCAGGTGGATGGCCTCCGGGCTGGTGCCGACGATCGGCACGCCGGCGTCCTTGAGCCCCTGCGCCAACCGCAGCGGCGTCTGGCCGCCGAGCTGGACGATCACCCCCGCGACCGGGCCGGCCTGCTGCTCGGCGTGCACCACCTCGAGCACGTCCTCCAGCGTCAGCGGCTCGAAGTAGAGCCGGTCGGCGGTGTCGTAGTCGGTGGAGACGGTCTCCGGGTTGCAGTTGACCATCACGGTCTCGTAGCCGGCGGCCGAGAGGGCCATCGCGGCGTGCACGCAGGAGTAGTCGAACTCGATGCCCTGACCGATCCGGTTCGGTCCGCTGCCCAGGATGAGCACCGCCGGCTTCTCGCGCGGCATCACCTCGGACTCGGTCTCGTAGGAGCTGTAGTGGTAGGGCGTGCGCGCGGCGAACTCGGCGGCGCAGGTGTCGACGGTCTTGTAGACCGGCCGCAGGCCGAGCGCCCAGCGGACGCCACGGACGACGTCCTCGCGCAGGTGCCGCAGGGCGGCGACCTGCGCGTCGGACAGGCCGTGCCGCTTGGCCAGGCGCAGCACGTCGACCGTCAGCTCGGGCGCGTGGCGGACCGTCTCGGCCACCTCGAGCACGAGGACGAGCTGGTCGACGAACCAGGGGTCGATCTTCGTGGCCGCGAAGACCTGCTCCGGGGTGGCGCCGGCCCGCAGGGCCTGCATGACCAGGCCGATCCGGCCGTCGTGCGGACGGGAGGCGGCCGCCAGCAGCTCCTCGACCGGCGTCTGCACCACGGTGGCGAAGTCGAACGGCGCCTTGGGGTCCTCCAGGCTGCGCAGCGCCTTGCCCAGCGCCTCGGTGAAGTTCCGGCCGATGGCCATCGCCTCCCCGACGCTCTTCATGTGCGTGGTCAGCGTGGAGTCGGCGGAGGGGAACTTCTCGAAGGCGAAGCGCGGCACCTTGACGACGACGTAGTCCAGCGTCGGCTCGAAGCTGGCCGGGGTGACCCCGGTGATGTCGTTGGGGATCTCGTCGAGGGTGTACCCGACGGCGACCTTCGCGGCGATCTTGGCGATCGGGAAGCCCGTCGCCTTGCTGGCCAGGGCGCTGGAGCGCGAGACCCGCGGGTTCATCTCGATGACGATCATCCGACCGGTCGCGGGGTCGATCGCGAACTGGATGTTGCAGCCGCCGGTGTCGACGCCCACGTCGCGGATGATGCCGATGGCCACGTCCCGCATGAACTGGTACTCGCGGTCGGTCAGCGTCATGGCCGGCGCGACGGTGATCGAGTCGCCGGTGTGCACGCCCATCGGGTCGAAGTTCTCGATGGAGCAGACGATCACGACGTTGTCCGCGCGGTCGCGCATGACCTCGAGCTCGTACTCCTTCCAGCCGAGGATCGACTCCTCGATCAGCACCTCGGTGGTGGGGCTGGCGGACAGGCCGGCGCCGGCGATCCGGCGCAGGTCGGTCTCGTCGTGCGCGAAGCCGGAGCCGACGCCGCCCATGGTGAAGCTCGGCCGGACGACGAGCGGGTAGCCCAGCTCGCCCGCGGCGGCCAGCACGTCGTCCATGGTGTGGCAGACGTAGCTGCGGGCGACCTCGGCGACGCCGCCGACGATGCCCCGGAGGTTCTCGACGATCGCCTTGAACTGCTCGCGGTTCTCCCCGCGCTGGATGGCGTCGAAGGAGGCCCCGATCATCTCGACGCCGTACTTCTCCAGGACACCGTTCTCGTGCAGGGCGACGGCGGCGTTGAGCGCGGTCTGGCCGCCCAGCGTGGCGAGCAGCGCGTCGGGGCGCTCCCGCTCGATCACCTGCTCGACGAAGGCGGGGGTGATCGGCTCGATGTAGGTGGCGTCGGCGAACTCCGGGTCCGTCATGATCGTCGCCGGGTTGGAGTTGACCAGGACGACGCGGAAGCCCTCCTCCTTGAGCACCCGGCACGCCTGGGTGCCGGAGTAGTCGAACTCGCTGGCCTGGCCGATGACGATCGGGCCGGACCCGATGACCAGGATCGTGCGCAGGTCGGTGCGGCGGGGCATCAGGCGTTCTCCGTTCCCTGAGCTTGGCCTGTCCTGGGCCCGTCGCAGGGTCGGCGGGCCATCACCTCGACGAAGCGGTCGAAGAGGTAGTTGGCGTCGTGCGGGCCGGCGGCGGCCTCGGGGTGGTACTGGACGGAGAACCCGAGCACCCGGCCCTCGTCGTCGCGGAGCTCGAGACCCTCGACCACCTGGTCGTTCAGGCCGACGTGGCTGACCGTGGCCGTGCCGAACGGGGTGGTGGTGGGGCGGTCGAGCGGCGCGTCGACGGCGAACCCGTGGTTGTGCGAGGTGACCTCGACGCGGCGGGTGCGCAGGTCCATCACCGGCTGGTTGAGCCCGCGGTGGCCGTAGTCCAGCTTGTAGGTGCCGAAGCCCAGCGCGCGGCCGAAGATCTGGTTGCCGAAGCAGATCCCGAAGTACGGGATGCCGGCGCCGAGGACCGCCTTGAGCAGGTCGACCGGGCCGTCGGTCGCGGCCGGGTCGCCGGGGCCGTTGGAGAAGAAGACGCCGTCCGGTCGCAGCGCCGCCACCTCCGCGAAGGTCGCGGTGGCGGGCACGACGTGCACCTCGATGCCGCGCTGGGCCATCTGCCGCGGGGTCATGGTCTTGATGCCGAGGTCGACGGCGACCACCCGGTGCCGGGTCTCGCCCTCGGCGGCGACGACGTAGCCGGCGCGGGTGGTCACCTCGTCGGCGAGGTGGGCGCCCGTCATCGCGGGGGCCGCCTGGACCCGCTGCAGGAGGGCCGCCGGGTCGGTCTCGACGCTGGAGAGGCCGACCCGCATGGCCCCGCGCTCGCGCAGGTGGCGGGTGAGGGCGCGGGTGTCGACGTCCTGCACGCCGACGATCCCCTGGGCCGCGAGCTCGGCCTCGAGGCTGCGGCGGGACCGCCAGCTGGAGGGCACCCGCGCGGCGTCGCGGACGACGTAGCCCGCGACCCAGATCTGCCCCGACTCGTCGTCCTCGTCGTTCCAGCCGGTGTTGCCGATGTGCGGCGCGGTGGCCACGACGACCTGCCGGTGGTAGCTGGGGTCGGTCAGGGTCTCCTGGTAGCCCGACATCCCGGTGGCGAACACCGCCTCGCCGAAGGTCTCACCCACCGCTCCGTAGGCCCGGCCGGTGAAGGTGCGGCCGTCCTCGAGCACCAGCAGCGCTGCCGGTGGACGGAGGTCGGAGGGATCTGGACGCGTCGAATCGGCTGTGCTCATGCCCGTCCTTTCCTGCCTCACAGGACAGGTCTTAAAGGTTGGAAGATCGCCGGACACGCTACCAGCCGGTGACCTCGCGACCGCCCGTCCCGACGGCGGCGAGACCCACCCGGGAACAAAGCGACGATTAGTTACGCTATGCATCTGTACGTCGACCTGGACGTGCGGCGACGAGCGACGGGGAGGCCTGATGACGGCGACGCAGGACCAGCAGCCCGGCGACCGGGCGGCGGCGACGACCGGGCTGCTCGACGTCCTCGGTCGGCTGATCCGCACCGCCCGCGCCGTCAGCCACCGCCACCAGGTCCGGTTCGGGCTGAGCGGCACGCCGCTCGGCATCCTCACGAGCCTGGCCGGTGGCGCCGCCCGCGGCGGGGACCTCGCGGCCCGGCTGCAGATCGCGCCGTCCGTGGTCTCCCGTGCCGTGGTCCCGCTGGAGCACGAGGGCCTCGTCGAGCGCACCGACGACCCCGACGACGCCCGCGCCGCCCGGCTGGCCCTGACGTCCGCGGGGCGTGAGCGGCTCGAGGCGGCCCGCCGGGAGTTCACCGACCGGGTGACCCCGGTGCTCGAGCGCTGGGACACCGACGACGTGGTCACCCTCACCCGGCTGATGAGCCGCCTGGAGTCCGACCTCGCCGAAGGCCTGGACCCCGCCAGCACGGGCCGTGGTCCACGCCCCACCACCTCCTGATCCACCCACGACCCAGCACCGTCCACCACCACCACCACCACCACGAAGGCACGCATGACCACCACCGCAGTCGCCGCCCCGCCCGAGCGGGCGCAGGGCGCGCTCACCCACCAGCAGATCCTCAAGGTGATGACGGGGCTGCTCGCCGCCCTCTTCACCGCGATGCTGTCGACGACGATCGTCTCCACCGCGCTGCCGACGATCATGGCCGACCTCGGTGGCACCCAGCGCCAGTACACGTGGGTGATCACGTCGTCGCTGCTCGCGATGACGATCAGCACGCCCATCTGGGGCAAGCTCTCCGACCTGTTCGACAAGAAGGTCCTCGTCCAGCTGGCGATCGTGATCTTCGTCGCCGGCTCGGTCGGCGCCGGCCTGTCCCAGACCGTGCCGCCGATGATGGGCTTCCGCGCCCTGCAAGGCCTCGGCATGGGCGGCCTGGTGGCGCTGACGCAGTCGATCATGGGCGCGCTCATCCCGCCGCGGCAGCGCGGCCGCTACGCCGGCTACATGGGTGCGGTGATGGCGGTCAGCACGGTCTCGGGTCCCCTGCTGGGCGGCGTGATCACCGACAACGCCAACTGGCGCTGGTGCTTCTTCGTCTGCGTGCCGCTCGCCGTGCTCGCACTCGTCGCGCTGCAGGCCACCCTGCGGACCACCGGCGGTCGCCGCCACGTCCGGATCGACTACCTCGGTGCGGTGCTGATCGCGCTCGTCGCCGGGCTGCCCATGCTCTGGGTGACCTTCGCCGGTTCCGACTACGCGTGGGTCTCCTGGCAGTCCGGCGTGTTCCTCGCCGCCTTCGCCGTCGCCGTCACCCTGGCTGTGCTCACCGAGCTCCGGGCCAGCGAGCCGATGGTGCCGATCCGCCTGCTGGGCAACCGGACCACGGTCCTCATGATCATCGCGAGCCTCGCCGTCGGGGTCGCGATGTTCGGCAGCAGCACCTTCCTCACCCAGTACTTCCAGCTGGCCGGCGGGCACTCCGCCACCCGGGCGGGCCTGATGACCATCCCGCTGATCATCAGCCAGATGCTCACCTCGACCGTCGGCGGTCAGGTCGTCACCCGGACCGGCCGGTGGAAGCCGCTCATGGTCGTCGGCGCGGTCGCGCTGGTCGCCGGCCTGGTCGGGCTCGGCACCATCGACCACTCCACCCCCTACTGGCAGGTCGGCCTCGCCATGGCCGTCCTGGGCGTCGGCGTCGGTGCGCTGATCCAGAACATCGTGCTGGCCGTGCAGAACACCGTCGACGTCCGCGACGTCGGCTCCACCTCCGCGACCATCACCTTCTTCCGCTCCCTCGGCGGGGCGGTCGGCGTCGCGGTGCTCGGCGCCATCCTGGCCAACCACGTCGCCCGCAACATCACCGCCGGCCTGACCTCGGCCGGGCTGCCGGCCGCGGGGGCCGGTGCCGGCGGCAGCCTCGACATCAAGGACCTGCCCGCCCCGGTCCAGACGATCGTGCACGTCGCCTACGGTGACGCCTTCGGCCTGCTGTTCGTCATCGCGGCCGTCATCTCCGTGGTCACCCTGATCGCGGTCCTGCTGGTCCGCGAGGTCCCGCTGCGCGACACCGTCGGGCTCACCGCGGCCACCGCCACGACGGCCACCGCGGACGGGAACGACGCGGCCGGGCCCGAGCCCGAGCCCGGGCTCACGACGCGGGTCGCGGACTCGGAGCGCGAGCGGCTCTGCGCCGGTGCACTCGACGTGCTGTCGGTGGCCCAGGACCAGGCCCGGCAGCTGCTGCTGGAGAGCCAGCGCACGGCCGACCGGCTGACGCGGCTGGCCCGGCTGGAGGCCGAGCGGATCCTCACCGAGGCCGACGCCGAGCTGGCGGTCCGACAGGAGCGGATCCGGATGCTCAAGGCGACGGAGGCCGACCTGACCGAGCGGGTCGGGGAGAAGATCCTGCAGGGCTGAACGCCCTCGCGCTCCCCGGACGCGACGAGCGGCCGTCCCCGGAGGGGGGCGGCCGCTCGGTCGTCTGCGCTGCAGGTCGGTCAGGCCGACTGGGCCGGCGGCTCGGCGTCGGGGGTCTTGGTGGCCAGCACCGCGCTGAGCAGCCCCGTGAGGTAGCCCGGCGAGTCGTCGGTGCTGAGGTCCCCGACCAGCGCGACGGCTTCGGCCACCGCGACGGGGTCGGGCACCTCGCCGAAGTCGATCTCGTAGACGGCGATCCGCGCCGCCGCCCGGTCCACCCGCGGCATCCGCTCGACGGTCCAGCTCGTCGCCATGCAGGAGGCGATCCGCCGGTCGATCTCGGTGCGGTGCGAGGCCACGCCGCGCACCAGGGTGGCGGTGTAGTCCCGGACGGGTGGGTCGGCCCGGTCCGTGCTCGCCGCCAGCGTCTCCAGCGGGTCGTTCCCCCGCAGCTCGGCCTCGAACAAGATGTCGAGGGCGCGCTTGCGGGCCTTGCTCCGGGTGGAGAGGCTGCGGGGACGCTCGGGCTCGGTCATGCTGCTCGCGGTCAGGTCAGGCGACCCGGCCCAGGTAGTCCCCCGTGCGGGTGTCCACCTTGACCTTCTCGCCGTTGGTGATGAACAGCGGGACCTGGATCTGCAGGCCGGTCTCCAGCGTGGCGGGCTTGGTGCCGCCGGTGCTGCGGTCGCCCTGCAGGCCGGGCTCGGTGTAGGTGATGACCAGCTCGACCGAGGCGGGCAGGTCGATGTAGAGCGGGTTGTCCTCGTGGATGGCCACGGTCGCCACCTGCTCCTCGAGGAGGAAGTTCTTCGCCTCGCCGACGGTGTCGTCGCTGATGCTCACCTGCTCGTAGGTCGAGGTGTCCATGAAGACGAAGCCGGAGCCGTCGTGGTACAGGTACTGCATGTCGCGCCGGTCGACGCTGGCGGTGTCGACCTTGGTGTCGGAGTTGAAGGTCTTGTCGACGACCTTGCCCGACAGCACGTGCTTCAGCTTGGTCCGGACCACCGTGTTGCCCTTGCCGGGCTTGTGGTGCTGGAACCAGACCACGGCCCAGAGCTGGCCGTCCAGGTCGAGGACCATGCCGTTCTTCAGATCATTTGTCGACGCCACGCGCAGAAACCCTTCGTGATGGAGGTGCCCGTCACGGGCAGCCACTCAGTCTAGACCCACGCGCTCGAGCGCCCCGACCGGAGTTGTCCACAGCGGGGGCTGACAGCGGGCTGCCGCCCGTGGGACTCTGGCCGCTCGCGTACGGGGAGGACGTGGGGTGGGGGACGGTCGGACGGGGGTCGGGGTCGCCGGACTGCTCTGCACGCTGGTCCTGGTGGGCTGCACGCCGGCCCCGGCGGTGACGCCCTCCCCCAGCCCGACGGCCTCGTCCGCGACGCCCACCGAGACCGCGGCCGAGCGGCAGGAGCGGCTCGACTACGCCGCAGCCGAAAAGGCGTACCGGACGTTCCGGGCAGAGTACGGACGGGTGCTCCGGGCGGGTGGGGCGAAGGAGCCGACCAAGGTGATGAAGGCGACCGCCGGGGGTGAGTACCTCGCCACCTTCACGGAGGTGATCCGCTCCTACAGGGATGCGGACAGTCGGACCATCGGTAAGGAGTCCATCGGCTTCGTTCGCCCAGGCGGCTATGCCACTTCCAAGCTGACGCTCGATGTGTGCGAGGACGGGCGAAAAGTTCAGACGCTCATTCCGAGAAGGAAAGCACAAAACGGCGAGATTCGGACGGCCACTATCGAGGTCCGCCAGGTGGGGACAAGCTGGAAACTGTGGTCAGGATCGGGAGAATTGGCAGACTCATGCGACTGAGACATGTGGCGTCGTGCACAGCTGTACTAGCCGCTCTGACTCTCGCGCCACCGATGGAAGCGCACGCCGACGGAACGCTGAAGACAACCGCCGACGGAGTAGTCGCCAAGGTGGTCGGCAAGAAGCAAGCTCAAGCTCGACCATCCAGCAACAGCACGACCAAGTCGCAGGGGCCTACCAAGTCAAGATTCACCTACCTCCCGAAGGACGAGTACAAGGCGCAGATGACGGCGTACCGCCAGAAGCTGCAGTCTGCGGTCGAGGCGAACAAGCAGGTCCAGGCCGCCTTCGTCGAGTGCATCAACACCGTCGGGACGACGAGCTGCGGGGCCTTCCGGCAGAGCGCCCTGCCCGACCAGCCCGATATCCGTGCCGCGGGAGACCCGGCAGCGGCCGCTGCCGCCCCCGCCGCGCCGGCCGTCACCCCGGAGCAGGCGGCCTACATCGCGTCGGCCCGGCTCCACCTCGCCGCACCGAAGCCCGTCGTCGGGCCCCCGCCCGAGATCAACGAGTGGGGCATGGCGGCCGTCGGCTACCCGCTCTGGCTCTCGGCCGAGGGCGACCTGGACCCGGCGCCGGTCGCGGACTCGGTCTTCGACCTCGCGGTGTCGCTCGACGCCCGCCTCGTCGAGGTCGTCTTCGACATGGGCGACGGTCACCGCGTCCGCTGCCGCGAGCTCACCACCCGGTGGACCCGCTCCGTCGAGCCCGGCGCGACGTCCCCCTCGTGCGGCTACGCCTACCAGGAGCCGTCGCTGCCCGAGGGCCTGTACACCGTCACCGCCAACGCGGTCTGGGCGATCGACTGGTCGATCAACGGCACCACCGGCTCGATCCCCTTCTACCAGTCGGCGAGCACCGAGGTCCCCGTCGGCGAGCTGCAGGTGCTCGTCCGGTAATCGCTGCCGCGCGAGTGCTGAAAAGGCGCAGCTCTCGGCGCCGAATTCGTGCAGCTATTCAGCACTCACCGTGGCGTAAGCCTCTCGCAGCAAGTCCTCCGACGGACCGGCGAGGATCTCGGCCGAGGCCAGGCCGTTGAGGACGACGAAGCGCAGCGTCGAGCCGCGGGTCTTCTTGTCCAGGCCCATGGTGACCAGCAGCTCGTCGAAGGCCCCCGCCTCGTAGCGGACGGGCAGGCCGACGCTGGACAGGACGGCCGCGTGCCGCGCGGCGAGAGCGTCGTCGATCAGCCCCGCCCGGCGCGCCAGCTCGGCCACGAAGACCAGCCCGACGCTGACCGCCTCGCCGTGCCGCCAGCGGTAGTGCTCGCGCCGCTCGACGGCGTGCCCCAGGGTGTGACCGTAGTTGAGCAGTTCGCGCCCCACCCGACCCCCGACCGACGTCGACTCGCGGAGGTCGCCCGACACCACCTCCGCCTTGACGCGGACGGAGCGCTCGACCAGCTCGCGCAGCTCCGGCGAGCCCGGCGTCCGGCACGCGTCCGGGGACGTCTCGACCAGCGTGAGGATCGCCGGGTCGGCGATGAAGCCGCACTTGATCACCTCGGCCAGCCCGCCGACGAGGTCGGCCGGCGGCAGCGTCGTCAGGCTGTCGAGGTCGCAGAGCACCCCGGCGGGCTCGTAGAACGCCCCCACCAGGTTCTTGCCCTCGGGCGTGTTGATGCCGGTCTTGCCGCCGACGGCCGCGTCGACCATGCCGAGCAGGCTCGTCGGCACCGTCACCAGCCGCACACCGCGGAGCCAGGTCGCGGCGACGAAGCCGGCGAGGTCCGTCGTCGAGCCGCCGCCGAGGCCGACCACGGCGTCGGACCGGGTGAAGCCGGCGTTGCCCAGCACCGACCAGCAGGACGCCGCCACCGTCGCCGTCTTGGCGGCCTCGGCGTCGGGGACGTCGAGGCGGACGACCTCGTAGCCGGCCGTCTCCAGGACCTGGGTCGCGGAGGCGGCGAGCCGGATCAGGGTGGGTGGGTGGATCAGCGCCACCCGTTGCACGTCCGGACCCAGTAGGCCGGGCAGCTCACCCAGCAGTCCGTGCCCGACGAGGACGTCATAGGGCCGCTCCGCCGAGACGGTGATGCGGGTCTGGTCAGGCACGGGACTTCTCCGGCGCCAGCAGCAGCTCGACGACCTCCTCGGGCGGGCGGGCGTCGGTCTCCACCCGCTCGGTCGCCACCTCGGCGTACAGCGGCGTCCGCTCGGCCAGCAGCTTGATCAGCCGGCCCCGGACGTTGCCCAGCAGCAGCGGCCGGGCCTCGTTGAGCCCGACCCGGGAGACCGCGGTCGCGGCGCTCACCTGCAGCCAGACGACCCGGTGACCGCGCAGCGCCGCCCGGGTCACGGGGGACAGCACCGCTCCCCCGCCCAGCGACAGCACGCCGGGTCGCTCGAGCAGCTCGGCCGTCACCTGCTCCTCCAGCGCCCGGAACGCCGGCTCACCGTCGTCGGCGAAGATCGCGGCGATGCTCCGGCCGGCCCGCTGCTCGATCTCGGTGTCGACGTCGGTGAAGGGCACGCCGAGGCGCTCGGCCAGCAGCGCGCCGGTGGTGGACTTGCCGGAGCCGGGTGCCCCGACCAGGACGACGGGGCGGCTCACGCCTGCCCGGCGCCCGGCGCCACCGACAGCCCGCGCTCGGCCACGTGCTTGAGGTAGGCCTCCGCGTTCCGCTTGGTCTCCTCGACCGAGTCGCCGCCGAACTTCTCCAGCACCGCGTCGGCGATGACCAGCGCCACCATGGCCTCCGCGACCACGCCGGCGGCCGGTACGGCGCAGACGTCCGAGCGCTGGTGGTGCGCGACGGTGTTCTCCCCCGTCGCCGTGTCCACGGTGCGCAGGGCCCGCGGGACGGTGGCGATCGGCTTCATCGCCGCGCGCACGCGCAGCAGCTCCCCGGTGCTCATGCCGCCCTCGGTCCCGCCGGACCGGTGCGAGGCGCGGGAGATGCCGCCCTCGCCGGCGACGATCTCGTCGTGGGCCGCGCTGCCGCGGGTCCGGGCGAGGGTGAAGCCGTCCCCGACCTCGACGCCCTTGATGGCCTGGATGCCCATCAGGGCGCCGGCCAGCCGGGCGTCGAGCCGGCGGTCCCAGTGCACGTGCGAGCCGAGGCCGGGCGGCAGTCCCCACACCGCGACCTCGACGACGCCACCCAGGGTGTCGCCGTCCTTCTGGCAGGCCTCCACCTCGGCCACCATCGCGGCCGACGCGTCGCGGTCGAAGCAGCGGACGGGGTCGGCGTCGACGGCGTCGAGGTCGGCGAACGTCGGCACGACGCCGGCCGGCGCGGCGACGGTGCCGAGCTCCACGACGTGGCTGAGCACGGTCACCCCGAGCGCCTGCTGCAGGAAGGCCATGGCCACCCGGCCGAGTGCCACGCGCGCGGCGGTCTCCCGGGCGCTGGCCCGCTCGAGGACGGGGCGAGCCTCGTCGAAGTCGTACTTCTGCATGCCGGCGAGGTCGGCGTGCCCGGGGCGCGGCCGGGTCAGGGCGGCGCCGCGGGCCTGGCCGGCCAGCACCTCCGCGTCGACCGGGTCGGCTGACATGACGGTCTCCCACTTGGGCCACTCGGTGTTGCCGACCTGGATGGCGACCGGGCCGCCCTGGGTCTCCCCGTGCCGGACCCCGCCCAGCACGGTGACCGCGTCGGCCTCGAACTTCATCCGGGCGCCGCGGCCGAAACCGAGCCGGCGGCGGGCCAGGGCGTCGGCGATGTCGTCGGTGGTCACCCGCACGTGGGCGGGCATCCCCTCGAGGATCGCCACCAGGGCCGGGCCGTGCGACTCTCCTGCGGTCAGCCATCTGAGCATGGGCGTCAGTCTTCCACGCGGCGGCCCGCGGACCCCGGTTCGTCCACCCGCCCCGCAGTGTCCGACGCCAGTCGACCGAGCCGTCGGCTCCGTCCCGACCGCTCGGTCAGGCGGGACCCGAGGGCGCGGCCAGCGCCGCCCGGCCCGCCGCCAGCAGCGTCGCCGGGGCGACGGGACGACCCGTCATCAGCTCCACCTGCACCAGCGCCTGGCCGATTAGCAGGTCCAGGCCGTTGACGACCCGGCAGCCGGCGGCCTCCGCCGCCACCGCCAACCGGGTGGGCCAGGGGTCGTAGAGGGCGTCGAAGACGACCGGCGCGCTCGCCGCCGCCGCGCCGGCCCGGTCGTCGGCGGCCCCCGCCACGGCGGTGTTGAGCAGCACGTCGGACCTCGGGACCGGAGCGTCCCAGCCGAGCACGGTCACCGCGACCCCGAGCGACGCCCCCAGGTCGACCAGCGGTGCGGCCCGCGCCGGTGTGCGGGCCAGCACGGCGACCTCCCGGGCGCCCAGCCGGCTCAGCGAGACGACGGTGGAGCGCGCGGTCGCCCCCGCCCCCAGCAGCGTCGCCCGTTCGACGCGGGTGACCCCCACCTGGCCGAGCGCCCAGACCAGGCCGGGCACGTCGGTGTTGTGCAGGCTGCGGGTGCCGTCGTCGGCGAGGACGAGGGTGTTGGCCGCCCCGACCTGCGCCGCGAGCGGGTCCACCCGTCCGAGCTGGAGGGCGACCACCTTGAGCGGCATGGTGAGGCTCAGCCCCCGCCACGACGGGTCGAGGCCGGCCACGAACGGCGCCAGGCCGTCCTCGGTCATCTCGACGCGCTCGTAGGACCAGTCCAGCCCCAGCTCCGCGTACGCCGCCCGGTGCAGGGCCGGCGACAGCGAGTGGGCGATCGGCGACCCGAGGACGGCGCAGCGCCGCCCGCCGCCGGGCGCGGCGGGCCCGGCCTCAGCTGTCACAGGTGCCGGGGTTGGCGCGGCAGTAGTCCTGGAACTCCTGGGCGATCTTCTGGAACTCGGCGTCGGTGGTGGCGAACTTCGTCTCGCCGGTCTCGAAGTTCACGGTGACGAAGTAGCGCCAGTCCCCCTTCTCGGGGTTCGCGGCGGCCTCGAGGGCGGCCCGGCCGGGCGCCGAGATCGGTCCCGGCGGCAGTCCCTCGACGAGGTAGGTGTTGTAGGGCGAGTCGCTCCGCCGGTCCTCCGGCGTCGTGGTGTTGGTCTTGAGCTTCTCGGCGTAGACGACGGTGGAGTCCAGGCCCAGCGGCATGCCCTCGTCGAGGCGGTTGTAGAGCACCTGCGCCACCTTGGCGCGGTACTGGTCCTGGTTCACCTCCTTCTCGATGATGCTGGCCACGATCAGCACCTCGTAGGGCGTGCGGCCGATCTTCTTGGCGTCGGCCTCCAGGCCGATGTCCTTGGCCACGCTCTTGTACTGGGCGACCATCTGCCGGACCGTCGACTTGGCGGTCGCGTCCTCGGTCAGCTCGTAGGTGTCGGGGAAGAGGAAGCCCTCGGGCCGGTCCTTGGCGTACTTCGGGAGCCCCAGCTCGTCCGGTTCGTCGAGGGCCTTCGTGAACGCGGACTTCTTGATCTTGGTCGCCTTGGCGAGCGCGCTCACCTGCTCGCTCAGCCGGAGGCCTTCGGGGATGGTGAACTCGCTGCGCACGCGAGAGCTGCCGGGGTTGATCAACAGGGCCAGCGCGTCGACGGCCGGCATCTGCTTCTCCATCAGGTACTTGCCGGACTGCACGCTGGTCGCGGCCTCCTCGGCGCGGACGGCCCGGTCCCACGCGTCGGTGGACTTGACCACGTCGTCGGCGACCAGCAGGTCGCCGATGTCGTCCAGGGTGGCGCCCTCGGGGATGGTGATGGTCACCGAGCCGGTGCCGGGCCCCGGGTAGTCGGGGATCTCGCCGAAGCCCTCGAGCAGCCCCTTGGACTGGTCGTAGACGAAGAAGCCACCGAAGATGAGGACGGCCGCCGCGACGATGACGGCGACGCAGCCCTTGCTCTTGTGGGCGATCTCCCGTGCCGGGCTCGGCTTGATCTCCGGATCCAGCATCGATGTCACGCGGTGGGTCTCCCTCGAGTGTCTCCGGTGACCGGTGGTCCCGGCGGCGGCGGTGGGCAGGTGCCCTAGTCCGAGCGACCAGGGACCGATACTAGCTCCCCGGGCGCCGTACCCCGGGAGCGCTCGAGGGCCACGGCCTGTTCCAGGATGGCGGCCGCGGCCGCCGCGTCGATGAGGCTGCGCTGCTGCTTGGCCTTCTTCCCGCCCTCGCGGAGGCGCCGCGAAGCGGTCACGGTGGTCAGCCGTTCGTCGACCAGCCGGACGGGCACGTCGAGCCGGGCCGCCAGCGCAGCGGCCCGCGCGCGGACCTTGGTCGCGGCGGGCCCGTCGGTCCCGTCGAGGGACCGGGGCAGGCCGACGACGACCTCCAGCGGCTCGTGCTCGCTCACCAGCGCGACGACCCGGTCCAGCTCGGTGGGACCGGCCAGGACGGTGTCCAGCGGGTAGGCCAGCACGCCGTCCCGGTCGCAGGCGGCCACGCCGATCCGCGCGTCGCCCCAGTCGAGCGCCAGCCGGACGCCGCGCCGGAAGACCGGCGCGGCGTCCTCGTCCGAGGTCAGGACTGCACCACGTGACCGACGGCGTGCTCGACCGCGGTCAGCGCCTCACCGATCCGGCTCGCGTCGGTGCCGCCGCCCTGGGCGATGTCGTCCTTGCCGCCCCCGCGGCCGCCGAGGGTCTCGCTGGCGGCGCGGACCAGGTCGCCCGCCTTGAGCCCGCGGTCCCGCGCGGCCGGGGTGGTCACGACGACCACGGCCGGCTTCTCGGCGGTGCCGCCGACGACCACGACCACGGCCGCCCGGTCCTGCACCCGGTTGCGGACCTCCAGCGCCAGGGTGCGCAGGTCACCGCCGGCGACGCCTTCGGCGTGGTGGGCGATGTAGGCGACCCCCCACATGTCGTGGGCCCTGGCGGCGATGGTGCCGACCTCGGCCAGCACATTGCGGCTCTTCAGCTCCGCGATCTGCTTCTCGGCCGCCTTGAGCTGCTCGACGAGGCGGTGCACGCGGTCGGTCAGCTGGTCCGGCTGCACCTTGAGCGCCTCGGTCAGGCCGAGCACCAGCGAGCGCTCCCGGGCCAGGTGGCGGAACGCCTCCAGGCCGACGAAGGCCTCGACGCGGCGGACCCCCGAGCCCACGGAGGACTCCGCGTTGAGGGTCACGAGGCCGATCTGGGAGGAGTGCTGGACGTGCGTGCCACCGCACAGCTCGCGCGACCAGCGCCCGCCCATCTCGACGACGCGGACCTCCTCGCCGTACGTCTCGCCGAACAGCGCGAGCGCGCCCAGCTCCTTGGCCTCGGCCAGGGACATGTAGCCGGCCCGCACGTTGAGGTCGAGCCGGATGGCCTGGTTGGCCGCCTCCTCGACGTCGGAGCGGACGGCCTGGCTGAGCCCGGAGGGCCACGCGAAGTCGAGGCGCAGGTAGCCGGGCTTGTTGTAGGAGCCGCTCTGCAGCGCCGTCGGGCCGAGCACCTGGCGCAGCGCCGCGTGCACGACGTGGGTGCCGGAGTGCGCCTGGCAGGCGCCGAGCCGCCACTCACCGTCGACCTCGGCGGACACGTCGACGCCGCTGCGCAGCTCGCCGTCGGCCACCCGGACCCGGTGCACGACCAGGCCCTTGACCGGGCGCTGCACGTCGACGACCTCGAGCGTCGCGCCGTCGGCGCGGATCACGCCGGCGTCGGAGTCCTGCCCGCCGGACTCGGCGTAGAACGGGGTGCGGTCGAGGACGACCTCGACCGTCTCGCCCGGACCGGCGCTGGGCACCAGCTCGCCGTCGCGGACGATGCCGCGGACGCGGGAGTCCGTGACCAGCTCCTCGTACCCGGTGAACGGGGTCAGCCCGAGGGCCCGGAGCTCGCGGTAGACGTCGCTGCCCGCGGCGCCGGCCTTCTTGGACTTCGCGTCCGCCTTCGCCCGGTCCCGCTGCTCCTGCATCAACCGGCGGAAGCCGTCGGCGTCCACGCGGAGCCCCTGCTCCGAGGCCATCTCCAGGGTCAGGTCGATCGGGAAGCCGTAGGTGTCGTGCAGCTGGAACGCCCGCTCACCGGACAGCTCCGGCTGCGAGGCCGCCTTGGCGTCGGACACGGCCAGGTCGAAGATCTGCGTCCCGGTGGTCAGCGTGCGGCGGAAGGCGTCCTCCTCGCCGTACGCGATGCCGGAGATCCGGTCGAAGTTCTCGACCACCTCGGGGTACGCCGACCCCATCGCGTCCCGGCTGACCGGCAGCAGCTCGGGCAGCACCGGCTCGTGCACCCCCAGCAGCCGCATCGAGCGCACGGTGCGGCGCAGCAGCCGGCGCAGCACGTAGCCGCGCGCCTCGTTGCCGGGCGTGACCCCGTCCGCGATGAGCATCAGCCCGGAGCGGATGTGGTCGGCGACCACCCGCATCCGGATGTCGTCCTCGTGGCCGCCCGGACCACCCGCGCCGTAGCGGCGGCCGGACAGCTCGCTGGCCCGCTGGATGACCGGGAAGACCTGGTCGGTCTCGTAGAGGTTGTCGACGCCCTGGAGCAGCAGCGCCACCCGCTCCAGGCCCATGCCGGTGTCGATGTTCTTGCGCGGCAGGTCACCGAGGATGTCGAAGTCGTCCTTGGCGCGGACGGTGGACAGCTCCTCCTGCATGAAGACGAGGTTCCAGATCTCCAGGAACCGGTCCTCGTCGACGACGGGGCCACCGTCGCGCCCGTACTGGGGCCCGCGGTCGATGTAGATCTCGCTGCAGGGGCCGCCGGGACCGGGGATGCCCATGTGCCAGTAGTTGTCGAGCAGCCCGCGGCGCTGGATCCGCTCCTGCGGCAGGCCGGCGATGTTGGCCCAGAGCGCGGCCGCCTCGTCGTCGCTGTGCAGCACGGTGACCCAGACCTGGTCCGGGTCGAAGCCCAGGCCGCCCGCGTCCTGGCTGCCGGTGACGAGCTCCCAGGCGTAGCGGATCGCCTCGGCCTTGAAGTAGTCGCCGAAGGAGAAGTTGCCGTTCATCTGGAAGAACGTGCCGTGCCGGGTGGTCTTGCCGACCTCCTCGATGTCCAGCGTGCGGACGCACTTCTGGACGCTGGTGGCGCGGTCGAACGGCGGCGTCTCGGCGCCGGTGAAGTAGGGCTTGAAGGGGACCATGCCGGCGTTGACGAACAGCAGGGTCGGGTCGTTGTAGAGCAGGGGTGCGGACGGCACCACCTCGTGACCTCGCGTGGCGAAGTAGTCGAGGAAGCGGCGCCGGATCTCGGCGGTGTTCATGGGTTGGGTCCTCAAGGGTGGGTCGAGCAGGCGGTCACTCGGACTCGGGCAGGCCGAGCGGGTCGCGGCGTTCTCCACCCTGGAGGGCTTCACGGAGCTCCGCTTCACGCTCGACCATGGCGGCTCGGGCCCGGTCGACGAAGTCGCGGGCCGACTCCCCCAGCTCCGACGCCGACGCCGCCACCCGGTGCCCGAGCGCCTCGGGGGACGCCCGGCGCCAGGACTCGCGCACCTTGCTGTAGCCCCAGATGGCGACTCCCGCGCCGAGGGCGAACCAGACGACGCGGCCGATCATGCGCTCGCCCGCTTCGCCCGGCGCCGCTCGGACCCGCCACCCTTGATCGCCTTCCGGACGCCGTAGGTGAGGGCCGCGGTCTTGACCAGCGGGCCGCCGAGGGTGGCCGAGAACAGCGTCGTGAGGTTGGCCGCGTTCTCGCTGACCACGGTCGCGTTGCGGCTGACCGTCGCGACGTCGGTGGTCACGGTGCCCAGCTTCTCGAGCTCGGAGTTGGTGGCCCGGACCGTGCCCTGCAGCTCGGTGAGGATCGGGACCGACTCGTGGCCGAGATCGCGCACCGCCAGGCGGACCTCCTCGAGCACCCGTCCCAGCTTGAGCAGCGGGACGGCCGCGAGGGCCACCAGGGCCACGAAGGCAATGGCGGCGATCAGGCCGGCGATCGCTCCTAGGGTCATGCAACTTCCTTCGGTGCTGGTGCAGCGCGACGTGGCTGCGGTGTGCGGGCCGCCCGGGCGGCGTCGACCGGCCGCTGGGGGCTCCGGTCCGCGGAAACCCTATCGCGCCGCCGCCCCTGGTCGCGTCCTCGTTCCCGCGCGGACGCGTCGCACCGGGCCCCCGCACCCGCACCCCGCTCTGCCAGGCTGGGCGGGTGAGCGGACCCGAGCGGACCCCGGACGGCCGGTACCTGGTGATCGAGGGCCGGCGCTGGCGGGCGAGCGACCCGGCCATCCCCGAGACGCTGCGGACCGAGCTGGTCGCCGAGCTGATGGCGGCCCGGCGCGCCGTCCGCGACGCAGCCGGTGAGGAGACCGCGACGGCGGCCGCCCGGCGGCGGGTGCAGGACGCCAAGGTGGCTCTCGGGGAGCGGGGCGAGCCCTGGTGGGAGCCGCCCACCGACGACGGCCGCCGGGAGCGGCTCACGGCGGCCGTCCGGGCGCTGCTGCGGCACCGCAAGCCGGAGTCGACGATCTGCCCCAGCGACGCCGCCCGGGTGAGCGGCGGCGAGGGCTGGCGGGACGCGATGGACGCCGCGCGGGCGGTCGCCGCCGCGCTCGCGGCCGACGGGGTGGTCGAGGTCCGCCAGGGCGGGGAGAAGGTCGACCCCACGACGGCGACCGGCGCCCTCCGGCTGGGCCGCGGGCCGGCCTGGCCGGGCTAGGAGCCGGACGCGTCGCGGCCGAGCAGCTGCTCGATCCGGGTCAGCCGGGCGGCGAGCGCCGCCTCGGCGCCGTGGTCGGTGGGGCTGTAGTAGCGCGCGCCGGCCAGCTCGTCGGGCAGGTACGGCTGGGCGGCGATCCCGTGCGGCGCGTCGTGCGCGTACAGGTAGCCCTGGCCGTGACCCAGCTTCTTCGCGCCGGCGTAGTGGGCGTCCCGCAGGTGCGCCGGCACCTGACCGATCCTGCCGGCCGCCACGTCGGCCAGCGCCGCGTCGATCGCCACGATGACGGCGTTCGACTTGGGCGCGAGCGCCAGGGCGATGACGGCCTGCGCCAGGTTGATCCGGCCCTCGGGCATGCCGATGAAGGCGACCGCGTCCGCGGCGGCGACGGCGGTGGCCAGGGCGCTGGGGTCGGCGAGGCCGACGTCCTCCGACGCCAGCACCACCAGGCGGCGGGCGATGAAGCGCGGGTCCTCCCCGGCCGAGATCATCCGGGCCAGGTAGTGCAGGGCGGCCTGGACGTCGGAGCCGCGGATGGACTTGATGAAGGCGCTGATGACGTCGTAGTGCTGGTCGCCGTCGCGGTCGTAGCGGATGGCCGCCTTGTCGACGGCCCGGGCGACGGCGTCGTCGTCGATCTGCGCGTCCCCGACCGCCTCGGCCCCCGCCGCGGCCTCCTCGAGGTAGGTCAGGGCACGGCGGGCGTCACCGCCGGCCAGCCGCAGCAGCGTCTGACGGGCCGGGTCGGTGAGCTCGAAGGGGTGGCCGTCCGTGGTGCGGAGGCCCCGCTCCTCGGTCAGCGCACGGTCGAGCAGCGCGCTCACGTCGGCGTCGGTCAGCGGCCGGAGGGTCAGCAGCAGCGAGCGGGAGAGCAGCGGGGAGATCACGGAGAAGCTCGGGTTCTCGGTGGTGGCGGCGACGAGGGTGACGAGGCGGTTCTCCACCGCCGGCAGCAGCACGTCCTGCTGGGTCTTGGAGAACCGGTGCACCTCGTCGACGAACAGCACCGTCTCCTGCCCGACGCGCAGGTCACGCCGGGCCTGGTCGAGCACCGCCCGCACCTCCTTGACCCCGGCGGTGACGGCGCTGACCTCGACGAACCGGCGTCGGGTGCTCTGGGAGACGACGGAGGCGATCGTCGTCTTGCCCACGCCCGGAGGGCCCCAGAGGAAGACCGACATCGCCTCACCGGCGGCCAGCCGGCGCAGCGGGGAGCCCGGTCCCAGCAGGTGGCCCTGCCCGACGATCTCGTCGACGGTGCGGGGCCGCATCCGGACCGCCAGCGGGAGGTGGCTGCCCGCCGCGTCACCGAGGCTGCCGGTGGGTGCCGGGCCGCCCGCGGCCCCGCCACCCCCGAAGAGGTCCTCGCTCACCGGCCTCGCGCTCCGTCCACGCCGAGCACTGTAGTGGGCCCGGTCGGACCGTCCCGGCCGCGCGGGGCCCGGGCGGAGGCGGGCGCCTCAGCTCAGAAGGGCTCCATCGCCTCGCGGACGGCCGCCTCGGAGCGGTGGGGGCCGACGTCGGAGCGCCAGCGCGGTCCGGCGCTGCGCTCGTTGCGGAGCCGACGGCGCTCCACCTCGGTGCAGCCGCCGAAGATCCCGAACTCCGGTCCGACGTCGAGGGACCACTCGAGGCAGTCCTGACGGACCGGGCAGCGGGCGCAGACGGCCTTCGCGGCCGCGACCTGCTGGGCGGCAGCGGCTCCGACCGTGCTGATCGGGAAGAACAGGTTGAGGTCCTCGCGCACGCAGGCGGCGGAGTCACGCCAGTCGGGGATCTCCTCGGTCCCGGGCGCCGCCCGGCGCTTGACCTTGAGCACGGGGGCCGGGGTGGCGGTGGAGGCGTCGCGGAGGACACGGATGCGGGAGATCGAGGGTGCAGACATGGGGGTGCCGTCCTGTGCGAAGGAGTGCGGCACGCTTCTCGACCACGACTTGCTGACCTGAGCCAAGCAGACCGGCTCGTCCAGCGCAACCCCACGGCCCGGCGTGGCGTGGCGGCGGCCCGGGAGGGTCCGTGCGGACCCTCCCGGGCGCTCCGTCAGCTCGTCGCGGCGACGGCGACGGCGGGGGCGGCCGGGGCGTCCACGCCGGCCTCCTTGCGCTGCTGGGCGGTGATCGGCGCGGGGGCGTCGGTCAGCGGGTCGACGCCGCCGCCGGACTTCGGGAAGGCGATGACGTCGCGGATGGAGTCCATCCCCGAGAGCAGGGCGCAGATGCGGTCCCAGCCGAAGGCGATGCCGCCGTGCGGCGGGGCGCCGAAGCTGAAGGCGTCGAGGAGGAAGCCGAACTTCTCCTGCGCCTCCTCCGCGGACAGGCCCATCACCGCGAACACCCGCTCCTGGATGTCGCGGCGGTGGATCCGGATGGAGCCGCCGCCGATCTCGTTGCCGTTGCAGACGATGTCGTAGGCGTAGGCCAGGGCGTTCCCGGGGTCGGTGTCGAACGTGTCGAGCGACTCCGGCTTGGGCGAGGTGAACGCGTGGTGCACCGCGGTCCAGGCGCCGCTGCCGACCGCGACGTCGCCGGCGGCGACGGCCTGGCTGGCCGGCTCGAACAGCGGGGCGTCGACGACCCAGCAGAAGGCCCAGGCGCTGGTGTCGATCAGCCCGACGCGGTGGCCGATCTCCAGCCGGGTGGCCCCGAGCAGCGACTGCGCCTGGCTGCGGGCGCCCGCCGCGAAGAAGACGCAGTCGCCGGGCTGCGCGCCGACCTGGGCGGCCAGGCCCTCCCGCTCGGACGCGGAGAGGTTCTTGGCGACCGGCCCGCCCAGCTCGCCGTCGTCGCCCACCAGCACGTAGGCCAGCCCGCGGTGGCCGCGCTGCTTGGCGAACTCCTGCCACGCGTCGAGCTGCTTGCGGGGCTGGGAGGCCCCGCCCGGCATCACGACGGCGCCGACGTACTCGGCCTGGAACACCCGGAACGGGGTCGCGGCGAAGTAGCCGGTGACCTCGGTGATCTCGGAGCCGAACCGCAGGTCAGGCTTGTCCGAGCCGTACCGGTCCATCGCCTCGGCGTAGGTGATCCGCGGGAATGGCGCGCTCAGCGGCACCCCGATCAGCGCCCAGATGCGGGTGAGCAGCTCCTCGCTCAGCTCGATGATGTCGTCCTGGTCGACGAAGCTCATCTCGACGTCCAGCTGGGTGAACTCGGGCTGCCGGTCGGCGCGGAAGTCCTCGTCCCGGTAGCAGCGCGCGATCTGGAAGTAGCGCTCCATGCCGGCCACCATCAGCAGCTGCTTGAACAGCTGCGGGCTCTGCGGCAGCGCGTACCAGGAGCCGGGCCGGAGCCGGGCCGGGACGAGGAAGTCGCGCGCGCCCTCGGGGGTGGACCGGGTGAGCGTCGGGGTCTCGACCTCGACGAACGAGCGCTCCGCGAGCGTGTTCCGGGCGACCCGGTTGACCTCGCTGCGCAGCCGCAGGGCCGCCGCCTGGGCGGGCCGCCGGAGGTCGAGGTAGCGGTACCGGAGGCGAGCCTCCTCCCCCACGGTCACGCGCTCGTCGATCTGGAACGGCAGCGGCGCGGCGGTGCTGAGCACCTCCAGCTCGCTGGTCACCACCTCGACGGCCCCGGTGGGCAGGTCGGGGTTGGCGTTCCCCTCGGGCCGCAGCGAGACCTCGCCGACGACCTTGATGCAGTACTCGTTGCGCAGGTCGTGCGCGCCGGAGGCCTCCAGCGTCTCGTCCCGCACCACCACCTGCACCACGCCGGTCGCATCGCGCACGTCCAGGAACGCCACCCCTCCGTGGTCGCGGCGGCGGGCGACCCAGCCGGCCAGGGTGACGGTGGTTCCAGCGTGCTCGGCCCCGAGGGTGCCGGCGCCGTGGGTGCGGATCACAGACTGCTTCCTTCCAACGTGCTCCAGAGTGGACAGCTCCCGATCCTACGGCGACGGCGCTCCCTCCCCCGACGGGTTTCCGCCCGCCCGACCCGACCGCCGGACCATCCGACCTCCCACCCCCATCGCTGCGCCACCCCGCTCGCCCGGACGCGGTCTGCGGGCGACAATGGCCGCATGACCCGGTCCGCTGCCCGTGCGGTGGGACTGCTGGCCGCGCTGGTGCTGGCCCTGCTGGGCGCCTGGGTCGCCCCCGCGACGGCGTCCGCCTGCGACTGCGCGGGCATCGGCTCCGCCCGGGCGCTGCGCCAGGCCGACGCGGTCTTCCGCGGCACGGTCACCGACACCGACGACGTCGGCCGCGGCCAGGACGCCCGCACCGACCTGCGGTTCCGCGTGGACACCGTCTGGAAGGGGACGGTGTTCACCGACCAGGTGGTCGCCACGCCGCAGGACGCCGCCGGCTGCGGCCTGGAGGCGGAGGTCGGGGCGACCTGGGTCGTCTTCGCCCTGGACAGCGTCGAGGGCCGCGGCGACGACGCCGTCGCCCGGCTCGTCACCACCCTCTGCAGCGGCGACGTCCTCGCCGGCCCCGCACCGGCGGTCCTCGGGACGGGGAGCCAGCCCCGGCCGGGCAGCTCCGACCGCGAGGAGCGCGCCACCCGCGCCGACCGCACCCTGACGCGCTGGCTGGTCGTGGCCGGGGTCACGGCCGTGGGCGTGCTGGTCGTCGCGGGCGCGGGGTTCGCCGTCCTCTGGCGGCCCGGACGACCCCGCCCGTGACCGGGGCGAGCCGGCTGCGGGCCGGTCTGCTGGCGCTGCTGCTGGCCGTGCTGGGCGCCGCCGTCCTGGCTTCTCCGGCGTCGGCCTGCAGCTGCGTGCGCCCCGCCGACGACCCCGCCCTGTTCGAGCAGGCCGCGGTGGTGTTCGTCGGCACCGTGGTCGACGACCGCCGGCGCGGCAGCACCCGGACGCTCACGTTCGCCGTCGAGCGGGTGTTCAAGGGCGCGGCGACGAGCCAGCAGCAGGTCCGGACGCACGTGGAGCCCGCGACGTGCGGTCTGGGGCTGGAGGGGGCGGGTCCCTTCCTGGTGCAGGCCGGCGACACCGGCCGCGGTCTGGTCGCCGACGCCTGCGGCGGGACCCGGCCCACCGCCCGGGCGGCGGGGGCCGGGGGTGGCCACCCGCCCCTGCCCGGCGGCGGGCCGCCCAGCGACGTCGGTCCCCGGCTGGGGGCGATCGCGGGCGTGCTCGCCGCCGCCGCGGCGGCCCTCACGGCCGTCGCGGTGCTGCAGCGGCGTTCAGGCCGGTCGGAACGCTGAGCCGCAGCCGTCGAGCGCCCCGTCGCTGATGGGCAGCCGGCCGGCCCGGACGGCGGCGACCAGCAGGGCGTGGTCGGCCTCGGTCTGGTCGGCGTAGGCCCGGGCGAAGACGGCGAGGGCCTGGTCGAGCTTGTCCGAGGAGCCGGCGTACCCGGCGATCATCGACGCGCCGCTGGTCCGGGCGTGACCCTTGGCGAGCAGGTGCCCCACGATGCCGGCGTAGTCGGCGAGCGCGGCCGGGTCGATGGCGTCGAGCGGGATGGTGCCCTTCATGTTCCGGAACTGCCGGACGTAGTACTGGCGCCTCGCCACCGTGGTCCAGCCGAGCAGCGGGTCGCTGACGGTCTGCAGCGCCTGCTGGTACTCCACGACCCGCTGACCCTGGTGGGCGTGCCAGGCCGACTCGCCGTGCACGTGCTGGGCCAGCACGGAGCGCCGGGCCTGCTTGAGCTGCAGGAACAGCACGTCGTCGGGGCTGCTGCCCTCCAGCAGGGCGACGTAGGCGCGCAGCCCGACGCTGCCGACGCCGACGACCTTGTGCGCCAGGTCGACGAGGGTGTAGCCGCCGACGGCCCGCCGCCAGTGCGGGGCGAGCGTGAGCAGGTAGCGGTCGAGGGCCTGGCCGACGGCCTCCGCCTCCCGCTGGTCGAGGCGGGTGATCAGCGGCGGCTCCTCCACGATGTGCCGCCGGCCGTCGCGCTCGGCGGTGAAGCGCGGCAGCGCACGGTCGCTGGTCCGCTGCCGGGCGCGCTTCACCGATCGCTGGATCTCGTCGCGCAGCGTCTTCTCGGTCGCCGTCTCGTGCAGCCGGCCGACGTCGATACGGTTGTAGCTGCGCATCAGCAGCGGCTGCTCGGCGAGGAAGCGGACCTCGTCGCGGTAGGCGGCGACGCAGGCCAGGACGGCGTCACGGCACTGCTCCTCCGACGAGCCGTTCTCCCGTCCCGCCACCCAGATGCTGGCGACGAGCCGGCGCAGGTCCCACTCCCAGCCGCCGGGGTGGGCCTCGTCGAAGTCGTTGAGGTCGATCACCAGCTCGGCCTCGGGGGAGGCGTAGAAGCCGAAGTTGCCGAGGTGCGCGTCCCCGCAGATGACCGGCTGGATGCCGGTGGCCGGCAGCCGGGCCACGTCCTCGGCCATCACGACGGCGGTGCCGCGGAGGAAGCCGTAGGGCGAGCCGACCATCCGCGCCACCCGGACCGGGACCAGCCAGTCGAGCCGGCCGCGGTGGGACTGCCGGACGAGCCGGACGGGGTCGGTCCGGTCGGCCGGGGCCTCCCAGCTGCCGAGCGCGCTGCGGGGCACCTGGTGACGCAGCTCGCGGCCGAGGGCGTAGCGCTCCTCCCGCGAGCTGGGGCGCTTCCGCAGGGAGGCGAACACGTCGCTGTCGGCCGAGGCCAGCACCTGGTGACCGCGGGGCCGTTCCGTCACGCGCCCTCCTCCGGCTCGGTGGTGGCGCCACCCTAGTGCCCGCCCCCGGCTGCCCTCCCCAGCACCGCGGCGAGCTCGGCCGGCCGGCTCCACAGGGGCCAGTGACCGGTGGGGAGGTCGACCGTGGTCAGGTCGGTCAGCTCCGCCACCTCGGCGAACATCGGGTGCCCGCCGGCGGCGAGCTCGAGGATGGTCGCGGCCGGGAACGAGCAGGCGACCAGGGTGGCCGGGACCGTCCGCCGTGCCGGGTCGGTCAGCCGCACCGGCTCCCGCGCCACGGCCGCGGGGTGCGGCACCGCCCGGCGCCGGAAGGTGGCGAGGTCGGCGTCGGACAGGCCGTCGAGGCTGGCCTCGAGCTCGACCCACGGGGGCAGCGGCAGCTCCGTGACGTCGGCCGGGACCGCGTCGGCCAGGCCGTCCGCGGCCGGGCCGCTGTCCACGTACACGACGCGGGCGACGGCGGCCGGATCACGGTCGAGCACCGCCGTGACCACCTTCCCGGCACCGCTGTGGGCGACCAGCACCGTCGTCGGACCGGCGGCGCGGACGGCCTCCGCGACCGCGGCGACGTGGCCCTCGAGGGTGGCCCGGGACCGGTCGGGGTCGCCCGGGTCGAGGCCCGGCAGGGTCAGCGCGGTGACCGGGTGACCGGCCGCCTCGAGCAGCGGGGTGACCCGTTCCCAGGCCCACCCGCCGAGCCAGTAGCCGGGGACGAGGACGAGCGGTGCGGCAGCCATGACGGCACGCTACGGAGGACCACTGACAGTTCCGGCCGGCTCAGCCGGCCGCGCCCACCTGCGGTCGCAGGTCCGCGGCGGGCGGGGTCCAGGCCGTCGCCGTCGCCGGCACCTGGTCCCCGGAGCGGATGTCCTTGACCTCGCCGTCGGCTCCCCCGAACCAGACGAAGGGGATGCCGCGGCGGTCGGCGTAGCGGATCTGCTTGCCGAACCGGTCCGCCCTGGGGGCGACCTCGCAGGCGATCCCGCGCGCCCGCAGCTGCTCGGCCACGGCCACGGCGTCCCAGCGGCTCTCCTCCGACTCGACGGCGACCAGCACCGCCGTCGGCACCGAGCGGGAGGCCCGCAGGAACCCGCGGCCCAGCAGCGGCGCCAGCAGCCGGGTGACCCCGATGGAGAGCCCGACGCCGGGGTAGGTCGTCCGGCCGTCGGTGGCCAGGGAGTCGTAGCGGCCGCCCGAGGAGATGGAGCCCCAGCCCTCGAAGCCGACCAGCTCGGTCTCGTAGACGGTGCCGGTGTAGTAGTCGAGCCCGCGGGCGATCTTGAGGTCGGCGACCAGCCGGCCGGGGACGTGCGTCCGCGCGGCCCGGACGACCTCGGCCAGCAGCTCCAGCCCCTCGTCGAGCTGCGGGTGCTGGACCCCGAGGCCGCGGACCCGGTCGACGAACGACTCGTCGGGCGTGGAGATCTGCGCGAGCCGGACCACCGAGGCGGCCTGGGCGGCGCTGACGCCGACCTCGTCGGTCAGCAGCGCCGTCACCCGGTCGGGGCCGATCTTGTCCAGCTTGTCGACCTGGCGGAGCACCGCCGGCGGGTCGGCGATGTCGAGGCCGAGGTAGAAGCCCTGGGCGAGCTTGCGGTTGTTGACCCGCATCAGCACGGGCGGGACGCCGAGGTCGGTGTGCAGCCGCTCCAGCGCCCCGAGGGTGACCAGGGGCAGCTCCACGTCGTGGTGCGCGGCGAGCGTGCCGGCGTCGACGATGTCGATGTCGGCCTGGGTGAACTCGCGGTAGCGCCCCTCCTGCGGCCGCTCGCCCCGCCACACCTTCTGGATCTGGTAGCGGCGGAACGGGAAGGCCAGCTGGCCGGCGTTCTCCAGCACGTAGCGGGCGAACGGCACCGTGAGGTCGAAGTGCAGGCCCAGCTCGGCCCGGCTGCCCGGCTCGGCGGCCACCCGCTGGACGGCGTAGACCTCCTTGTCGATCTCGCCCTGCTTGGCCAGCCGGTCCAGCGGCTCGACCGCGCGCGTCTCGATGGAGCCGAAGCCGTGCAGCTCGAAGGTCTCCCGCAGCCGGTCGAGCACGAACTGCTCCACGATGCGGGCGTCCGGAGCGAGCTCCGGGAAGCCCGAGAGCGGCTTGGGGCGACTCACGACCTACTCCTCGTCGGGGTTCGGGGCCCGCAGGTAGGACGCCTGCAGGTAGGGGTTCTGCGCACGCTCGGCGGCCATGGTGGTCTGGGGGCCGTGCCCCGGCAGCACCGCCACCGGGTCCGGCAGCGGCAGCACCTTGGTGCGCAGGCTGTCCAGCATGTCCAGGTGGCTGCCGCCTGGCAAGTCGGTCCGACCGATGGAGCCGGCGAACAGCACGTCGCCGGAGAACATCACCGCCTCCACCTCCGTGCCGGGGTAGTCGGTGCGCAGCATCGTCGAACCGGGCGTGTGGCCGGGCGCGTGCAGCGCGTCGAAGGCGAGGCCGGCGACCTCGAAGCGGGTGCCGTCGACCAGCTCGCGGACCGCGTCGGGCTCGGTGAACGTCGTCGGCCCGGCCAGCTGCTCCACCAGGGCGCGGGCGTCGGGGCCCATCGCGCGGTAGGGGTCGCCCAGCAGCGCGCGGTCGCGGGGGTGCACCCAGCAGGTCGCGTCGTTCCCGGCGCACAGCGGCGTGACGGAGAACGTGTGGTCGAGGTGGCCGTGCGTGACCAGCACCGCGACCGGCTTCAGGCGGTGCTCGGCCACCAGCTCCTGCACGCCGGGCACCGCGCCCAGCCCGGGGTCGACGACCACGCACTCCGATCCCGGGGCGGTGGCGACGACGTAGCAGTTGGTCTGCCAGGGTCCGGCTGGAAAGGACGCGATGAACACAACCGCGACAGTATCGGGCAGGATTGGGGCCATGACTGATGCTGCGGGGCCTGAAGCCGCTGGGACAGCGGGCACCGGTCCGGCGTCGTTCGGTCGGGTGGACCCCGATGGCACCGTCTTCGTCCGGACGGCGGACGGGGAGCGGAGCGTCGGCCAGGTGCCCGGCGTGCCCGCCGAGGAGGCGATGGCCTTCTTCACCCGCCGCTACGAGGCCCTCGAGCTGGAGGTCTCGCTGCTGGAGCGGCGGGTCGCCTCCGGCGCCCTCTCCCCCGACGACGCGGCCGGCTCGGTCAAGACCGTCCGCACCGCCGTCGACGGGGCCCACGCCGTCGGCGACCTCGGCGCCCTGCTCGTGCGGCTCGACGCCCTGGCGCCGCGGCTCGCCGAGCAGCGTGCGGTCCGGCGCGCGGAGAAGGCCAGGGCCAACGAGGCGGCCCGCACGGCGAAGGAGGCCTTCGTCATCGAGGCCGAGAAGCTGGCGGCCGGCAACGACTGGCGCGGCGGAGTCAACCGGTTCCGCGCCCTGCTGGACCAGTGGAAGACGCTGCCCCGCCTCGACCGCGCCACCGACGACGCGCTCTGGCACCGCTTCTCCAGCGCCCGCACCACCTACACCCGCCGCCGCAAGGCGCAGTTCGCGCAGCAGAACGAGCAGCGCGAGTCGGCCCGCACCGTCAAGGAGCAGCTGGCCACCGAGGCCGAAGCGCTCGCGGAGTCCACCGACTGGGGCCCGACCACGGGTGTCTACCGCGACCTCATGCAGCGCTGGAAGGACGCCGGCCCCGCCCCGCGCGGCGTCGACGAAGCCCTCTGGCGCCGCTTCCGCGCCGCCCAGGACACCTTCTTCGCCGCCAAGTCGGCGGCGATGGCCGAGCAGGACGCCGAGTTCCAGGTCAACGCCGACGCCAAGGAGCGGCTGCTCGCCGAGGCGGAGGCCCAGCTGCCCGTCAGCGACCCGGCCGCCGGCCGCGCCATGTACCGGGACCTCATCGAGCGCTGGTCGGCGCTGGGCAAGGTCCCGCGCGACTCGATCCGGCCGCTGGAGAACCGGCTGCGGGCCGTCGAGGAGGCGGTCAACAACGCCGAGGAGGAGCGCTGGCGGCGCACCAACCCCGAGGCCCGCGCCCGCGCCCAGGACACCGCCGCCAAGCTGGAGGCGCAGATCGCGACGCTGCTGGAGAAGGCCGACCAGGCCGAGGCCCGCGGCGACGTCAAGGCCGCCGCCGACGCCCGCAGCTCGGTCGAGACCTACCAGGAGTGGCTCGAGCAGGCCCGCAAGGCCGTGGCCGACTACTCGGGGTGAGCTGCTGCGCGTCGGGCGGGCAGCCTGCCGCGCGCCCCGGCCGGAGGCCGGTCCCCCACTTCACACCCCGTCGGTGGTCGACGCACCCCGTGCACGGGGTGTGAAGTACGCGCACGGGGTGTGAAGTGGGGGACCCACGGGGGCCGCGGCCCCGGCACCAGCTCGTCAGCGTCGCAGCGACAGCGCCGCGTGCGCGGCAGACGTCACTGCGAGATGCGGTAGACGTCGAAGACGGCCGGGACGCTGCGGACGGCCCGGAGGACGTGGTCCAGGTGCGTCGGGTCGGCCGTCTCGAAGGTGAACTTGGCCTTGCAGATCCGGTCCTTGGTGGTGCTCAGGGCGGCGGACAGGATGTTGACGTGCTGGTCCGACAGGGTGCGGGTGATGTCGGACAGCAGCCGGTTGCGGTCCAGCGCCTCCACCTGGATGGCGACCAGGAACGAGCTCTTGGCCGTCGGCGCCCACTCGACGTCGATCAGCCGCTCCGGCTCGGCCCGCAGGCTGGCGGCGTTGACGCAGTCGGTGCGGTGCACCGAGACGCCGGCGCCGCGGGTGACGAAGCCGAGGATCGGGTCGCCCGGGACCGGGGTGCAGCACTTCGCGAGCTTGACCCACAGGTCGCTGGCGCCGACGACGCGGATGCCCGACTCGCCGCTGCTGGCCCCGCCCGGGCGGGTGCGGCGGCCGGTGACGACACGGTCCTCGCTGGTCTCGTCGGCGGCGGCGTCCTCCCCGCCCTCGACGCTGATCAGCCGGTTGACCACCGCCTGGGCGCCGACGGTGTTCTCCCCCACCGCGGCGTAGAGGCTGGAGACGTCGGCGAGCTTGAAGTAGCCGGCCACCGCCGTCAGGTGCTCGAGGGTCAGCAGCCGCTGCATCGGCAGACCGGCCTTGCGCATCTGGCGGGCCAGCGCCTCCTTGCCCGACTCGATCGACTCCTCGCGGCGCTCCCGGGTGAAGTGGTGGCGGATCTTGTTGCGGGCCCGCGGGCTGGCGACGAACGCCAGCCAGTCGCGGCTGGGTCCGGCGTTCTCGGCCTTGGAGGTGAAGATCTCCACCACGTCGCCGTTGGAGAGCTGGGACTCCAGCGGGACCAGCCGGTTGTTGACGCGGGCGCCGATCGTCCGGTTGCCGACCTCGGTGTGGATGGCGTAGGCGAAGTCGACCGGCGTCGACCCCTGCGGCAGCGAGATGACCTCGCCCTTCGGGGTGAACGCGTACACCTCGGTCGAGTTGATCTCGAAGCGCAGCGAGTCCAGGAACTCCCCCGGGTCGGCGGACTCGCGCTGCCAGTCCATCAGCTGCCGGACCCACACCAGCTCGCCGGTGTCGCCCGGGTTCGCCGTCGGCGGCGCGCCCTTGCCCTCCTTGTACTTCCAGTGCGCGGCGACGCCGAACTCGGCCCGGCGGTGCATCTCCTCCGTGCGGATCTGCAGCTCCACCGGCTTGCCCGTCGGCCCCAGCACGGTGGTGTGCAGGGACTGGTACATGTTGAACTTCGGCATCGCGATGTAGTCCTTGAACCGCCCGGGCAGGGGGTTCCAGCGGACGTGCAGCACGCCGAGCGCGGCGTAGCAGTCGCGGTTGTCCTCGACCAGCACCCGCAGCCCGACCAGGTCGTAGATGTCCTGGAAGTCGCGGCCGCGGACGACCATCTTCTGGTAGATCGAGTAGTAGTGCTTGGGCCGGCCGGTGACGTTGGCCTTGATCTTGGCCGCCTTGAGGTCGGCCTGGACCTGCTCGATCACCCCGGCCAGCCACTCGTCACGGCTGGGCGCCGCCTCGGCCACCAGCCGGACGATCTCGTCGTAGACCTTCGGGTGCAGGGTGCCGAAGGCGAGGTCCTCGAGCTCCCACTTGATGGCGTTCATGCCCAGCCGGTGGGCCAGCGGGGCGAAGATCTCGAGCGTCTCGGTGGCGATCCGCGACTGCTTGTCGGGGCGCAGGTAGTGCAGCGTCCGCATGTTGTGCAGCCGGTCGGCCAGCTTGATCACCAGCACGCGGATGTCGCGGCTCATGGCGATGACCATCTTGCGGATCGTCTCGGACTTGGCCGACTCGCCGTACTTGACCTTGTCCAGCTTGGTGCAGCCGTCGACGAGCAGGGCCACCTCCTCGCCGAAGTCCTTGGTCAGCTGGGCGAGGGTGTAGTTCGTGTCCTCGACGGTGTCGTGCAGCAGGGCCGCGCAGAGCGTCGCCTCGGTCATCCCCAGCTCGGCCAGGATGGTGGTGACGGCCAGCGGGTGGGTGATGTACGCGTCGCCGCTCTTGCGCAGCTGACCGGCGTGCGCCTGCTCGGCGGTCCGGTAGGCGCGCTCGACGACGCTGAGGTCGGCCTTGGGGTGGCTGACCCGGATCACCCGGAACAGCGGGTCCAGCACGGGGGTCTGCGGTCGGGTGGCGCCCAGCCGGGCCAGCCGCTGCCGCATCCGGACCCGCGGCTGCTCGCCGGGGACGGAGCGGGGCACCAGGTCGGTCGTCGTGCCGCCCGGCGATCCCGGGGCGTGCTCGGCCGCCAGGGTCGGGGTCGGGCCCTCGGGGTCCGCACCCGTCCCGGTGCCCGGCCGCACGGCCGCTCCCTGATCGCTCACAGGCTGTCCCTCACCTCGACGGTGGGCTCAGTCTAGGTGCAAGGTCAGGGCTGCTCGGCCGCGTGGCGCACGACGACGACCTGGTCGCCGGTCTCCAGCTTGGCCACCGTCGGGTCGTAGAAGCGGCGCAGCGTCCGGTTGCGGACCACGGCGATCACCCGCTCCCCCTCCACCTGGCCCGGGTTCAGCCCGACCTCGTCGCGGGTCACCTGCCGCTCGCCCACCTCGAGCCCCTCGCGGGAGGACAGCAGGTCCTCGATCACGGTGCCCAGGTTGGGGCTGGTGGCCGACAGCCCCAGCAGCCGGCCGACGGCCTCGGAGGAGGTGATCACCGCGTTCGCCCCGGACTGGCGCAGCAGCGAGGCGTTGTCCTCCTCGCGGACGGCGACCACGACGTGCGCGCTGGGGTTGAGCTGCCGGACGGTCAGGGTGACCAGGATCGCGGAGTCGTCGCGGTCGAGGGTGATGATCACCTCGCGCGCCTTGATGATCTCGGCCCGGCGCAGCACCTCCCGCCGCGTCGCGTCGCCCTCGATGGCGGCGTAGCCGCGGATGTTCGCGTCGGACACCGCGGTCCCCCGGCCGTCGATCACGACGATCTGCGCCGGGTTGCAGCCGTTCGCCTCCAGGGTGTCGACGGCGCTGCGGCCCTTGGTGCCGTAGCCGACCACGACGACGTGGTTGCGCATGTGCTTCCTCCAGCGGGAGTCGAGAAAGATGCGCCGGCCCTCGTTGGCCAGCACCTGCAGCGTCGTCCCGACCAGCAGGACCAGGAACATGATGCGCAGCGGCGTCACGAGGACCGCGTTCAGGATCCGCGAGTGCGGGGTGATCGGGGTGATGTCGCCGTAGCCGGTGGTCGTGATGGTGACGGTGGCGTAGTAGATGGCGTCGACCAGGGTGACCTCGCCGTCGTGGCTGTCGGTGTAGGCGTTCCGGTCGAGGTACACGAGCAGCACGATGAACGCCACCAGCAGGAGCGCCAGCACCCCGCGGCGGGCCAGCTCGACCAGCGGCGACGTGGTCCGGGCCGGCAGGCTGACCAGGGCGTCGTGGGTCCACGGCCGCTGGCCGCGCTGCCGCCGCGAGATCAGCGACGGGGTGCTGCCGGTCGCCCGCGAGCTCATGCCGCTCCGCTGGTCAGCACGGCGGACACGCGCTCGAGACCGTGCTCGGCCAGCAGCGCCCGCCCGGGCAGGAAGGCCAGCTCCAGCAGCACCGAGACGCCGACCACCTCGGCCCCCAGCCGGCGCACCAGGCCGGCGGCCGCGACCGCGGTGCCCCCGGTGGCCAGCACGTCGTCGACGACCAGCACCCGGTCGCCCGGCCCGACGGCGTCGGCGTGCAGGGCCAGCGTCTCCTCGCCGTACTCGAGAGCGTACGAGACCTCGACCGTCTCCCGGGGCAGTTTGCCGGGCTTGCGGGCCGGGACGAACCCCACCCCCAGGGCCAGCGCGACCGGCGGGCCGAACAGGAAGCCGCGGGCCTCGAGCCCGACCACGACGTCGACCGCGTCCGGTGCCGCGGCCACCAGCCCGTCGACCGCGGCGGCCAGGCCCCACGCCGAGGCCAGCAGCGGCGTCACGTCCTTGAACACCACGCCGGGACGCGGGAAGTCGGGCACGTCGACCACGAGGGACGCCAGGTCGACCATCGGCGTGTCCTCAGCTCCGGCGCTGGCTGCGCGGCTTGTGCTGCGGCTGCGGCCGCTTGGCCGCGCCCTCGCTGATGGGCCGGACGGGCACCGAGCCCGCGGCCGCCCGCGTCACGGTCAGGGCCGGCGCACGGCCGGCGCCGACCGAGACGTTGTCCGCCGCCTCGTCACCACGCCCTCGGGCGCCGTCCTTGGCGCGGCGCGCCGCCACCCGGGCGGCCAGCTTCTGCATCTCCGGGCTCCGCTCCTTGATCTGCGCCAGCAGCGGGGTGGCGATGAAGATCGAGGAGTAGGCGCCGGAGACCATGCCGACGAACAGGGCGAGCGCCAGGTCCTTGAGGGGCCCCTCGCCGAGGATGAACGCACCGGCGAACAGCAGGGCCGCCACCGGCAGGACACCGATGATCGTCGTGTTGATGGAACGGACCAGCACCTGGTTGACGGCCAGGTTCGCGGCCTCGGAGTAGGTGCGGGTGCTGCTGCTGCGCAGGTCGCGGACGTTCTCCCGGACCTTGTCGAACACCACGACGGTGTCGTACAGCGAGTAGCCGAGGATGGTGAGCACCCCGATCAGCGTCGCCGGGGTGACGGTGAAGCCCACCAGGGCGTAGATGCCGATCGTCAGCAGCAGGTCGTGGCCCAGGGCCACCAGGGCCGCCGCGGACATCGCGCCGTCCCGGAAGTAGATCCAGATCATCAGCCCGACGAGGACCAGGAAGACGACGAGGGCGATCAGCCCGCGCTCGGTGATCTGGTCACCCCACGACGCGCCGATCAGGTTGTAGGCGACCTCGTCGGTGGCGACGCCGGCCTCCTCGCCGATCGCCGCCCGCACCACCGGGACCTCGCTGGTCGCGTCGAGGGTGCGCGTCTGCACGCGCACCTGGTCGCTGCCGATGGTGTTGATGGTGGTGTCGTCGAGGTCGGGGAGCCCCGTCCGCTCCAGCGCCGAGCGCATGCCGTCCACGGTCTGGCTGTTCACCGTGGTGCTGGCGCGGAAGTCGGCCCCGCCGTCGAACTCGATCCCGAAGTCCAGCCCGCGCAGGGCGAGCGCGCCGATCGAGATCAGCAGGAGGACCGCCGAGAGGGCGTACCAGCGGCGGCGGCGGGCGATGAACTCGTAGGAGACCTCACCGGTGTACAGCCGGTGCCCGAGATCGCTGAACTTCGACATCAGGACTTCTCTCCAGGGGTCGCGGCCGGCGAGGCCGTCGTGCCGACGGCGTGCGTGCCGGCGCTGCGGGCGGCCGAGGCGGCCGACCCGGCGCGGCGGGTCCGCACGCCGGGCAGGGCCTTCACGCCGAGGTGGCTCGGGTCGAGCCCGGACAGCCGGTGGCCGCCGCCGAAGAACTTCGTCCGGGCCAGCAGCGTCATCAGGGGTTTGGTGAACAGGAACACGACCAGCACGTCGATCAGGGTGGTCAGGCCGAGCGTGAACGCGAAGCCCTTCACCGAGCCGATGGCCAGGATGAACAGGATGATCGCGGAGAGCATGGACACCGCGTCCGCGATCAGCACCGTCTGCCGGGCCCGGCGCCAGCCGGTCTCGACGGCGGTCCGCAGGCTGCGGCCGTCGCGGACCTCGTCGCGGATCCGTTCGAAGTAGATGACGAAGCTGTCAGCGGTCACGCCGATCGCGACGATCGCGCCGGCGATGCCGGGCAGGTTGAGCGCGAAGCCCACCGAGCTGCCGAGCAGCACCATGCAGGCGTAGGTGATGATCGCGGCCACCACCAGCGAGGCGATGACGACGATGCCGAGCCCGCGGTAGTAGAGGAAGCAGAACCCGACCACCAGGACCAGCCCGACGAGACCGGCGATGAGGCCCGCGTGCAGCTGCTCACCGCCGAGGGTCGCGGAGACGTTGGAGACCTCGGAGACCTCGAAGGCCAGCGGCAGGGCGCCGTACTTCAGCACGTTGGCCAGGTCGGTGGCGCTGGCCTGGGTGAAGCTCCCGGAGATCTCCGCCTGCCCGCCCGGGATGGCCGAGCTGACCGACGGGGCCGAGATGGTCTCGCCGTCCAGCACGATGGCGAAGCGGTTCTGGGGGTCGGTCCGCTGGGCCAGCTGCCCGGTGATGTTCTCGAAGGCGGTGCCGCCCTCGGAGTTGAAGGTGAGGTTGACGACCCACTGGATGCCGTTCTGCGGGATGCCGGCCGTGGCGCCCGTCAGCGTGTCGCCCTGGATCAGCGTCGGGCCCAGCAGGTACTTCTCGGTGCCCTCGCGGTTGCAGGAGAACAGCGGCTGGTCGGAGACGTCGACCTGGTCACCCGCCTGGTCGCAGGTGAAGGCTGCGAAGTCGGCGGTGTCGGCGTCGCTCGGCTGGTAGTTGATCGCCTCGTCGGGCGGGGTGCCCTGACCCTCGGCGGTGGGCCGGGGGGTCGACGGGGCCGGCGGGGCGGTCGGCAGCCCGGGCAGCGGCCGGTTGTTCCCGGTGGGCGTGGCGCCGGCCTGCGGGGTCGCGCTGGGCGCCGTCGAGGGGGCCCCGGCGGACGCGCCGTCGCTGGGCTCGCCGCTGGGCGCCGCGCTCGGCTGCTCGCCGGGGGTGACGGGCGGAGCGACCTGCTCGGCGGAGTAGACAGCCCGGAAGCGCAGCACCGCCGTCTGGCCGACCTGCTCGACGAGCCGGTCCTCCTGGACGTTGGGGACGCTGACGATGATCTGCTTGTCGCCGGCCGTCGTCACCTCGGACTCGCCGACGCCGAGGCTGTCGACGCGGTTCTGGATGATCGTCCGCGCCTCTTCGAGGCTGGTCTTGTCGACGGCGCCGGTGCCCGAGGTGTTCTGCGCCGTCAGGGTGATGGTCGTGCCGCCCTGGAGGTCGAGGCCGAGCTTGGGGGTCCAGGTCTTGCTCAGACCCATCAGGCCGACCAGCGCGACCACGAGGGCCAGGAGGACGATGAGGGTGCGGCCGGGTCGGCCACTCTGTGCTGCCACGGGGAGGAAGGTTCCTTGCTACGCGAGACCGAGCGGGGAGGGTCGGTCGATCAGCTGGGGCGCTTGGGGTCGGCCCCCGCCGACGGGTTCTGCCACTCGACGTCCTGGGCGACGGCGGTGGAGCCGTCGCGGTCGCCGGGGGCGGTGCCGAGGTCGGAGGTGGTCTCGCGCGGGGCGAGGCCGTCGGCGTCGGTCAGCACCTCGTCGTCGTCGAGGAGGTCGTCCTCGTCGGTCACGGTGTCCTCGTCGGCCTCGGTGACGGCCCGGACGATGGCCTGCTTGAGCACGGTCAGCTCGACGCCGGGCGAGATCTCGAGGACGGCCTGACGGTCGCCCAGGGAGACGATGGTGCCGAAGAGCCCGCTGCCCAGCAGCACGCGGTTGCCCGGCTGGAGGCTGTTGAGCGTGTTCTGCACCGCCTGCTGACGCTTCTTCTGGGGGCGCAGGATGAGGAAGTAGAACGCGAACACCATCAGCGCGATCAGGATCAGGGTCGAGTAGTTCTGCATGGCTCCAGCATCCGTCGGGGCACCCAGCGCGCGGGCTGCGCACCGGTCGGGGTCGTCGGGTCGAGATGGCCGACCGAAGTCGGGTCGAGCCGGCCGGCGCGCGGCGCCGACCGACGTACTCTACCCACTCGGGACCCCCGGGCGCCTCAGCCGAACAGGTCGGGAGCGGTGTCGGGACCGCTCGCCCCGCCCGGGACGGCCAGTCCCAGGTGCCGCCAGGCCGCCGGTGTCGCCACCCGTCCGCGCGGGGTCCGCATCAGGAACCCCTGCCGCACCAGGAAGGGCTCGGCGACCTCCTCGACGGTCTCCCGCTCCTCCCCGACGGAGATCGCGAGCGTCGACAGCCCGACGGGTCCGCCCCCGAACCGGGTGCACATGGCGCGCAGCACGGCCCGGTCCAGCCGGTCCAGTCCGAGCTCGTCGACCTCGTAGAGCTCGAGTGCCGCCCGGGCCAGGGCGGGGGTGATCCGGCCGTCCGCCCGGACCTGGGCGTAGTCGCGCACCCGGCGCAGCAGCCGGTTGGCGATCCGGGGGGTGCCGCGGGAGCGTCGGGCGATCTCGGCCGCGCCGGCGGCGTCGAGCCGCGCCTCGATCAGCTCGGCCGAGCGGTGCACGATGTGCTCCAGGGCCGCGGTGTCGTAGAAGTCGAGCTGCGCGGTGAAGCCGAACCGGTCCCGCAGCGGGCCGGGCAGCAGCCCGGCGCGGGTGGTGGCCCCGACCAGGGTGAAGCGCGGGATCTCCAGCGGGATGGCGGTGGCGCCCGGGCCCTTGCCCACCACGACGTCGACCCGGAAGTCCTCCATCGCCAGGTAGAGCATCTCCTCGGCGGGGCGCGACATCCGGTGGATCTCGTCGAGGAAGAACACCTCGCCCTCGGTGAGCCCGGACAGGATGGCCGCGAGGTCGCCGGCGTGGGTGATGGCCGGGCCGCTGGAGATGCGCAGCGGGGCCCCCATCTCCCCCGCGATGATCATGGCCAGCGTCGTCTTGCCCAGCCCGGGCGGCCCGGAGAGCAGCACGTGGTCGGCGACGGTGCCGCGGTGCCGGGCCGCCTCCAGCACCAGGCCCAGCTGGTCGCTGACCCGCGGCTGGCCCTCGAACTCGGCCAGCGACGTCGGGCGCAGCGCCGACTCGGCGGCCCGCTCGTCAGCGTCGGCCACGGGCTGGACGAGCGAGCCCAGGTCCTCCGTCTCGTCGGCGGCGTTCACGCGCTCACCCCCGCGCCAGGGACTGCAGGGCGGCCCGCATCAGGACGGCGACGGAGGTGTCCGGGTCGGCGGCGACCAGCGGCTCCACCTCCGAGCAGGCGGCGTCAGCGTCCTTCTCCGACCAGCCGAGGCCGACGAGGCCGCGGGCCACCTGGTCGCGCCAGACCGGCTGGACGACGGCGCCGGTGTGCGGCTCGGCCGACAGCCCGACCGCGTTGATCTTGTCCTTGAGCTCGATGACCATCCGCTGGGCACCCTTGCGGCCCACCCCCGGCACCTTGCAGAGCTGGACGAGGTTCTCGCTGGCGATCGCGGCGCGCAGCTGGTCGGGCGGCAGCACCGCGAGCGCGGCCTGTGCGAGCTTCGGCCCGACGCCGGTGGCGGTCAGCAGCAGCTCGAAGAACTCCCGCTCGTCGGCGGTGGCGAACCCGTACAGGGTGAGCGAGTCCTCGCGGACGACCAGCGAGGTGGCGAGCGTCGCCCGCTGGCCCACCCGCAGGCCGGCGACCGTGCCGGGGCTGCAGAGGGTGAGCACGCCGAGCCCGCCGACCTCGACGACGGCGGAGGTGGGACCGACCTGCAGGACGGTGCCGCTGAGGGAGGCGATCACGGGGCTCCTCGGAACTGGCGGGTCGGGGATGTCCGGGCCTGGGTGGTCTGGGCGGTCCGGGCCTGGAGGTGGGCGCGGCGCTGGCGGGCGGACTGGAGGGCGGCGGCCTCGACGGCGGCCTCGACGCGGGCGGTGGCCCCGCCGCGCCAGATGTGGCAGATGGCGAGCGCGAGCGCGTCGGCGGCGTCCGCCGGCTTGGGGGCGGCGGTGAGCCGGAGGATGCGGGTGACCATGGCGCCCACCTGCTCCTTGCCCGCGCGGCCCGAGCCGGTGATCGACGCCTTGACCTCGCTCGGGGTGTGCAGGGCGACCGGCAGGCCGTGCCGGGCCGCGACCAGCATGGCGATCCCCGCGGCCTGCGCGGTGCCCATCACCGTGGCCACGTTGTGCTGCGCGAAGACCCGCTCGACGGCGACGGCGTCCGGTCGGTGCTCGCGCACCCACGCCTCCACCGACTCCTCGAGCTGCACCAGCCGCCGGGCGGTCTCCAGCGTCGGCGGGGTGCGGGTGACGCCCACGGCGACCAGGGTGGGCGGACGCCCGGGCACGCCGTCGACGACGCCGAGGCCGCAGCGGGTCAGCCCGGGGTCGATGCCCAGCACGCGCACGGCGTCACTCCTCGTCCGGGCGGCGCCCGGTCCTCGCGTCGAACAGGTGTTCGCTTGACCCTACGAGGCGGGGCCGGGTCGGCCCGGACGGCGCGCCGTGCGCCCTTCGACGGGCTCAGGGAGCGGGCGACGGGCTCGGCGTCAGCTGATCGACGCGAGGACCTCGTCGGAGGCGTCGAAGTTGGCGTAGACGTTCTGGACGTCGTCGGAGTCCTCGAGGGCGTCGATGATCTTCATGACCTTCTCGACGGTCGGGGCGTCGACCTCCTGGGTGAACTCCGGGACGAAGGAGACCTCGGCGGAGTCGTAGTCCAGGCCGGCCTCCTGGACCGCGGTCCGCACCCGGACGGTGTCGGCGGGGTCGGAGATGACCTCGAAGCTCTCCCCCAGGTCGTTGACCTCCTCGGGGTCGGCGTCCAGCGTCGCCTCGAGGACGTCGTCCTCGGCCAGCGTCCGGTCGCCCTGCTGCTTCGGGACCACGACGACGCCCTTGCGGCTGAACACCCGGGCGGTCGAGCCGGAGTCGGCCATCGTGCCCCCGTTGCGGGTCACCGCGACGCGGACCTCGGAGGCGGAGCGGTTCCGGTTGTCGGTCAGGCACTCGATGAGCATGGCGATGCCGGCGGGTCCGTAGGCCTCGTACATGAGCGTCTCGTAGTCGGCGCCGCCCGACTCGGCCCCGGACCCACGCTTCACCGCGCGGTCGATGTTGTCCTTCGGGACGGAGGTCTTCTTGGCCTTCTGGATCGCGTCGAAGAGCGTCGGGTTGCCGTCGACGTCACCGCCGCCGAGACGGGCGGCGACCTCGATGTTCTTGATCAGCTTCGCGAACGACTTGGCCCGGCGCGCGTCGACGACGGCCTTCTGGTGCTTGGTGGTTGCCCACTTGGAGTGTCCCGACATGGGGGCGATTCTAAGGCCAGGCGCCGAGAGTCAGCACTACCGAGCCCGACCGACGCGAGGGCGGCCGACAAGACCTGACCTCCACCGGGGCGGCCAGGAGCCCCCTCCGCGTCCGAGCGGAGCGAGGACGGACACGACTACCGGGGGATCTGCCACCGCGGCGTGGAGGGCTTGGTCTTCCACGCGACGATCGACCACTGGCTCTTCCCGGCGGCGCGCATCAGCGGGATGTCGGGGCTGACGGCGACGGGGTGGCCGACGGTCTGCAGCATCGGCAGGTCGGAGTGGGAGTCGGCGTAGGCGAAGCTGCGGGTCAGGTCGACCCCGTGCAGCGAGGCGTAGTGCTTGAGCCACGCCGCCCGGGACTCCCCCACCAGCGGCGGCCGGGCCAGGAAGCCCGTGCAGCGGCCGTCGGCGTCGGTGGCCAGCTGGGCGGCCACGATGACGTCGAAGTACTCCCGCAGCGGCCGGGTGAGCGTCTCGACGGCGCCGGTGATGAGGATGGTGGTGTGCCCGGCGGCGCGGTGCTGCTCGATCCGCTCCAACGCCTCCGCGGAGACCCGGCTGAGGATCGCCGGGGCCATCGTCGTGTCGACCCGGTGCTCCAGCTCGGCCAGGTCGAGGCCGCGGTAGCGGCGGTAGACCGCCCGCAGGAAGTCGCCGCGGTCCCGCTGCTCGGCCAGCAGGTAGCCGGGCAGCCGGCGGGCGACCTGCCCGACCTCGGCCACCTGGCCCGCCGGGGACAGCTCGGGCAGGCGCGACCACAGGTACTGCTCGACCACGTTGGTGGACATGATGGTGCCGTCCAGGTCGAAGATCGCGACGGCCGAGGCGCCGGCCGTGTCCTTGCTGAGGTCCTTCATGGTGCTGGGCCGGGACCCGCGCTTGTTCCGCAGGGCGTCCATCCGGCGCACCGACGTGGTGATCGAGGGGCAGTGCACGTCCTCGATGTAGGTCTTCCAGTCGTAGACCGCGGTGTCGAAGGCGAACGCCTCGACGTCGTCGGGGTGCAGCGAGCGGGTCAGGGCCAGCGTCGCGTCGTCGACGAAGTGCAGCTCGGACTGGGCGTACTCGTTGTAGAGGCCGTGGTAGCGCCGCAGGAAGTCCAGCCGGCGGCGGAACTTGTCGAGGCTGCGGGCGGCCTGCCGGGTCCGGTCCGAGCGCGGCGCCCGGGCCAGCAGCCGCTCGGCGAGGGAGTGCGCGAGCTCCGAGCTCGCCAGCAGCCGGCCGACCGAGGAGGAGCCCGGGAAGTCCCACTCGGGCAGCGGTTCGCCCGGCTTGGCCGTGCGCTCCAGCGGGTGCTCGGTGAAGTAGTGCCGGATCAGCTCGTAGATCCCCGCGATGGTCAACGGGTTCCGGGCGCCGGAGCTGACGTGGTAGAACTCCGGGCGGCCGACCGTCGGGGCGGTGGCGCAGACGGCGATGATCGCGTTGACGACGAGGTCGCACGGCACGATGTCGAGCACCGAGTCCGGCGAACCGGGGAACTCGGGCAGCTCGCCGCGGCCGTAGGCCAGGATCAACGGCTCGGCCATCTTGAAGCCCTCGATCCACCCCGGGTAGGGGTGCGCCCAGGACGACTCGACGATGGCCGGCCGGACCACCGAGACGCGGATCTCCGCCCCCAGGTCGGCGACCACCCGCTCGCCGAGGGCCTTGGTGAAGGTGTAGACGTCGGTCCAGCCGAGCGAGCGGGCCCGCTCGGTGCCCGCGCGGACGAGCTCGGCCTGCACCCACTCGGTGCGGCGGCGCTCGGTGTCGGCCGCCGTGGTCAGGTAGCCGGCGCGACGGTGCTGGCGCTCGGCCTCCTTGCGCAGCGTGGTCAGCCGGTCGGGCATCCGGGACTCCGCCTCGACGAGCTCCCGCATGGCGAGCCCGGCCGCGGTCTCGGCCGCGTAGTCGACGCTGTGCTCCTGCGGCCCCTCCGGGATGGCGCCGCGGCGGCGGCCCGCCGTGTAGGCGGTGGAGATGTGCACGTAGTGCGGGACGCGGACGGCACGGCCGTCCTCGTCGCGGCAGGCCTCGATCATCCGCTCCATCAGGGCCTTGGTGCCCACCACGTTGGTGGTGAAGGCCTGGTCGATGGGCGGGTCGAAGGAGACGTCGCCCGCGCAGTGCACGAGGACGTCGAGGTCGCGCGGCAGCGCCGGCACGTTCGGCAGGTCGCCCTCGATGACCTCGATGCGGGCGTCGACCAGCGCCTCGGCGCCGCCCGCCGCGTCGCGCACGTCGGCGAAGATCGCCTTCTTGACCAGGGAGACGACGCGGTCGCGGGCCGAGGCCGAGCCCTTGCGGCGGACCAGGACCGAGGGCCGGGTGTCCGGCAGCTCGGTGAGGATCTTCCACAGCAGCTGCTCGCCGATGAAGCCGGTGACGCCGGTCATGACGATCTTCTGCCCCGCCAGCAGGTCCCGCAGCCGGCCGTCGAGCCGGGGGGCGGGGTGGTCGGCGTCGCGCACCACGGTCGGTCGGCTGGACGTGTCGGCAGCAGCCGTCATGGGGTCGGTTCCTCGGGGGTGGCGAGCGGCAGCGAGGCGGCCCGGAGAGCCTCCTCGATGGTGAAGTTGCCGACGTACAGGGCGGTCCCGATGATCGCGCCCTCGACGCCGACCGGGACGAGGTCGCGCAGCGCCACCACGTCCTCGAGGCTGGAGATGCCGCCGCTCGCGACCACGGGGGCGTCGGTGCGGGCGCAGACGTGCCGCAGCAGCTCCAGGTTGGGCCCGCTCAGCATGCCGTCGGAGGCCACGTCGGTGACCACGAACCGGGCGCAGCCGGCCCGGTCGAGCCGGTCCAGGGTCTCGTCGAGCTCCCCGCCCTCCGAGGTCCAGCCGCGGGCGGCGAGCCGGGTGCCGCGGACGTCGAGGCCGATGGCGATGCGGTCGCCGTGCGCGGCGATGATCTCCTCGCACCACGCGGGGCGCTCGAGGGCGGCGGTGCCGATGTTGACCCGGCGGCAGCCGGTGGCCAGGGCCCGCTCGAGGGTCTCGTCGTCGCGGATGCCGCCCGACAGCTCCACCTGCAGGTGGAGGTGGGAGACGATCTCGGCGATGATCTCGGCGTTGCTGCCCCGCCCGAACGCGGCGTCCAGGTCGACCAGGTGGATCCACTCCGCGCCAGCGTCCTGCCAGCGCTGGGCGGCGGCCCGCGGGTCCCCGAACACCTTCTCCGAACCGAGCCGGCCCTGCACCAGCTGCACCGCCTGGCCGCCGGAGACGTCGACGGCGGGCAGCAGGACCAAGGGGCTCTGCGAATTCACCCGACGACCCTACCGGAGGAGCGACCACGCCCCGGCCACGTCCCGGCGGCCCCGCACCCGGTCAGCAGGCGACGGCAGCGAGCCCGAAGCGGCTGCGGGCCGAGGCGCTGACAGCCCCGAGGAAGCGCTCCGAGTTCGGCGTGGTGCCCGCGGTGTACCAGCGGTCGTCGATGTCGCAGACCAGCAGCTCGGCCGGGGTGTCGGCCAGCACCAGCGGCAGCGTGTGCACGACGGTGGACGGGAAGCTGATCACCCGCCGGGCCAGCACGCCGAGGCGGGCCGCGATCTCCAGGGGCAGGTCGGGCCGGACGACGGTGACGCCGAGGCCCTCGATCCGGGCCAGCTTGGCGTCGGACTCCTTGCGGTGGGCGAAGTAGCGGTCGACGGCGTACTGCTCGACGAGGCTGGCGACCCCGCCGAGGTAGGCGTCGGCGTCCACGACGCCGGTCTCGACCAGGGAGGTGCCGATGAGGTCGGAGCCCAGCTTCACCTCGGGGACCGGGAAGCGGGAGCGCACCCAGGCGAAGGTGTTGCGACCGACGTGGGCCCGGGGCAGCTCCACGTCGAGGCTGGTGAACAGCGCGAGGCGGCAGCCCGACTCGGGGCTGATGCGGCGGCGGACCGAGCCGGAGATCTGCTCGCGGGCGAAGTGGCTGATCTGCCGGCGGTGCCCGGGGGTGGCCACGCTGTGCCAGCGGGCGAGGTGCTCACCGGCGACCCACTGCCGGGCGAACTCGAGGGTGGCGGTGCCGTCGTCGACGATCACCACCTCGGGCGCGCGGCTGATGCTCATCACGACCTGCAGGACGCCGGAGAACGGGTCGCCGATCACGAGGCGCTCGACGCCGGAGAGCTCGCTGGCCAGCGAGCGGACGGTGCGGGCCGTGGCCGCCCCGCCCAGCCGCGGCTCGTGCCAGAGGACCTCGAGGCCGTCCTCCCGGGCCAGCGCGGACATCGCCCGCAGCTGGCGGCGGGTGGCCTCGTTCGTGGGGGCCAGCACGATGACCGTGAGGTCGTCCCGGGGCTCGCCGGCCTGGTGGGCCCACTCGACCACGTTCAGCAGCTGGGCGGGGCTCTCCACCAGGGCCGACGAGCGCACGCTCAGCTGCCCGTGCTGGCGAGCTGCGGCTCGGCCCCGGACTGCACGCGGCGCAGCTTCTTCATGGCGGCGAGCTCGCCGTCGTAGATCTTCTTGACCCCGTCGCCGAGGGACTCGGTGATGATCCGGACGTCGCGGACGAGGCGCTGCAGGCCGGGAGGCTCCACGGAGGCGGACTGGTCCGAGCCCCACATGGCGCGGTCGAGGGTGATGTGCCGCTCGACGAACACGGCGCCGAGCGCGACGGCGGCCAGCGTCGTCTGCAGGCCCGTCTCGTGCCCGGAGTAGCCGATCGGCACGTTCGGGAACTCCGACTGCAGCGTGTGGATCATCCGCAGGTTCAGCTCAGCCGGCTTGGCCGGGTAGGTGCTCGTGGCGTGGCACATGACGATGTTCTCACTGCCCAGCACCTCCACCGCGTGGCGGATCTGCTTCGGCGTCGACATCCCGGTGGACAGGATGATCGTCCGGCCGGTGGCGCGGAGCCGGCGGAGCAGCTCGTCGTCGGTCAGCGAGGCGGAGGCGACCTTGTGCGCCGGCACGTCGAACTGCTCGAGGAAGTCCACCGCCTCGACGTCCCACGGGGAGGCGAACCAAGCGATGCCGCGGTCGCGGGCGTGGGCGTCGATCTGGCGGTAGTCGTCCTCGCCGAACTCGACGCGGTGCCGGTAGTCGATGTAGGTCATCCGGCCCCACGGGGTGTCCCGCTCGATGTCCCACTGGTCGCGGGGGGTGCAGATCTCGGGCGTGCGCTTCTGGAACTTGACGGCGTCGCAGCCGGCGGCGGCGGCCTGGTCGATGAGCGCGAAGGCGTTCGCGAGCTCACCGTTGTGGTTGATGCCGATCTCGCCGGTGATGTACACCGGGTGGCCCGGTCCGACGACGCGGTCGCCGAGGCGCCGCGTCGGTCCCTGGAGCAGTGCTGAGGAGGTGGTCATGGGCGCACGCTAGGGAGCGTTTCTGGCGGGACGGGCGATGGCACCTGAACGGCAGGCGAACATCCGACGGAGTCCCGGAGACACCGGCCCCGACGGGGCTCGGGGGCGGTACCCGGCCGCCGGCACCGTGACCCGGCGGTCTGTTGGCGTGACACACGCCTGCCCGTAACCGCCCATTCACCTGGGCTCGCCAGCATGCGTGCACTACGTCCGTCGACGAAAGCCGAGCTCCATGCCGCCCATGCGAACCGCCTCCCTCACCGAGCAGCCGGGTGAGCGGGAGATCGCCTCGTTCGCCCCCCTCGTCCACCGGCCGCTCGTGATCGCCGGCAACGGACCCTCCGCCGCCGTGCCCCCGCAGCACCGGCTGCCCGCCGACCCCGTCGTCTTCCGGATGAACTGGTTCTTCCTGGAGAGCCACTACCACTTCGGCAGCCACGTCGACGCCTGGTTCTTCTCCGTGCCGAACCAGACGCTGGAGGAGACGCTCGCCCAGGAGATCCGGAGCGGCCGGTACACGGTCGACCGGCTGCTGTCCCCCATGCAGCTGCCGTCCGGACGGGACGGGGACGGCTGGGGGAACCAGCTCCTCGACGTCGACGTCGTGCAGCAGGACCACTGGGCCGTGGTGGCGCGGCACCCCCGGCTGGCCCGCCGGTTCATGAGCCGCCCCGGGCTGCCGACGACCGGGCTGCAGGCGCTCGGCTTCGCCCTGGCGGTGGGTTTCCGCGAGGTGTACCTGTCCGGCATCGACCTGTACGAGTCGGCGGAGGCCCGCTACGGCTACACGGTCACCGACCAGGTCGCGGCCGCGCTCACCGCCAAGGACATCACCCCCGGCTACGAGAGCGCGCACTCGATCGACACCGACCTCGCCTTCCTGCAGGCCTGCCTGACGGAGTTCCCCGACGCCCGCGTGCACAACCTCAGCGAGTCGGTGAACCTGTCGGTCTACCTCGGCACCGCCCCGGAGCAGGTCGAGGGCCCCGACCTGGCGGCCGGCAGCACGGCGCACCTGGGCGAGCCCAAGGACCGCGTCGTGGCCACCCTGGCCGGCGCGCCCGGCGCCGACCCGGTCGTGGTCACCGCGCCCCGCGACCGCCGGCTGTGGCAGGAGGTCGACGGCCGCCGGTGCGCCTACGTCACCGTCGTCTCCGGCAACTACCACCACGGCGCCCGTGCGCTGGCCGGCTCGCTGCGCCGGGTGAGCGACGTCCCGCTGCTGGCCCTGGCCACCGCGGACGCCGACCGGGTCGCGCTGGCCGCCAGCGACATCCACGTCATCGACGTCCCGGAGATCCGCAACCCCAACACCAGCCAGCGGTTCCAGCAGCGCTTCCAGCACACCTACACCAAGCTGAACGTCTTCCGCCTCGACTTCCTGGACCGGCTGGTCTACCTGGACAGCGACACCGTGGTGCGGAAGAACATCGACGAGCTCTTCGCCGGTCACGGGTTCGCCGCCGCCCCCGACTCCGGCTTCGACCGGGCCAGCAGCCGGGAGTTCAACTCCGGCGTGCTCGCCCTCGAGCCCTCGCACGCGCAGTTCTGCCGGATGCTCGACGCGCTGGCCGCGACCCCCTCCCGCGACGGCGGGGACCAGGGCTTCCTCAACAGCTTCCTGGACACGTGGGAGGCACTGCCGGTGGAGTACAACACCACCAAGCGGGTGTTCGCCCACCACCCCGCGCTCTACACCGACGCCGACGTCAAGGTGCTGCACTACGTCGGCAACAAGCCCTGGGACCCGCTGCGCGACCCCGCGCACGACCGGTACGCCGAGCTGGACCGCGACTGGCTGGACTGCCTCGAGGCCTGGGAGCTGCGCGAGCTGGTCACCGACCTGCGCGCCGTCGCCTCCGCCCAGGCGCGGGAGGACGCCGGGCTCCAGGTCTCGGGGGGCTCCTCGCTCTCGCCGTTCCGGCAGGCCCAGAAGCTGAACGCCAAACGGCGGTTCGCCCAGGCCGAGGAGGTGCTCCGGGACGCCTGGCGGACCAAGGAGGCCACCCCGGCCGAGCTCCGCGAGCTGGCCCGGGCGCTGCGGGCGCAGGGCCGCCACTCCGAGGCCGTCGCCACGCTGCGGACGGCCGCCCGGCTGGCCCCGGAGTCGATGGCCGTCACCCGGGAGCTGCAGGCCGCCCGGGCCCGGGCGGTCGTGCAGACGCTCCGCCGGCTCAACGCGAAGGTCGTGGGACGTGGCTGACATCACCGAGCAGGACCCGACGGCAGCGCGGGACGGGTCGGGCGGCGCTCCCGCGCGCAAGCTGCGGCTCTTCCACTTCGACATCAAGACGCTGGGCAACTACGGCGACACCCTGCTGTTCGAGGCCGTCCGCCAGGTCTTCAACGGCTTCGGCGACGGGCGCTACTTCGAGGTGACCGACGCCCGCCCGCTGCGCGACCCGGTCGGCCCGGCGCTGGTCCGGCACATCAACGAGCACGCCGACGCCGTCGTCGTCGGCGGCGGCGGGCTGTTCCTCCGCGACACCAACGCGAACTCCCGCTCGGGCTGGCAGTGGAACATCTCGCTGAACCTGCTCCGCCAGATCGAGAAGCCGCTGATCATCTTCGGCGTCGGCAACAACCGGTTCATCGACCAGGAGGACTTCGCGCCCCCCTTCGTCGAGCACCTCAACCTCGTGATGGAGAAGTCGGTCTTCTTCGGGCTGCGCAACACCGGCTCGGTCGAGACGATCAGGCCCTACCTGGAGCCGTCGAGCCGGGACCGGGTGGAGTTCCAGCCCTGCCCGACGACCCTGTCCTCCTACCTGTTCCCCGACCTGTGGCGGCCCGAGCTGCCCGACGAGCGACGGCTGGCCCTGCAGATGATCGTCGGCAAGCGCCAGGAGCGGGCCGGCTTCTCCGCCGACGCCATCTACACCGACGTGCTGGAGGTGGCCCGGCGGCTCAAGGGCGACGGCTGGACCCTCGAGAGCGTCCCGCACGCGCGCGCCGACCTCGGCTTCGCCGAGCGGGCCGCCGCGGCGGGGCTGGTGGACTCGGAGGTGCGGCTGTTCAACGACCCCGACGGCCTCTACAAGGGCGTCGAGCACTTCGCCGGCCTGCCGTTCATCCTGGGCACCCGGGGCCACGCCCAGATGGTGCCCTTCGGCATGGGCTCCATCCCGCTGTCGCTGCTCGTGCACCACAAGACGGGCTACTTCGCCCGCGACATCGGCCACCCCGAGCTGACCGTCGACCCCCGTCAGGACGGATTCGTCGACCGGCTGCACGCGGCCGTCAACGAGGCGGCCGAGCACCGGGTGGCCCTGCGGGCGGAGCTGGCCGAGGCCCGCGCCGGCTTCTTCGCCCAGACCCTGGACAACCTGGCCAGCATCTACCAGCGGATCACCGGCACGACGGTGGTCCCCAGCCACACGCCCTACCCGCCCCTGGCCCGGGGGCTGGCCGCGCGCGCCTTCCTGCAGGGCGTCCACCGCGACACCGCCGACGGCCGCGTCCGCAGCCTGACCGCCGACCTCGCCGCCGCCCGGGAGCAGGTGCCGTCCGGTCTCGACGGGCCGTCCTGGCTCCGTCGGCGCGCCCGGGAGGCCGTCGCCGCCGGCGACCTGGCGACGGCGCGCACCCTCTGGCGCGCGCTCGACGCGGTGGTCGACGACGGCACCGGCCGCGCCCCCCGGCCGCGGTGGGACTCGGGCGCCCTCCGGCTGGTCCCCGCGCCGCTGCTGGAGGCGGCCCGGGACCTGCGCCGCCGGTGAGCACCCGGACCCCGGCGGCCCGTCGGCTGCGGGCCGCCCGTCGGCTGCTGACGGGCCGGCTCGAGGACCGGCTGGCCGGCACCCTGGACCGCCGGGTGCGCCTCGAGGTCGCCCGGCGGCTGGCCGAGCTCGGTCCGCTCGGCGAACGGCTGGACGCGACCGTGCGGCGGGTCGACGGCCTGCTCGACGAGGCGGCCGTGCTGGCCCTGGTCCACCGCGAGGTCGCGCGGCAGGCCGAGGTGGACCGTCCGGACCCGGGCCAGCGCGACCGGGACTTCACCGCCGGCCTGGTGCTGGGCGCCGGCCGGCCTGACGACCGCACGCTGAGCGCGGCCCTCGTCGAGGACCTGCGGGCGGAGATCCGCGCCGTCAGCGGGGTCGAGGACGTCGAGGTGCCGTTGCGGCGCGCCTACCGGGCGCTGCTCGACCACGAGAGCCGTGGGCTCGGCCGGATCGCCGGGACCACCCCCAACATCCTCGGCAAGCTGGTCGTGCCCACCCTGCTGGCGCCGCCGCCTGGCCCGGTGCTGGAGATCGGCACCCTCTTCGGTCTGTTCTCCTCCGCCCTGGTGCGCCAGCTCCAGGCCGTCGGGGAGTTCCGCACCCTGACCGTCGTCGACCCGTTCGCGGGCACCCAGGTGCAGGACGGCCGGCCCGGCCGGCGCGACCGGACCGGCACCCCGGTCAGCGAGGAGGTGGCCCGCCGGAACCTCACGACGCTGGGCCTGCGCGCCGAGGAGGTCCGGCTGGTCCGCGGCTACTCGGGGGACGAGGAGGTCCGGCGGCAGGTGGCGGAGCAGAGCTACGCCGTCGTCGTGGTGGACGGCGACCACGCCGCCGACGGGGTCTACCGGGACCTGCGGTGGGTGCAGGACGTCGTCGCCCCCGGCGGGGTGGTCGTCCTGGACGACTGGGGCGACCCCGGCTGGCCCGGCGTCGAGGCGGCCGGCCGGCGCTACCTGGCCGACGGCGGACGCCTCGAGCTGGTCGGGGTCGTCGCGACCTCGGCCTACCTCCGGCGGCCCTGAGCCGGTACCCCGTCGGTGGGCCGCCGGCCGGACGTGCCGCTCAGGAGCGGACCGCCCCGCGGCGGCGGTGCTGGAGCTCGGCGACGGCCCGGGCCGCCACCGGGCGGCAGCGTCGCAGGCCGCGCGCGACCGGTCGGTACAGCACCGGGGGCAGCAGGTCGCGGGGCCGCAGCGTCCGCGGAGGCGTCGGGACCGCGGCCACGGCTTCCTGGGCGCGGTGGTAGACCGCGGCGCTGCGGAAGTAGTCCGAGGCCCGGACGGCGCGAGCGGGTCGCTCCCCGGAGTCCAGCAGGGCCTCCACCCGGTCGGCGACGACCGCGGTCGCGCCCTGCGCGCGCGGGAAGAAGTAGCCGGCGAGCCAGGCCGGGTCGGCCTCCCCCAGCCGGTCGTCGGTGATCTCGGCCCAGGTGCGGAGCAGGCCGCTGTCGAGGAAGACGTGGTTGCCGAAGCGCTCGTGCACGCCGAGGTCGAGGACCAGGGCCACCCGGCAGCCGTGGTCGAGCGCCTCCAGGCACGCCGTCGAGGACATGGTGACCAGGAGGTCGACGTCGGGCAGCAGCTCGGCGATCGGGGTGTGGTCGATGCGGAAGTTCGGCGGCAGGTCCTCCTCCGCCAGCAGCACCGCCGGGTGGTGCTGCATCCGGTGCAGGGTGTCCTCCTCGGGGCGGTGCCGCGGCTTGAGGACCACCTCGCGGTCGGGGTGCGCCCGCGCGTACGCGACGGCGCCGGCGTACAGGAAGCGGCGGTCCGCCTCCGTCGACGGCACGGTGGGCTGGTCGGCGAGCAGCAGCCGGCGGACCGGCGTCCGCCGCGGCGGGGCGGGCTCGGAGCTGAGGAACGGCAGGCCGGCCAGCAGCAGGTTGTCGGCGGGCATCTGCAGGGCGCGGGCCGTCCGCTCGAAGTGCTCCAGGTCGCGGCCGGAGTTCACGGCCACCACGTCGGAGCCGCAGCGGTCCAGGTAGCCGCCGGTGATCCGGTCGATGATGATGCCGACCCAACCGGTCACCACCACCGGACCGGGCCCGGCGACCGCGGCGGTCCGGGCGGCCAGGTCGAAGACGAACCCCTTGGTGAACGGCCCCGAGAGGCTGCACACGACCACGTCGGCGGCGACCGCGCGGTCGAGCAGCTCCGACCAGGTGACGTGCTCGACGGCGGTGAACCCCGCGTCGGCGATCTGCCCCGGGGAGAGCGCGCTGCGGACGTCGGGAACCACCACCTCGGAGGTGAACCCCCGGCGCTCGAGCTCGTCGCGGATGCGGGCGCACCACTTGAGCTGGGAGTCGAAGGCTGCCACGAAGAGCGCGCGTCGCATCGGGGTCCGTTCTGGGGGGAGCAGGACCGCCGACGCTAGGCACGCGTGGTGAACGGAGGGCCAACGCGCCGTGACGTGTTGCCGTCGGCGCCGCCGTACGGGTGCACGGCGACGACCTCGTCCACCGGCAGCGGGCCGTAGAGGTGCGGGAACGGCCCGGCCCCGAGGTCCTCCACGACGACCGGCACCGACAGGGTGCGGGCGTCAAGCTCCAGGACCACCAGCGCGTCGTCGGGCAGGTCGGCGTACTTCCGGGCGCGGGTGCCGGCCACCTGGTCGGCGAAGCCGGCGTGCACGAAGCCCTCCGACTCGTAGGTGCCGGTGCGTCCCGACCAGGGGTAGGCACCGTCCGCCAGGGCCCGCCGCCAGACCCGGTCCTCGGTCAGGTGCAGCACCGGCTCGTCCGGCACCGCCCGGGGGCCCAGCAGGCCGAGCTGCTCCAGGTCGGCCCGGAAGCGCTCGGCGCCGGTGAAGTGCAGGCCGGTGAGCCCCAGCGCCGTGGCGGCCTCGACGTTGGCCGGGGAGTCGTCGACGAACACGCAGCCGGCCGGGTCCAGGGCGAACCGTTCCAGCGCGAGCCGGAAGATCGCCGGGTCGGGCTTGGCCAGCCGCTCCTCCCCCGAGACGAGGACGCCGGTGAAGCGCCGGAGCAGGCCGAACCGCTGCCGGGCGACGGGGAAGGTCTCCGCCGACCAGTTGGTGAGCGCCGCGCAGGTGACGCCGGCCTGCTGCAGCTCGGCCAGCACCGCCCCGGTCCCGGGCACCAGGCCGGTCAGGGTGCGGTCGAAGTTCTGCCGGTAGGCGCGGACGGCCGCCGCGTCCTCGGGGAACCGGGTCAGCAGCTCGGCCTCGACGTCGGCGAACGGCCGGCCCGCGTCCGCCGCGCGGTTCCAGGTGCCGAAGTCGGTCCTGGTCAGGAAGTCGGCGACCTCCGCGGGCGGGAGCACCCCGGCGTAGGCGCCCGCGGGCTCCCAGCCGACGACGACCCCGCCGAGGTCGAACAGCACCGACGGGGCGGCCGTCACCGGCGGGCGCTCACAGCGTGGCGACCCAGTTGCGGAGGAGGGCGGTACCCGCCTCGCCCGACTTCTCGGGGTGGAACTGGGTGGACCACAGCGGGCCCTCCTCGACGGCGGCGACGAAGCGGTCGCCCTCGTGCTCGGCCCAGGTGACGGTGCGCCCCGGCGTCTCCGCCAGCATCCGCACCCCGTAGGAGTGCACGAAGTAGAACCGCTCGTCCTCGATGCCCGCGAAGAGCCCGCTCCCCGCGGGCGGCTCGACGGTGTTCCAGCCCATGTGCGGCAGCCGCTGCACGGCGAGCTGCTCGACGAGGCCCGGCCAGACGGCGCAGCCCGGGGCGCGGACGCCGTGCTCGATGCCGGCGTCGAACAGCACCTGGTGGCCGACGCAGATGGCCAGCGTCGGGCGGCCCTCGGCCACCCGACGGGCGATCAGACCGGGGCCGCCGACGTCGGTCAGCCCGGCCATGCAGGCGGCGAAGGCTCCCACACCGGGGACCACGAGCCCGTCGGCGGCCAGCGCCTGCTCCGGGTCGGCGGTGACCACCACGTCGGCCCCCGCGTGCGCGACGGCGCGCTCCGCCGACCGCAGGTTGCCCGAGCCGTAGTCGAGGACGACGACCCGCTTCCGGCCGTCGGCACGCCCAGCGGTCGGGGTGCTCACAGCGTCCCCTTCGTGCTGGGGACCCCGGTCACCCGGTCGTCGGGGGCGATGGCGTCCCGCAGGGCGCGGGCCACGGCCTTGAACTGGGCCTCGACGATGTGGTGCGGGTCGCGGCCGGCGACCAGGGTCAGGTGCAGGCAGAGGTGGGCGTGGAAGGCCAGCGTCTCCATGACGTGCCGGGTCAGGGAGCCGGTGTAGGGGACGCTGTCGCGCTCGCCGGGCCCCGCCGGGGTGCCGCCCCCGATCCGGGCGAACGCCTGCCCCTCGGGCTCGCCGGTGTGCACGCAGTAGGGCCGGCCCGACACGTCGACGACGGCCTGGGCCAGTGCCTCGTCCAGCGGCACCAGGGCGTCGCCGAACCGGCGGATCCCGCGCTTGTCGCCCAGCGCCTCCCGCAGGGCCTGGCCGAGCACGATGGCGGTGTCCTCGACGGTGTGGTGCGCGTCGATGTGCAGGTCCCCGGTGCTCTCGACCTCGAGGTCGATGAGGGAGTGCCGGGCCAGTGCGGTGAGCATGTGGTCGTAGAAGCCCACGCCGGTGGAGATCTTGGACTCCCCGGTCCCGTCCAGGTCCAGGCTGAGCCGGACGAGGGACTCCGACGTGATCCGCTCGATCGTGGCGGTGCGGGGGCGGCGCTCGGTCATCGGGGGCCTTCCTGGGGGTCGGTCGCGGGGGCGGCGCGGGACGCGTCGGGCGTCGCCAGCACCTCGGCGAGGGCGGTGGTGAAGGCGGCCATCTCGGCCGGGGTGCCGGCGGAGACCCGCAGCCAGCCCGCGGGCCCGGTCTCGCGGATGAGCACGCCCCGGTCGAGCAGCGCCTGCCAGACGGCGTGCCGGTCGGCGAACCGGCCGAAGAGCACGAAGTTCGCGTCGGACTCCGCCACCTCCAGCCCTTGGCGCACGAGCCAGCGGGCGACGTCGTCGCGGGCCACCCGCAGCTGGTCGACGGCGGCGAGCATCTCCGGCGCGTGGGCGAGCGCCACCCGGGCGACGGCCTGGGTGAGCGCCGAGAGGTGGTAGGGCAGCCGGACGACGCGGAGGGCGTCGACGAACGCGGGTGCGGCGGCCAGGTAGCCGAGGCGGCCGCCCGCGAAGGCGAAGGCCTTGGACATGGTGCGGCTGACGGCGAGCCGTGGGTACGCCGGCAGCAGCTCCAGCGCGCTGGGCGTACCGGTGCGCGCGAACTCGACGTAGGCCTCGTCGACGACGACGACGCCCGCCGTCGCGTCGCAGATCGCGCGCACCGTGGTCAGGTCGACGGCGGTGCCGGTCGGGTTGTTGGGGCTGGTGACGAGGACGACGTCGGGGGCGTGCTCGGCGATCGCGGCGACGGCCGCGTCGGCGTCGATGCGGAAGTCCGCCGTCCGCGGGACGGTCACCCAGGCGGTGTGGGTGTTCCGGGCGTACTCCGGGTACATCGAGTAGGTCGGCGCGAAGGACAGCACCGTGCGGCCCGGTCCGCCGAAGGCCTGCAGGACGTGCGTCATCACCTCGTTGCTGCCGTTCGCCGCCCAGAGCTGCTCGGCGGCCAGGCCGTGGCCGAGGTAGGCCGCCAGGTCCGCGCGCAGCGCCAGCGCGTCGCGGTCGGGGTAGCGGTTCACCGAGCCGGCGGCCCGGGCGACGGCCGTGGCGATCTCGGCGACCACGGACGGGCTCGGCGGGTACGGGTTCTCGTTGACGTTGAGGCGGACGGGGACGTCCAGCTGCGGCGCACCGTAGGGCTCCTCCCCCACCAGCTCCGGCCGCAGCGGCAGCTCGGCCAGCGTGGGCGTCGCCGTGCCGGTGACCGTCGGGGCGCTCATCGGACGGTGCCCGCGCCGCGGGGGAACCGCCGGCTGACCGCTGCACCGTGAGCGGGCAGGTTCTCGGCGTCGGCGAACACCTCGACGTGCCGGGCCACCGCCGCCAGCGCGTCCTCGGTGTAGCTGACGACGTGCACCGCCTTGAGGAAGCTCTTGACGTTCAGCCCCGAGGAGTGGCAGGCGCAGCCGGCCGTGGGCAGCACGTGCGTGCTGCCGGCGGAGTAGTCGCCGAGCGACACCGGCGACCACGGCCCCACGAAGATCGCGCCCGCGTTGCGCACCCGGGCGGCGACCGCCGCCGCGTCGCGGGTCTGGATCTCCAGGTGCTCGGCGGCGTAGGCGTCGACGACCTCCAGGCCCTGCTCGACGTCGTCCACCAGGATGACGGCCGACTGCTGGCCGCCGAGGGCGGTGCGGACCCGGTCGGCGTGCTTCGTGACGTCCACCTGCTCCTGGAGCTCGCGCTCGACCGCCGCGGCGAGGTCCGGGGCGTCGGTGACCAGGACCGCGGCGGCCATCGGGTCGTGCTCGGCCTGGCTGACGAGGTCGGCGGCCACGTGCACCGGGTCGGCGGAGGAGTCGGCCAGCACGGCGATCTCGGTGGTGCCGGCCTCGGAGTCGATGCCCACCCGGCCCTTGAGCAGTCGCTTGGCCGCGACGACGTAGATGTTGCCCGGCCCGGTCACCAGGTCGACGCGCGGGCACAGCCCGGGGACCCCGTAGCCGAACATGGCGACGGCCTGCGCCCCGCCGACGGCGTAGACCTCCTCGACGCCCAGCAGGTGGCACAGCGCCAGGATGCTGGGGTGCGGCAGCCCGCCGAACTCGCGCTGGGGCGGGGACGCGACGGCGATCGACTGCACGCCCGCGACCTGGGCCGGCACCACGTTCATGATCACGCTGGACGCCAGCGGGGCCAGCCCACCCGGGACGTAGAGCCCGACGCGGCGGACCGGGATCATCCGCTGGGTGACCTGCGCGCCCGGTGCGACCTGCACGTCGACGGCGCGTTCGCCCAGCTCGGCCTCGCTCACCAGCCGGCGCCGCCGGGTGGACTCCTCGAAGGCCGCGCGGACGTCGGGGTCGAGTCCGTCGAGGGCGGCGGCGAGCGCCGCCGCCGGCACCCGGAACGACGGCGGGACGACGTGGTCGAAGCGCTCGGAGTACTCGGCCAGGGCGATGGCGCCCCGCGTGGCCACGTCGTCGCAGATCGGCCGCACCACCTCCACGGCCGCCGCGACGTCGAAGACGGCGCGCGGCACCACCGTGGCGTAGTCCAGCCGTGTCCCGGCCGCCAGGCGGCCCCGCAGGTCGATCGTCCTCAGCACGCCCGCCATCCTACGGAGCGGCTCCGACAGCCCCGCCGGGTTCTCAGCGCCGTCAGCGGGCCCCGCTAGGCTCAGCCGGCTCCTCCCCCACCCCTCACGACAGGACCGCCATGACCTTCCCGGGCGTCGGCACGCTCGTCAACGTCGCCACCGTGCTCGCGGGGTCGGGCCTCGGCCTGCTGCTCGGTCACCGGCTGCCCGCGCGGACCCGGGACACCGTCACCGACGGGCTCGGCCTGGTCACCCTGCTGATCGGCGGGCTGTCGGCCGCCTCGGTGGGCTCCGCCGTGCTGGCCGACGTCGTCGGGAGCTCGGCCCCGGTGCTGATCGTGCTGGGCTCGCTGCTGCTGGGCGGCATCGTCGGCTCGCTGGTGGACGTCGAGCGGCGCCTGGAGGACCTCGGCGGCTGGATCCGGAGCCGGCTCGGCCGCCGTGACGGGCTGGTCGAGGGGCCGCACGCGCAGGCGCGGGAGCGGTTCATCGAGGCCTTCGTGTCCTCGTCGCTGGTGTTCTGCGTCGGCCCGCTGACCATCCTGGGGTCCCTGTCCGACGGCCTCGGGCTGGGCGCCGAGCAGCTGTACCTGAAGGCCACCCTCGACGGCTTCGCCGCCATCGCCTTCGCCGCCTCCCTGGGCGTCGGCGTGCTGGCCTCGGCCCTGACGGTCGCCGTCGTGCAGGGGCTGCTGACCGTCGTCGGTCTGGTGGTCGGGGACGTCCTGCCCCCCGCGCACCTCGACGCGCTGACGGCGACGGGCGGCCTGCTGCTGCTCGGCGTCGGGCTGCGGCTGCTGCGGATCCGCCAGGTGCCGGTGGGCAACCTGCTGCCGGCGCTGCTCGTCGCCCCGCTGCTGGTCGCGCTCGTGGCGGCGTCCCGGTGAGCGCGCCGGCCTCCGCCGACGCGCCCGACGAGGCCGCGGACCGCCGGTCGGTGCTGCGGGCGGCGCTGGGCATCGGCCTGTACGCGGGGGCCTTCGGGGCCTCGTTCGGCGCCGTCGCGGTGGGCTCGGGCCTCAGCGTCGGGCAGGCGATGGTGCTCAGCCTGGTGATGTTCTCCGGCGCCTCCCAGTTCGCCTTCACGGGGGTGGCGGCCGCCGGGGGCTCGACGGTCACCGCGGTGGCGGCCGCCCTGCTGCTGGGGCTGCGGAACGCGTTCTACGGCGTGACGCTCACCTCGGTGCTGGCCCCGCGGGGGCTCGCCCGGTTGTGGACCGCGCACTTCGTCATCGACGAGACGACGGCGATGGCGGTCGGCCAGCCGGGCGTCCGGCTGCAGCGCTACGCGTTCTGGTCGACCGGCCTCGTGCTGTGCGCGCTGTGGCAGCTGGGCACGCTGGCCGGGGCGCTCGCCGGCGGGGTCGTCGACCCGTCCGACCTCGGCCTCGACGCCGCCGGGCCGGCCGTCTTCCTCGCGCTGCTGTGGCCCGGGCTGAAGCGCGTCGAGGCGCGCTGGGTGGCCGTCGCCGGCGCCGCCGTCGCGCTGGCCCTCGTGCCGGTCGCCCCCGAGGGCGTGCCCGTGCTGGCCTCGGCCGGCGTCGCCGTGCTGGCGGGGCTGCGACCCGGCCCCGGGGAAGGGCCGGAGGCGACGTCGTGACCGCGCTCTGGGTGGCCCTGCTGGTCGCCGCCGTCGGCAGCTACCTGACCAAGCTGGCCGGGCTGTCGCTGCCGGAGTCGGTGCTGGCCCACCCCCGGGTCCAGCGGGTGGCGGCCTTCCTGCCGGTCGCCATGCTCGCCGCGCTCGTCGCCGTCCAGCTGGTCGACGGCGGCGGTCGCTACGCGGTCGACTGGCGCGTGCTGGTGGGGGTGGCCGCCGCCGTCGTCGCGCTGCTGCTGCGCCGCGGGTTCCTCGTCGTGTTCCTCACCGCCATCGCCGTGACCGCGCTGCTGCGGCTGCTGACCTGAGCGCTCCCGCCGGCGGCTGCGGGAGACCGGCCACCGGCGCCGCTGTCGACGGAGGTCTCCTCGCCGTTAGCGCGGGCCCTGCCCGGGTACTGGTCCGTGAGGAGCAGGACCGAGCTGAGGAGGTACGGATGCAGGCGATGGTCTACCGCGGGCCCTACAAGATCCGGGTCGAGGAGAAGGACATCCCGCGGATCGAGCACCCGAACGACGCGATCATCAAGGTGGCCCTGGCGGCGATCTGCGGGTCCGACCTGCACCTCTACCACGGGCTGATGCCGGACACCCGGGTCGGCCACACCTTCGGCCACGAGTTCATCGGCGTGGTGCACGAGGTGGGCCCGTCGGTGCAGAACCTGCAGGTCGGCGACCGGGTCATGGTGCCCTTCAACATCTACTGCGGCTCCTGCTTCTACTGCGCGCGCGGCCTCTACTCCAACTGCCACAACGTCAACCCGAACGCCACCGCGGTCGGCGGGATCTACGGCTACTCCCACACCACGGGGGGTTACGACGGCGGCCAGGCCGAGTACGTGCGGGTGCCGTTCGCCGACGTCGGACCCGCGAAGATCCCCGCCTGGCTGACCGACGAGGACGCCGTGCTCTGCACCGACGCCCTGGCGACGGGCTACTTCGGCGCCCAGCTGGCCGACATCGTCGAGGGCGACGTGGTGGCCGTCTTCGGGGCCGGGCCGGTCGGCCTCTACGCCGCCGCCTCGGCCTGGCTGATGGGCGCCGGCCGGGTCATCGTCATCGACCACCTCGACTACCGGTTGGAGAAGGCGCGCACCTTCGCCCACGCCGAGACCCGCAACTTCGCCGAGTTCGACGACATCGTCGTGGAGATGAAGAAGACCACCGGCTGGCTGGGGGCCGACCGGGTGATCGACGCGGTCGGCGCCGAGGCTGACGGGAACTTCCGCCAGGTGCTCACCGGCACCAAGCTCAAGCTGCAGGGCGGCTCCCCGGTGGCGCTGAACTGGGCCATCGACAGCGTGCGGAAGGGCGGGACGGTCTCCGTCGTCGGCGCCTACGGCCCGGTGCCGAACATGGTCAAGTTCGGCGACGCCCTGAACAAGGGCCTGACGATCCGCGGCAACCAGACGCCGGTCAAGCGGCAGTGGCCGCGGCTGCTCTCCCACATCCAGAACGGCTACCTGAAGCCCAGCGGGATCGTCACCCACCGGCTGCCGCTGGAGCACATCGCCGAGGGCTACCACATGTTCTCGGCGAAGCTCGACGGCTGCATCAAGACGCTCATCGAGCCCGGCGCCTGAGGAAGGACCCTGATGACCTACACCGCCGACCACCCGCCCCTGCCCGAGACCCCCGAGCAGCTGCGTGCCCGCATCCCCGGCTGGGGGGCCGACCTGGACCCCGCCGACCGGCCCGCGTTCCCGCGCGAGCAGTTCGACCCGGCCGCCAGCGGCGCGCACTGGGACTTCCCCGAGCGCCAGCCCGAGCTCGCGCCGCGCGAGCGGTCCATCGAGCACGGGATGCTGCCGCCCGTCTTCGGCACAGCCCAGCCGACGCACGGCGTCTCCGGGGCCATCCGGAAGTACGCCTACCGCCGGTTCGGCGAGGGCCGGTCCGCCCACTGGCTGCTGCTCATCGCCGCCGACCGCGTCGACGCCACGGGGGCGCACCTGCGCTCCTTCGCGTCGCTGCGGCCGGACAACCCGGTCACCGAGACGGGCGTGCTCAGCGAGGCGCGCCGGCACGGCCTGAGCTCACGTGCGGGGCACGACCGGGCCGACGTCAACCACCAGTGGCTCGACCCCGTCGTGGTGGCCGGGCCGTGGGTGGCCGCCGGTGCGCTCGGCTGGGTGGCCCTGCGCGCCGTCCGCCGACACCGGTCCTGACCACGGGCCCGCGCGCCCCGCGTGAGGTCCTGTGAGGAGTCCGACCGCGACCACCCGGTCGAACTCCTCACCACTCGTCCCGACCACCGCGGTCCGGGAGGTCAGTACCCCGCCGCGCCCTCGGCCGGGTCGGAGCCCAGCAGGGCGCGGGAGCCGGAGACGCCGAGCCGGGTGGCGCCGGCCGCGACCATCCGGCGGGCGTCGTCGAGGGTGCGGACCCCGCCGGAAGCCTTGACGTGCGCGCGGTCGCCCACCGTCTCGGCCATCAGCCGGACGGCGTGCTCGGTCGCCCCGCCGGAGGGGTGGAACCCGGTGGAGGTCTTGACGAAGTCCGCGCCCGCCTCGACCGCGGCCCGGCAGACCCCGACGATCTCCTCGTCGCTCAGCGCCGCGGCCTCGATGATGACCTTGAGCACGGTCGGAGCCGGCACGGCGGCCCGGACGCTGGTGACGTCGGCCTGCACCGCGTCGAAGTCGTGCGCCTTGGCGGCGCCCACGTCGATCACCATGTCGATCTCGTCGGCCCCGGCCGCGACCGCCTGCGCCGCCTCGGCCGCCTTGGTCGCCGAGGTGTGCTTCCCGCTCGGGAACCCCGTGACCGCCGCGATCTTGAGGCCGCTGCCCGCCGGCACGGCGAGGGGCAGCATCGACGGCGAGACGCACACCGAGTAGGTGCCGAGCGCGACCGCCTCGGCGACCAGCGCCTCGACGTCGGCGACCGTGGCCTCGGGCTTGAGCAGGGTGTGGTCGATCAGCCGCGCGACCGCGGCCGGGGTGAGCTCGGGGATGCGGTTGTCGGTCATGGGCGTGCCTTCCGTCGGTGCTGCTGCGTCTGGGCTTGATCGGTCCGGGGTGGACCGGTCCGGGGGTGCACGGGCATCGTCCCGCGTCGCCGCCTCAGGCCGCGCTCAGGGCACGGCGGGCCGCGTCCTCGTCGGTGACCAGGACCGAGCAGAGGCCGCTGGTCAGGGCGGCGGCGATGACGGCCGCCTTGGCGGGGCCGGACGCGACGGCGATGGCCTGGCCCGCGCCGCGGAGGTCGTCGAGCGTCAGGCCGACGGTGCGGGCCTCGACCTCCGCGTCGGCCACGTGCCCGTCCGCGGTGACGTAGTGGCCGAGGACGTCGCCGCAGGCTCCGGCCGCCCGCAGCCGCTCGAGCTCGGCGGCGGTCACCGCCCCGCTCTGCACCAGCACGGAGTCGGGGCTCAGCGCGCCGAGGGAGAACAGCAGGGCGTCCGCCGCGCGGGCGCGGGCCAGGGTGTCGCGGACCGAGGACTCGGCGTACAGCGCGGTCCGGGTGCTGGCGTGCTCGACGATCGCCGGGAGCGGCAGCAGGGTGGCGCGGCCGTTGCCGCTGCGGGCGATGCTCAGGGCCACGTCGGCCGCGGTCGTGGGCCGCACGGAGCGGCTCACGCTGCCGTTGACCTGGACGACCTCGAGCCCGGTGGTCCAGCCGGCGGGCAGCACGGCCGCCACCTCCTGGAGGGTGTTGCCCCACGAGACGCCCAGCGTGCGGAGCGCCCGGCCGCGGCTGCGCAGCAGGTCGGCAGCGGCCAGGGCGACGTGGGTGCTGCCGGCGGCCGGACCGCTCGGGGTGGGCACGACGACGCAGTCCCGCAGCCCGAACCGGGCCCGCAGCTCGGCCTCGAGGTCGCGGCGCCGGGCGCGCGGGTGCACGACGGTGATCTGCACGATCCCCTCGGCGCGGGCCTCCTCCAGCAGCCGGCCCACCTTCCAGCGGGTGAGGTGCAGCTCGTGGCCGATGTCCTCCTGGGTGCGGCCCTGCTCCCAGTAGCGCTGCGCGACGTCCAGCAGCAGCGTCGTCCGGTCCGGCGTCGGGGTGCTCACCGGGCCGCCAGCCGGTCGACCGAGGCGTGCATCAGCGGGGTCAGGGCCTGCATCAGCCCGACGTAGTCGGCGTAGGTCTGCCGGTAGAGCGCGTGCCGCCCGGCGTCCGGGGTCAGGGTGCGGGTCCGGGGCGCGTGGGCCGCCGCACCCTCGTCGAGCCCGGCGACCAGACCCGCGCCGGCGGCGCCGATCACCGCGCAGGCCCGCAGGGTCAGGTTGTCGCCGTCGACGATCTCGACCTCCCGGCCCAGCACGTCCACGGTGACCTGCTGCCAGAGCCGGTTCTTCTCGATGCCGCCGGAGAAGACCAGCCGGCCGCAGGCGACGCCGGCCCGCTCAAAGGACTCGACGACCCCCCGGGTGCCGCAGGCGACCGCCTCGACGGCGGCCCGGTACAGCTCCTCCCGCGTCGTGCCAAGGGTGAGCCCGACGACGGCGCCGCGCAGCCGGGCGTCGCGGTACGGCGTCCGGTTGCCCATGAAGGTGTCCAGGGCCAGCAGCCCGTGGGCGCCGGCCTCGACGCGCGAGGCGCCCTCGACGAGGGCGGACAGGTCCTCCCGGGCGACGCCCATGATGCCCTCGCCGGCCCAGGTCAGCACCGAGCCGCTGGTCACCTGGCCGCCCTCGACCAGCCACTTCGTGGTCCGCAGGGCGTGCGGGTAGGGCCCCCAGATCTCGGTGGTCTCGGTCGGCTCGTCGACCTCGGCGACGATCGCCGAGGAGGTCCCCGACACCAGGGAGACGACGTCGTCGGACGCGCCGCAGGAGAGCAGCGAGACGTGCGCGTCGATCCCCCCGACCACGACCGGGGCGCCCGGTGCGGTGCCGAAGAGGTCGGCCGCCTCCCGGGTCAGGGGCCCGGCGACCGACCCGACGGGACGGATCTCGTCGGGCAGCCGCTCGACCAGGTCGGCGACGCCGAGGTCGGCGTACAGCGCGACCGGGAAGGCGCCGCGCAGGCCGTCGTAGTTGTACTTGCAGACGGCGTTCATCTGCGACCCGACCCAGCGGCCGGTCAGCCGGAACGTCAGGTAGTCCAGGGCCTCGACGACGCGCGCCGCCCGCGCCCAGGTCGCCGGCTCGTTCTCCTTGAGCCACACGGCCTTGGGCAGCAGCCACTCGGACGCGTCCGAGCCGCCCGACCACGCCAGCACCGGGTGGCGCTCGGCCAGCGCGGCCGTCCGCGCCGCCTGGGCCGAGGCCCGGGAGTCCATCCACAGGATCGCCGGCCGCAGCGGCCGCCCGTCGGCGTCGAGGACGGCGACGGTCGAGGCCGTGGTGGCGGAGGCGACGGCGAGGACCGGCCCGGCGGCCCGGCAGGCGTCGGTGGCCAGCAGGGTGCGGGCCGCGTCGACGACGGCGGACCACCACGCCTCCGGGTCCTGCTCGGCCCAGCCCGCGCGCGGGAAGGTGGTGGCGTAGGGCCGGTGCACCGAGCCGAGGGCGGTGCCGTCCTCGGTGAAGGCCCCGACCCGGGCGCCCTCCGTGCCGAGGTCGAGGGCCAGCAGCAGGCCCACGCTCAGCCCGCGTTCGGGACGAAGATCACCTTGGAGGAGTGCTCCGACCGGGCCCCGAGCTTCTGCATCATCTCGGGCAGGGCGGCCAGCGGCAGCTCGTGGGTGATCATGAACTCCCAGCGCAGCTCACCGCTCGCCATCTTGGCCGCGGCGACCCGCCACTCGTCGCCGGGGAACGGCGCCGAGAACGAGTTCCAGGAACCGTGCAGGGTGACCTCGAGCCGCAGGAACTGGTTCCAGGTCTCCTTGGCGAGCTCCACCGGCGCGTGCGGGATGCCGACGAAGACCGCGTGGCCCTTCGGTCCCACCAGCCGGGCCGCCATGTCCGCGGTGACCGGGACCCCGGCCGACTCGAGCACGACGTCGAAGCCGCGGCCGGCCACCGCTCTGGCCTCGTCGAGGGTCTGGACGGCGTGGTCGGCGCCCGCCTCGCGGGCCATCGCCGACTTCTCCTCGCTCAGGTCGATCGTGACCACCTCGGCGGCCCCGTGCAGCCGGGCCCACTGGACCGCGAACAGCCCGATCGGGCCCGCGCCGACCACGAGCACCCGGTGCCCGGCCCGCAGGCCGGTCTTCCAGAGCGCGTGCAGGGCGATGGCGGCCGGGTCGAGCATCGCGGCGGCCCGGGGGTCGAGGCCCTCCGGCATCGGCAGCAGGTTGCCGACGGGCGAGACGACGTACTGCGCGTACGCGCCGTCGCTGCGGCTGCCGAAGTAGTCGTAGTCCTCGCAGAGCCCGAAGTCGCCACGGACGCAGAAGTCGCAGTGCCGGCACGGGATCAGCGGCGGCACCGAGACGAGGTCGCCCGGGCTGAAGCCGGTGACGCCCTCCCCCAGGGTCTCCACGTGGGCGGAGAACTCGTGGCCGCAGATGATCGGCATGACGTAGCCGCCGTTGCGGAGCATCCGGGGGATGTCGGAGCCGCAGACGCCGCAGGCCGCCACCTTGAGCAGCACCTCGCCCGCCCCCGGGGTCGGCACGGGCACCTCCTCGACGCGGATGTCGCCGGGGGCGTGCATCACGGCGGCGGTCATCGAGCTGGGCAGGTCCGGCACGGGGTCTCCTCGAGGCTGGGGCGGTCCTCCGACGCTAACGGGCTCCGCACGGCCCGGCAACATCTGTTGGCCTCTTTGCTCAGATGAGCACCCGCGCCTCGAGGCGCGTGGTCGCCCCGGGCTCAGCCCGGGCTGACGTCGGCGACCACCGCGGTGGCCACCTCGTCGAGGCCGCGGCGCTGGCTCGACGCCGCCGCGGTGAGCAGGGCCAGCGCCTCGTCGGCCGGGCAGCGGTGGGCGGCCATCACCACCCCGGTGGCCTGCGCCACGGCCGCCTGGGCGCGCAGGCCCCGGTGCGCCGGCGTGGTCGGACGGGGTCGGGTGGGCCGCAGGGCGTCGACCGCGACGTGCACCAGCGCCTCGACCAGCGCCACCGGGGGCCGGGACAACGGCTCGGCACCCGTGCCGTAGAGGGTCAGCGCCAGCCGCTCCGCCCGGGGTGCGGGCAGGCTGACGGCCAGGACCTGCTGGACGCCCAGGGCCTCCGCCACCCGGGCGAAGCCGGGGGTCCAGGCGCCGTCAGCCGGGGTCAGGGTGACGGTCCGGCCGCCCGTCAGCGCGTCCAACGAGGGCCCGCCCCCCCGGGTCCGCTGCTGCTCGTCGAGCAGGGCGGCGCCGGGGCCGGTCGTCGTGAGGGTGTGCAGCCGGCCGTCGCGCAGGACCGTCACCGACACGGCCAGGACGCCGGGGGCCACGTGCCGGGCGAGATCGGCGACCCGCTCGAGGACGGGGTGCCGGGCGGCCGGTCCAGGAGGGCCGGCCGCGGTCGGTCGGGCGGGGACCGGACCCGGTGCGGCCTCGGGCGCCGGCGGTGGCAGATCGGGCTGGGTCACGACGCATCCTCGGGAGAACGGGACCGGCCGCGGCGGCGCGCGCCACGGGCTGCGCGGGCCGCTGCCTGACCCAGGACCGGTCCCGGGGTGCGGGGCTCGTCCGCCGCCTCACGGACGGCCACAGGGCCGTCAGCCTACGCCGGGGGCGCGACGACCCGCCACCGCACGAGCCCGCCGACGTCTCCGCGACCGCTACCCTGGGGCGGTCGCGCGGTACCCGCCGCGCCCCGGTCGACGCCGCCTGGACCGCACCCGCTCAGGAGCAGACCATGGCCACCCTCACCGCACCGCCGACGGGCCGTCGGCCCCGCGTGCTCTTCGTCGGCCCGGACGCCGGCTCGACCCAGATCGCGGCCGGCGTGCTGCGCCAGGTGACCGGGGACGCCGTCGTCGTCGGCACCTCCGGCACCCGGCCCCCGGACCCGAGCCGGCGCACCGACGAGATGCTCGTCGCCATGGGTCTCGACCCCGCCGACGAGCGGCTGCTCAGCGCCGGCTCGCTGCGGGCCGCCGACCGGGTCGTCGTGCTCGGAGCCGAGGTGGACGTGGCCCGGCTGCCCGGTCCCCGCTACGAGCGGTGGGACCTGGAGACCGACGACCTGCTGACGCGGGTGGAGGCGCTGGCCGACGAGCTCACGGCGGCACCGGTCGTCGAGGCGCCCACCACCCTGCGGGCGCGGGTGCGGGCCTGGGCGCCGGTCCTGCGCCGTCGTCTCCGGCGCCGGTAGCGGCGGATGGCGAAGAACCGTGCGGGCGGCACCCCGGCCACCGTGGCCCTGGCGCGAGCCGGGGTCGCGCACAGCCTGCACCCCTACGCCCACGAGGACGGCACGTCGCACTACGGGGACGAGGCGGCCGCGGCCCTCGGCGTGCCCCCGGGGCGGATCTTCAAGACGCTGCTCGCCGACCTGGGCGGCGAGCTGGTCGTGGCGGTCGTCCCGGTGGCCCGGCAGCTCGACCTCAAGGCGCTCGCTGCCGCGCTCGGCGCCAAGAAGGCGACGATGGCCGACCCGGCCGCCGCGACACGGAGCACGGGGTACGTGCTGGGCGGCATCTCCCCGCTCGGGCAGCGGACCCGGCTGCGCACCGTCGTGGACCGCTCCGCCGGGGACTTCCCCACCGTCTACGTCTCGGCGGGCCGGCGCGGGCTGCAGGTGGAGCTGGCCCCCGACGACCTCGCGCGGATGACGGGGGCGGTCACGGCGGCGATCGGCCACTGAGCGGTCGCCCGCCGAGCGCGCCCGGCCGGCGGGACGTCAGCCGTTCTCGACCACCGGCCGGCTCTCCTCGAGGGTCTCCGGCACACCGGCGGGATCCTCGTCGTCCTCCTCGCGACCCAGCGACGAGCCCAGCAGCACGGGCACCACGGCCAGGAACGGCCAGACCAGCAGCGACGCCGGGGCCCGCAGCTCCAGCGCGACGGGGACGACGTCCCCGGCGGCCGCCCGCGCCAGCCGCGGGTTGAACTCACCGGGGCCGAGCGCGGTCCCCACCCACCAGGCCAGCAGTCCGGCCGCCACCGCGACGACGACCACGAGCAGCACCAGCGGCCAGCCGAGCGCGCGCAGCCGGCGCCAGGCCACCAGCCCCACCAGCAGCCCGACGACGGCCCCCAGCAGGCAGAACCAGGCGTCGGAGCCGACGACCGCCGTCAGCCCGCGCTCGCTGGTGGCGGCGCCGCCGTCCGCGCCGACCGTGTAGGTGGGCAGGTCGACGACCGCCTCCCAGGCCACCCCGGCCAGCGCCCCGAGCCCCAGCGCGAGGGCGACGAAGGCCACCACCGCCACCGGACCGGCCGGCCGCACCCGGTGCGCCGGACGGGCGGCGGCGGTCGCCGGGACGTCGCTCACGACGCCAGGCACGAGGGCCCGAGCAGCGCCTTGAGGTCGGCCATCAGAGGTCCGGACGGGGTCACCCGCAGCTGGTCGTCCAGCTTCATCACCGTCGTCTTGCCCGAGGACTGCAGCCGCAGCCGCACCTCCGTCATCCCGGGGTGGCCGGCCAGCACCTGCCGCAGCTGCTGCACGACCGGGGGCGTGCAGCGGACGGCCGGCAGGGAGATCACCACGGGCCCGCTCGGCCCGTCGGTGATGTCGGGCAGCGTCAGCTCCTGGGCGCTGATCGAGACCGAGTCGTCGTCCCGCTTCAACCGGCCCTTCACCTTGACCACCACGTCGGTGGCCAGCACCGTCGAGACGAGGTCGTAGGCCTTGGGGAACAGCAGCACCTCCACGGACGCCTCGAGGTCCTCGACGGTGATCACCGCCCAGATGTCGCCGCGCTTGGTGGTCTTCCGGGTGACGTTGGTGATCATCCCGGCGATGGTGACCATGCCCTCCTTGGGGCCGTCGTCGGTCAGCAGCTCGGCGATGGCGACGTCCCGCTCGGCGAGCAGGATGTGCTCCAGACCCTGCAGCGGGTGGTCGCTGACGTAGAGGCCGAGCATGTCCCGCTCGAAGGCGAGCTTGGTCCGCTTGTCCCAGTCGGCGAGGTCGGGCACCGTCCCGGACAGCACCGGGTCGTCGCCCCCGCCGTCCCCCCAGTCGCCGAACAGGTCGTCCTGGCCGTGGGCCTCGTTGCGCTTGAGGTCGAGGACGCCGTCGACGGCGTTCTCGTAGACGCTCATCAGGGCCCGCCGGGTGTGGCCCATCGACTCGAACGCGCCTGCCTTGATGAGGGACTCGATGACCCGCTTGTTGCAGACCACCAGGGGCACCTGGTCGAGGAAGCCGTGGAAGTTGACGGCCTTGCCGTGCTGCTCGCGGGCGGTGACGATGCCGTCGACGACGTTGGCCCCGACGTTGCGGATCGCGGTCAGCCCGAACCGGATGTCGGTGCCGACCGGGGTGAAGTTGGCGGCGGACTCGTTGACGTCCGGCGGCAGCACCTGGATGCCCATCCGCCGGCACTCCGACAGGTAGATGGCCATCTTGTCCTTGTCGTCGGCCACCGAGGTGAGCAGCGCCGCCATGAACTCGGCCGGGAAGTTGGCCTTGAGGTAGGCCGTCCAGTACGAGACGAGCCCGTACGCGGCCGTGTGCGCCTTGTTGAACGCGTAGTCGGAGAAGGGGACGAGGATGTCCCACAGCGCCTTGATCGCCGCGTCGCCGTAGCCGTTGGCGCGCATGCCGCCCGAGAACGGCACGAACTCGGCGTCGAGGACCTCCTTCTTCTTCTTGCCCATGGCGCGGCGCAGCAGGTCGGCCTGGCCGAGGCTGTACCCGGCGACCTTCTGCGCGATCGCCATCACCTGCTCCTGGTACACGATCAGGCCGTGGGTGGTGCCGAGGATCTCCGCCAGCGGCTCCTCGAGCTCGGCGTGGATCGGGGTGATCTCCTGCCGCTTGTTCTTGCGCAGGGCGTAGTTGGTGTGGCTGTCCGCGCCCATCGGGCCCGGGCGGTACAGCGCCAGGACCGCGGAGATGTCCTCGAAGTTGTCGGGGCGCATCAGCCGCAGCAGGGCGCGCATCGGCCCGCCGTCGAGCTGGAACACCCCGAGGGTGTCCCCGCGGCCCAGCAGGGCGTAGCTCGGGGCGTCGTCGAGCGCGAGGTCCTCCAGCACCATCTCGAAGCCGCGGTTGAGCTTGATGTTGCCCACGGCGTCGTCCAGCACCGTGAGGTTGCGCAGGCCCAGGAAGTCCATCTTGATCAGGCCCAGCGACTCGCACGTCGGGTAGTCGAGCTGGGTGATGATCGCGCCGTCCTGCTCACGGCGCATGATCGGGATGATGTCGATCAGGGGGTCGCTGGACATGATCACGCCCGCGGCGTGCACGCCCCACTGGCGCTTCAGCCCCTCGAGGTCGCGGGCCGTGTCGACGACCTTGGCCACCTCGGGGTCGTTCTCGTAGAGGGCGCGGAACTCCCCGCCCTCGCCGTAGCGGGAGTGCTCCTTGTCGAACAGCTTGGCCAGGGGCACGTCCTTGCCCATCACCGGCGCCGGCATGGCCTTGGTGATCCGCTCACCCACCCCGAACGGGTAGCCGAGCACCCGCGAGGCGTCCTTGACGGCCTGCTTGGCCTTGATGGTGCCGTAGGTGACGATCTGGCTGACCCGGTCGTCGCCGTACTTCTCCGTCACGTAGCGGATGACCTCACCGCGCCGGCGCTCGTCGAAGTCGATGTCGAAGTCGGGCATCGAGACGCGGTCGGGGTTGAGGAAGCGCTCGAAGATCAGACCGTGCTGCAGCGGGTCGAGGTCGGTGATCCGCATCGCGTAGGCCGCCATCGACCCCGGGCCCGACCCGCGGCCCGGTCCGACGCGGATGCCGTTCTCCTTGGCCCAGTTGATGAAGTCGGCGACGACGAGGAAGTAGCCGGCGAACCCCATCGAGAGGATGACCCCGGTCTCGAACTCGGCCTGCTTGCGGCTGGCCTCGGGCACGCCGCCGGGGTAGCGACGACGCAGGCCGGTCTCGACCTCCTTGACGAACCAGGACGCCTCGTCCTCCCCCGGCGGGCAGGGGTAGCGCGGCATGAAGGCGCCGACCCGCTCGTTGAAGGAGATGTCGCACCGCTCGGCGATGGCCAGGGTGTTGTCGCAGGCCTCCGGCAGCTCGGCGAACAGCTGCCGCATCTCGGCCGGGGACTTGAGGTAGTAGCTGTCGCCGTCGAACTTGAAGCGGTTGCCGTCGGCCATCGTCGACCCGGTCTGCACGCACAGCAGCACCTCGTGGGCGGCGGCGTCGGCGCGGGCGGCGTAGTGCAGGTCGTTGGTCGCGACCAGGGGCAGCCTGAGGTCCTTCGCGATGCGGAGCAGGTCCTGCCGCACCCGGGTCTCGATGCTGAGCCCGTGGTCCATCAGCTCGACGAAGTAGTTCTCCGCGCCGAAGATGTCCCGGAACTCGGCCGCACTGGCGACCGCCTCGTCGTAGCGGCCGAGCCGCAGGTAGGTCTGCACCTCCCCCGACGGGCAGCCGGTGGTGGCGATGAGGCCCTTGGCGTAGGTCTGCAGCAGCTCGCGGTCGGCCCGCGGCTTGTAGAAGTAGCCCTCCAGCGAGCTGCGCGAGCCCAGCCGGAACAGGTTGTGCATGCCCTCGGTCGTCTCCGACCACAGCGTCATGTGGGTGAAGGCGCCGCCGCCGGAGACGTCGTCGCCGCCGCCGTCGCCCCAGCGCACCCGCTTGCGCTCGCTGCGGTGGGTCTTGGGGGTGACGTAGGCCTCGAGTCCGATGATCGGCTTCACCCCGGAGCTCTTGGAGGCCTTGTAGAACTCGTAGGCGCCGAAGAGGTTGCCGTGGTCGGTCATGGCGACCGCCGGCATGCCCATCTCGGCGGCGCCGGCGAAGAGGTCGGAGACGCGGGCCGCGCCGTCCAGCATCGAGTACTCGGAGTGGACGTGCAGGTGGACGAACGAGTCCGTCGCGGTGGTGCTGGTGCTGGTCGAGGGTGTCGATCCCGTCGTGGCTGTGGAGCTACCCGGCATGTTCTCGATCGACCTCCAACTCGCTGCCCTGCCCGCTTCCGCCGCCGCCTGCACGGGCCCTCCGGGGAGGGACCGCCGGCCGACCGGCAAGCGCCTACAGTAGTCGCTCGGCGCTCCCGGCCGGGCCACGGCACGCGCGCTCCGAGGACTCCGCCGACCGGCCCTGCCGGTGCTCCCCAGCATGCCCGGCGGCACCGACAGTTCTTCCGCCGGGCGACGGCGCCCTCGCCCGCTCCCGTCCCGCCCCGTCCCGCCCCGTCCCGCCCGCCGACCGACCCGGAGGACCACCCGTGACCCACCCCGTCCTGCCGCCGACCGGCCCCCGGGTCGCCGTCGTGCAGCACACCGCGGTCTGCCCGCCCGGCCGCGTCGGCGACTGGCTCACCGCCGCGGGCTGCCGGCTGGAGGTCTTCCACTGCTCGGCCGGCGACGGCCTGCCTGCCTCCCTCGCGGCGTACGACGGGTTGGTGGTGCTGGGCGGGGAGATGGGCGCCTCCGACGACGCCGCCCACCCGTGGTTGCCCGGCACCCGGGCGCTGCTGCGCGCCGCCGTCGACGACGGCACCCCCACCCTGGCCGTCTGCCTCGGCCTCCAGCTGCTGGCGGTGGCCTGCGGCGGTCGGGTCGAGCCGGCGACGACCGGTCCGCAGACCGGCGTCCGCGCGGTGGAGCCGGAGGCCGCCGCCGCCGACGACCCGCTGCTCGGCCCGGTGCCCGTCGGCGCGCCGGCCGTGCACTGGAACAACGACCTCGTGGTCGAACCGCCGCCGGGCGCCGTCGTGCTCAGCCGGTCCGCGGGGACGGTGCAGGCGCTCCGGCTGGGCGCGGCGGCCTGGGGCGTGCAGTTCCACCCCGAGGTCGACGTCGCCACCCTGCGGCTGTGGGCCGACGCCGACGTGGCCGCCGGGCTGCTCGACGCCGACCGCGCGGCGCGACGGCTCGCCGACGTCGCCACCGCCGACCCCGTGCTGGTGCGCACCTGGCGCGCCCTGACCGACCGGTTCGCGGAGCAGCTGCGGGTGGCCGGCGCCCGCCGCGCCGGCCCGCCGCAGCGCCCGGCGGGCGTCGGCTTGGGAATTGGCGGCGGGACTCCGTAGGGTTCGGCCCAGACCATCGCGTGGGGCCGGGGGGCCCAGCCTTTCTCAGGAGCCGGCATGACCTCTGGCCACACCCCCCGTCCGCGCGCGCGCCGGCTGCTCGTCGGCGCCGCCCTGCTGGCCCTGCTCGCCGGCGGGCTCGGCGCGGCCGGCTCGTCGACCGGACCGGCCCCGGCCGTGGCGGCCACCACCGCCGGCGCCCTGGTCCCGCGCCCCGACCACGTCGTCGTCGTGGTGATGGAGAACAAGAACCGCACCAGCGTCATCGGCAGCGCGCAGGCGCCCTACGTCAACGCGCTGGCCGCGCGCGGCGCCAACCTGTCCCAGTCCTACGGCGTCACCCACCCCAGCCAGCCCAACTACGTGGCCCTGTTCTCCGGCGGCCAGCAGGGGGTGACGACGAACGCCTGCCGCGACCTGGGGGCCACGGCGAACCTGGGCAGCCAGCTGCGGAGCGCGGGCCTGACCTTCACCGGCTACGCCGAGTCGCTGCCCGCGGCCGGCTGGACCGGCTGCCGCCAGGGCGACTACGAGCGCAAGCACAACCCGTGGGTCGACTTCTCCAACCTGCCGACGAGCGTCAACCAGCCGTTCAGCGCCTTCCCGGAGAACTACGCCGACCTCCCCACGGTCAGCTTCGTCACCCCGAACATGTGCCACGACATGCACAACTGCTCGGTGGCCACCGGCGACACCTGGCTGCAGAAGAACCTCGACGGCTACGCCCGCTGGGCGATGACGCACAACAGCCTGCTGGTGGTCACCTTCGACGAGAACGCGGGCGGCACGGTCAACCAGATCGCGACCGTCGTCGTCGGCCAGAAGGTGCGGCCCGGGCTGTACGCCGAGTGGATGAACCACTACACCCTGCTGCGGACCCTCGAGGACGCCTACGGCCTCGCCCCCCTCGGCTTCGCCGCCCAGGCCACGCCGCTGCGGACGATCTGGACCACCGCCCCGAAGCCGCGCACCGGCGCCAGCAACGGCACCTTCGAGGGCGGCCTGGCCTCCTGGGCGTCGTCGGGGAAGACGACCACCTCGGTGAACAACGTGCACGGCGGCGAGCGCGCGGGCCGGGCCGGCGCCCTCACCGCCACCCGGGGTGACTCGATCCTCAGCCAGACCTTCGTGGTGCCGGCCGGCAGGAGCCGGCTGTCGGTGTGGTGGCAGGGCCGCTGCTCGGACACGGTGGGCAAGGCCTGGGCGACCGTCGTGCTCAAGCGGAACACCTCGTCGACGAAGTCGACGCTGCTGCCCCGGACCTGCGCCCGCAAGGGCGCCTGGACCAAGGTGGGCGTGCGGGTGACCCCGGGGCACTCCTACACGCTGCAGCTGGTCAACCACGACGACGGGGCGGCCGCGACGCCGAACCGGACCTACTTCGACGACGTCACCCTCAGCTAGGCGCTGCCCCGGATGTACCTCGCGGACGTCACCCGGAGCGCCGGGCTGCGCGGCGGCTCGCTGCGCCGGGTCGCCGCAGGCAACGTCGTGGCGCTCGGCCTGGTCAGCCTGCTCACCGACGTCTCGTCCGAGATGGTCACCGCGGTGCTGCCCGCGTACCTCGTGCTCGGGCTGCACCTCAGCGTCGCCCAGTACGGCGCGCTCGACGGCCTGTACACCGGCGCCACCGCCCTGACCCGGCTGGCCGGCGGCCACCTCGCCGACCGGTTCCGGCGACGGAAGCTGGTCGCGCTGGTCGGGTACGGGCTGTCGGCCGTCTCCAAGCTCGGCCTGCTGGGCGCCTCCGGGGCGCTGGGCATCGGCGCGGTGATCGCCGCCGACCGGACCGGCAAGGGCCTGCGCACCGCGCCCCGGGACGCGCTGATCGCCGGCTCGGTCGCCGAGCGGGACCTCGGCCAGGCCTTCGGCGTGCACCGCGCGATGGACGCCGTCGGGGCGTTCCTCGGCCCCGTCGCCGCGCTGGCCCTGCTGGCCCTGGCCGGCACCGGCGACTACTCCGTCGTCTTCGTCGGCAGCCTCTGCGCCGGTCTGCTCGGCCTGGTCGTGCTGGTCCTGTTCGTCCGGGAGCCCGCCGCGGTACAGGCCGACCCCGCTCCCGGCGCGGAGCCGGTGCTGAGCGCGCCCGGCCGGGTGCGGGCCCGTGAGCTGCTGCACGCCGGGGCCTTCCGCCGGCTCTGCGTCGTCGCGGCCCTGCTGGGCCTGGTCACCGTCGGCGACGGCTTCGTCTACCTCGTGCTGCAGGACCGGGACGACCTGCCGGTGCGGGTGTTCCCCCTGCTCGCGGTCGGCACCAGCCTGGCCTTCCTGCTGCTCGCCGTGCCGCTGGGCCGGCTGGCCGACCGGGTGGGTCGCTGGCCGGTCGTCGTCGGCGGCTACGGCTGCCTGCTGGGGGTCTACCTGCTGCTCAGCACCGACGCCGGCCCGCTCTGGCTGGTGCTGGCCCTGTACGGCGCGTTCTACGCGGCCACCGACGGCGTGCTGTCCGCGCTGGCGGTGCCGCTGATCCCGGAGGCGCTGCGGACGACGGGGCTGGCCCTGCTGCAGACCGGGCAGGCGCTCGCCTACGTCGTCTCCTCGGTGGTCTTCGGGCTGCTCTGGCAGAACGCCGGGGTGGCGGTCGCCTGCCTGACCGCCGCCGCCGTGGCCGTCCTGCTGCTGCCCTGCTGCGCCCTGCTGCTGCACCGCCCCGGGCGGGTCCGGTGACCGCGCTCGGCACCCGCGGCCGGGTCCTGGTCGCCGCCGCGTCGGCGCTGGTGCTGCTCGCCGTCGCCGTCCTCTGGGCCCTCACCCGGTCGGCCGCCGAGGTCGAGGTCGACCCGGCGGCCTCCCTGACCGCCCCGGGCGTCGTCGTCCGGGACACCCGCACCGGGCGGCTGGCCGTCGTCCGCCCGGACGGCAGCCGCGGCCAGACGGCCGCCACGTGCTCGCGGGTGCACGCGGCCGGCGGCCGGGCTGTCTGCCTGCGGCCGGACCCGAGCTCGCCGTCCACCTTCGTGCTCGACGTGCTGGGTCCCGACCTGGCCGTGCAGCGCACGCTGCCGGTCAACGGCGTGCCCACCCGGGCGCGCATCTCCGCCGACGGCCGGGTGGTGGCCTGGACCGTCTTCGTCTCCGGCGACTCCTACACCAGCTCGGGCTTCTCGACCCGGTCCGGCATCCTCGACCTCGAGACGGGCGTGCTGACCACCAGCCTCGAGGACTTCAGCGTCAGCGACGAGCAGGGGCGGGCCCAGAAGCCCCCCGCGGACGCCAACTTCTGGGGCGTCAGCTTCGCCGACGACGACAACACCTTCTACGCGACGATGGCCACCGGCGCGCACTTCTACCTCGTGCAGGGCGACTTCGCCGCGGAGACCGTGACGGTGCTGGCCGACGGCGTCGAGTGCCCCTCGCTGTCCCCCGACGGCACCCGGCTCGTCTACAAGCGCCGGCTGCCCAACCTCACCTGGCGGCTGGAGGTCTACGACCTCGGCAGCGGCCGTCGCACCGCCCTGGCCGAACCTGCCACCGTCGACGACCAGGGCGCCTGGCTGGACGACGCCACGATCGCCTACGGCCGCCTCGACCCGGCGACGGGCCAGGTCGGGGTCTGGACGGTGCCCGCCGACGGCTCCGGCGCCCCGGCCCTGCTCGCCGAGGACGCCGAGTCCCCCTCCGGCCGCGTTCCCGGCTGAGGTCGCCCGGACGGCGCGGTCGTCGGCCCCCGGTCTAGCGTGGGGCGGTGAGCGGCTGGCGGGCGGGGGCGGAGCAGCTGGTCCGGGTGGCACCGCACGCCGGGGCGCACCGGGTGGCCCTGCGGGTCGGCGTCTCGGTCCTGGTGCCGTTGCTGGTGCTCCAGCTGCTCGGCCGAGCGGAGTGGTCGATCTACGCCGCGTTCGGCGCCTTCACCAGCCTGTACGGCCGCAACCGGCTGCACCTGGGCCGGCTGCGGATGCAGGCGACGCTCGCGGGCGCGCTGGTCGCCGCGGTGACCGCCGGGGTCGTGGTGGGGACGAGCGGCCAGCGGGCCTGGCTCAGCGTCCCGTGCGCGGCCCTGCTCGCCGGCGTGGTCGCCCTGGCCTCCGACGCCCAGGACTGGCACCCGCCGGGCCCGCTGTTCGTCGTCTTCGCCTTCACCGCCTGCGCCGCCCTGCCCTCGAGCCCCGCCCAGATGGGGACGGCGGCCGCCGTCGCCGCCGCGTCCGCCCTCCTCTCGGTCGTGGTCGGGTCGGCGGGCTGGCGGGGCCGGCCGGCGCCGCCGCGCTCCCCCGCCGCACGGTCTCGTGTGCGGCACCTGCTGGCCGAGCGCCGGGTCCGGCTGCACCTGGTCCGCTACGTCCTCGCCGTGCTGCTCGCCGGCAGCCTGGCCACCGGGCTGGGCATCGGCCACCCGTACTGGGCCATGGTCTCGGCGGTGGTCCCGATGGCGGCCCGGGACCTGACCGGCCAGCTGGTCCGCGGGGCCCACCGGCTGCTGGGCACCGGGCTGGGGCTGGGCCTGGCGGCGCTGCTGCTCGCGCTGCCGCTCCGCGGCCTGCCGCTGGTCGCCGTCGTGGTGGTGCTGCAGGTGGGCGCCGAGCTGCTGGTCGGCCGCAACTACGGGCTGGCCCTGGTCTGCGTCACGCCGCTGGCCCTCCTGCTGGGCCAGCTCGCCGTCGCCCACGCCGCCGGTCCGCTGATCCGCGACCGGGCGCTGGAGACGCTGATCGGCGTCGTCGTCGGCCTCCTGCTGACGGTCCTGGTCCGCGAGCGCGGCGCCCACCCCGCGCTCCCGGCCTCCTGACCGGACGCGCACCGGCCTGGCGGCGCGCGGGGATCAGCCCAGCGGCAGCGTGACCGAGTGCCGCGCCGGCTCCCGGTACAGCGGGTACAGCGGCCCGACCACGCGGTCCGCGGCGGCGTAGGAGTACCAGACGGGCCCGCCGAGACGCTCCTCGGCCGCCGGGGTCAGCAGCACGCGGTCGGGGTGGCTGGCGCTGGGCCCGTCCTGGCGGCGGACCAGGTCGAGGTCGGCCTCCAGCAGCCGGCAGGCGTTGACCTCGCCCACCCGGCCGTAGGACAGGGTCTCGACCTCCAGGCCGGGCACGAGGACCTTGGCCACGCAGACGTCGTCGACCGTCACGGTGCTCGCGAGCACGTCGTGGTCGGCCAGCTGGTCGAGCAGGTGGGCCAGCTGCTCCTCCGGTCCGGTGACCGGCGGCGCTCCGGTGACGACGTCGTCGTAGCGGACGGTGCGGCTGCGGTCGGGGGCCGTGAGCGTCCGCAGCGCGTCGACGCCGAGGTCGCGCCAGGCCGTCATCGCCGCGGTCGCCCGCGCCTCGCCGCCCCCGGCGGCGGCCCCCACCGCCGCCCAGTAGGCGGCCGGGCCCAGCGGCCGGGCGCGCCCGGCCGGGCCGAACATGAAGGTCTTGCGGGCGCGCGAGTTCGCGTACTCCAGCACGGCCTTGGTCAGGCTCGCCTCGGCCGAGGGGTCGGCCGCCTCGCCGCAGGCCGTCACCTGGATGGCCGCGCCCGGGTCGGGGTCGACACCCATCACGTAGGTCGAGCAGACGCCGAGCTCGGTCCCCGCGTGCTTGAGCACCAGCTCGAGCCCGGTGGCCTCGAGCTCGGCGACCAGGGCGGCCACGGACGCCGGCAGGCTGTCCTTGGCGATCTCGGGCGAGCGCGCGTCCAGCGCCCGGAAGCGCAGCCCGTTCGTGTGCCGCTGCAGGATCTCCAGCAGTCCGTGGGCCAGCGGGCGGGTGCCGTCCAGGCCGGCACCGAGGCCGTTGGTGACGGGGGTGAGCAGCGGGGTGGTCCCCGGCGGCAGCTCGCCGGGCTCACTGGCCACCAGCTCGACCGGGACCAGCACCTCCTCCCCCGTGCGCACGCGGCGCAGCGGCAGCCAGGTCAGCGGCATCTCCGGGGTCCAGGGGGAGCCGGCCGGCAGGCAGAGCGTCCGGGGGTCGGCCACCCGCTCGGCCCCTTCCGCACCCACGAGCTCCGCGTACGACCCGGTGCGGGCCCGGGGCCGCAGCTGCTCCACGCCCAGCGCGCCCAGCACGCCCTCGGCGAGCTCGCCGAGGCCACCCCGTCGAGCCGCCGACGGCGTCCGCCCGTACCCGTTGCCGTGCGCCACCACCCGGCCCTCCGACAGCACCGAGCAGCTGGTGACGGGGACGCCCAGCCGGTCCAGGCTGGTCAGGTCCAGCTCCACCAGCTCCCCGGAGCGGCGCAGCGTGCGCGCGTAGGCCTCGGCCTCGGGACTGGTGGGCAGGTCGGGGTTCGGGGCGGGCACGCCTGCACTCTAGGTGGGGCTCCCCACCCCTGTGGTCCACTGGGCGCGTGAACGCACCGGACACGACGTCTGCCACCGCCGGCCTCTCGGCGGTGGTGCTCAACCACGACGCGCGCGGGATCGGGGTGCCGATGCTGCTGCACACCGACGCGTCGCTGGGCCCGGCCCCGGCGGCCGACCGCTTCAGCACCGACGGCTACCTGCACCAGTCCGCGCTCGGGGAACGGCTGTTCGAGACCGGCGACCTCGGCGGGGAGCGGACCGGCGCCCACCTGCTGGCCCTGAACTTCCACGAGGTGCCTGCGGAGTCCCGGCGGACGGCCGCCGAGCGGGTCCGGCGGATGCTGGACCTCGGCGAGCCCTACGACCCGGACGGCACGGGCACCGGCCCCCAGATCGCGCTCGCGTTCTACGACGGCGACGCCGGCACGGCGCTCTGGGCGGCCGAGCTGTGCAGCCGGCTGGACGTCCGGGCCTGGTTCTACCCGCTGCGCTGGACCAGCCTGGAGGACGGTCCCCGGGTGACCGACGAGCAGCTGGCCGACATCGCGACCGCGCACGAGCTGGCGTTCCACACCGCCACCCACCGCTCCGCGGTCGAGATCAGCCCCGAGACGGTGGCGTCCGAGGTGACCGAGGTCGTGGATCGGCTCACCCGCGCGGCCGGCCGGCCGCCCCGGCTGGGCGCGTGGCGGGGCGGGGCCCGGTACGACGCCGCCGAGCTCGGCAACCAGGCGATCCGCGACCTCGGGGTGACCCACGTCGTCTCCAACTGGTCCGTGGAACGGATCGGCTGAGGCGCGCGCTGGGCGCCCCCGCCGGCGCCGGTCCGTTCCGGGGTGAGGATCTTCCGCGCTGCCGTCTCAGCGTGGTAGACCTTGAGCCGCCGGAGCCCCCGCCGCTGGACGAAGGAGTCCCCCATGGCCACGCCCATCCGCCGTCGCACCCTGCTGGCCGCCGGAGCGGGGGCCGTCGCCGCGGCCCTGCCCACCGCTCCCGCCCTCGCCGGCCGACGCCCGTCCCGCGGGGTCGGCTTCACGCTGAACGCCGAGGTCCTCGACGGTGGCGAGCAGGTCACCTCCGTGACGCTGGGCACGAGCCGTCTCGGCCGCGTCGACCCGGCCGGCCTGACCACCCGCACCTTCACCGTGCACGCCAGGGCGACCAGCCCCTTCCCGGTCGGCGCCGACACCATCCTCAGCGAGTACGAGGGCGAGCGGGAGGTGACCGCCGTGCGGCTCGACCGCCGGGGCGACGTCGTCCTCGAGCTCGCCTCCGGTGAGGGCGTGGCCCGGGCCTCGACCCTCGGCTACCTGGTCACCCGCGGCCGCAACGTCGTCCTCGACCTCGAGTACACGATCACCCAGAACACCCCGCTGGACCTCCGGGGCCGCCGCCCGGTCACCATCCCGCGCTTCGTCCAGGGCCGGTTGGTCGACCCCGAGGTCGACGCCTTCCGCCACCGCACCTCCCGCTCGGGCCTGAAGTACCGGCTCTTCTCCCCCGACCGTCGCGGCCGCGGCCGTCACCGGGCCCGCGGGCGACGCCCGCTGGTGGTCTGGCTGCACGGCGGCGGCGAGGGCGCCTCGCTGCCCGACGGCTACTACGACAACGAGACGACGCTGCGGGCCAACCGCGGAGCCCTGGGCTTCGCCACCCCCGAGGCCCAGGCGATCTTCGGGGGCGCCCACGTCGTCGCCCCGCAGAGCACCTCGTTCTGGCTGGAGGACGGCGACCGGTTCGCCCCGCAGCTCCGCCGGCTGGTGGCCGAGGTCGTCCGCGACCACGACGTCGACCGGGACCGCATCTACCTCGCCGGCTGCAGCAACGGCGGCTACATGACGCTGAAGCTGGAGACGGTCTACCCCGAGCTGTTCGCCGCGGCCGTGCCGATCTGCGGGGTCGTCGACTCCTTCCGCGGCAGTGCCCGGCTGATCACCGACGACCAGCTCCGGGCCGTCGAGACCCCCACCTGGCTGGTCGCCGCGGCCGACGACGCCACCGTGCCGCCCGGGCCCAACACGGTCCACGCGGCCGAGCTGATCCCCGACGCGCGCCTGACGCTGTACGACGACGTCACGTGGGACGGCCACCGGTTCCCGGGGCACTGGTCGTGGATCTACGTGGCCCGCAACGACCCGCGCCAGGACGGCACGACGATCTGGGAGTGGATGGCCCGCCAGCGGCGCTGATCTGGGCCAGGACGACAGCCCGGGCCGCGGCCCGGGCTGTCGTCGTCCCGCACCCCACGGGGCGACCGACGATGAGTCCGGTCGCCGGACCGGGTCTGCCCCGCATGACCACCACCACGCACCTGCAGAGCATCGCCGTCCGCGTCGCGGACCAGGACCGGGCCCGCGACTTCTACGTCGACGTGCTCGGCTGCACCCTGAGGACCGACGCCGAGTTCTGGCCGGGCGCCCGCTGGGTCGAGGTCGTCCCGCCCGGCTCGGCGGTGGGCATCGTGCTGCTCACCGAGGCGGGCGGGATGCCGCTCGGGCTGCGGCTGGGCACCGCCGACGCGGACGACGCCCACGCGCGGCTCGCCGCCGCCGGGGTCGACGTCGACGACGTCCTCCGGCTGGAGGTGGCCCCGCCGATGTTCACCCTCCGCGATCCCGACGGCAACCCGCTGGTGCTGATCGAGGACCCCGCGACCGGCTCCTGACCGCGGACGCGGCGCCACCCGGACATGGCGGTGCGCCCCGCCCGGAGACCGGACGGGGCGCACCTCGCACGATCAGGTCTTCGAGCCCGACAGCGCGATGCCCTCCACGATCTGGCGCTGGGCCAGGATGAAGATCAGCAGCAGCGGAGCCGCCGCCAACGTGGTGGCCGCCATCAGCGCACCCCAGTCGGAGGCGTAGGCGCCCTTGAACTGGTTGACCAGCAACGGCAGGGTGAAGTTCGTGTCCGTGTTCAGGAAGATCAGCGGGTAGAAGAACGAGTTCCACTGGCTCAAGAACACGAAGATCCCCAGCGCCACCATCGGGGTCCGCAGCAGCGGCAGGATGATGGTGAGGAAGATGCGGACCCGGTTGGCCCCGTCGATGGCGGCCGCCTCCTCCAGCTCGAGCGGGATGCCGCGCACGTACTGCCGGAGCAGGAACACCCCGAACGCGTTGAAGAGGGCCGCCGGCAGGATCAACGCCGCGAGGGTGTCGACGAGCTGCAGCCGGCCCATGATGACGTAGAGCGGGATGATGGTGAGCTGCTGCGGCACCATCAGGGTGGCCAGGAACACCAGGAACAGGGCGTTGATGCCCGGCACCTTGATCCGCGCGAAGGCGTAGGCCGCCATCGCGCAGGTCACCACGGACACCACGGTGACCGTGACGGCGACGATCGCGCTGTTCGCGAAGCCCCGGACGAAGTCCGCCCCCTGCAGGGCCGTGCTCCAGTTCTGCAGGTTCCACGCCTGGGGCAGCAGCTTGGGCGGCTGGGCGAAGATCTCCTCCAACGGCTTGAAGGAGGAGAGGATCATCCAGGCGAACGGCAGCGCCATGAGGATGCCGCCCACCAGGAGCAGGATGTGGAGCGGGATCTTGGTCCAGCGGAACGGTCGCTTGTTGTCCGCCTGCTTCTCGTGCTCCGTCGCCTCGAGGGCGCGGGTCTGGACGTCAGCTGCGATGGTCATTCTGTGTAGTGCACCCATCTCTTCTGGGCGAGCAGCTGCAGGCCGGTGACGGCGAGCAGTGCGAGGAACAGGCAGACCGCGACCGCAGAGGCCCGGCCATAGCTGAACTCCCGGAAGGCGATCTGCACGATCTCGTAGACGATCGTGCGGGACGCGGCGGGTGCGGTGTCGCCGAGGAAGACGTAGATGTAGTCGAAGATCTGGAAGGACCCGATGATCGAGGTGATCGTCAGGAACAAGATCGTCGGCGACAGCAGCGGGATGGTGATCTTCCGCATCTTCTGCCACTCACCGGCCCCGTCGATGTCCGCCGCCTCGTACAGCGACCTCGGCACGTTCTCCAGGCCCGCCATGAACATGACGATCTGGTAGCCGACGCCCTGCCACACCGAGACGATGGCGAAGGCCAGGATGACGGTCTTCGGGTCCTGCAGCCAGTCCGGCGGGACGATCCCGACCCGGGCCAGGATGCTGTTGACCGGGCTGATGTCGGGGTTGAAGAGCCAGAGCCAGATGGCGGCCACGGCGACCGACGACGTCACCTGGGGCGCGAAGAACAGGACGCGGTAGAAGCTCTTGATGCGTCCCACGCGCTGCAGGAAGAAGCCGATCAGGAACCCGAAGATCATCACGCTCGGCACCTGCAGGATGGTGAACCACAAGGTGTTGAGCGCCGACCGGGCGATCTGCGGGTCGGTGAACACGAACCGGAAGTTGTCCAGACCGGCCGAGGTCATCGGGTTGAAGCCGTCCCAGTTCACGAAGGCCAGCACGAAGGCGAAGATCAGCGGGCCGACGAGGAAGACGATCAGCCCGACGAGCTGCGGACCCAGGAAGGCCAGCCCGTACAGCGCGTCCTTCCGCCGGGCGCGCTTCTGGCCGGCCGTGACCCGCGTCGCCATCGGCCGCTCAGCCAGCCCCTGTTGAGGAGGCGGCTTGACGAGGGTGGCCACGGTCAGCCCTTGCCGTTCATGAGGTTGGCGGCCTTCGTGGCGAACGTCTTGTAGTCGGGCTTCTCGAGGACGAGGGCCTGGAGCTTCGCCTGGTAGCTGCTGGCGACCTCCGGGTTCTCCACCAGCACCTGCGGCGTGGTGTAGCCCTTCTTGGCGACCTGGCTGAAGAAGGCGCCGTGCGCGGGCAGGTTGCCCTCGGTGACCACCTCGTCGATGCCGTCGACGCAGGGCACGGCGTTGCCGCCGCCCGACAGCCGGAACTTCTGGCCCTCCTTGCTGACGAAGTCGCCGGCGAACCTCGTCGCCGTGGCCACGTCCTTGGACTTGGAGTTGACCGACATGGCGGCGCAGTAGACCGCGGTCTCGGAGATGTCCTTGCCCGACTCCGACGGCAGCGGGGCGATGTCGTACTCGAAGTTCTTGAGCTTCTTGACGTTCGGCAGGATCCAGCGGCCGAACTGGACCGTGGCCACCTGGCTGGCGTAGAACAGCGCGTCGCCGTTCTGGCCCTTGGGCAGCGCACCGGTGAAGGTGATCGTCTCGTCGCCCAGGTGCTGGAAGAGCCAGTCCAGGACCTCGAGGGCCTTGGGGTCGGTGTCGAAGATGACCTTGCCGGTGTCGTCGAACGCCTTGCCGCCGAAGGTGGTGATCCAGCCGCAGATGTCGAACCAGGAGGTCTCCCACAGCATGCCGCGCTTTCCGCTGGCCTTGACCTTCGTCAGCAGGTCGTCGAGGGCCGCCTGGTTCCAGGTGCCGGCGTCCTGCATGGCCGCCGGGTCCTGGGTGACCCCGGCCTCGGTGAGGAGCTTCTTGTTGAACCAGAACACCTTCGGGTTGCAGTCGACCGGCAGGCCGTAGACGCCCGTGGTGCCGTCCTTCTTGACCCACTTCATCAGGCCCGGGTAGATGTCGGCCTCCTTGATGGCCGCGTCCGGCGAGTTGAGGTACTCGCTCAGGTCGATGACCTGCCCGGACTCGATCACCTTGGCCATCAGGTTGTCCCCGACGTAGAACGCGTCCGGCCCGGCCGCGCCGGCGAGCTGGGTCACGATCTTCTGCGCGTAGGGCTCCACCACCGTCTGGTAGGTGATCTTGGTGCCGCTCTTGCTGGCGTAGTCGGTCGAGTACTTCTTGAAGCGCTCGGCCTCGCCGGGGTTCGCCCAGCTGGCCCAGGTGACGGCGCCGCCGGTCTTGCCGGCCCCCCCACCACCGCCGCTGGACTGCGGTCCGCCCGAGCTCCCGCCGCCGCAGGCCGCCAGCACTGAGCCCGAGCCCGCCAGCCCCACGCCGGTGAGGGCGGTGGTGCTGAGGAAGCGCCGACGGGAGATGTTGGGCTTGGAAGCCCCGGATGACATGTCGATCACGAACATTCCTCCTTGAATGTGGGTGCAGCAGAACGCGACCGCGCGGGCGCGGCCGGTGGGATGATCCTGTGACCACGTTCACAAGATGTCAATCACCTCCGCCACACGCAGCCCTCGCGCATCATCGATCGACCGGGCGGCGTCTCGACGCGGGCAGAACCAGACCCCCGGGCCAGGCCCGAGCCCGCCGGGATCCGGGCCGTCAGGACGCGGTCAGGTCCACCAGCCGGCGGACCGTGCGCAGGTTCCGCACGGTGGCGCTCACCCCGAGGACCTTGGCGAAGGCGGCCGCCAGCTTGCTGTCCGCCTGTCCGTGGCCGTAGAGCACGTAGACCTCCTGGCCGTGCACGAGCACCGGCTCGTCGGCGGTGGCGAGGGCGAGGAGCCGTTCCGCCGTCCCGTCCGGCGCCGGCCCGGCCAGGAAGGCGATCGTCACCCGGCTGGGGTCGCCGTCGGGGAACGGGTTGGCCGCCAGCGCCGCGTCCAGCTGGGCGACCGTCCGCACCACCACGTCGGCGTGCAGCCCGAAGCCCTCCTCGATCCCCTGCTCCAGCCGCTGGCGGAGCGTCTCCGCGTCCTCCTCGGTGCCCAGCAGCAGGTTGCCGCTGTTGATGTGGGTGGCGACGTCGCGGTAGCCGAGGCCCTCGGCCATCGCCCGCAGCGCCGGCATCGCCACCCGCTTCGCCGTGCCGACGTTGATGCCCCGCAGCAGGGCGACGTGGGTGGTCATGCCCCCATCCTCCCGCCCGCGGCCCGGGCTGTCCCACCACGCGCCCCGAGCCTGTCGAAGGGGCCTTTCGACAGGCTCGGGGACCGGGGGTCAGACCAGGTTGAGCCGACCGGCGCGCGGGCGGATGAAGACGGCCCAGGTGACGACGAAGCAGAGGGCGTAGAACGCGATGAAGGTGAGGTACGCCCCGTCGCCGTTCTTCAGGGTGAGGAACGACTGCCGGAAAGCCAGGTTGACCAGCACGCCGCCGAAGGCGCCGATGGCCCCGGCCAGGCCGATGAGGGCGCCGGACCGCTTGGTGGCGAGCCGGGCGGCGAGCCCGCCGTCCTCCCCCGCCCGCTCGGTCGACATGAGGGCCTTGGCCGTGAAGATGGCCGGGATCATCTTGTAGACCGAGCCGTTCCCCACCCCGCTGAAGACGAAGAGCATCACGAACCCGACCAGGAACAGCGGCAGCGAGTTCTGCTGCGAGGCCACCAGCACCACGGCGGCCCCGGCCGCCATGGCCACGAAGTTCCAGAACGTGACCACGGAGCCCTTGTAGCGGTCGGCCAGGGCCCCGCCGACGGGGCGGATCAGCGAGCCGAGCAGCGGGCCCAGGAACGTCAGGGCCGCGGCCCGGACCGGCACCGGGAACTGCTCGGGGAACTGCACCAGCAGCACCTGCCCGAAGGCGAAGCCGAAGCCGATGAAGGAGCCGAAGGTGCCGATGTAGAGCAGGGAGATGACCCAGGTCTCCGAGTGCCGGGCGACCTCGCGGATCGCCCCCTTCGCGTTGCTGTTCTGGGTCAGGTTGTCCATGCCCAGGTAGGCGCCCAGGGCGGCGAGCACGATCAACGGCAGGTAGATCGCCACCATGGTGCGGGGGTGCGAGGCCCCCAGCGTCGCCAGCACCAGCAGCCCGACCAGCTGCACCACCGGGACCCCGAGGTTGCCGCCGCCGGCGTTGACCCCCAGGGCCCAGCCCTTGAGCCGCAGCGGGTAGTAGGCGTTGATGTTGGTCATCGAGGAGGCGAAGTTCCCGCCGCCCACCCCGGCGAACAGGGAGATGACCAGCAGGGTGCCGAACGAGACGCCGGGCTGCAGGAAGATCGCGATCAGCACGCAGGGCACGAGCAGGAGCAGCGCCGAGACGATGGTCCAGTTGCGGCCGCCGAAGGTGCCCACGGCGAAGGTGTAGGGGATCCGCAGCGCTGCGCCGACCAGCGTCGGCAGCGCGGTGAGCAGGAACTTCTGCGCGGGGTCGAACCCGTAGTCGGGGCCCAGGAACAGCACCAGGACCGACCACAGGCTCCAGACCGAGAAGCCGATGTGCTCGCTGGCCACCGAGAAGACCAGGTTGCGGCGGGCGACGGCCTTGCCGGTGCTGTTCCAGAAGTCGGGGTCCTCGGGGCGCCAGTCGTCGATCCAGCGCCGGCCGATCTTGCGGTGGGACCCCGTCAGGGTCGGGTCGAGGTCTCTCACGGTGGTCATGGGCGGCTCCTGCCGGACGGGGGTCGGGGTGTCGGGGTGGGGGCTCACGGCGTCACGACCAGCTCGTCGCCGTCGAGCCGCACGGCGTAGCGGCGCAGCGGCTCGGCCCCGGTGGTCGAGCAGCCGGTGGCCAGCTCGAAGGCGTTCAGGTGCAGCGGGCAGAGGACGACCTGCTCGTCCAGCTGCCCGTCGGCGATCGGCCCGCCGCGGTGCGGGCAGACGGCGGAGAGGGCGTGCAGCCGGCCGCTCCGCAGCCGGAAGACGGCGACCTGCTCGCCGTCGACGTCGAAGGTCCGGCCCTCCCCGACCGGGATCTGCGCGACCGGGCCCAGCCGGTGCTCGCGGGTGCTGGGGGTCAGCGTGCCCGCGCTCACCAGGCACCCCCCAGCAGCTCCTCGGCGCGGCCGGCGGGCACCCGGGGCAGCACCTCCAGCGGCAGGGCCGTGCGGAACTGCCCCGGCGTCAGCGGCTCCCGGCCCTGCGTCCACGGGTCGACGTGGGTGTCGGCGTGCAGCTGGACGGCCGCGTCGAGACGCTCCGCGATGCCCTCGGAGTCGTCGACGACGACCGACCGGATGTGCTCGATGCCCACCCGCGGCACCCACGCGTAGGTGCGCTCCAGCCAGTTGGCGCTCTCCCGGTAGTACTGCAGGAACCGGCCGGTGAGCAGGTGCGCCTCGTCGGCGGTGTCGACGGTGCAGAGCAGGTCGCCCTTGCGGATGTGCGCCCCGGCGGCGCCGCCGACGTAGAGCTCCCAGCGGCCCCCCTCGATGGCCACGATGCCGACGTCCTTGCAGAGCGACTCCGCGCAGTTGCGCGGGCAGCCCGAGACGGCGAGCTTCATCTTGGCCGGGGACTCCATGCCCTGCATGCGGGTCTCGATCTCCACGCCCAGCTTGGTCGAGTCGCCGGTGCCGAACCGGCAGAACTCCTGGCCGACGCAGGTCTTGACGGTCCGGAACGACTTGCCGTACGCGTAGCCGGACGGCATGTCGAGGTCGGCCCAGACGCCCGGCAGGTCCTCCTTCTTGATGCCCAGCAGGTCGATCCGCTGGCCGCCGGTCAGCTTGACCATCGGGACCTGGTACTTCTCGGCGACGTCGGCGATCCGGCGGAGCTGCTCGGGGGTGGTGACGCCGCCCCGCATCTGCGGGACGACGGAGAAGGTGCCGTCCTTCTGGATGTTGGCGTTCACCCGGTCGTTGATGAACCGGGCGTCGGACTCCTCGACGTACTCCTCGCCCCACATCATCTTGAGCAGCGAGGACAGGCCCATCTTGGACTTGGCGTCCTCCGCGCCGTCCGGGGCGAGGGCGGCGAAGACGGCCGACGGGCTCATCAACCGCTGCTCCCGGATGATCTCCATCATCGGCGCCTTGGCCATCGGGATGCCCGGCACGTAGTAGCTGGCGGCGGGGTCCTCCTCGACGGCGCCGCCGGCCGCGTGCTCCACCAGCTGGGCCACCAGGCCCTTGCAGGTCCCGCAGCCCTTGCCGGCGCGGGTCTTGTCCATCACGCCGGAGACGGTCTTGCAGCCGCCGGCCACGCAGTCGGTGATCGTCTTCTTGCTGACGCCGTTGCAGTTGCAGACCTGGGCGTCGTCCGCCAGCTCGGCGACGCCGACCTCCTCGGCCGGTCCGCCGAGGTCGAACAGCAGGCCGGCCCGCTCCTCGGGCAGCGGCAGGCCGCGGTCGAACGCCTGCTGGAGGAAGGCGACCTTGCGGCTGTCGCCGAGCAGGGTGGCGCCGACGACCTTGCCGTCGCGGATGACGACCGACTTGAACACCCCGCGCTTCGGCTCGGAGAAGACGATGTGCTCGTCGGTGTCGCGCTCGGGCTCGGTCAGCCCCATCGAGGCGACCTCGACCCCGGCGACCTTGAGCTTGGTCGCGGTCCGCGAACCGAGGTAGGCGGCGTGGGGGTCGGCCCCGGTGAGCACGTCGGCGAGCACCACGGCCTGCTCCCAGAGCGGCGCCACCAGCCCGTACACCTGGCCGCGGTGCTGGACGCACTCCCCCACGGCGAAGACGTCGTCGTCGTCGACGGTGCGCAGCTGGTCGTCGACGACGATCGCGCGCTCGACGGTGAAGCCGCTGGTGAGGGCGACGTCGGTGTTGGGACGGATGCCGGCGGCCACGACGACCAGGTCGCACTCGATCTCCGAGTCGTCCCGCAGCCGGACGCCGCGGACCCGGTCGGGCCCCCACACCGCGACCACCCGGTTGTTGACCTCGAGGCCGATGCCGAGGTCGGCCATGCTGCGGCGCAGCACCTCGCCGCCCTCACGGCCGAGCTGGGCGTTCATCAGCCAGCGCCCGGAGTGCACGACGTCGACGGCCAGGCCGTGGCTCTGCAGCCCGCGGGCCGCCTCCAGGCCCAGCAGCCCCCCGCCGATGACGACGGCCCGGTGGTGGTCGTCGTGGGTGGCGTGCTCGACCATGCTGCGGGTGTCGTCGATGGTGCGGAAGGCGAAGATCCCGGGCAGCAGCCGGCCGGGCGCACCGGTCGTCGGGGCCTGTCCCGGCTCGGTCGAGGGGTCCAGCCAGGCGCCGTCCATCGGCGGCATGAACGAGCGGCTGCCGGTGGCGATGACCAGCTGGTCGTAGGGGGTGACCTGGCCGTCGTCGGAGAGCACCACGTGCGCGTGCCGGTCGATCCGGGTGACCCGGACCCCGGCGTGCAGGGTGATGGCGTTCTCCTCGTACCAGGACAGGGCGTTGAGGTAGATGCTGCCCTCGGCCTCCTCGCCGGAGAGCACGTGGCTGAGCATGATGCGGTTGTAGTTGCCGTAGGGCTCGTCGCCGAACATGGTGATCGAGAACAGCTCGGCGCCGCCTCGGGCCAGCACCTCCTCCACCGCGCGGGCCCCGGCCATGCCGTTGCCGATCACGACGAGGCGCCGCTTCTCACCGGGAGCGGCTCCCGGGGTCAGCGGGCGGTGCACCGTGCTCGTCATCAGTGCTCCACCAGCCCGAGGTCGACGACGACGGTGCCGCTGACGCCGAGCGGGGCGACCAGGCGCAGCTCGACCACGGAGCCGCCCTCGATGTCCTCCACCACGCGGAGCGGGACGTGCACGCCGTCCCTCGCGCCCATCGGGAAGTAGCGCATCGCGACGCCGTCCCGCATGAGCACGACGGTCACCAGCTCGTCGCTGGAGTTGCCGCCCCGGAAGTAGAGGGCCTGGCTCACCACCCCGTCGGGGACGACGTGGCTGAGCTCGGGGCTGATCGGCACCGGCTTGTCGAGACCGGCACCCTCGAACGGGAAGATCCCTTGCAGGAAACGGTTCTGGCTGATCATCGGGGGGTCCTCACGTCGGCGGGGCTGGGGGCGTCGGGCGGTGGTCGTGGTCGGGGAGGTCCGGGAGGCCGTCCTCCCGCTCGGGGCGAGCGGCTGGGTGGGCGCGGCGTGCACCGTGCGCGGCGGCGGCGTGGTCAGCAGGTGGTCGTCGTCGGGCGAGCCCACCCGCTCGGCCCGGACGGCGCAGGCCTTGAAGGCCGGCATCCTCGACAGCGGGTCCAGGGCGGGGTTGGTCAGGGCGTTCGCAGCCGAGGCACCGCCCCAGTGGAAGGGGACGAAGACCACGTCGGGGCGGATGTCGGTGCTGAGGCTCGCGCGGAAGGTGGCGGCCCCGCGGCGGGTGGTCAGCCGGACCACGTCGGCCGTGCCGATGCCCAGCGTGCGGGCCAGGTCCGGGTGCAGCTGGACCTCGGGACCGACGGCGGACTGGGCGGTCGCCGGGTGCCGGCGGGTCTGGGTGCCGCTCTGGTAGTGCGCCATCAGCCGGCCGGTGGTCAGCACGTGCGGGAAGGCGGCGTCGGGGCTCTCGTCGGGGGCCCGGTATTCGACGCGCACGAAGCGGGCCCGGCCGTCGGGCGTGGGGAAGCGGTCGGCGAAGAGCCGGGGACTGCCCGGGTGGTCGGGCTGGCCGTCCGGCGTCGCGGGGCAGGGCCAGAAGACGCCCTGCTCGGCGTCGACGCGCTCGTAGCTGATGCCGGAGTAGTCGGCGAGCCCGCCGGCGCTGGCGCGTCGGAGCTCGTCGAAGACCTCGCGCGGCTCGGTGGAGAAGTGCTGCCCGCGGCCGAGCCGCTCCGCCAGCTCCTTCATCAGGTGGAGGTCGTCGTGCACCCCGACGGGCGGGCGCAGCGCCTGCCGGCGACGGATGACCCGGCCCTCGAGGTTGGTCATGGTGCCCTCCTCCTCCGCCCACTGGGCCGTGGGGAAGACGACGTCGGCCAGCTCGGCGGTCTCGGACAGGAAGATGTCGGAGACGACCAGCAGGTCGAGGGCGGCCAGCCGGTCGCGGACCCGGTTCACGTCGGGGGCGGAGACCACCAGGTTCGACGCGAGCACCAGCAGGGCCCGGACACCGCCGGGGGTGCCGAGGCGGTCGAGCATCTCGAAGGCCGAGAGCCCGGGCTGGGGCAGCTCGTCGGGGTCGACGCCCCACACCGCGGCCACGTGCGCGCGGTCAGCCGGGTCGGCCAGCTTGCGGTACCCGGGCAGCTGGTCGGCCTTCTGGCCGTGCTCCCGCCCGCCCTGGCCGTTGCCCTGGCCGGTGATCGTGCCGTAGCCCGAGAACGGCCGGCCGGGCAGCCCGAGGGCGAGGGCGAGGTTGATCCAGGCCTGGGCGGTGTCGGTGCCGCTGCTGTGCTGCTCGGCCCCGCGCGCGGTCAGCACCATCGCGGTCGGGGCCTCGGCCAGCGCGTGCACCGTCCGGCGCAGGTCGGCGACGGGCACGCCGGTGATCCGCTCCACCCGGTCGGGCCAGGACGCGCTGACGCCGGCCCGGACCGCCGCGAAGCCGGTGGTCCGCGTCGCGACGTACTCCTCGTCGACCAGGCCGTCCTTGACCGCCAGGTGCAGGAGCCCGTTGGCCAGGGCGAGGTCGGTGCCGGGCAGCGGCGCGAGGTGCAGCGAGGCGCCGCGGGCCGTCGCGGTGGCCCGTGGGTCGACGACGACGTGGGTGGCCCCGGCAGCGCGGCCGGCGTCGAAGAACTGCATGGCGGGCGGCATGGTGGCGGCCGGGTTGGAGCCCACCAGCAGCACGGCCTGCGCCCGGGCGACGTCCGCGAGCGGGAAGGGCAGCCCGCGGTCGAGCCCGAAGGCCCGGTTGGAGGCCGTGGCCGCCGAGGACATGCAGAAGCGGCCGTTGTAGTCGATCATCGCGGTGCCCAGCGCGACCCGGGCGAACTTGCCGAAGGTGTAGGCCTTCTCGTTGGTCAGCCCGCCGCCGCCGAAGCAGCCGACGGCGTCCCGCCCGTGCGCGGCCTGCAGCCGGACGAGCTCGGCGGCGACGAGGTCCAGCGCCTCGTCCCAGCCCGCCGCCCGGAACGGGCTGGTCCGGTCCCCCGGCACGGTGCGGACCAGCGGGCTCAGCAGCCGCTGCGGGTGGTCGAGCAGTCCGGCGGCGTTCCACCCCTTCGAGCACAGCCCGCCGAGATTGGTGGGGAAGTCCGGCTGCGGCTGCAGCGTCGCCGGCCGGTCCCCCGCCACCACTGAGATCCCGCACTGCAGCGAGCAGTACGGGCAGTGCGTCGAGGTCGGGGCGGAGGCCACGACCTCATCGTGCGCAACCGCTGTTAAGCCCAGGGGCGCGCGACGTTACGGCCGCTTCACCGTTCTCTCACATCTCGCGACCCGGTCAGTGAGGTGATGAGTAGAGGGCCCTGGACCGCGACCGGACCACCGCCGCTCTCGGCGGTCGTGGCGGAGAGCGCGTCCGGACGGGGCGAGGACGGACGACCACCGCAGCGAGGACAGACGAGCACCCCGTGTTACTCGAGGGAAACGTGGGAGTAACCGGGCCTGCCTAGGGTGCTGACCGGCGCCGGGGGCGTCCGGGGCGGCCGAGCCCCGGGGGCGGCCACGTTCCCAGGAGGGCAGGTCCGGGCATGCAGATCGACGTCGACGTCAGCGGGCGCAAGGTCGTGGTCTTCGGGACCCTCGCCGGGAGCCGGCGGGTGGTGCGCCGCTGGACGGCGGCCGGGGCCCGCGTCACCGTGGCGGTGCCCGGGCTGCTGCCGGCCCCGACGCCCCGGTCGGACGGCGTGCGCGTCGTCCCGCAGCCGGAGCCCGACGACGCCCGCGGCCTGCTGCGGCTGGTGGGGCCGGCGTGGTCGGTGGTCGTCGTCGACGTCGTCCCCGAGCTGGCCGAGCGGGTCACGGCGCTGGCCGGCCACCTGCGCCTCCTCGTCCAGCACGAGACGCCGGCGCTCGCCGGCGGCCGGGTGACGCTGGTGGGCGGCGGCCCGGGCAGCACCCGGCTGCTCACGCTCGAGGCGGTGCAGGCGCTGGCCGAGGCCGACGCCGTGCTGTACGACCGCCTCGCCCCGACCGACGACCTGCCCGCCCTCGCCCCCGGCGCCGAGCTCGTGGACGTCGGCAAGCGCCCCTACCACCACCCGGTCAGCCAGCACTCGATCGAGGTGCAGCTGGTGGCCCGCGCCCGGGCCGGGCAGTCGGTGGTCCGCCTCAAGGGCGGCGACGCCTTCGTCTTCGGCCGGGGTGGTGAGGAGATGCTGGCCTGCATCGAGGCGGGGGTGCCGGTCCGTCTCGTGCCCGGCCTCTCCAGTGCCCTGGCCGTCCCGGCGGCGAGCGGCATCCCGGTCACCCACCGCGGGCTCAGCCACGCCTTCACCGTGATCTCCGGCCACGTGCCGCCGGCGGCCGAGGAGCTCGCCGCCCTGGTCCGGCTGGGCGGCACGGTGGTGGTGCTGATGGGGATCGCCAACCTGGAGCAGATCGTCGCCGGGCTGTGCGCGGCCGGCCTGGATCCCGCGGTGCCGGCCGCCGTCGTCGAGCGGGGTTTCTCCGCCTCCCAGCGCAGCACGTTCACCACGGTCGGGCGGCTGCCCGCGGAGGTGCGGCGGCTGGACCTGGGCTCGCCGGCGGTGGTCGTCATCGGAGCGGTCGTCGACGTTGCCCCGGCGGCCGGCCGGACCGGTGAGCTGCTGGCCGCGCTCGACGCGGTGGCCCCGGCCGGGGTGCGCGAGCGGTGACGGGGACCTCGGGGGCGGCAGGGCCGGCAGGACGGGTCGACCAGCTGAGCGGGTTCCGGATCGGGGTCACCTCCGACCGGCGCTCGCAGGACCTGATCACCGCGCTGGAGCGCCGCGGCGCGCAGGTCGTGCACGCGCCGGCGCTGAAGATCGCCAACAACGACCAGGACGCCACGCTGCTGGCGGAGACGCGGGAGCTGATCCGGCACCGGCCGGAGGTCGTGCTGGTGACCACCGGCTACGGGATGCGGCGCTGGTTCGAGGTGGCGGACGCCGCGGGCCTGGGGGCCGAGCTCACCGACGTCCTCGAGCAGGCGCAGATCTTCGCCCGCGGCCCCAAGGCGGTCGGGGCGGTCCGGGCGGCGGGCCTGGAGGACGCGCAGGCGACCGACCTGGACACGACCGCCTCGCTGGTCGACGTGGTCGCCGACCGCGACCTGACGGGGCGCCGGGTGGCGATCCAGCTGCACGGCTACACCGACGAGGTGCAGCTGGCCCGGCTGCGCGAGCTGAGCGCCGACGTCCTCACCGTGACCCCCTACCGTTGGGTGCAGCCTCCGGCCACCGACCGGCTCCCCCGGCTCATCGAGTCCGCGGCGCGCGGCCAGCTGGACGCCGTCGTCTTCACCAGTGCCCCCGGGGCCGTCGCGACGCTGGAGACGGCCGAGGCGCTGGGGCTGCGCACCGCCCTGGTGCGGGCGCTGTCGGGTGAGGTGCTGGCCGCGGCGGTCGGCCCGGTGACCGCCGCGCCGCTGCGCTCGGCCGGGATCGAGCCCGTCGTCCCCGAGCGGCACCGCCTCGGCGCCCTGATCCGGCTGGTCTGCGAGCAGCTCGGCGGGCACCGGGTGGAGCGGTACCGCAGCGGCGGCGTGCTCGTGGAGGTGCGCGGCCGGCAGGTCAGCGTCGACGGCCGCGCGGTCGCGCTCGGCCCGAACGCCCTCGCGCTGTTCAAGACGCTGGCCCGCTCGGAGACCGTGGTGTCCCGGACCGAGCTGATCGACGCGCTCCCCGAGGTGCTCGACGACCACGCCCTCGAGGTGGCGATGAGCCGGCTCCGCCGGAGCCTCGACGTGCCCGGGCTGATCAGCACCGTCGTCCGCCGCGGCTACCGGCTGAACGCCTTCCGCGAGCACGGCTGAGCCTCCCGACCCGTCCCGGGAGACGCCGACGGCTCCACATGGGCCTCGAGCGGACGCGGAGCGCCGTCGACTCCTGACCTCGCTGCACCCTCACGGTGGTCCTGCACCCCCTCGCCGGGGTGCAGGACCACCGTCAGGGTGCAGGAGCGCGGGTCATCCACAGATCTCCTCGCGTCACCGCCCTCGCGGTTTGTCGAGTGGTCGGCTCGATGCGCAGCTCGGCCTCCAGCGCTGCCTCGGGCTGGGCGCCGAAGCGGCTCAGCTGGGCGGACCGTCGTCGTCGCGGTCGTAGAAGACCAGCCAGCCCACGTGGACCCCGTAGAGCAGCAGCAGGAACCCGACCACCGCGCCCACGGTCGTCGCGATCGGCGGACCGACCTCGTGGGCGCTCAGCACCAGGGCGACGGCCATCAGCGAGCAGCCCGCGATGACCGCACGGCTGCAGCGGCGCTTGCGGCGGCCGACCTCCGCGGCGTCCATGCCCCGACGGTAGTCGCGGGCCCCGCCCCGGCCCGGCCGGCCGACGGCGCCGTCCGCGACCCACCGGGTAGACAAGGGGCATGACACCACCTGAGTACCCGGCGGCCTGGGACGAGAAGTACACGGACCCGCAGCTGCGGCTCCGGCTGAAGGACGAGGTCGTGGCCGGCGACAAGGGCGGCAAGCCCGGCCAGTGGAGCGCCCGGAAGGCCCAGCTGCTCGCCGCGGAGTACGAGAAGGCGGGCGGCGGCTACCGGGGCGAGAAGGACGAGACCCAGCAGCACCTCGCGGAGTGGAGCGACGAGCGCTGGCAGACCGCGGACGGTTCCGCCGACGCCCGCACCGGGGACGACGACGAGCGGGGCGGCGCCTCCCGGCGCTACCTGCCCGAGAAGGCCTGGGAGCAGCTGTCGGAGGAGGAGAAGAAGGCCACCGACGCGGAGAAGGCCGCGGGCAGCGCCCGTGGTGAGCAGTTCGTGCCCAACACCGACGCTGCCGCCGCGGCCGGCCGGGACGCCCGCCGGCACCACGACGACGGCGACGAGCCGCCGGTCGAGGGGTACGACGACCTGACCGCCCGGGAGGCGGTCCGCGTCGTCGCCGGCCTCGAGGACGACGCGGAGGTCGAGGCGGTGCAGGCCTACGAGCAGACCCACGACGACCGCAAGACCGTCCTCGACCGCGCCGACCGCAAGCTCTCCTGATCCGCGACAGCACCACCGCGTGGACGAGCCGGCACACCCATCACCGCGTCCGAGCGGAGCGAGGACGGGGAACATGGTCCAGTGCCGTTGACGTACAGGACCAGGGCCAGGGGCACGGGTGCGAGCAGACCGCCGAGCAGCACCGAGGCCGGGGCGAGCCACGACCATCGCGCCGCCGGCCGAGCGGAGCGCCACCGACAGCGGGTCGCCGGCGGCGGCCTGCGCGGCCTGCTGCTGCCGGGCGTGCCGGGCCCCCAGGAAGGCGGCGGCGGCCGCGACCAGGAGCAGGGGGACCAGCACGCCCAGCACGGCGCCCCGGTCCAGGCCCGGCGCCAGCTGGGCCAGGGTCGCCGCGGGGGTGTGGACCGCGGCGGACAGCGGCACCCGCCCAGCGTCGCGGTGGCGAACGGGCGGACCTCGGCCGGCCCGAAGACCCCGTTGCCGCCGGGGGCACCGGCCAGCGTGAAGCCGGCCAGCAGGCGGTACAGCCCGAGCAGGACGGGCAGCTGGACGAGCAGCGGCAGGCCGCCGGCGAGGCCGGGTCCCTCGGTGGCCTGGAGGCGGCGGACCGCCTCGCGATGCGCCGCGGGATCGTCGGCATGCTGCACGCGGAGCGCGGCCAGCCGCGGGCGCAGGGCTGCCGAGCGCCGGCCGGCGGCGAGCTGCTGCCGGGCCGGACCCAGCAGCAGGAGGCGGACGCAGACCACGAGCAGCACGACGGTGCCGGCCCAGGCGGCGCCGGAGCCGGGGTCGACGGCCAGGCCGAGCAGGTCGTGCAGGAGCTTCATCAGGGCAGAGACGGGCACGGAGAAGAGGTCGAGCATGGGTAGGAGGCCTTCCAGGACGGTGCGGACGGTGAACGGGAGTTCAGCGTCCGCAGCCCGGGGCCCGGGAGCGGGTGCGGCCGGGCACGCCCGGCCGGGTCTGCTGCGGGAAGGTCCCCCGCCGCGCGCGTGTGCCGGGGGCCGCCACCCGGACGAGGCCCAGGGCCGGGGCCGGTGCGGCCGGCACGACGGCGGCGGCCCCGCAGAGCAGGGCCACGGCGACGCCGAGCAGGGCGGCCGTCGTCGGGTCCGTGACGACGGGCAGCAGCCCGGCGGCGAGCGCCACCAGCAACGCGACCCACCAGGCCCGGAGTGCCACGTCCTCGACGCCACGCACCCCGTCGGTGACGGCGCAGGAGGTGCGGGTGCCGCCGCGGCGGGCGGCCGGACGTGAGCCCCGACGTGCTCGTCGTCGGTGCCGGACCGACCGGCCTCGCGCTGGCCCTGGCGCTGGTCCGGGCGGGGGTGGCCGTGCGGGTGGTCGACCGGCGGCCCGGCCCGGCCGGGGAGTCCCGGGCGCTCGACGTGCAGGCCCGGACCCTCGAGCTGTACCGCACCCTCGGGGTCGCCGGCCGGCTCGTCGACGCCGGGGTCCGGGTCCGCCAGGTCCGGGTGCAGCGGGGCCGCCGGGTGCTGGCCGTGCGGGACGTGAGCGACGCCGGGTCCGGGCTGAGCCCCTACCCCTACATCCTCTGCTGCCCCCAGGACACCCACGAGGAGCTGCTGGTCGAGGAGCTGCGGTCCACCGGGCTCGGGGTCGAGTTCGGCACGACCTGCGAGGACGTCCGCGCCACCGGCACCGGGGTGACGGCACGCCTGCGGACGGTCGACGGCCGGTGCGAGCAGGTGGCGGCCGCCTACCTGGCGGGCTGCGACGGCGCGCGCAGCACGGTGCGGGAGCTGCTCGGGACGCCCTACCGCGGCACCACCTCGGACCGGCGCTACGTCGTCGCCGACGTCACCGCGACGGGTGCGGCCGCCGCCCCGCCCGCGCAGGGCGCCTTCAGCTTCTGCCTCGGCCGCGACGACTTCCTCCTGGTCGTCCCCGCCCGGCCCGACGGCACCTCCCGCTTCGTCGGCCTCCTCCCGCTCGGTCTCGGCGGGCCGGACGCAGGCCCGGGCGAGGACGTCGGCTTCGAGGACATCCGCGACCTGGCCGAGGGCACGACGGGTACGCGGGTCGACGCCGTGCACTGGTTCTCGACCTACGGCGTCACCCACCGGGTGGCCGACCACCTGCGGACCGGTCCGGTGTTCCTGCTGGGCGACGCCGGGCACGTGCACAGCCCGCTCGGCGGCCAGGGCATGAACACCGGCGTCGGCGACGCCGTCAACCTGGGCTGGAAGCTCGCGGCGGTGCTGCAGGGGCGTGCGGCACCCGCGCTGCTGGACACCTACGAGCAGGAGCGGCTGCCCGTCGCGCGGGCGCTGGTCGCCACCACCGACCGGGTGTTCGACCTGGTGACGGGCTCCGGTCGCCGGGCCCGGCTGGCGCGTCACCTGCTGTTCCGCGGGCTGCTGCCCGCCCTGCTGCGCACCCGTGCCGGCCGCCGGGCCGCCGGGGCCGGCGTCGGGCAGATCCGGCTGCACTACCGGGCCGGCCCGCTCAGCGCCGGGCGTGCCGGCCGGGTGCGCGGCGGCGACCGGCTGCCTTTCGTCGACCTCGGCGGCGGGCAGGACACGCACGCGCCGCTGGCGTCGCTGGACTGGCAGGTGCACGTGCACGGCGACGTGCAGCCGGGGCTGGCCGCCGCGGCTCGCGACCGCGGCCTGGCCGTCCACCGCTGGCCGTGGTCGCCGGCGGCTCGGGCCGTCGGGCTGCGCCGCGACGCCGCCTACCTGGTCCGCCCGGACGGCTACGTCGCCCTGGCGGACCGGGCGCAGGACCCGGTCCGGCTGGCCGCCCACCTGGACCGGCTGGGCGTGCGGACGCGCGCCGCCGTCGATCCGCACGAGCCGTGGACGACCTCGTCGTCTACTCCGACCTCCCCCACGGCTTGTCGGTGAGCTGGGCCCTCCACCGCCGGTAGGGCCCCGGCAGGCAGACGGCGCACGGCCGGAAGCCCGCCGCGCGGGCGGTCTGCTCGTCGGCGAAGAACACCCAGGAGGCGACGTAGCCGCCCGCCGCGAGCGCCCGCAGGGCCGACGGGCAGTCCAGCCGGCCGTAGACGCGGGTCCGGCGGTGGCCGCCGAGGGTGCCCGGGCTGCGGCTGCGGACCGGTCGGCGGTCGGCACCCAGCAGCAGGTAGGGACCCTCGTCGCCGACCCGTCCCGAGCCGCTCACGCCGCCTCCGCGTAGCTCTGGACGCACGCGACGTCGAGGGCGAACTCGACGGGGAACGTCCCGAACAGCAGCTCACCGGCCCGCCGGGCGGCGGCCCGGACCGCCTCGGCGACCGGCTCGGCGAGCGCGGCCGGGGTCTCGACGATCACCTCGTCGTGCAGGAAGTAGACCAGGGCCGGGCGCACGCCGCCCACCTCGCCGAGGTCGCGGAGCCGTCGACGCAGGTCGGCGAGCCAGCACAGCGCCCACTCGGCCGCCGTGCCCTGCACGACGAAGTTGCGGGTGAAACGGCCCCAGTCGCGGGCCTGGCTGCGGGCCCGCCGCTGGTCGGTCGCCGTGGCCTCCGGCAGGCTGGCGAGCTGCTGCACGCGGTGCCACGACTCCGGCGGCGCCGGGGAGCTGCGGCCCAGCCAGGTGGTCACCACCTCGCCGCGCTCGCCGGCCCGTGCGGCCTCCTCCACCCAACCGGTCGCCCGTGGGTAGCTGCGCAGCAGCCGCGGCATCAGGTGACCCGCCTCCCCCGAGGTCGCGCCGTAGAGGGCGCCGAGCATGGCCACCTTCGCGTGCGCCCGGGTGTCGACCACGCCGTCGTCGACCAGCGCCTGGTAGAGGTCGCCGGCCCGGCTGGCACGGGCCATCGCCTCGTCGCGGGCCATGGCCGCCAGCACCCGTGGCTCCAGCTGGGCCGCGTCGGCCACCACCAGCCGGCGGTCGGGTGCCGCGACGACGGCCGCGCGGACCTGCTTGGGCAGCTGCAGCGCGCCGCCGCCCCGGGCAGCCCAGCGTCCGGTGACGACGCCCGCGGGCAGGTACTCGGGCCGGAACCGGCCGCCGCGGACCCACGCCTGCAGCCAGGCCCAGCCGTTGGCGCTGAGCAGCCGGGCCAGCTTCTTGTACTCCAGCAGCGGGGCGACGACGGGGTGGTCGAGCCGCTCCAGCTCCCACTGCCGGGTGGTGTCGACGGTGAGGCCCTGGGTGTGCAGCGCGCGCAGGAGGTCCGGGGCCGAGTCGGGGTTGAGCCCCGGCGCCGCCAGCAGGGTGCGCACCTCCGCCGCGAGCGCCTCCAGCCGCGCCGGCCGCCCGCCGGGCAGCGGCCGCGGACCGAGCAGGCGGGTGAGCAGCGCGGTGTGGACCGCCTCGTCGAACGGCAGCCCCACGGCCGTCAGCTCCGCCGCCACGAGCGCACCGGCTGACTCGGCGGCCAGCAGCAGCCGCAGCCGGTCGGGCCGGGTCGAGGCCGCGACGGCGTCCTGCTGCCGCCGGTGCTCGGCCACGACCTCGGCCAGGTCCGGCGTCCGGCCGTCGGCGGGGAGGTCGAGCAGGCTGGGCTCCCCGCTCCCCGCGAGGTCGGGGTCGGCGGGCCGCCACCGGTCGTCGTCGGGCAGCGGCCGGGCCAGGGAGCGGGAGCGCACCAGCACGGCGTGGGCCAGCCGCAGGTCCTGCGCGCGGCCGACGGACACCCCCGCCTCGAGCAGCGGCGGGTGCAGCACGGCCGTGTCGGCCCAGACCCAGCGCGGGCCGGCCCGTTCGAGCTCGGCGACCCGGGCCGGGAACGCCGGGCCCCGCAGCCGCTCGACGACCCCGGGGCGGCCCGCGGCGTCGAGCACGGCGAGGGCGACCCCGTCGTCGGCTCCGGCCAGGGCGATGTCCACGCGGGAACGATAGAGCCGGGCGCAGACAGCCGGCGCCCGCCCGGACGTGCCGGACCCTCAGAACGGTCAGACCCTCAGAACTGTCAGACCCGGCCGCCAGGATGGGCGGGACGGCGCGACCCGGCGGAATGAGGTCGCCGCGGCGAGGACCGTCCGGCAGGATCGGGAGCCGGCAGAAGGAGGGACGCCCGCGGATGGCGGACATCGAGGTCCAGGACCTGGGCAAGACCTACGTCGTGCCCGAGCGCGACGGCGGGGTCAGGGCGGCGCTCACCTCCCTAGTCCGCCGCCGCACCCGGCAGGTCCGGGCGGTGGCGGGGGTCAGCTTCGCGGTGGACCGGGGCGAGGTGGTCGGCTTCCTCGGCCCGAACGGCGCCGGCAAGACGACCACGCTCAAGATGCTCGCCGGCCTGCTGCACCCCACGACGGGCACCGCCGCGGTCCTCGGGCACACCCCGTGGCTCCGGGACCGCGGCTACCTCGGCCGGATGGCGCTGGTGATGGGCAACCGCAACCAGCTGCAGTGGGACATCCCCGTGCTGGACTCCTACCGGCTCTACCAGGCCATCTTCCGGATCGCGCCGGCCGACTTCAGCCGCCGGCTGGCCGAGCTGACCGAGCTGTTGGAGCTGGGCGACCTGCTCCGCAAGCCGGTCCGCAACCTCAGCCTCGGGGAGCGGATGAAGTGCGAGATCGCCGGCTCCCTGCTGCACTACCCCGCCGTGCTGTTCCTGGACGAGCCGACGATCGGCCTCGACGTGGCTATGCAGCGCCGGATCCGCTCCTTCATCGCCGAGTACAACCAGCGCACCGGCGCCTGCGTGATGCTGACCAGCCACTACATGGCCGACGTCGAGGCGCTGTGCCGGCGGGTGGTGGTCATCCACCGCGGCAGCCTGCTGTTCGACGGCGAGCTCTCCGCCCTGGTCGACCGCTTCGCGGCGCACAAGGTGATCACCGTCGCGCTCGAGGAGGGCAGCACCATCGGCGACGCGCAGCTCGCGGCGCTGGTCGAGGGCACCGTCACCGGCCGCACGCCCACCAGCGTCACCGTGCAGGTCCCCCGCGCCCACACCCCGACGGCGGCCGGCCGGCTGCTCGCCGCGCTGCCCGTGGTCGACCTGACCATCGAGGACCCCCCGATCGAGGGCGTCATCGAGGAGGTCTTCGCCACCCCGGCCGAGGAGCCCGCGGAGGAGGCCGGCCGTGACGGACGCTGAGCGGTTTCCCGTCCGGGAGGTCGACCGGCCCGGGACGGCAGCACCGCAGCCGGCCCCCGGGTTCTCCCCGGCCGCGCTCGGGCTGTACTACCGCCGTCAGTTCGCGTCGGCGCTGGCCAACAACCTGGCCTACCGGGGCGCGGTGGCGATCTGGGTCGTGACCAGCGTCATCCACCCGCTGGTCTTCATCGTGGTCTGGCGCACCGTGGCCGGCTCGGGCAGCACCGGCGGCTACACCGCCGACCAGTTCGTCGCCTACTTCCTGGTGATGATGGTCGTCGACCACCTGACCTTCATCTGGCACATGTGGGAGTTCGAGTACCGCATCCGGACCGGGGCGTTCTCCCCGCTGCTGCTGCGGCCCGTGCACCCGATCCACAACGACGTCTGCGAGAACGTCAGCTACAAGCTCGTCGGGCTGGTGGGCATCGTGCCGGCGGCCGTGCTGCTGGCCGTCGTCTTCGACGCCGACCTCACCGGGACGACACCGGCGACGGTCCTCGCGTTCCTGCCCGCGGTGCTGCTGGCCATGGTGCTGCGCTTCGTCGTCGAGTGGTGCGTCGCCCTGTCCGCCTTCTGGCTGACCAAGGTCTCGGCCCTGAACGCCGTCTTCTTCTCCCTGTTCACCTTCCTCGGCGGCCAGTTCGCGCCGCTGTCCGTGCTGCCCGGCTGGATGCAGGCGGTGGCCGCGTGGACGCCGTTCCCCTGGACGCTCGCCCACCCCGTCGAGGTCCTGCTGGGCCGGCGGACCGGCGGGGAGCTGCTGGTCGGCTACGGCGCCCAGCTGGCCTGGATCGTGGTCGCGCTGGTGGTGCTCCGGGTGCTGTGGAGCCGGGCCACCCGTCGCTACAGCGCGGTCGGGGCCTGAGGTGCACTCCCTCCGCGTGCTGCGCGCGTTCTTGACCGTGGGGCTGCTGAACATCGTCCAGTACCGCTCGGACTTCGTCATCGCCCTCGTCAACGCCGCGGTCAGCCTGGTGACCCAGGTCCTCGGGCTCTCGGTGATCTTCAGCAACACCGCCGACCTGCGCGGCTGGACGGCCGACGACCTGCTCGTGCTGATCGGGGTCCACTTCTTCATCAGCGGGCTGGTGGGGCTCGTCATCCGGCCCTCGATGGAGGCCCTGATGGAGGGGATCCGGCTCGGCACCTTCGACTTCCTGCTCACCAAGCCGGCCGACTCCCAGCTGCTGGCCAGCTCGCAGGTGGTGGCACCGCAGGCGGCGACCGACGTCGTCGTCGGGGTCGGGGTGGTGGCCTACGGGGTGTCCCGCACCGGCCTGACCCTCGACGCCGGGTCCGTGGCCCTGTTCCTCGTCACGCTGGCGGCCGGCTTCACCACCGTCTACTGCTTCCTGCTGCTGCTGTCCACGCTGGCGTTCTGGTTCGTCAAGCTCGACAACATCCTCGTGGTCTTCCAGGCCCTGTTCGGCAACGCCGGCCGCTGGCCCGTGCCCATCTTCCCGGCCTGGATGCGGCCGGTGCTCACCTTCGTGGTGCCGATCGCCTTCGCCGTGACGGTGCCCGCCCAGGCCCTGACCGGTCAGCTCACCGTCCGGGGCGCCCTGCTGTCCGTGGCCGTCGCAGCCGGGTTCCTGCTGGCCTCCCGGGCCTTCTGGCTGGTGGCCCTGCGCCGCTACACCGGCGCCTCGGCCTGAGGGGCGGACCGCCCCGCCTGGCGCCGCCCGCCCGGCCCCACCCGTCGACGACCCGGGGCGGAGGACCCGCCGGTCACGGGACCAAAGGCTGGGCCGCTGGGTGCTTTGTCCCCTGCCCGCCGTGGTGTGCGCGCGGGAGGATGGTTCTCACCAGGTGCTGCTCGGGGGCAGTCGACGACCCATCCAGGAGATCTCATGCCCCCCACGGGCCCACGCCGCCGCCCCTCCCCGGTGGCCGTCGCGACCCCGGACGACCCGCTGCCCGGCCGCCCGGCGTCGGGTCGCGATCCCGACCCGCTGACCCGCTAGCCCGCTGACCGCGGGCTCCGGCCCGCCGCCCGGCTCTGCCGCGCGCCCTCCCCGCACCACCACCCCCGCCCTCCCGCGCTGACGCACGCCCGCGTCACGCCGTCCGGTGCCCTCGCGGCCCGCCCAGGAGTCCCCCCGCATGATGCGCAAGCCCGTCGGAACCCTCACCGCCGTCGTCCTGGCCCTCGGCGCCGGCGCCCTGGCCGCCCCGCTCCAGGTCAGCACGGCCGTCGCCGCGGTGGCGCGGCCCGCCTCGTTCGCGTCGGTCACCTCCAAGCCCGGTCCCAACCCGGGCGAGGTGACCATCAGCTGGGTGCACGACGGGACGAGCACCACCCGCTACGAGGTCGAGACGGGCCTGACCAGCTTCAGCCGCACCGACCCGTCGATGCCGGTCCACGCCCGGGGCTGGAAGGTGTTCACCGCCCCGGCGGGCGCCCGCAGCCTCACCCTGAGCGCGGCGCAGACGGCGGCCGCGGGCGCCCCGGTCGGCTCCGCCAACCACCTCTACTTCCGGCTCCGCGCCGTCAACGCGACCTCGTCGGGTGAGGCGCTGCGCGACCACCCCTACCTGCAGACGGTCGGTGTGGCGCCGGCCGTGCCGGCCGCCACCGGGACCCCGTTGCGGGTCGGCCAGTTCAACGTCCGCACCGCGCGCGCCACCACCGACCCGCAGACCTGGATGGAGCGGGTGCCAGAGGTCAGCAAGCAGATCCTCGACCACCGCCTGGGCCTCGTCGCCCTGCAGGAGCTCGGCCCGGGGCGGGCCGACGGGGTGGCCGGCTCGACCGGAGGACGCCCGCGCCAGACGGACAGCCTCCTCACCGAGCTGAAGAACCAGGGCGGCGAGCGGTACAAGCTCATCCAGACCACCCCCTATGTCAAGGCGGGGACCGAGGCCAGCACCCAGGGCATGCGCATCCTCTACGACAGCGACCAGTACACGATGCTCAGCGACTGCGCCGACAAGACCGGCACCAGCGCCTGGAACGACGTGTGCACCATCGCGCTGCCGATCCGCCCCACCGGCGACAGCGACTCCGACCGGCGCAAGGCGGTCTACTCCCTCTTCGCCGACAAGGCCACCGGGGAGCGGTTCTACTTCGTCTCGGTCCACCTCGACGCGCGGCACTCCACCGACGTGGCCGTCGAGCGCACCTACGACCAGCTCCGCGCCGCGCAGATGGCCGCCGCCGTCGACGGCGTCGCCCGCCAGAACAGCACCGGCCTGCCGGTCGTGCTCGGCAGCGACATCAACACCTGGCAGAACAACAAGGTCGGCTACACCGCGCACGACGTGCTCGTCAGCAAGGGCTTCTACGACACCGCCGCCGCGGCCAGGACGACCAACCTGCGCTACACGACCATGAACGACTTCAAGACCACCATGGCCGACCCCGGCACGGGCTTCGGCTCGCGCCTCGACGTCCTGATGGCGAAGGGCATCACGGGCGCCGTCGCCTGGGAGAACGTCATGGAGGTGACCGACAGCACGCGGCCCTCGGACCACAACATGGTCGTCGCCGACCTGCGGCTGCCGACCACCGGTGACCAGCCCGGCGGCGGCACGGGGTCCGGCGGCGGCACGGGGTCCGGCGGCGGCAGCACCGACGCTCCCGACTACCGTCCCGTGACGGCCACCCGGCTCGTCGACACCCGGACCGGCACCGGCGCCCCGGACGCGCCGGTCGCGGCGCAGGGCACCCTCGACGTCACCGTCGCCGGCCGCGGCGGCGTCCCGGCCGAGGGTGTGGACGCCGTGGTGCTGAACCTGACCGCCGTCGGGGCCAAGGCCGCCGGCTACCTGACCGCCTACCCGTCGGGCACGACCCGCACCACCGCGTCCACGCTCAACTTCAGCACCGGCACCGCGATGGCCAACAGCGTCGTCGTGAAGGTCGGCACCAACGGGAAGGTCCGCCTCTACGGCTCCGCCGCCACCGACGTCCTGGTCGACGTGCAGGGCTGGTTCCCGACCGGGTCCCGCTACACCGGGCTCACCCCGGCCCGGCTGCTCGACACCCGCACGGGCACCGGCGCCCCCAAGGCGCTGGTCGGTGCGACCCGCAAGGTCGACCTGCAGGTCACCGGCCGCGGCGGGGTCCCGGCCTCCGGGGTCGGCTCGGTCGTGCTGAACCTGACCTCCACCGGGCCCACGGGCAGCGGCTACCTGACGGCCTACCCGGCCGGCGTCGCCCGCCCGGACGCATCCTCGCTCAACTTCGTCCCCTCCCGGTCGACGGCCAACGGGGTCGTCGTCAAGGTCGGCACCAGCGGCCGGGTCAGCCTCTACGTGTCCGCCGGCACCCACCTGGTCGCCGACGTGCAGGGCTGGTTCCCCACCAGCTCGGACCTGACCGGTCTGACCCCGGCCCGGCTGCTCGACACCCGGGACGGCACCGGAGCCGCGACGGCTGCCGTGGCCGCCGGCGGCCAGGTCGAGGTGCAGGTGACCGGGCGCGAGGGCGTCCCGACCGACGGCGTGACCGCGGTCGTGCTGAACGTGACGGCCACCCAGTCCACGAAGGCCGGGTTCGTCAGCGTCCGACCGACCGGCACGGCGAAGACCACCGCGTCCGACCTCGCGCTGGTGCCGGGCCGCTCCATCGCCAACCGGGTGATCCTGCCCGTCGGCGCGGACGGCCGGGTCACGCTGAGCTCCACGGCGCAGACTCACCTGGTCGCCGACGTGGTCGGCTACCTGGCCGGCTGACCCCCGGACCACCGCGCGCCAGACCCCCGGCCGGACGGTCGGGGGTCTGGCGCGTCCCGGCGCGCCGGGCTAGCCTCTTACTCATGCAGGTAACAGCCGGGGCGGGACCCTCCCCCGCGGCGGCGGCCCGTCGGGCGCAGGTCGTGGCGGCGACGCTGGAGGTGATCGCCGAGGCCGGCTACGCCGAGGCCAGCTTCGCCCGCATCGCCGCCCACGCCGGGCTCTCCAGCACCCGGCTGATCTCCTACCACTTCGCCTCCAAGGAGGCGCTGATCGGCGCCTGCGTCGAGGAGGTGGTGGGCGCGCTCGGCAGGGAGGTGGGGCGCCGGCTGCACGCCGAGACCACGGCCTCCGGGCGGCTGCGCACCTACATCACCGCGGTGGTCGAGTTCAGCGACGTGCACCGCCGGGAGATGAGTGCGCTGCTGCAGATCCTGCTCTCGGGCGCCTGGTCGACCGAGGTCGGCCCCGAGCCCGCCGCCGCCCCGCTGGAGGCCCTCCTCCGCGACGGCCAGCGGTCCGGGGAGTTCCGGGACTTCGACCCGGCCGTCGTCGCGGCCGCCGTGCAGCGCTCGGTGGAGGCGCTGCCGTTCCGGCTGGCGGTGCAACCGGACCTGGACTGCGCGGCCTGGGCCCGGGAGCTGGTCGAGCTGTTCGACCGCGGCACCCGCCGGGACCCCGCGTGAGCCTGCGGCGGCTCCCGGCCCGCACGTGGTGGCGGGCCGGGTCGCTGCTGCTCGGCCTCCTCGGCTCGACGCTGCTGTTCTACGCGCTCCGCGCGGCCGGGCTGAGCCTGCACGCCGCGCTGCTGAGCGCGGCGGTCCTCGGCGCGCTGCCGACGCTGGTCCGGTTGGCGCGCGGGCACCGGCCCCGCGGGCTCGAGGCGTTCTTCACCGTCATGCTCCTCGCCGCCGTCGGCGTGGCCCTGCTGCCGGGCGGCGGCCGGTTCGTCCTGGCGAAGGAGTCGCTGCTGACCGGGGCCACCGGCGTGTGGTTCCTGCTCAGCACCCGCTCGGCGCGGCCGCTGGCCTACCAGTTCGCCCGGCCGCTGACGGAGGGCCGCCTCGGCTGGCCGTCGGGCTGGGAACAGCTCTGGTCGGCGTCCCCGGCCTTCCGGCGCATGTGGCGGCGCGCCAGCCTCGCGTGGGGGGTCGGCACGCTGGCCGACGCCGTGGCGCGGGTGGTCCTCGTCTGGACGCTGCCGGCCGACCTCGTGCCGGCGTCGAGCCTGGCGCTCTTCGTGGCCACCGCGGTGCTGCTCAACCTCGGCACGACCGTCCACTACGCCCGGTGCGGCGTCTTCGACCGCCGGGGGCCGTTCCACCGGCCGGCCGCGCTGCCCGGCCGCGACGGGCTCCCGAGTGGCGGCGGCCGGCCGCCGGAACCCCTATCCTGAGCCCGATGCGACGAGACCGACCTCCGAGGAGAGCCCTGTCCACGCCGACGCCGGCCACCGGCGGACCGACCGGCCGGCGACGTTACCGGCTGCCCGTCCGCCAGCCGCTGCGCCTGCTGCTGATGGCGGCCCTCGCGGCCACGGTGGGCTCGGTCGAGATCGTCGTGCAGGTGGGCTTCGAGCTGCCCGTCGTCGTGCTGCAGGCGGGGATCACCCTGGTGGTCGTCGGCCTGCTGCTGCTGACCCTCGCCGTGGTGCAGCACCGGGGCCGGCAGTGGACGGCCCACCTCGACGACGCCGGCTTCGGCCTCAGCCGGCGGGGGCGGTTCGTCCAGCACCCCTGGACCGCGGTCGGCTCCGTCCGTCTCACCCGGGGACGCCGGATCACCGTCCTGGGGCGGGAGGGCCAGCGGCTGGAGTCCCTCGCCGTCGACCCCGCCGCCCTCGCCTCCGGCACCCTCGCCCAGCTGCTGGCCGACGCCGACGCCCGGCTCGCCGGCCGCGACGCCGGCTGAGCCCGCCGCGCGCCCCGGCCGACCAGGGCCCGGCGGCTACTCGTTCACCAGCACCGGCACCCCGACGGCGGCGGCCACGACCCGGTCGGCCACCCCCGCCGGGACCCCGATCGCGAAGGGGTGCGTCACGGGCGGTCGGCCCTCGGGGTGCTCGGCCCCGTGCTCGTCGGCGTGCTGGACGTGCCGGGCGGTGCCGAGCAGGCGCCCGTCCCGGTCGTAGAAGCCCGCCAGCACCTCGAGGTCCAACGTCGCGCTCACGTCGCTGGTGATCTCGACGGCACCCACCACCTCGTCGCGGGTCAGCCGCAGCCCCGTCAGCCGGTACCGGTCGTCGAAGGGCCCGGGTGCCGCCACGACGGTGCCGGGAGCGGGCGCCAGGGTGTCCAGGCTCGCGAGGGTCGGCTCAGCCGACGGCGCCGGCAGTCCCGGGAAGCTCGTCCGGGCGGCGGCGGCCGGGTCCGCCGGCTCCGAGGTGCGGACGACCTCCCAGGTCACGAGCAGCGCCGCCGCGAGGACGACGGCCGCCGCGGCGCCCACCAGCGGCCGGCGGGTGCCGGTCAGGGACGCGCCCCGGGCCCGGTGCTCACCGGTCCAGCCGCAGCGCCCGGGTGACCACGTCGAACAGCTCCGTGTTCTCCACCGTGTCCGCCAGCTCGCGGGACCGCGGCCCGGAGGCGAAGAGCGGGACGTCCTCCCCGGTGTGGTTGCCGGACAGGTAGGTCAGCCACAGGCTGGCGTCCGGGGAGCCGTCCTGCACCGACAGCGGGTCGTCCACGGTGCGGAAGGTGGCCGGGGCGAAGTTGGCGGGATCGGCCGCACCGGACCCGTTGACGGGGCCGGTGGAACGGGCCGGGTCCTGGGCCTGGCGCCCCCGCTTCGGCGTCGTGGTGCTGTTCGCGGGGTTGCCGGAGTCGGCGTTGGGGGGTGGGGTCTTCGCCTCGGCGTTGGTGAAGGTGCCCTTCTCGACGATCCCGAAGCCGGCGCACTCGTGGTCGGCGGTGACGACGACCAGGGTGTGGCCGTCCCGGCGGGCGAACTCCAGGGCGACCGCCACGGCGTCGTCGAAGGCCTTGATCTCCTCCAGCACCTGCGCCGCGTCGTTGGCGTGCGAGCGCTTGTCGATCAGCGCCCCCTCGACCTGCAGGTAGAAGCCCTTGCCCCGGCGGCTGCTCCGGTCGAGCAGCTCGATGGCCTTCTCGGTCATCTGGGGCAGCGACGGCTCCGCGGCCTGCGGCGCGGTGGGGTCGAGCCGCTTCGCCCGCTCGATGGTCAGGTTCCCCCGGTTGAACAGACCGAACACCCGCCGGCCGGACGCGGCCGCCAGGTCGGCCCCCGTGGCGACGGTCTGGGTGGCCGGGGAACCGAGGACGGTGTAGCCCTGGTCCTCCAGCGCCTCCTCGTCGGCCGCGTCGAAGCGGGACAGGCCGCCCCCAAGGATCACGTCGGCGGTCCCGTTCCGGGCGATCTGGTCGGCGACCGGGGTGACCCGCACGTCGGTGGTCGGCAGTGCCGCGCCGCCGGTGACCGCCGGCCGCTGGCAGCTGCCGGCGGAGTAGCTGGGCCCCTGGCACCCCCGCAGCAGCACGTGGCTCATCTGCCCGGCGGGGGTGGCGTCGGTGATCTCGGCGGTGGAGACGTTGCCGGTGCGGTAGCCGGCGTCCTGCGCCAGCTCCATCACGGTCGGCACGACGGCGCCCTTGGCGTCGACGCCGAGCGCGGCGTTGTAGGTCTTCACCCCGGAGGACCAGGCCGTGGCCGAGGACGCGGAGTCGGTGACGTACTCGGGCACGAAGTCCGGCTCGCCGGGCTGACCGGAGTTCTCCTGGACCGCGTAGGTGCGGACCTGCCCCACCACGGGCATCCGCTCCATGTTCAGGGAGCCCGCCGCGCCGTACCAGCGGTCCCGACCGGCGGTGACGTGGGTGCGCCCCATGCCGTCGCCCAGCAGGTAGATGACGTTGTCGACCCGGTTCCGGCTCCGGCCCGGTGCGGCCTCCGCCGCGACGACGGTCGTGGCCGTCAGGGCCACCGCGCTCACCAGGGCGGCCAGCGCCACCCGTCTGCGTCCGGTCATGCTCGTCTCCACCTCGTCGTGGTTCCGAGGCTCCCGCCGACAGGGTCGACGAGCGCCGCTCCTGGGGTCAGCCAACACCACCGCGCCTCCGGCGTCCAGGGGCGGAACGGGGACGCGCCCCAGCAGACGGGCCGGAGCCTGCTGCTGGGGCGCGCTGGGTCAGCCGCGGTCGCCCGGGGTCAGGGGACGACCGTGATCCGGTCCGCGGCCGGCGCGACCAGGGCCGGGTGGGCGCTCAGGTACGCGACGAACGCGTCGAGGTCGATCGGCCCGCCCGTCAGGCCGGTGCCCTGGGCGAAGACGTCGAACCCGTCGCCACCGGCGGCGAGGAAGTTGTTGACCGTCACCCGGTACGAGGCCGCCGGGTCGACCGGCTGCCCGGCGACCGTGATCTTCGAGACCTTGGAGCCCGGGGCCGCCGAGGTGGTCCACGTGTAGCCCAGCGTCGAGGACACCTGCAGCCAGGTCGGCTGCACGGCGGCGGTCTTCTGCTGCTGCTCCAGCACCGCGTCGAGCTGCGCGCCCGTCAGGGTGATGGTCTGCAGGATGTTCGCGAACGGCTGCACTGAGAACGCCTCACCGTAGGTGACCGGGCCCGCGTCGAGGTCGGCGCGGATCCCGCCCGGGTTCGTGATGGCGACCTGGGCGCCGTTGCCGGTGGTCGCGGCGAGCTGCGCGTCGGCGATCACGTCACCGAGCGGCTGCTCGGGCGCGCTCCCGCGGAGGAGGGCCCCGGTCGTGCTGCCGATCTGCCGGTTGGCCAGCGGCGCCGCCTGGTCGACCGCACGGTCGACGATGGCCTGGACCTCTGCGTCGGGGCGGACGTCCCGGGTCACGACGACGTTGGTGGCCCGGGTGCGGCTGCGGACGACGTCCTGGGTGCGGGTGCTGACGGCGAGGTCGACGACCGAGATGAGCCGACCGAAGGACAGGCCCTGGATCAGCGGCCGCGGGTGGCCGGCCGGGTCGGTCACGGTGCAGTTCTCGGCCTGGTGGGTGTGGCCGGCGAAGAAGGCGTCGACGCGGGCGGTCGAGCGGCTGGCGATCTGGCGGGCCAGCTGCTCCTCGCCGAGGTCGCAGGAGTTCGGGCTACCGGTGCCGCTGGTCTCGTCGCCCTGGTGCATCAGCACGACCTGGGCCTTGACGCCCATCGACTGGAGCAGCTTCGAGGTGCGGTTGATGGCGGCGACCTCGTCGGTGAACCGGAGCCCCGCGACGGCGGCGGGGGTGACGACGTCGGGCAGGTCGCGCAGCGTGACGCCGATGACGCCGATCTTCACCCCGCCCTGCTTCTGGATGCTGAAGGGCTGGAAGGCGCGCTTGCCGCTCTCGAAGGTGATGTTGGCGCCGAGGAAGGGGAAGTCGGTGCCCTCGTAGGAGGTCCGGAAGTCGCAGCCGTCGGTGGGGTGGCAGCCCCCGTGCTCGATCCGGCGCAGCTCGGCCAGGCCCTCGTCGAACTCGTGGTTGCCGACGACGGAGGCCTTGACCCCCATCGCGTTCAGGACCTCGACGGTCGGCTCGTCGTGGAACAGGGCGGAGGCGAGCGGCGAGGCGCCGATGCTGTCACCGGTGCTGAGCAGCACCGAGTTGGGGTGCCCGTAGCGCAGCATCTCGACGTGGCGGGCCAGGTAGGCGGCGCCACCGTTGTTCTCCAGGGTCTTCCCGCCGCCGATCTGCACGCGCGCGGAGGAGCCGGTGGGGTTGGCGAGGTTGCCGTGCAGGTCGTTGAAGCTCATCACGCGGACGGCGACGGTCTTCGGCTTGGCGCCGGGGCGGCGCGGGGCGGCGTCGGCGGCGACGGGGACCGTGATCGACAGCGCCACAGCGGCGGCCATCGACAGGGCACCGAGCCGGCGCGCGACGCGGGAGGGGGAGGACATGGGGAACCCTTCTGGGGCTGGAGGGGCTGGGGTGTCGGACCTCAGTGTGCCCCGCCCCCCGATCCCGGGTCCAGAGGGAGCAGATGACGCCCGGACGACGGCTCGGCGTCGGCCGGCGAACCCGCTTGCCGTCGACGCCCGCAGGCGTCAGGGTCGGACGGTGGACCCGACGGTGAGCGCGAACCGGGCCGTCTGGGAGGCGGCGTCGGCCAAGCACGTGCGCGAGTTCGACGAGCTGCTCGAGGACGGCCGCCGCGGCGGGTCGCTGGTGCCGGTGGAGCTGGCGGTGCTCGCTCCCCTGCTCGCCCCGGCTCCGCTGGTGGTGCACCTGCAGAGCGGCCACGGCCTCGACGACCTGGACCTCGTCCGGCACGGGGCCCGCGGCGTCGTGGGGGTGGACTACAGCACCGTCGCCGCTGGTGCGGCACAGCAGCGGTCCGCCCTGCTGACGTCGCCCTGCCACTACGTCGTCGCCGAGGTGCCGCGGGTGCCGCTGGCCTCCGGCTGCACCGACCTCGTCTACACCGGCAAGGGCGCGCTGATCTGGATGCGGGACCTGGACGCCTGGGCCCGGGAGGTCGCCCGGCTGCTCCGGCCCGGCGGGCACCTGGTGGTCCACGAGGCGCACCCGCTGGTCCCGCTGTGGACCTGGGACGCCGACGAGCCGCGGGTCCGGCCCGACCGCAGCTACTTCGCCCGCACCCACGTCAACGACAGCTTTCCCGCCGGTGGCGCGGTGGAGTGGCAGTGGTCGCTGGGTGAGCTCGTCACCGCGCTCGCCGGTGCCGAGCTGGTGGTGCAGCGGCTGGCGGAGCACCCCGAGCCGTTCTGGCGGCCGGGCGGGGTCGACGCCGCCGCGTGGGACGGGCGGCTGCCGAACACCTTCACCCTGCTCGCCGTGCACGGCTGACCCGGTGGAGACCGCGCGTCACCACCCGGCCGGCCGGGCCGCGTCGGCCGCGGCGGGCGACGAGCTCAGGGCGTCACGGGGTCAGACCATCATCTGCCGGGCCGTGGGCGGGATGGGCTTCGGCAGCTTGGTGGACCCGGACAGGTACTCGTCCACCCCGGCCGCGCAGGCCCGGCCCTCCGCGATCGCCCAGACGATCAGCGACTGACCGCGGCCGGCGTCACCGGCCACGAACACGCCTGGCACGTCGGTGGCGTAGTCGTGGTCGCGCTTGACGTTGCCCCGCTCGTCGAGGGTGACGCCGAGCTGGGAGATGACCGAGTCCTTCTCGGGGCCGACGAAGCCCATGGCCAGCAGCACGAGATCGGCGGGGATCTCCTGCTCCGTGCCCTCGACGGGGACGAGCTTGCCGCCCTCGAAGCGGACCTCGGACAGGGTCAGCGAGGTCACCCGGCCCTGCTCGTCGCCGTTGAAGCGGGAGGTGGAGACGGAGTAGATCCGCTCCCCCGCCTCCTCGTGCGCGGAGGAGACCCGGTAGGTCATCGGGTAGGTCGGCCACGGCTGGTGCGCGGGGCGCTCCTCGGGCGGGGTAGGCATGATCTCCAGCTGCCGGATGGAGGTGGCGCCCTGCCGGATCGCCGTCCCCAGGCAGTCGGCGCCGGTGTCGCCGCCGCCGATGATCACGACGTGCTTGCCCGCCGCCGAGATCGGGGGCTGCTCGATCTTGCCGCGGGCGTACCGGTTGGCGTGCGGCAGGAACTCCATCGCCTGGTGGATGCCGGTGAGCTCGCGGCCGGGCACCGGCAGGTCGCGGGCGACGGTCGAGCCGACGGCCAGCACGACGGCGTCGTAGCGCTCCTTGAGCTGCTGGCCGGTGATCTTCACCCCGACCTCGACGCCGCAGCGGAAGTTGGTGCCCTCGTCCTTCATCTGCTGGATGCGCCGGTCGAGGACGTACTTCTCCATCTTGAACTCGGGGATGCCGAAGCGCATCAGCCCGCCCGGCTCCTCGGCCCGCTCGAAGACGGCGACGGTGTGCCCCGCCCGGGTCAGCTGCTGGGCCGCGGCCAGCCCCGACGGGCCCGAGCCGATGACGGCGACGGTGCGGCCGGTGTGCCACTCGGGCGGCTGGGGCAGCACGCGGTGCTCGTCCCAGGCCTTGTCGATGATCGCGACCTCGACGTTCTTGATGGTGACCGGGTCGCGGTTGATGCCGACGACGCACGCCGTCTCGCACGGCGCCGGGCACAGCCGCCCGGTGAACTCCGGGAAGTTGTTGGTCGCGTGGAGCCGCTCGAGCGCCTCGTCCCAGTCGCTCCGCCAGACCAGGTCGTTCCACTCGGGGATCAGGTTCCCCAGCGGGCAGCCGGTGTGGCAGAACGGGATGCCGCAGTCCATGCAGCGCCCCGCCTGCTCGGAGATGATCGGCAGCAGGGCCCGCCCCGGCGTCCCGGGGTAGACCTCGTTCCAGTCGCGCACGCGCTCGGCCACCGGCCGCCGCTCGGCGACCTTGCGGGGCGTGGTGATGAACCCGCGGGGGTCAGCCATGGTGATCGTCCTTCGTCAGGTGCTGGAAGAGGAGGCGCCCTTCGACGGGCTCAGGGCTCGAGGACCGCGCGAAGGGTCCCGGGGCAACCCGGGAGCTTGCGGCGGAGTGCAGAGTCACCGGTCGGGGGGCGGTGGCCCAGGGCGTGGATGGGTCTGGCGGGAGCCCGGAGCCTGCGGAGGGCGGATGGTTGCCCTGGGACGGCGCCCCCCGACCGGCGACGGGCCGGACCACCGCCGCGGCAAGGGGCGCCCTACCCACGTGCGGCGTCCATCATCTTGACGGTGGTCGCGTCGTCGTCCAGACCCTCGGCCTCGGCGGCCTCGCGGGCCGCGAGCACCCGCGCGTAGTCGCGCGGCAGCACCTTGGTGAAGCGGCCCTTGGCGACGTCCCAGGCGGCCAGCAGGCCGCCGGCGACGTCGGAACCCGTCTCCTCGCCGTGCCGGACGACGAGCCCGTGGACCAGGTCCTCGTCCGCGGCGGTGAGCGGCAGCGCGTCGGCCATGTCGGTGTTCAGCAGCGACGCGTCGAGGTCGAGCACGAAGGCGATGCCGCCGGACATGCCGGCCGCGACGTTCCGCCCGGTGGAGCCGAGGATGACGGCCAGGCCGCCGGTCATGTACTCGCAGGCGTGGTCACCGGTGCCCTCGACGACGGCGGTGGCGCCGGAGTTGCGGACGCAGAACCGCTCCCCCACCTGGCCGCGGATGAAGATCTCGCCCGAGGTCGCGCCGTAGCCGATGACGTTGCCGGCGATGATGTTGTCCGCCGCCACGAAGGTCGCCGCCCGGTCGGGCCGCAGCACGACCCGGCCGCCGGAGAGGCCCTTGCCGAGGTAGTCGTTGCTGTCGCCCTCGAGCCGCAGCGTGATGCCGGCGGGCAGGAACGCCCCGAAGCTCTGGCCCGCGGAGCCGGAGAAGGTGATGTCGATCGTCCCGTCCGGCAGGCCCTCGCCCCGGGTCGCCTTCGTCACCTCGTGGCCGAGGATCGTGCCGACCGTCCGGTTGACGTTGCGGATCTTCAGCTGCGCGCGCACCGCCTCGCCGGACTCGAGCGCCGGCCGGCAGAGGTCGATGAGCATCTGGTCCAGCGCGAACTCGAGCGCGTGGTCCTGCTTCTTGGTGTTGTGCAGCGGGGTGCCCTCGGGCAGCTCCGGGCGGTGCAGCACCGGCGACAGGTCGAGTCCGTGCGCCTTCCAGTGCTCCTCGGCCGGGATGGTGTCCAGCGCCTCGACGTGGCCGACGGCCTCGGCGATGCTGCGGAACCCCAGGGCCGCCAGGTGCTCGCGCACCTCCTCGGCGATGAACTCGAAGAAGTTGACGACGAACTCCGGCTTGCCGGAGAAGTTCGCCCGCAGCTCCTGGTTCTGCGTGGCGACGCCGACGGGGCAGGTGTCGAGGTGGCAGACCCGCATCATGATGCAGCCGCTGACCACCAGCGGGGCGGTCGCGAAGCCGAACTCCTCGGCCCCCAGCAGGGCGCCGATGATGACGTCCCGGCCGGTCTTCAGCTGGCCGTCGACCTGCACGACGATGCGGTCGCGGAGCCCGTTGAGCAGCAGGGTCTGCTGGGTCTCGGCGAGGCCGAGCTCCCAGGGACCGCCGGCGTGCTTGAGCGAGGTCAGCGGCGCCGCTCCGGTGCCGCCGTCGTGGCCCGAGATCAGCACCACGTCGGCCTTGGCCTTGGAGACGCCGGCCGCGACCGTGCCCACGCCCACCTCGGCCACGAGCTTGACGTGCACCCGGGCGGACGGGTTGGCGCACTTCAGGTCGTGGATGAGCTGCTTGAGGTCCTCGATCGAGTAGATGTCGTGGTGCGGGGGCGGCGAGATCAGCCCGACGCCGGGCGTCGAGTGCCGGGTCTTGGCCACCCAGGGGTAGACCTTCTGGCCGGGCAGCTGGCCGCCCTCGCCCGGCTTGGCGCCCTGGGCCATCTTGATCTGGATGTCGTCGGCGTTGGTCAGGTAGTCCGACGTGACACCGAACCGGCCGGAGGCGACCTGCTTGACCGCGGAGCGGCGCTCGGGGTCGTACAGCCGGTCCTTGTCCTCCCCGCCCTCACCGGTGTTGGACTTGCCGCCCAGCCGGTTCATGGCGATGGCCAGGGTCTGGTGCGCCTCGAGGCTGATCGAGCCGTAGCTCATCGCGCCGGTGGAGAACCGCTTGACGATCGCGCTGACCGGCTCCACCTCGTCGAGGGGCACCGGGGTCCGGTCGCCCTTGAACTTCAGCAGCCCACGGAGCGTCATCAGCCGCTCGGCCTGGCTGTCGATGTGCGCCGTGTACTGCTTGAAGATGTCGTAGCGGCCCGAGCGGGTGGAGTGCTGGAGCCGGAAGACCGTCTCCGGGTCGAACAGGTGCGGCTCGCCCTCGCGGCGCCACTGGTACTCCCCGCCCACCGGCAGCAGCCGGTGCGCCAGCGGGATGCCGTCGGCCGGGTAGGCCCGCAGGTGCCGCTGGTGGACGGCGTCGGCCAGCTGCTCCAGCGTCACGCCGCCCAGCTTGGAGGTGGTGCCGGTGAAGTAGCGGTCGACGACCTCGCGGGACAGGCCGAGGGCCTCGAAGATCTGCGCACCGGTGTAGGAGGCGACGGTGGAGACGCCCATCTTGGACATCACCTTGAGCACGCCCTTGCCGAGCGCCTTGACCACGTTGCCGACGGCCTTCTCGGGCGCGACGGAGGTGTAGACCCCGTGCCGGGCCAGGTCCTCGACGGTCTCGATGGCCAGGTACGGGTTGACCGCGGCGGCGCCGTAGCCGATCAGCAGCGCGACGTGGTGCACCTCGCGCACGTCACCGGCCTCCACCACCAGGCCGACGTGGGTGCGGGTCTTCTCCCGCACCAGGTGGTGGTGCACGGCGGCGGTGAGCAGCAGCGACGGGATGGGCGCGAGCTCGCCGTTGGAGTGCCGGTCCGACAGCAGGATGATCTTCGCCCCGCCGGCGATCGCGTCGGAGATCTCGGCGCAGAGCTCGTCGAGCTTCTCGGTCAGGGCCGCCGCACCGCCGCTGACGCGGTACAGGCCGCGCGCGACGTAGGTGGCGTACTCGGTGTCGCCCGCCCGGTTGATCCGGACGATCTTGGCCAGGGCGTCGTTGTCCAGCACCGGGAACGGCAGCACCAGCCGGCGGCAGGAGACCGGGCCCGGCTCCAGGAGGTTCTGCTCCGGGCCGATGGTGTTGTACAGCGAGGTGACCAGCTCCTCGCGGATGGCGTCCAACGGCGGGTTGGTCACCTGGGCGAACAGCTGGGAGAAGTAGTCGAAGAGCAGCCGCGGCTTGTCGCTCAGGGCCGCGATCGGGGTGTCGGTGCCCATCGAGCCGATCGCCTCGGCGCCACCGGAGGCCATCGGGGCCAGGATCAGCCGCAGGTCCTCCTCGGTGTAGCCGAACACCTGCTGGCGACGGGTGACCGAGGCGTGGGTGTGCACGACGTGGTCGCGCTCGGGCAGGTCGGTCAGCAGGGTGCGGCCCTGGGCCAGCCACTCCCCGTACGGGGCCGCCGCGGCGAGCTCGGCCTTGACCTCCTCGTCGGAGATCAGCCGGTGCTGGTCGAGGTCGACGAGGAACATCCGGCCCGGCTGCAGCCGGCCCTTCTGGACGATCGTCTCGGCCGGGATGTCGAGGACGCCGGCCTCCGAGGCCAGCACGACGAGGCCGTCGTCGGTCACCCAGAAGCGACCCGGGCGCAGCCCGTTGCGGTCGAGCACCGCACCCACCTGGGTGCCGTCGGTGAAGACGACGCCGGCCGGCCCGTCCCAGGGCTCCATCAGGCAGGAGTGGAAGGCGTAGAAGTCGCGCCGGGCCTGGTCCATCACCGGGTTGTTCTCCCAGGCCTCCGGGATCATCATCAGCATCGCGTGCGGCAGCGAGCGGCCACCGAGGTGCAGCAGCTCCACCACCTCGTCGAAGGAGGCCGAGTCGGAGGCGTCCGGGGTGCAGATCGGGAACAGCCGCTCCAGGTCCCCGGGGATGAGGTCGGACCGCAGCAGGTTCTCCCGGGCCCGCATCCAGTTGCGGTTGCCCTTCACCGTGTTGATCTCGCCGTTGTGCGCGATCATCCGGAACGGGTGCGCCAGCTCCCAGGCCGGGAAGGTGTTGGTCGAGAAGCGGGAGTGCACGACGACCAGGGCACTGGCCATCCGCTCGTCCAGCAGCTCCGGGAAGACGAGCTCGAGCTGCTCGGTGGTGAGCATGCCCTTCCACACCAGGGTCCGCCCGGACAGCGAGGCGAAGTAGACGCCGGTCTCGTGCTGGACCCGACGGCGCAGGCAGTAGGCCATCCGGTCCAGCTCCAGGCCGCGCACCGGCTCGCCGGCGCTCGCCACCAGCAGCTGCTCGAACCAGGGCATGTTGGAGCGCGTGAGGTCCGACAGCGACGAGTCGTCGGTCCGGACGCGGCGCCAGCCGAGGACGGCGATGCCCTCCTCGGCGGCGAGCCGCTCGACGGCGGCCTTCGCCGCGAGCCGGGCCTGCTCGTCGGTCGGCAGGAACGCGTTGCCGACGGCGTAGGTCCCGGCCTCCGGCAGCTCGACACCGGCCTCGGCGCGCAGGAACGCGTCGGGCACCTGCATGAGGATGCCCGCGCCGTCGCCGGTGAGCGGGTCCGATCCGGTGGCGCCGCGGTGGTCGAGGTTGCGGAGCGCTTCGAGGCCCTTGTGGACGATGTCGTGGCTCGGCACGCCGGTCAGGGTGGCGACGAAGGCCACACCACAGGCGTCGTGCTCGAAGGCGGGGTCGTAGAGACCCTCGCCGGCCCGGGACCTGGGGTGAGCAGGCGCAACAGACATTTCGGACTCCCGTCGTCGAAGCCGGTGAGAGAGGCAGGGCTCTGTCACAGGATCTGGGTGAGCGGCATCGGCGCGCCCCCGGGTGCACGGAGGGGCCTGTTCACAAGGACTTCTGGGGACGGCACTGGCCCAGCGGTGCAGAAAGGCTAACGCACACTCTTCGCCCCCAGCGGCCCGTGGAGTTGCGCTGGGCGCCCCGGCGCGCGGGGTCGCTCCGGCCCGGGCTGAGATCTCCCGGCGGGGCGGTCGGTCACCGCCCGGAGCCGCTGTGATCGGCTGCAGCACGACGCATCTTCGCGTCGTCGGCGGTGGTGTGGTGCTGAGCACACCGGGGGCGACGGGCGGGACGCGGTGGCGTCGACCGTCGGCCCCAGCCTAGTCAGCCCGCGACGCCGGAGGCGAACGCGCGGACCGGCGTGGACAGCGGGCGGGTCAGGGAGCGGGGTCGCGCCCGGCGCGGCGGGCGTCGTCGGCGTCGACGGCCGAGGCGGTGGTGCTGGCGTCCACGTCGGCCGTGGTCCCGGCGTCGTCGGCCGGGTCCTCGAGCGGGCCGTCGACGTCGTCCGCGTCCCCCGCGTCGCCCGCGTCCGCACCGGCGGGACGGGCCTCGACCACGGCCTCCCGGCCTGGTCGGTTGCGGACCAGCCAGACGAACACGGCCGTGGCCACCAGGAACGCGATCAGGGCGGTGTAGTTGTTCAGCCGGAAGCCGCCGATCTCGTTGACCGTGTCGATTCGCAACGCCTCGATCCAGAACCGGCCGGCGGAGTAGAGCGCCACGTAGAGGGCGAACACCTTGCCGTGGCCGAGGCGGAAGCGGCGGTCGAGCAGCACGAGGACCAGGGCGACGGCCAGGTTCCACAGCAGCTCGTAGAGGAAGGTCGGGTGGAAGGTCGCGAACGAGGCGTAGCCGGCGGGCCGGAACTGGGGGTCGATCTCCAGCGCCCACGGCAGCGAGGTGGGTCGGCCGAACAGCTCCTGGTTGAACCAGTTGCCGAGCCGGCCGATGGCCTGGGCGACGAGCACGGCCGGCGCCAGCGCGTCCAGCAGGGGCGGGAAGCGGACCCCGCGCCGCCGCGCGACGACGTAGGCCCCGGCCGCCCCGCCCGCCACCGCACCCCAGATGCCGAGGCCGCCGTTCCAGATCTTCAGCGCGTCGACCGGGTTGCGGCCGGGGCCGAAGTAGAGCTCGTAGTCGGTGATGACGTGGTAGACCCGGGCGCCGATGATGCCGCACGGGATGGCCGCGACCAGCACGGTCTCCAGGCTCTCGGCCGAGCCGCCGCGGGCCCGCCAGCGACGGTTGGCGATGACCATCGCCACCACGATGCCGGCGATGATGCACAGCGCGTAGGCCCGGATCGGAAACGGTCCGAGGTACCAGACGCCGGAGCTGGGGCTGGGGATGGAGAGCAGCACGTCAGCTCTTCGCCTCGATCATGTTCCGCAGGCTCTCAGGGGTGAGGCCCTGCAGCGGCAGCGGCGCGCCGTCGAGGAACAGGGTGGGTGTGCCGGTGACGCCGGCGGTCTCGGCGGCCGCGTCGACCGCGTCGGCCCAGCCGACCTGCTCCCCGTCCCGCACGCAGGCGGTGAACCCCGCCGGCACCGTGGCGGTGCTGAGGGCGCCGAGCTGGAGCAGCTGGTCCTCGCTCCAGCCCAGCTGGGCGTTGGCGAACAGGCCGCGGTAGTAGCGCTCGCCGAACCCGGCCTCGGTGGCGCAGGCCATGCCCGCGGCGGCGCGGCCGGAGCCGGCGTCGATGAACGACATCGGCCAGACGGCCAGCCGGACCTGGCCCGCGTCGCGGGCGGCGTCGAGGACGGGCCCGAACTCCTCCTCGAAGTCGGCGCAGTGCGGGCAGTGGAAGTCCTCGTAGACGGTCAGCTCGACCGGCGCCGAGGCGCTGCCGAACCGGATCGGCTGTCCGTCGGTGAGCGGCTGGGGCGCGTCGGTGTAGGTCCCGGCGGGCACCGCCGACGGGCCCCGCCCCGTCCGCCAGGCCTGCAGCCCCAGACCGCCGCCCACCAGGGCGACGACGAGGACGGCCACGACCAGCACCAGGCGGTTGCGGTCGCGACGCCGCTGCGCCGCCTGCTCGGCGGCCCGCCGGGAGGCCTCCTGCGCCGAGCGCGTCGCCCGCGGCCCCGGCCGTCCGGGTGTTCGGCTGCTCACCGGTGGTCCTCCAGCTCTCGACGTCCGACGGGGCCGGGCTCGAGGGCGAGCCGGCTGTGGGGCTGCCAGACCAGCCACAGGGCCAGCACCAGCAGCAGGGAGTCGCGGAGGATCTCCCCGGCGTAGTTGGTCTGACCGGCGGCCACGGTACCGCCGCCGCCGAAGCAGCCGCAGTCGATGCTCAGCCCGCGCTCAGCGGCCGACAGCACGGCGAGCACGAACACCGCGATCAGCGCGGCGCTCACCGCGCCCGCGACCCGGGTGAAGGCCCCGGCCGCCAGCACCAGGCCGAGGGCGATCTCGACGAAGGGCAGCCCCCAGCCCACCAGCGTCTCCAGCCCCGGCGGCAGCAGCTCGTAGGCGCGGACCGCGGCGACCGAGCTCTGCGGGTCGACCGCCTTGAGCCCGCCGGCGGCGAGGAAGACCCCGGCCAGCACCAGCCGGACCAGCGTCGACACCCACGGGGCGACGCGCTGGAAGCGGGTACGGACGGGAGCGCGCGCGATCACCGGGAGACCTGCTCCCGGGCGGCGGAGGCGGTCATGCCGGCGGCACCGGTCCGGGTCCCGGGCGGGCGGGGCGCCCCACGAGGTGGGTGGTCACGGCAGTCCTCAACGAGCGACCGGCGCGGAGGTTCCCGACCGGACGCCCTCGACGAGGTCGGCGACGACGGCGCGCAGCCGGGACAGGTCCTCGGGCGTCCCGGCGTCCTCGGCCTCGAGCAGGGCCTTCACCAGCGCCGACCCGACGATGACGGCGTCGGCGAAGCCGAGCACCTCGCGGGCCTGCTCCCCGTTGGACACCCCGAGCCCGACGCCGACGGCGGCGTCCGGCGCGACCGCCCGGATCCGCTCAACCAGCGCGGGCGCGGCGGACGAGGTGCTGGTACGGGCTCCGGTCACGCCCATCACGGAGGTGGCGTAGACCCAGCCCCGGCAGGCGGCGACGGTGGCCGCCAGCCGCTCGTCGGTGGAGGACGGTGAGACCAGGAAGATGCGGTCGAGGCCGTGCGCGTCGGAGACGGCCAGCCACTCCTCCGCCTCGTCCGGGGTCAGGTCCGGGGTGATCGCCCCGGCCCCGCCGGCGGCGGCGAGGTCGCGGGCGAACCGGTCCGGGCCGTAGCGCTCCACCAGGTTCCAGTAGGTCATGACGACGGCGGCCGTGCCGGTGGAGGCGACGGCCTCGACGGCGGCGAAGGCGTCGGCCGTGCGGACGCCGCGCTCCAGCGCCCGGGTGCCGGCGCGCTGGATGGTGACGCCGTCCATCATCGGGTCGGAGTACGGCATCCCGACCTCCACGAGGTCCACGCCCGGGCCGTCGCCGTCCCCGGCCAGCGCTCGCAGGGCGGCCAGCGAGCGGGGGACGTCGGGGTAGCCGACGTGCAGGAAGCCGACCAGGGCACCACGGCCCTGGGCCCGGCACTCGGCGAACACCCGGCCCGTGCGGCCCAGGTCGAACCGGGGCTGGGTCGGAGCCGCGGCGGTCACAGCTGCACCCCGGTGGTGCTGGCCGGTCCCTCCTCCTGCAGGCCGAGGTCGATCTCCTCCTCGGCGCTCAGGTCGGTGCCGACGGGCTGACCGGACTCGGAGCCGGTCCCGCGGGTGTCGATGCCGAACCACTGGATGGCGGTGTCGACGTCCTTGTCCCCCCGCCCGGAGAGGTTGACCAGGATCAGCGCCGGCTCGCCGTCGGCGCGCGCCGGCATCCGCCGGGCCAGCCGCACCGCCCCGGCCAGGCCGTGGGCCGACTCGATCGCGGGCAGGATGCCCTCGGTCCTGCAGAGCAGGGCGAAGGCCTCCATGGCCTCGCGGTCGGTGACCGGCTCGTAGTGCGCCCGGCCGGTGGCGGCCAGGTAGGAGTGCTCCGGCCCGACGCCCGGGTAGTCCAGGCCGGCCGAGATGGAGTGCGACTCCCGCGTCTGGCCGTCCTCGTCCTGCAGCACGAACGTCCGCATGCCGTGCAGCACCCCGATCTCGCCCGCGGAGATGGTCGCGGCGTGCCGGCCCGTCTCCAGGCCGTCACCGCCGGCCTCGAAGCCGTACAGGGCCACGTCGGGGTCGGGGATGAAGTCGGCGAAGATGCCGAGGGCGTTGGAGCCGCCCCCGACGCAGGCGGCGACGGCGTCGGGGAGCCGGCCGTACCGGTCGAGCACCTGGGCGCGCGCCTCCGTGCTGATCACCCGCTGGAACTCCCGGACCAGCATCGGGAAGGGGTGCGGGCCGGCGACGGTGCCGATCAGGTAGTGGGTGTCGTCGACGGAGGCGACCCAGTCACGCATCGCGTCGTTCATCGCGTCCTTGAGCGTCTGCGTGCCCGACTCGACGGCGATCACCTCCGCCCCCAGCAGCCGCATCCGGGCGACGTTCAGCGCCTGCCGCTCGGTGTCGACCTTGCCCATGTAGACGGTGCAGCTGAGCCCGAACAGGGCGGCCGCGGTCGCGGTGGCGACCCCGTGCTGGCCGGCTCCGGTCTCGGCGATGACCCGGGTCTTGCCCATCCGCTTCGTCAGCAGCGCCTGGCCCAGCACGTTGTTGATCTTGTGGGACCCGGTGTGGTTGAGGTCCTCCCGCTTGAGCAGGACGCGCGGTGCCGGGCCCTGCTCGGGCGCGCAGGCGGCGGCGAAGCGGTGGGCCTCGGTGAGCGGCGTCGGCCGTCCGGTGTAGTCCTTCAGCAGTGCGTCGAGCTCGGCGTGGAAGGCGGGGTCGACCATGGCGGCCCGGAACTCGCGCTCCAGCTGCCCGAGGGCCGCGTACAGCGCCTCCGGCACGAACTTGCCGCCGAACTGCTCGAAGTGACCGCCCGCGTCGGGGTGCCGGAGCGCCTCCTCCAGCCAGCCCGGCGCACGGTCGGCCGGGTCGCTGGCGGTGGGCGGGGCGGCTGAGGTGGTCACGGTGCTTCCTTCTGTGTTCTCGGGCCGGACGGACGCCGGTCGTGCGGACCGGCGTCCGGGGGCTCTGGGCACCCGGCGCTGCCGGGTGCGGTGCGGGTCAGGACTTGTGCAGGGCGGGGTGGGCGCCGGCGGCGACGAGGTCGGCGACCCCGGTGCGCGGGTCGCGCCCGGTCACCAGCGCCTCCCCCACGAGGACGACGTCGGCACCGGACCGGGCCAGCTCGATGACGTCGTGCGGGCCGCGCACCCCCGACTCGGCGACGCGGACGATGCCGTCGGGGATCAGCGGGGCGGTGCGGGCGAACGTCGTCGGGTCGACCTCGAGGGTCTGCAGGTTGCGGGCGTTGACGCCGATGATCCGGGCCCCGGCGTCGACGGCCCGGGACACCTCCTCCGGGCTGTGCACCTCGACCAGCGGGGTGAGCCCGATCGACACGGCCCGCTCCACGAGGCAGATCAGCTCGTCGTCGGTCAGCGCCGCCACGATCAGCAGCACCAGGTCCGCCCCCGCGGCCCGGGCCTCGAACAGCTGGTAGGCGGTGACGATGAAGTCCTTGCGCAGCACCGGCACCTCGACCGCGCGCCGGACCCGGACGAGGTCGTCGAGCGAGCCGGAGAAGCGTCGGCCCTCGGTCAGCACCGAGATGGCCGCGGCCCCGCCGGCGGCGTACTCCCCCGCCAGCCAGGCCGGGTCGCCGATCTCGGCCAGCGCGCCCTTGCTGGGACTGGCCCGCTTGACCTCCGCGATCACCGCGACCCCGGGTCCGCGGAGGACGGGCATCGGGTCGAGCGCGTCGTCGACGTGCTGCACGCGCTCCTTGAGCAGCTGCAGCGGCACCTGCTCCTGACGCAGGGCCAGGTCCTCACGGACCCCCGCGAGGATGTCGTCCAGGGCTCCCATCCGCTCAGCCCGTCACAGCGCGCCGTGCCCGCGCACCTGGAGGACTTTGGTGGCGACGAGCGCGACGACGATGACGGCGACGGCGATCCCGAACAGCACCCAGTTCTGCATCATCACGGCGATGCCGCCGAGGATGAAGGCGAGCATCGCCAGCAGGCTGCCGGCCCACGCAGCGGCCGTCCGGCCGTGGTGGACCTGCCGGCCGGCTTCGGCTCGGGACCCGGTCTCGGTGTTCTCTGCCATACGTCCTCATTCGGGGGGAGGTGGGAGGGGCCGATCACTCCCGCCCATCATGTCCCCTCGTGCCCTCTGGACGCACATCCGGGGCGGTGGCCTCCACCGACCCCGGCGTGGTGGTGGGGTCCAGGCCCGCGTCCTGCGCCCGCCAGACCGCGGCCGGGTCGTCCTCGGCGGCGGTGGCGGCGGCGACGGCCGCCGTCCGGGTGAAGCGGTCCGCGCGCTGCGGCCAGCGCGGGGCGGTGACGGCGACGAGCACGCCGCCGGCCAGCACCAGGGCGCCGGCGGCGGCGTAGGCCCACGACCAGCCGGTGGCCACGAGGCCGTACTGCTCGACCAGGCTGACCTGCCGCACGGAGGTCCGGACGGCCGCGTCGCTCGGCCGCAGGCCCAGCGACCCGACGAGCACGGCGCCGACCCCGGCCAGGGCGAGCAGCACCCCCACCACCTGCCGGCCCCGGGTGCGCAGCACCAGCACCAGCAGCCAGCCGGCCAGCGCGACCACCCCGAGCGCCTGCGCCAGCCCGGCCGTCGTCGCCGTGCCGGTGAACGCCACGTCGACGCCCTCAGCGGTCGCGCGCCACCAGGGCTGGGCGCCCGTGACCAGGGTCAGGGCGCCGCCGAGCAGCCCCGGCACCAGCGCGCGGCCGCGCAGCCGGGTCCCGGGCCGAGGGGCGTCGTCGCTCATCCGGTGGGGCCGGCGGGCACGGCGGCGGCGGTCGAGCCGACGGACCCGGTGAGGGGGGTGAAGGTCTGCGCCACCGAGATCGCCCGGACGACGGCCGCGGCCTTGTTCTGCGACTCCTGGTCCTCGGTGGGCGGGTCGGAGTCGGCGACGATGCCCCCGCCGGCCTGCACGTAGGCCGTGCCGTCCTTGAGCAGCGCCGTCCGGATGGCGATGGCCGCGTCGGCGTCGCCGGCGAAGTCCAGGTAGCCGACGACCCCGCCGTACAGCGCCCGCCGGGACACCTCCAGCCCGTCGATGATCTCCATCGCCCGGACCTTGGGGGCGCCCGAGAGGGTGCCGGCGGGGAAGGCGGCCAGCACGACGTCGAGGGCGGTGCGGCCCTCCGCGACCCGCCCGGTCACCGTCGACTCCAGGTGCATGATGTGGCTGTAGCGGCGGACCTCCATGAACTCCACGACCTCCACCGAGCCGGGGTCGCACACCCGGCCGAGGTCGTTGCGGCCGAGGTCCACCAGCATCACGTGCTCGGCGCGCTCCTTCGGGTCGGCCAGCAGCTCGGCCTCCAGGGCCGCGTCCTCCGCCGGCGTCGCGCCCCGCGGCTTGGAGCCCGCGATCGGGTGCGTGACCGCGGTCCGGCCCGTGACGGTGACCAGCGCCTCGGGGCTGGAGCCGACGATGTCGAACGGCCGGCCGTCCGCGTCCTCCAGCCGCACCAGGTACATGTACGGGCTCGGGTTCGTCAGCCGCAGCACCCGGTAGATGTCCAGGGCGTCGGCGGTGGTGTCCACCTCGAAGCGCTGGCTGACCACCACCTGGAAGGCCTCGCCGGCCTTGATCTCCTCGACCGCGGACCGGACGGCGGACTGGAACGCCTCCGGGCTGCGCTGCCGGCGCACCGGCAGCAGGTGGTCGAACCGGACGTCGACCGCCGAGGACGGCGTCGGCTCGGCCAGGCGGGCGGCCATCGCCTCCACCCGGGCGACGGCGTCGGCGTGGGCCTCGTCGACCCGCTCGTCCGAGCCGTCGAAGTTGATCGCGTTGGCGACCAGCCAGACCTGGCCGGTGTGGTGGTCGAGCACCGCGAGGTCGGCGACCAGCAGGAAGCCCAGCTCGGGGATGTCCAGGTCGCGGGGGTTGCTGTCGGGCAGGTGCTCCACCCGGCGGACGGCGTCGTAGCCGAGGTAGCCGACCAGGCCGGAGGTGAAGGGCGGCAGCACCCCGCCCCCCTGGTCGGCTCCGGCCGCCGGGGTGTGCAGCAGCCGCAGGGTCTCGCGCAGCGCGTCGAGCGGGTCCCCACCCGTGGGCAGGCCGGCCGGGGCGTGCCCGGTCCAGACCGCCTCCCCGTCGCGCTCGGTCAACGTGGCCACGGAGCTGACGCCGACGAAGGAGTAGCGGGACCAGACGCCCTGCTCGGCCGACTCCAGCAGGTAGCTGCCGGGCCGGTTGCGGGAGAGCTTGGCGTACAGGCCGACGGCGGTCTCGCCGTCGGCCAGCACCCGGGCGTGCACGGGGACGACGCGGCGCTCGGCACCCTGCGCGCGGAAGCCCTCGAGGTCGGGGGTGACGATCATGCGCCGGTCACCGTCCGCGCACCGCTCACCGAGAGCGGCTGCTGGGCCAGGGCGCCGGAGGGCTCACCGAGGACGGCGGGCAGCACCCGCGCGTCGAAGCAGGTGGTGTCGCCGGTGTGGCAGGCCGGGCCCTCCTGGATGACCGTGACCAGCAGGGTGTCGCCGTCGCAGTCCAGGCGCACGTCCCGGACCCACTGCCGGTGCCCGCTGGACTCCCCCTTGACCCAGTACTCGCCCCGGCTGCGGGACCAGAACGTCGAGCGGCCGGTGGTCAGGGTGCGGTGCAGCGCCTCGTCGTCCATCCAGCCCACCATCAGCACGGCGCGGCTCTGCTCGTCCTGGACCACGGCGGGCACCAGGCCGGCGGCGTCGCGGCGCAGCAGGGCGGCCACGGCCGGGTCGAGGTCGGAGACCGGCAGGAGGGGGTCGGGTGAGCGGTGGTCGGGCGGGGTGGGCACGCGCCCATTGTCCACAGCGCCGCGGCGGGGCGCGAACGCGTTCAGCGGCTCCCGGAGCTCCGACCTCGCCAGGTGGGCAGGTCTAGCATGGTCGCTCGTGACCTTCGCCAAGGACGAGCGCTCGGCGCTGTGCGACCTGCTCGACCAGGTCGGGCCCGACGCGCCCACGCTGTGCGAGGGCTGGGACGCCCACGCCCTGACCGTGCACCTCTGGATCCGCGAGACCGACCCCGTCGGCGTCACCGGGATGGTGGCCCGGCCGCTCTCCGGGCTGCTCGAGCGGCGGATGGCCGAGGTGCGGCAGCGCTGGGAGTTCCCCGAGCTGGTGGACCGGATCCGCAAGGGCCCGGCCCGGCTCTCGGTCTTCGCCATCCCCGGGGTGGACGAGGGCGCCAACACGACCGAGTACTTCGTGCACCACGAGGACGTCCGCCGCGCCGGCGACGCACCGCAGCCCTCCCGGGTGCTGGCGCCCGACGTCGAGGAGTGGATGTGGCGCCGGCTGAAGCTGCTGGCGCGTGCCTGGTTCCGCCGCGCACCCGTCGGGGTGGTGCTGGAGCGGCTCGGCAGCGCCGAGGCCGACGGCGAGCCGGAGACGATCCGGGCCACCGGCGGCGCGCGCACCGTGACGCTGGTCGGCCAGCCGAGCGAGCTGATGGTCTACGCCCACGGCCGGACGGCCGTCGCCGAGGTCAAGCTGGTCGGCGAGCCGGACGCCGTCGCCGAGCTCGGCGGGGCCGACTTCCACGTCTGAGCGCCGGCCGGGCCCGCCTGGGTCGGCCGCCTACGCTGGCCGCACCACGCCGGAGCGGCGCGGTCCCCCGAGCCCCAGGAGCACCATGAGGTCGTCGACGTCCCGGCTGAGCAGCGTCGTCGTCGGCGTCCTGGCGCTGCTGCTCGGCCTGCTGTGGATCGGTCAGGGCCTCGGCTACGTCCCGGGCAGCTTCATGACCGGGGCGGTGCGCTGGTTCTGGATCGGCCTGGTCGTCGCCGTCGTCGGCCTGGTGCTGGTGGTGGCCGGCCTGCGCAAGCCGCCTGCCGGTCCTCGCCCGTAGGCGCGTCCCCCGACCCGCGGACGGCCCGGCACGCACCCCCGGTCGACGCGAGCCCTTCGCCCCCTGTGCTGGTCGAAGGGCGCCCCTCGACAGGCTCCGGGCACGGGGTGCACGACCGCCTGTCCTTCTCGCTCCGATCTGTGGACGACCGGGCCACACGGATCGGGCGACGACGTCGGCAGGGGTTGTAGCCCGATCCGCGTCCGAGCGGAGCGAGGACAGACAACTCGCTGTAACACGGCGTCGCTAGGTTGACGCAGGATGAGCGCGGAACTGACGCTGGGTGCCGAGGAAGAGCTGCACCTGATCGACCTGGAGAGCTGGAAGCTGTCGGCCCGAGCCCCCCAGCTGCTGAGCCGTCTGCCCGCTGAGCACTACTCCGCCGAGATCCAGCGCACGACGGTGGAGACCAACACCGCGGTGGTGGACACCCTCGGCGGCCTGCGCGACGAGCTGCTGCGGCTGCGCCGCGGCCTGGTCGAGGTGGCGGCCGCGGAGGGGATCGGGATCGCCGCCGTCGGCACGGCCCCGAGCGCCGCCTTCGCCGACTTCGAGCTGACGGCGTCGGGCCGCTACGGCCGGATGCAGGAGCAGTACCGGCTGCTGGTGGACGAGCAGCTGATCTGCGGGCTGCAGATCCACGTCGGCGTGAGCAACCGCGACCTGGCCGTGCAGATCATGCAGCGGGTCGCCCCCGACCTGCCGGTGCTGCTGGCGCTGTCGGCCAGCTCGCCCTACTGGAACGAGCAGGACACCGGCTACTCCTCGATCCGCTCGATCATCTGGCAGCGCTGGCCCAGCGCGGGCGCGACCGGCTACCTGGGCTCGGCCGCCGAGTACGACGACCTGCTCGCGGACCTCATCAGCACGGGCGTCATCGCCGACGCCAAGATGGCCTACTTCGACGTCCGGCCGTCCTCGCACGCGCCCACGCTGGAGCTGCGGGTCTGCGACGCCACCCCCGTGGTGGACGACGCCATCCTCATCGCCGGGCTGTTCCGTGCCGCCGTCCGGGCCGCGGAGACCGACATCGCGAACTGCCGGCCGTTCGCCCCCGTGCCCGCGCCGCTGCACCGCGCGTCGGTGTGGCGGGCGGCCCGCGGGGGGCTCAGCGGGGAGCTGCTGGACCACCTCCGGCACCCCCAGCCGCACCCGGCCCGGGAGGTCGTCCGCTCGCTGGTGCACCGGCTGCGGCCCCAGCTGGAGGAGCTGGGCGACTGGGACGAGGTGCACGAGCTGGCGGAGACCGCGCTCGCCCGCGGGAACAGCGCGGACCGTCAACGAGCCGCCTTCGCCGAGCGCGGCCGGCTGAGCGACGTCGCCGCGCTGGTCGTGGCCGAGACGCAGGGTCCGGCGTCGGGTCCCGAGCCCGCCGTCGCGGCCCTCCCCCGCTACCGGGCGCGCGCCGGCGACGAGGCCGTCGGACCCGGCCTGCAGCCACGGGCCGCCTACCGGGACGTCCTCGACCACTTCCGGGCCCAGCCACCGGAGCGGCTCGAGCAGCTGACCGCGGACCGCGACGCCTGGGTCGACGCCCGCGGGCTGACCTTCGGGGTCGGCGGCGAGCAGCAGCGGTTCGCCGTCGACCTCGTCCCCCGGCTGATCAACCCCCACGAGTGGGAGGCGCTGGCCGAAGGTCTCGGGCAGCGCGCCCGTGCGGTCGAGGCCTTCCTGCGGGACGTCTACGGCGAGCAGCGGATCATCGCCGACGGGGTGCTGGACCGGTCGCTGGTCGAGGGCTCCCCGGGCTGGCGGACCGAGGCCCGGCGGCTGCCGCCCGGCACCGTCCACGCACCCATCACCGGGTTCGACCTGGTCCGCAACGAGTTCGGCGGCTGGCGGGTGCTCGAGGACAACCTGCGCAACCCGAGCGGCGCGGCCTACGCGCTGGCCGTCCGCGAGCTGGTGGACGCCGTGCTGCCCGACCTGCCGCGGCCGGCCGGGCTCGTCGACCCGCGCCAGGCCCTCGCCGGCCTGCGCGCCACCCTGCTGGCCGGCCGCCCCGACGGCACGGCCGCGCTGCTGTCCAGCGGTCCGGGCAGCCCGGCCTGGTTCGAGCACCGGGTGCTGGCCGAGGAGGCCGGCCTGCTGCTCTGCGGGGCCGCCGACCTGGAGGTGGTCGACGCCCGCGTCCGGCACCGTCCGAGCGGGGTGGCGGTCGACAGCCTCTACCTGCGGCTGGACGGCGAGCTGGTCGACCTCGTCGACGGCGACGGCCGGCCCGTGGGGGCCCAGCTGTTCGAGGTCGCGGTGGCCGGCCGGCTCCGGCTGGCGAACGCGCCCGGCAACGGCGTCGCGGACGACAAGGCGATGTACTGCTACGTGCCCGAGCTGATCGCCTACTACCTGGACGAGCACCCGACCCTGGAGTCGGTGCCGACCTACCGGACCAGCGACGAGGCCGAGTACCGGATCGTGCTGGACCGGGTGGGCGAGCTGGTCACCAAGCCCGTCGACGGCCACGGCGGCCAGGGCGTGCTGATCGGGCCGGACGCCGCGGCGTCGTCGGTGGCGGAGCGCCGGGCGCAGATCGCCGCCGACCCGGCGGGCTGGGTCGCGCAGGAGGTCGTCCAGCTGTCGTCCCACCCGACCCTGGAGGGCGGCTCCCTCGAGCCCCGGCACGTCGACCTCCGGGCCTTCGTCCACCTGACCGGGACCGGTCGTGACGACACGACGCTCGCCGGGATCGCGCTCACCCGGGTGGCGCCCGAGGGCAGCCTGGTCGTCAACAGCTCCCGCGGCGGCGGGGCCAAGGACACCTGGATCGTGGCGCCCGACTCGACGGCAGCGAACGGGAGCAGCCGGTGATGGCGCTCCCCTCCCGAGCGAGCGCGAGGCACAATCCTCCCGAGCGTCGGGTAGCTCGGGCCCGGGTGGCCTCTGGACGACCACGCCGTGGCGACACGCTCTTCGTCGTCACGGGCGAGGAGGTAGAGGGCACCTCGAGGGCCCGACCGAGCGCGAGGGAGAGACATGTGCGGACTGGCTGGTGAGATGCGGTTCGACGGTCGCAGCGCCGACGTCGCGGCCTGCGCGCGGCTGAGCGGCTGCCTGCAGCACCGCGGACCGGACGGCGACGGCATCTGGGCGCACGGTCCGGTGGCGCTGGCCCACCGCCGGCTCTCGATCATCGACCTCAGCGTCGCCGGCTCGCAGCCGATGGTCGACCCCGACCTCGGCCTCACGCTGGTGTTCAACGGCTGCATCTACAACTACCGGCAGCTGCGCGCCGAGCTGGAGGGCCACGGCCTGCGCTTCTTCTCCACCTCGGACACCGAGGTGATCGGCAAGGCCTACGCCCACTGGGGGCTCGACTGCGTCGACCACTTCCTCGGCATGTTCGCCTTCGCGATCTACGAGCACCGCAGCGGCCGGCTGGTGCTCGGCCGTGACCGGCTGGGCATCAAGCCGCTCTACCTCGACCAGACGCCCGAGCGGCTGCGGTTCGCCTCCACCCTGCCGGCGCTGGTGGCCGGCGGCGGCACCGACACCTCGATCGACCGCGAGGCGCTGGCCCACTACCTGACCTTCCACAGCGTCGTCCCGGCGCCGCGGACCATCCTCACCGGGGTCAGGAAGCTGCCGCCGGCGACGCTCCGGGTGGTCGAGCCGGACGGCAGCTCCACCGACCGGCTGTACTGGGAGCCCACCTTCGGCCGCGACCCGGACCGCGCCGACTGGACCGAGCAGGACTGGCAGGACGCCCTGCTGGAGAGCCTCCGCGTCGCCGTGGACCGGCGGATGGTCTCCGACGTGCCGGTCGGGGTGCTGCTGTCCGGGGGCATCGACTCCTCCCTGGTCGTCGCGCTGCTGGCCGAGATGGGCCAGACGGGGCTGAAGACGTTCAGCATCGGTTTCGACTCCGCGGGCGGTGAGTCCGGCGACGAGTTCGAGTACTCGACGCTGGTGGCGGAGCGGTTCGGCACGGACCACCACCGGATCAAGATCGACAGCTCGCGCCTGCTGCCCGGCATCGACGCCACCGTCGAGGCGATGAGCGAGCCGATGGTCAGCCACGACTGCGTGGCCTTCTACCTGCTCAGCGAGGACGTCAGCCGGAGCGTCAAGGTGGTGCAGTCGGGCCAGGGCGCCGACGAGGTGCTGGGTGGCTACGACTGGTACCCGCCGCTCGCGCAGGTGCCGCGGGACCAGGCGGTGGAGGCCTACTCCGGGGTGTTCTTCGACCGGCGCTGGGACGCGATGGCCGCCGTGCTGAACCCGGAGTGGCGGCTGGACCACGACGCCCCGACCGCGTTCGTCGCCGAGCGCTTCGGCCGGCCGGGCGCCGACACCTCGGTCGACGCGGCCCTGCGCAACGACACGACCGTCATGCTGGTGGACGACCCGGTCAAGCGGGTCGACAACATGACGATGGCCTGGGGACTGGAGGCGCGGGTGCCGTTCCTGGACCACGAGCTGGTCGAGCTGGCCGGCCGGATCCCACCGGAGCTCAAGCTGGCCGACGGCGGCAAGGGCGTGCTCAAGCGGGCCAGCCGGGGCGTCGTCCCGGACGAGGTCATCGACCGCACCAAGGGCTACTTCCCGGTGCCGGCCATCCGGCAGCTGGACGGGCCCTACCTGGAGCGGGTGCGCGACGCGCTCACGGACCCGGCGGCGCGCCGCCGCGGGCTGTTCGACGACGAGCTGGTCCGCTCCCTGCTGGCCGACCCGAACCGCACCCGGACCACGCTCGGCTCCAACGCCCTCTGGCAGCTGGCGCTGCTGGAGATGTGGCTGCAGAAGCACGGTGTCGGTTGAGGCCGGGGACGGTGCCGGCCGGGACCCGGACGGCGCCGACGGCGGCCGTGGACCTGGCTGACGCCCTCGTCGACGCCTGGGGCAGCTGGGGTCCGACGGTGGACCCCGACTGCCGCCGGATCGCCTTCGTCTCCGACCGCAGCGGCACCCCGTGCGTCTGGGTGCACGACCTGCCCGTCGACGGCGCCGCCCCGGCCCCGGTCCGGCTGCACGTCTCGGAGGACCCGGTCGTCGCCGTCAGCTGGTCGGCGGACGGCGCCTGGCTGGCGGTCTGCGCGGCGACCGACGGCGGCGTCCGCACCCAGGTCTGGGTGGTCCGGCCCGACGGCAGCGGGGCCCGGCTGCTGGCCGGCTCGCGCGCGCAGCACGCCGAGCTGGGCCCGTGGACCCGCAGCGGTCACCGGGTGGTGGTGACGATGCCGGCCGAGGAGGCCGGCGAGCCGACCACCTGCTACCTGGCCGACCCGGCGACCGGCGTGCTGACGGCGCTCGCCACGGGTGAGCTGATCAGCGTCCTCGACCTCAGCGTCGACCAGGAGCACGTCGTCCTCAAGGACGGCCAGCGGGGCCGGCAGTTCTGCGTCGTCGTCGACCGGGACGCCGACGAGGACCACCCCCTGCTGCCCTACCCGGCCACCGGCTCGACCGACCGGGCGATCATCCGCCCCGCGCCGGCCGGCGAGGGTGACGGCGGGACCGGCCTGGTGGCCTACGTCGCCACCGACGCCGGTCTCCCCCGCCGCCAGGTGGTCGCCGTCCCGCTCGGCGAGCGCGGCTGGCGCGGTCAGGCCGGCGTGCTGGCGCCGCGTGAGGACGCCGAGCTCGAGGGCCTCGACGCCGACGACGCCGGCCGCCTCCTGCTGCTGGTCTGGAACGTGGCCGGGACCAGTGAGCTGCAGCTCTACGACACCCGGGCCCAGGAGCTGCGCCCGGTGCCGGGGCTCCCCGGGTCCGTCGTCAGCGGGGCACTGCTGAGCCGCGACGGGTCGCTGGTCCTGCTGGCGGTCGAGGGCCCCCGGCGGCCGCGGGAGCTGTGGAGCGTCGACGTGGCCACGCTGCGGTGGTCACGGGTGACCGACGTGCCCGCCCTGCCGGACGTCGTGCTGGTCGAGCCGAGCCTGGAGCACCTCGTGGGCCGCGACGGCCTGCCGCTGACCGGCTGGCTGTACCGGGTGCCGGGGCAGCGTGGCCCGGGTCCGGCCGTGCTGAGCCTGCACGGCGGGCCCGAGGCGCAGGAGCGGCCGACCTTCAACCCGCAGCACCAGGCGGTGGTCGCCGCCGGCATCGCGGTCTTCGCGCCCAACATCCGCGGCTCGTCGGGCTTCGGCCGCGCCTTCGTGCACGCCGACGACGTGCACGGCCGCCGCGACGCGTTCGACGACGTGCTCGCGTGCCGGGACCACCTGCTGGCGACCGACGTCGCCGACCCCGGGCGGATCGCCGTCGCCGGCCGCAGCTACGGCGGCTACCTGACCCTGGCCATGCTGGCCTTCTCGCCCGGCGTCTTCACCGCCGGCGTCGACATCTGCGGCATGTCGGACCTGCACACCTTCTACCGCGACACCGAGCCGTGGATCGCGGCCGCCGCCGTCACCAAGTACGGGCACCCCGAGCACGACCGCACCCTGCTGCGCGCGCTCTCCCCGCTGCACGCCGCGGCCAACATCACCGTCCCGCTGCTGGTGGTGCACGGGGAGCTGGACACCAACGTGCCCCTCGGCGAGGCGACGCAGGTCGTCGCCGCCCTGCGGGCCCTGGACCGGCCGGTCGAGTACCTGCAGCTGGACGGCGAGGGCCACGAGTACCGGCGGGCCGACTCCCGGAAGCTGCTCGACGAGCGACTGCTCGGCTTCCTCGTGGAGGTGCTGGGCGTCCGCTGACGCGTCTCGTCGCCGGTCACCCTGACCGGGCGCAGGCCCGTCGCGAGCGCGCTCCAGCAGGTCCGGGAGCTCGGTGGACCTGCTGGAGCGCGCAGTCGATCAGCCCAGGCGCTCCAGGATGAGCTCGCGGACCCGGTTCGGCTCGGCCTTGCCCTGCATCTGCTTCATCACGGCACCGATCAGGGCGCCAGCGGCCTGCACCTTGCCGGAGCGGACCTTGTCGGCGACGCCGGGGTTCGCCTCGATCGCGGCGTCGACGGCCGCGCCCAGGGCGCCCTCGTCGGAGACGACCGCGAGCCCGCGGGACTCGACCACCTCGGCCGGGGTGCCCTCACCGGCGATGACGCCGTCGAAGACCTGGCGGGCGAGCTTGTCGTTGATCGTGCCGGCCTCCACGAGGGCCTGGATCTCCGCCACCTGCGCGGGCGTCACCCCGGTCTCCTCCAGCTCGAGGCCCAGCTCGTTGGCGCGCCGGGCCAGCTCGGTCAGCCACCACTTGCGGGCGGACTGCGGCGACGCCCCGGCCGCGACCGTCGCCTCGATGACGTTCAGCGCGCCGGCGTTGACGACGTCGCGCAGCTCGAGGTCGGAGTAGCCCCACTCGGCGCTCATCCGCTTCAGCCGCAGAGCCGGCGGCTCGGGCAGCGTGCCGCGCAGCTCCTCGACCCAGGCCCGCGAGGGGGCCACCGGGACCAGGTCGGGGTCGGGGAAGTAGCGGTACTCCTCCGCCTGCTCCTTCGACCGGCCCGGCGACGTGGTCCCCGAGCCCTCCTGCCAGTGCCGGGTCTCCTGCTTGACCCGGCCGCCGTCGCTGAGCAGCGCGGCCTGCCGGGTGATCTCGTAGCGGACCGCCCGCTCGACGCTGCGGAGCGAGTTGACGTTCTTGGTCTCGGTCCGGGTGCCCAGCGGGGCGTCCGGGGACGGCCGCAGGGAGACGTTGGCGTCGCAGCGCAGCGAGCCCTGCTCCATCCGGACGTCGGACACGCCGAGCGCGCGCAGCAGGTCGCGGAGCATGGCCACGTAGGCCCGCGCCACCTCCGGCGCCTTGGCGCCGGCGCCCTCGATCGGCTTGGTGACGATCTCGATCAGCGGCACGCCCGAGCGGTTGTAGTCGAGCAGCGAGTAGTCGGCGCCGTGGATGCGGCCGGTGGCCCCGCCGACGTGCAGCGACTTCCCGGTGTCCTCCTCCATGTGCGCGCGCTCGATCTCGATCCGGTACGTCTTGCCGTCCACCTCGACCTCGGCGAAGCCGTCGTGGGCGATCGGCTCGTCGTACTGGGAGATCTGGTAGTTCTTCGGCTGGTCGGGGTAGAAGTAGTTCTTCCGCGCGAACCGGCACCACTCCGCGATGGAGCAGTTGAGCGCCAGACCGATCCGGATCGCCGACTCGATCGCCGTGGCGTTCACCACCGGCAGCGAGCCCGGCAGGCCGAGGCAGACCTCGCAGGTCTGGGTGTTCGGCTCGGCGCCGAACTCCGTCGAGCAGCCGCAGAACATCTTCGACGCCGTGTTGAGCTCGACGTGCACCTCGAGCCCCAGGACGGGGTCGTAGGTCGCCATCGCCTCGTCGTAGGCCATCACCGGGGCGCTCATCGGAGCGCCCCCGCGACGACGCGCCCCTCGACGGGCTCAGCGGAGGTGACGGGGAGCGGGGGGATCTGCGCGAGCAGGGGCCCGCCCCACTGCGCGGTCAGCGCCCGCTCCAGCGCGGCGCCGACCCGGTAGAGGCGGTCGTCGGCCAGCGGCGGGGCCATCACCTGCAGGCCGACGGGCAGCCCGTCCTGGGGGGCCAGGCCCACGGGGAACGAGGCGCTCGCGTTGCCGGCGAGGTTGGACGGGATGGTGCAGAGGTCGTTCATGTACATGGCCAGCGGGTCGTCGACCTTCTCGCCCAGCCTGAAGGCGGTCGTCGGGGTGGAGGGGGAGATCAGCACGTCCGTCTGCGCGAACGCGGCCTCGAAGTCGCGGCTGATCAGGGTGCGGACCTTCTGCGCCTGTCCGTAGTACGCGTCGTAGTAGCCGCTGGACAGCGCGTAGGTGCCGATGATGATGCGGCGCTTCACCTCGGGCCCGAAGCCGGCCTGCCGCGTCGCGCCCATCACCTGCTCGGCGTCCAGGCGGCCGTCGTCACCGACGCGCAGGCCGAACCGCATGGCGTCGAACTTCGCCAGGTTCGACGACGCCTCGCTGGGCAGGATCAGGTAGTAGGCCGGCAGCGCGTAGACGAAGTGGGGGCAGGAGACCTCGACGATCTCGGCCCCGAGCGAGGACAGCAGCTGGACCGACTCGTGGAACCGCTGCTCGACGCCGGGCGCGTAGCCCTCGCCGCTGAGCTCCTTGACCACGCCGATCCGCATCCCGGCGACGTCACCGGAGCGGGCGGCGCTGACCACGTCGGGGACGGGGGCGTCGATCGAGGTGGAGTCGCGCGGGTCGTGGCCGGCGATCACCTGGTGCAGCAGGGCCGCGTCCAGCACCGTCCGGGCGCAGGGGCCGGGCTGGTCCAGGCTGGAGGCCAGCGCGACCAGGCCGTAGCGCGAGGTGCCGCCGTAGGTCGGCTTCACCCCGACCGTGCCGGTGACCGAGGCCGGCTGGCGGATGGAGCCGCCGGTGTCGGTGCCGATGGACAGCGGGGCCTCGAAGGCGGCCAGCGCCGCGGCCGAGCCGCCGCCGGAGCCACCCGGGATCCGGTCCAGGTCCCACGGGTTGTGGGTGGGTCCGTAGGCGGAGTTCTCGGTCGAGGAGCCCATCGCGAACTCGTCGAGGTTGGTCTTGCCGAGGATCACGAGGTCGGCGTCGAGCAGCCGCTGGGTCACCGTCGCGTTGTACGGCGGGTGCCAGCCCTGGAGGATCCGGGAGCCGCAGGTGGTGGGCGCGCCCGTCATGGTGAGGACGTCCTTGAGCGCCAGCGGCACGCCGGCCAGCGGGCCGAGGGCCTCGCCGCGGCCGCGCTTGGCGTCCACGGCGGCCGCCGCCTCGAGGGCGCGTGCGCCGTCGACGTGCAGGAAGGCGTGGACGCTCGGCTCGACGGCCTCGATCCGCTCGAGGTGGGCCCGGGCGATCTCGACGGCGCTCTGCTGACCGGTCGCGATCCGGTCGGCCAGCTCGACGGCCGTCGCGTGCAGGGTGTCGGTCGACGAGGTGCTCACCCCTCCTCCCCCAGGATCCGGGGGACGCGGAAACGGTCCTGCTCGGCGGCGGGGGCCCCGGCCAGCACGTCCTCGCGCGGCAGCGACGGCCGGACGACGTCGGGCCGGAAGACGTTCGTCAGCGGCAGGGCGTGGGACGTGGGCGGGATGTCGTCGGCCGCGACGTCGGCGACGTGGGCCACCGACTCCAGGATCACGTCCAGCTGCGGCGCGAGCAGCTCCAGCTCGTCGTCGGTCAGCTCGATCCGGGCCAGCCGGGCCAGGTCGGCCACGTCGTTCGGTGTGAGTGCCACCTCGGTCAGTTCTCCTCGTCCCTCGTGTGCAGTGCCCGCTCATCCTAGGTCCGCAGGCCCCCCGGTCCCCGCCCCGCTCTGCCGCGCTCCGCTGGCCGTTGACGGCGTACCTACCAGTAGGTATGGTCACGCCTGACCGATCGGGCTGCCGAGCGGGCCGCCGAGCGGGCGCCCGACGGCGCTCGCACCAGCCGGAGGACGCCTACCCGTGGACGCACGCGAACGCCTGGTCGCCGCGATGGCGGACCTGCTGTGGGAGCGGGGCTACGTCGGAACGAGCCCGTCGGCCGTCCTGCGGCGCAGCGGGGTCGGCCAGGGCAGCCTCTACCACCACTTCCGCGGCAAGCAGGACCTGGCCGTCGCCGCGATCGAGGCCAACGCCGAGGTCCTGCGGGCCGCGGCCCGCGCCACCCTCCTCCCCGACGGCCACGCCTACCTGCGGCTCGAACGGTTCCTGCTCCGCGACCGGGACGTCCTCCGGGGCTGCCGCATCGGCCGCCTGACGCAGGACCCCGAGGTCTGCTCGACCGAGGAGCTGCGCCGTCCCGTCGCGGAGACCCTGCGCTGGATCCGTCAGACCCTGGCCGAGGTCGTCGCCACCGGGCAGGCGCGCGGCGAGCTCGACGACGCGGTCCCGGCCGACGAGGTGGCCAGCGCCGTCCTCGCGACGCTCCAGGGCGGCTACGTGCTCGCCCGCGCCGAGCAGGAGGAGCAGCGCTCCACGGCCGCCGTCCGCGGCGTCCTCGCCCTGCTGCGCGGCCTGGTCCGACCCCGGGACGACCCGGACATGCCCGCAGGCCTCGAACCCCCTACCCACCGACCCGACACCGCGAACCCGGGGAGCCACGCATGATCGCGATGCAGTACCAGATCACCCTGCCCGCCGACTACGACATGGGCGTCATCCGCGACCGGGTGGCCCGCACCGGGCACGTCCTCGACCGCTACCCGGGCTTGGGGCTCAAGGCCTTCCTGGTCCGCGAGAGAGGCGTCGACGGCTCACCGGTCAACCAGTACGCCCCCTTCTACCTCTGGAGCGACGCCGCAGGAGCCGCCTCGTTCCTGTGGTCCGGGGTCGGCTTCACCGCCATCGTCCGCGACTTCGGGCGGCCGGTGGTGCAGACCTGGGTGGGCGGGACCAGCCACCGCGCCGCCGGCGGCCTGGCGGGCGCCCGGTACGCCGTCCGGACCACCCGGCGCCTCGGGGACGACACCGACGTCGTGGTGGCCGCCGCGGAGGCCGACGCCGGGCTGCGCTCCGCGGTCGGGCGGCCGGGCACCCTGCTGGGCGCCTACGGCGTGGACCCCCGCACCTGGGAGCTCGTCACCTTCACCCTGCACGCGGCCCGGCCCGACGACCCGTCCGAGGACGCGACGACGTTCGAGGTGCTGCACCTCTCCACTCCCGAGCACGACCGGCTCCCGACGGCGGTCTCCACCCGTCTGGCGCCGCCCCCGGTGGTGCCGCAGAGCCGCTGAGGCCTCAGTCCGCCAGCGGCCGGACGACGAACCCGGTCTTCAGCTTGGGTGTGAAGAACGTCGACTTGGGCGGCATCAGCAGCCCCTCGCGGGCGGTCCGCTCGATCTCGGCGACGCTGACCGGCCGGATCAGCACGGCGGCCGCCGCCCGGCCGGAGGTGACGGCGGCGACGGCCGCGTCGAGACCGTGCTGGTACGTCACGGCGACCGGCTGGTCGGCGAGGGCGGTCTCCAGCCACCCGCCGTCCAGGGCCCGGACGCCGTCGAAGGCGCCCGGCCGGGCCGTCAGCCGCCACGTGGCGTCGGGCTCGACAAGGGTGAGGAAGCCCTCCTCGGCCATCGCGGCCAGCGTGCCGGCCCCCGGTCGGTCGGCGGGCGTGAGCTCGAAGCGGCGGGCCAGCGCCGCCCGCAGCGTCGGGGCGTCGACGCCGGAGTACAGCCGGTGGATGGCGGCGACGCTCAGCTGCTCGGGCACCAGCTCGCCGACGAAGGCCAGCGTCTCCTCCGCCGCCCCGGCGTCGCCGCCCGTGGCCGCGCGCACCTCGTCGCGGTAGGTGCGGCTGATGGCGTAGCGGTGGTGGCCGTCGGCGATCAGCACGTCGTCGGCGCCGACGGCGGCCGCGATGGCCGCGACGCGCTCCGGGTCGGTGACCCGCTCGACGACGTGCTCCACCCCGCCGTCGACGACGCTGCCCAGCACCTCCCCCGGCGCGCGCAGCAGCGCGGTCAGCCCGGGCGCCAGCGACAGCCCCCACACCGGGGACAGGTTGGCCCGGGTGGCCCGGGTCAGGTCCAGCCGGTCGGTGGACGCCTTGGGCGTGGTCCGCTCGTGCGGCAGCACCCCGCCCGCCCCCTCGTCGACCACCTCGAGGCCTCCGAGCACCCCGACGAGGTCGCGCTCGGCGCCGGTCGCGTCGGTGAAGCGGAGCCGGTAGAGGGTGAAGGAGGGCTCCGCGTCCTGGACCAGCACCCCGCCGTCGCGCCAGGCCTGCAGCCGCGCGGCGGCCCGGCGGTAGCGGTCCGCCCCGTCCAGGGGCACGTCCACGTGCACCACGTTGTGCTCGGAGCTCGCCGCCAGCGCGCGGACCTCCGCCTCGCTCAGCACGTCGTAGGGCGGCGCCGTCACCGTGGCCAGGTCGTCGACGGCGTAGCGGAGGGCGCGGAAGGGGCGGAAGCGGGGCACGGCGACCATGGTGGCAGGACCGCGGGTGTCCAGCGGGCGGGACGGGTGCCGTGTCGGAACGCCTGCGTCATGCCGCGGTAACCCCGATGGACGAAGATGAGGCCGTGTTCCTCATGCGCGTGCGCCTGCCCGACCGTCCCGGCTCCCTGGGCGCGGTGGCCACGGCGATGGGCGGCGTCGGCGGGGACATCAACGCCGTCGAGATCGTCGAGAAGGGCGACAACGGCTTCGTCGTCGACGACTTCATCGTCGACCTGCCGCCGGGCGCCCTGCCCGAGAACATCATCACCGCCTGCCAGGCCCTGGAGGGCGTCAAGGTCGAGTGGATCTCCCGCTACCCCGAGGGCGGCGGTCTGCAGAGCGACCTCGAGGCCCTGGAGCGGATGACCGCCGACCCGGTGCACGCCGCCGAGACCCTGGTCTCGTTGTGCCCGGTGGTGTTCCGCTCGCACTGGGCGACCCTGCTGGAGGTCGACGGCGCCGGTGCCCGACCGGTCTACTCCACCACCCTCGCGCCCGATCTCACCCCGGCCGTGGCGGCGACGTTCGGGCCGTTCGACAGCACGCACCGCGTCGACCTGCCCTCCGGCTGGAGCCCGGGCTGGGGCGACACCACGCTGGTGGTCACGCCCCTGACCCGGGACCGCGCGATCGCGATCGGCCGGCTCGGCGGGCCGGCGTTCCTGGAGTCCGAGATCGCCCGCCTGCACCACCTCGCCGCCCTGGTGAAGTAGCCGGGCCTCCGCTGACCGCGGCCGGGACCGGTCCGGTACCGTCGCACGATGACCGCGACGGGGTGGGCCGACCTGCTCACCATGCTCGCGACCGTCGGTTTCGGGGTGCTGTCGGCGATCATCCCGGTGGCCAACGCGGAGGCCTACGTCTTCACCTCCCAGGTCTCGCACTCGATCGACCCGGTGCCGGTGGCGCTGGGGATCGCGGCGGGCCAGACCATCGGCAAGGTGCTGCTGTTCTACGGGGTCCGGCGCGGCAAGAACCTGCCGGGCGTCCGGCACCGGCGAGCCGTCCTGCGCGGCCGCCAGCTGGGCCCCACCCGCACCTGGTTGCGCGAGGTCCTGCAGACCCTGCTGGCCCTGGTCGGGCAGAAGCGGTGGGGGCTGCCCATCACCTTCGTCGCCGCCGTCGTCGGGGTGCCCCCGCTCTACGCCGTCGCCCTGCTCGCGGGGGCGACCCGGATGCGGGTCCTGTGGTTCGCCGTCGTCGTGCTGGCCGGCCGGGTGCTCCGGTTCGGGCTGGTGGCCTACGGGGTCGGCGGCGTCGGCCCCTGGGCGGCGCGGTAGCGCTCCGGACCGGGAGCCAGGTCCGGGGGGCCCGACTACAGTGGGCGCGTGCCGAAGCTGTTCAGCAACCTCGACCTCAACGGGGCGACGCCGCCGCGGGTGCGGCCGACGCTCGGCGAGTGGGGACCGCTCCAGGTGCCCACCACCCGCCAGAAGCGCCGGATGCGCATCTGGGTGGGGCTGGCCCTGCTGGGCGCGATGACCGCGGTGTTCCTGCTCGGTTGGTACGTGTACCACGCGATGACCGGCAGCTGGGGCTTCGGCATCGGCTCGTGAGCGGCGTCCACCCCGCCGTCGGGGCGGCCTCCGCACTCGCGTCCGTCGCCGCCCTGACGGCGCTCTACCGGGCCGGCTTCGGCTCCGACAGCCAGCTCTTCGGGCCCTTCCCCTCCCACGGCGCGTCCGACGAGCCCCTCGTCGCCCTGACCTTCGACGACGGGCCGAACGAGCCGTGGACGGGCCGACTGCTCGACCTGCTGGGTGAGCGCGAGGTGCCCGGCACCTTCTTCCAGGTGGGCCGCTGCGCCGAGCGGCACCCCGAGGTCACCCGCCGGGTCGTCGACGAGGGCCACGTGCTGGGCAACCACAGCCTCAGCCACTCCTTCGGCCGCTACCTCACCGAGCCCCGCCAGGAGGCGGAGATCCGGGGCGGCCAGCAGGTCCTGCAGGCGGTCGCCGGGGTCACCCCGCTGCTCTACCGGCCCCCCTGGCTCTGCCACTGGCCCTGGGTGCTGCGCGGCGTCGCCCGGTCCGGATCGTCGGTGGTGTCCGGCACCTTCGGCAGCCTGGTCGAGGTGGCGCAGCCGTCGGCCGACCGGATCGCCGCCGCCTCCGCCGGGCGGGCGGCGCCCGGGTCGGTGCTGATCCTGCACGACGGCCGCGAGGCACGCGGCGGGAACCGGGCCGCGAGCGTCGCCGCCGTGGGTCCGCTGGTCGACCGGCTGCGGGCGCGCGGCTACCGGTTCACGACCGTCGACCGGCTGCTCGGGCTGCGGGCGTACGCCTGACCGGCGCCCACCGGCCCGCACGTACGGTGGCCGGGTGAGCGCGGAGACCGGGGAGCGGACGGGCGCAGGCGCCACCGCGGCCGTCCCGGCGGGCGCCCACCCGTCGGCGTCCCGGGCCCGGCTCTGGCTGCTGTTCACCGCCCTCGCCCTGGCCCTGCTGCTCTCCGAGCTGGACCAGACCGTCTTCGCGACCGCCCTGCCGACGGTGGTGGGCGAGCTCTCGGGCGTGCAGGACATGCTCTGGGTCGGCACCGCCTACATGCTCGCCGGCACGCTGGCCCTGCCCGTCTACGGCAAGCTGAGCGACCTGCTGGGCCGCAAGCCCGTGCTGATCACCGGGATGCTCGTCTTCGTGGCCGGCTCGGTGCTGGGCGGGCTGAGCACCGACATGGGGACCCTGATCGCCGCCCGCGCCGTCCAGGGGCTGGGCGGCGGCGGGCTCATCGTGCTCGTGCAATCCGTGGTCGCCGACACCGTCCCGGCCCGGGACCGCGCGCCGTACCTGAGCGCCATCGGCGCGGTGTTCGCGCTGAGCGCCGTGGCCGGGCCCGTCGTCGGCGGCTGGCTGACCGAGGGCGTCGGCTGGCGCTGGGCCTTCTGGGTCAACCTGCCGCTGGGCGGGCTGGCCGTGCTGGCCGTGGCCGTGCTGCTGCGGCACGAGCCGCCGCGCCGCGACCAGCCCGTCCAGCTGGACGTCGCCGGCACGACCACGCTCGCCGTCGCCGTCACCGCCCTGGTGCTGCTCGTCTCGTGGGGCGGCACCCGGCTGCCGTGGGCCTCGCCGGCGGCGCTCGGGCTGGCGGCCCTGACCGTGGCGGCGACCGGCGTCTTCGTGCTGGTCGAGCGGCGGGCGGCCGAGCCGGTGATCCCGCTCGGGCTGTTCGCCGACCGCACCTTCACCGCCGCCGTCCTCGCCGGGCTGGTGATGGCGGTCGCCATGTTCGGCACGCTGGGCTACCTGCCGACCTACCTGCAGATGGCCGCCGGGCTCGGCCCGACCGCGGCGGGGATGGCGATGCTGACGCTCGTGGCCGGGCTGGCCCTGGCGACCGTCGGCGCCGCCCAGCTGGTCCGGCGGACGGGCCGCACGAAGCTGCTGCCCCTGGTGGGGACGGTCGCCGTCGCCGCCGCCCTGGGCCTGCTCGCGACGCTCACCCCCGGCACCCCGCTCCCCCTGGCCGGGTCCTACCTGCTGCTGCTGGGCCTGGGCATCGGCTGCGCGTGGGAGGTGCTGGTCGTGGTGGTGCAGAACACCGCACCGGACGCCGCCGTCGGCACCGCGACCGCCACCAACAGCTTCTTCCGCGAGATCGGGGTGTGCCTGGGCTCGGCGTTGGTCGGCGCCCTGTTCACCGCGCGGCTCGGCGCCCTGCTGGCGGACCGGCTGCCGGCCGGGGCCGGGGTCGACGCCGACAGCCTCACCCCCGCCCTGGCGGACGGGCTCCCGCCGGCGGTGCGGGCGGCGGTCGCCGGGGCCTACAACGACGCCCTCACCCCGGTCTTCGCGCTGCTGGTGCCCGTCGTCCTGGCCAGCACGGTGCTGCTGCTGCTCGTCCGCGAGGTGCCGCTGGCCACCACGGCCCCCGACGCCGTGGGCGAGCGGGACGACCTGCCCGGTCAACGGCTGGAGTAGCCGCCGTCCACCGGGAGCGACACCCCGGTGATCATCGACGCCCCGTCGGACAGCAGGAACACGATCGGGGCGGCGATCTCCTCGACGGTCGCCCAGCGGCCGAGCGGCATCTGCCGCAGGAACGGCCCCTCGATGTCCTCGCGGCCCCAGTACCAGGCCGACATCGGCGTCATCACCACCGTCGGGTTGACGCTGTTCACGCGGATGCCGTACCGGCCCAGCTCCAGGGCCGAGACCCGGGTGATGTTGTCGAGGGCCGCCTTCGACGAGCCGTAGGAGATGTGCCCGGGCAGACCCACCAGGCTGGCCTGGCTGGAGACGTTCACGATGGCGCCGCCGCGGCCGAGGCGGATCATGGAGCGCGCGGTGTACTTGGTCACCAGCAGCGCGCCCCGGGCGTTGACCGCGACGACCTGGTCGAAGACGGCGATGTCGGTTTCCATCGGGGTCGCGATCTCCCCGCCGTGCCCGCCGCAGTTGACCACCCCGTCGACGTCGAGCCCGTCCAGGGCGTCCCGCACGCTGTCCTCCGACGTCAGGTCGAAGGGCAGCGGCCGGGCGCCGGTCTCGGCGGCCAGCGCCTGCAGCGCCTCCTCGGAGCGGCCGGCGGCCACCACGGCGGCCCCGGCGGCCACCAGCTGGCGGACCGTCTCGCCGCCGATCCCGCCGCTCGCACCGGTGACCAGCACCGTCCGGCCGTCGAAGTCGGTCATCAGCTCTCCTCGTCGCTGCGTCCCGCGCCTGCCCCGCCAGCATGGCACCCCCGGCGCCCGGCCGCCGTCGACCAGGGGCAGCCGGGCCCGCGCTCAGGAGGGCCGCCAGGCGAGCTGGTCGACGGCGTCGAGGTCGACGTCAGGGACCACCGCGACGTCGCGCACGGTGTCGTAGAGCGAGAGCCGCGCGCCGGCCGTGACCGCCAGCCAGCGCGAGGACATCCAGACCGCCGAACCGGGCAGCCCGAACCGGTCGGTCGGCGCCGTCAGGGTCTGCACGACCTCCCCGTCGGGCAGCCGGCGCACGACGGTGCGGGTCGCGCCGTCGGTGCCGCTCACCGTGAGGGCGGCGTGCGCGCCGCCCGGGGCGGTCGTCCCGGACGGGGGGTCGCCGCGGCGCTCGGAGCCGACGGGTTCCCGCCGGCCGCTCCCGCGGTCGACGAGCACGTCGGCGCAGCGGTGCCGCGCGTCGCACTCGTGCAGCAGGAGGGTGGTGGGCCCCGCCGCCGTGACCGCGCCGGTCGTCAGCCGGCGGACCGGACCCGGGTGCACCTGCCACACCCCGCCCACGTCCTGGAGCAGCAGGCCGCCGGCGCCGTCCCCGAGGAAGGAGCCGCTCGTCCGCGTGCGGGGGCCGGCCGGCCGGCCGCGGTCGTCGACCAGGCGCGCCCGGGACTCCGGCCCGTCGACGTCGAGGGCCCACAGCCGCCCGTCCGGCCCGGGCAGCACCTCGTCCGCGCTCGCGAGGGCGCCCGCGAGCGGGACCGGCGCTCGTCCGTCGTCGACGCGGAGCCCGGGCACGGTGTCGAACGGGCGCAGCAGCACGCCCCGGCGGGTGGCGACCAGCGACACCGGTCCGGTGGACCCCAGCTCGACCCCGCGGGTGCGGACCACCGTGCCGGTGGCGGCGTCGATCGCGTAGAGGACGTCCCGGCCCCGGGCGTACAGCCGCCCCGCCGGCACGCCCGCCGCCAGCGGTCCTGAGCCCCGGGCCGTCGTGACGGAGGCGGCCAGGGACGGCCTCGGCGTCGTGCTGACCGCGGGCGCCGCCCGCCCGCGCGGGGTGGCGGGACCGGTCGGCGGGGGTGGCGGGGGCAGCGAGCGGTCGAGCCTGCGCTGGTCGAGGACGACCAGCGCGACCACCACCAGCACCGCCAGCACGACGACCCCGACCAGCCGCCCGGGGACGCGCGACGGGCCGCTGTCGAACTGCTCGGGACCACCCTCCACGCGCTCAGCATGGACCGCGACCCGGACCGGGGCCAGCGGTCGGGGCTTCCCGTGCTCGGCGACGCAGCGAGGCTCCCGGCTGCTGCGTCGCCGCAGCGGGTGGGCCCCGCCCTCCGCCGCGTCCGGCTGGGCGAGGTCAGGGCGCGTCAGACCGCTGGTCCGCAGCGTCCTCCGCGCCGCGCGGTCACCGCCGTTCCGGCTCGTCGGTGCTGGCCCGGTACCCCGGCTCCGGGACGGTCGCCCCGCCGGTGTCGAACACCTCGAGGGCCAGCAGCCGGGCCCCGGCGCCCACCGTCTCCACCTCCAGCACGGCCGCGCTGACGGCCGGCACGGCGTGCACCCGCTGCTGCCCGACGGTCCGGCCCTCGGCCAGCACCGCGCTCCGGTGGCGCACCACGTGCCGCTCGACGCGCTGACCCTCGCGGTAGTCCTCGCGCAGCCGCAGGTGGTCCAGCGAGACCTCGCCCGGCAGCCGTCCCCGCCAGGTGCGCCGGTCGCCGTCCTCGGTCACCAGCTCCAGCGTGGCCGTCACGGGGCGGCCGAAGCGCCGGTCGAGCTCCGCACGCCAGGCCCGCAGGCGTGCGACGTCGGCGTCCGGCACGCGGCCCCGGGTGTCCGGCGGCACGTTCAGCAGCAGGTTCGTCCCGCGGCCGACCGAGCGGTAGTGGACGGCGAGCAGGTGGTCGAGGGACTTCGGCTCGTCGTCGGCCGCCCAGAACCAGCCCCGGCGCAGGGAGACGTCGCACTCCGGCGGCAGGTAGCGGGGCCGGGCCAGCCCGGTGACGTCGTCGTCGTAGCTGTTGAGCTCGGTGCGGTCGGTGACGTAGTGCACGGGGTCACCGGCCAGCCCGTCCTCGTTGCCCACCCAGCGGATCGTCGGCCGGCCCATGTTGAAGACCATGGCGTCGGGCTGGGTCTCCTCGACCACGGCCATGATCGCGTCCCAGGCGTAGACCCGGCCGGCCGAGCCGGCGCCGTCGAACCAGATCTCGCCGAGGCGCCCGTACCGCGTGCACAGCTCGCGCAGCTGGGCCGTGTAGAAGGCGTCGTAGGCGGCGGGGTCGGCGTAGCGGGGCTCGTGCCGGTCCCAGGGTGAGAGGTAGACGCCGAAGGCCAGCCCGGCGGCCCGGCAGGCGTCGGCCACCTCACCCACCAGGTCCCCGCGGCCGGCCCGCCAGGGCGACGAGGCCACGGAGTAGTCGGTCGTCGCCGTCGGCCACAGGCAGAACCCGTCGTGGTGCTTGGCCGTCAGCACCAGGTAGCGGGCGCCCATCTCCTGCGCCACCGCCACCCACTGGCCCGCGTCGAGGTCGCTCGGGGCGAAGCTGGCCGCCGGCAGGGTGCCGTCCGACCACTCGCACCCGGCGAAGGTGTTGACGCCCACGTGCACGAACATCCCCAGCTCGAGCTGCTGCCAGGCCAGCTGGGCCGCACTCGGTCTGAGCTCGTCCACCGCCCTCACGGTAGCGGCCCCCGGCGCCGGGTTAGGTTGACGACATCAGGTCGACGACGACAGGAGGGGACGATGACGCTCACCGAGATGCGTCCGAGCGGCGCGCCGCCGGTGCCACCCGGGACCGATCCCGAGACCGCAGCCGTGGTCGAGGCGCTCTACACCGACGGGATCGCGGCCCTCAAGGGCGCGTTCAGCCGCGACTGGGCCGCGCAGATGGGCGAGGACATCGAGACCGCCTTCGCCGAGGCGCGGAGCCGGGAGAACGGGGCGGTGGGCCGCGGGCCGAACCGCTACTACGTGGAGATCCACCCGGAGCAGCTGCGCGGGTTCGTGGACCTGGTGGACCACCCGTGGGTCCGCTCGGTGGCCACGGCGGTGCTGGGTCCGGAGTACGAGATCGTCGAGGTGGGCTTCGACATCCCGTTCGCGGGCGCCATGAACCAGCCCTGGCACCGGGACTTCCCGATGCCCGACCAGACCCGCACCGAGGGGCGGCTGACCTCGCTGGCCTTCAACCTGACCGCGGTAGACACCACCGAGGACATGGGACCGTTCGAGATCGCACCGGGCACGCAGTGGGACTGGTCGGAGGAGTTCGACCACGGCATGTTCCCGCCGAAGTCGATGTATCCCCGCTACGCCGAGCGGGCCGTCCGGAAGTACCCGCAGAGGGGTGACCTGTCGGTCCGCTCCGCCCTCACCATCCACCGGGGCACGGAGAACCGCTCGCAGCTGTCCCGGCCGGTGCTGGTGCTGGGCCTCGACGCCCCGGGGGCGGGCAACGCCGAGCACCACGACCTCGCCGTCACCCGCGACTACCACGCTGCGCTCCCGCAGCGGGTCCGGGACCACCTGCGCTGCCCCGTGGTGGACCAGCTGACCCCGATCACCCAGAAGCACACGATCGAAGGGCTGGTGATGGGCGAGCCCTGAGCGCCCGTGCTAGGCCGACGCCGTCCCCTCCGCGGGGGCGGCGTCGACCGTCCGGGCCTCGGGCTGGCCGGCAGCCGCCGCCTTCGCGGCCTTCGTGGCGGCCGCCTTCGCCGCCCGGGCCGCCTTCGCCCTGGCGGCCTTGGCCGCCTTCGCCTCCGCGACCTCCGCCTCCGTCGGCGCCGGTGGTGGCTCCTCCTCCGTGCCGTCCCCGCGGGTGGCCACCGCTGCGGCCGCCTCGGGCCCCTGCTCCAGCAGGACGCGGAAGCCCTCTGCGCCGGCCAGCACGGGCACCTTGAGCTCGACGGCCTTGTCCGCCTTGGAGCCGGGCGACTCCCCCACCACCGCGAACGACGTCTTCTTGGACACCGAGCTGGCGACCTTGCCGCCGCGGGAGGTGATGGCCTCCGCCGCGGTGTCGCGGGTGAAGCCGTCCAGCGAACCGGTGACGACGACGGAGATGCCGGCCAGGGTCTGCTCGCGCTGCTCCTGCGGCTCCTCCCGCAGGACGCAGCCGGACCGCTGCCACTTGGTGACGATCTCGCGGTGCCAGTCGACGGCGAACCACTCGGCGATCGTGGCGGCCATCGTCGGGCCCACCCCGTCCACGGCCGCCAGCTCCTCGGCCGTGGCGTCCGCGATGGCGTCGACGTCGCCGAAGGCCCGGGCGAGGTCCGGAGCCGTCGAGGGGCCGACGTGCCGGATGCTCAGCGCCACCAGGAACTTCGACAGCGGCCGGGTCTTGGCCGCCTCCAGGTTGGTCAGCAGCTTGGCGCCGTTGGCCGTCAGCCGGCCGGCGGTGGTGGTGAAGAACGGCACCCCGGTCAGCCGGGCCTCGTCGAGGTCGAACAGGTCACCCTCGTCGGCCAGCAGGCCGTTCTCCAGCAGCGCCGTGGCGGACTGGTAACCGAGGTTCTCGATGTCCAGCGCCCCCCGGCTGGCCACGTGGAACAGCCGCTCCCGCAGCTGCGCCGGGCAGGAGCGGTGGTTGGGGCAGCGGAGGTCGGCGTCGCCCTCCTTCTCGTGCCGCAGCTCGGTCCCGCAGGCCGGGCAGTGGGTCGGCATCACGAACGGGCGCTCGTCACCCGTGCGCAGCTCGACCACCGGCCCGACGATCTCGGGGATGACGTCGCCGGCCTTGCGGAGCACGACCGTGTCGCCGACGAGGACGCCCTTGCGCTCCAGCTCCGACGCGTTGTGCAGGGTGGCCATGCCCACCGTCGAGCCCGAGACCAGCACCGGTTCCATCACCCCGAACGGGGTCACCCGCCCGGTCCGGCCGACGTTGACGTCGATCGAGAGCAGCTTGGTGGTGACCTCCTCCGGCGGGAACTTGAAGGCGATCGCCCAGCGCGGCGACTTGGCCGTCGAGCCGAGCTGGTCCTGGACGGTGCGCTCGTCGAGCTTGACCACCACGCCGTCGATCTCGTGCTCCACGGAGTGCCGGTGCTCGCCGAAGTGCTCGATGTAGGCCCAGACGTCGTCGAGGGTGGGGGTGAGCCGGCGGTGCGGGCTGACGGGCAGGCCCCACGCCTCGAGCGTCTCGTAGGCCTCGGACAGCCGGCTGCGCTCGTGGCCCTGCCAGGCGCCGATGCCGTGGCTGACGAACCCGAGCCGCCGGCTGGCCGTCACCCGGGGGTCCTTCTGCCGCAACGACCCGGCGGCGGCGTTGCGCGGGTTGGCGAACGGCGCCTTGCCCTCGGCGACGAGGGACTCGTTGAGCGCCTGGAACTCCGCGACGGCGAAGTAGACCTCACCGCGCACCTCGAGCAGCTCGGGCGGCTCGTCCGTGCGCAGCTCGCCCGGGATGACGGCGATCGTGCGGACGTTGGCCGTCACGTCCTCCCCCACCCGGCCGTCACCACGGGTGGCGGCGCGGACCAGCCGGCCGCGCTCGTAGACGAGGTCGAGGGCCAGCCCGTCGACCTTCAGCTCGCACAGGTAGCCCGACTGCGCGACCCGCTGCTCCCCCAGCTCGCGGACGGGTCGGCCCGCCCAGCGCTCCAGCTCCTCGCGGCTGAAGACGTTGTCCAGGCTCAGCAGCCGCTGCACGTGCTCGACGGGGGCGAAGGTGGTCGAGGGCGGGCCGCCCACCTGCTGCGTCGGCGAGTCGGGCGTCCGCAGGGCCGGGAAGCGGTCCTCGATCGCGCTCAGCTCGCGCATCAGCCGGTCGAACTCGCCGTCGGAGATGGTCGGCGCGTCCAGCACGTGGTAGCGCCAGCGGGCCTCGTCGAGGACCTCGCTCAGCTCGCGGTGGCGGTGCCGCGCCTCGTCGTCGGGGGCGTCCTGGTCAGCCACGGCAGGGGCGACGGCGGGGTCGGGGAGGTCGGTCGGGTCGGCCACGTCCCGACCTTAACGTCCGCCGCCCACAGTTCCGGGGCGCCGCGGGGACCGGGCCTCAGGCGGCCGTCGACCCCGTGCCGGTGCGGCGCGCGGGCGCCGGCAGCAGCCGCCAGGTGTAGGAGCAGTAGGTGGTGACGCCGCAGAGGAACAGCACGCCGAAGAAGACGTGGCCGCCGCGGATGCCGGCGAAGCCGAGGCTGAGCTGGATCACCGAGGCGATCACCAGGGCGACGGGCAGGAAGAAGATCCAGCCCGGCCCGCCGGCCCGCCGCGACGTCAGCCCGAACACGGCGGCGAGGACGGACAGCACGACCACCGCGAAGGCGTTCGTGGTGTGGGCGACCAGCAGCCCCCGCGACCCCTCGTCGAGGAAGCCCGACCCGAGGCCCGCCTGGCCCACGGCGAAGGCGAGCAGGATGGTGGACAGGATGCGGAGCTGCTTGGTCTGCACGGCCACATCATGCCCCAGGCGCGCCGCCCGGACGGTGCGCCGGAGCCGCGCGTCAGTCGGCGAGCTGCTCGGTGACGATCCCGGCGGCGGTGCGCACGGTGCGCAGCGCCGTCACGGCCTCGCCGACGGTGGCCCCGGCCAGTCCGCAGGCCGGCGTCAGCACCAGCCGCGAGGTCAGCAGTCCGGGGTCGAGGCCCAGGGCACGGAGGGGGGCCAGCGCCCGGCGGGCCACCTCGTCGGCACCCGGTGCGCGGTCGGTGGGCAGCGCCCCGAGCCAGAGGTCGAGGCCCAGCTCCATCCCCGTGCCCAGGGCGTCCCAGTCGGCGCGGACCAGCTGGTCGAGGTCGAGGGACACGCCGGCCACCCCGGCCCCGCGCAGCAGGTCGACGGGCAGCCCGGCGGCGCAGCAGTGCACGACGACCGGGGTGCCGGCCAGCCGCTCCACGACGTGCTCGACGGCTCCGCTGAGCTCGGGCAGGTCGACGACGCGGTGCCGGGAGAACCCGCTGGCCGTGGGGACGCCGCCGGTCATCACGGCGGGCAGCATCGGCTCGTCGAGCTGCACCCGGAGCTCCAGCGCGGGCAGCCGGCGGGCGAGCTCGGCGACCAGGTCGGCCAGCCCCTCGGCGAGGGACTGAGCGAGGTCGCGCCGGGCACCGGAGTCGGCGAGCACGCGGTCGCCGCGCGGCCGCTCCATCATCGCGGCCAGCGTCCAGGGCCCGGCGACGGAGAGCTTGTAGGGGCCGGCGTAGTCCTGGGCCTGCTCCTCGAGCACGTCGAGGTCGGACCGCAGCGCCGACCGGGCGGCGCGGTGGTCGCGCCCCGAGGCGTCGGTCAGCCGCCAGCCGGCGGGCTGCAGGTCGACGGCCAGCCCGGAGAGCAGGGCGGTGCTGCGACCCACCAGCTGGGCGTGGGCGCCGCGGCCCGGCAGCTCGGGCAGGTAGGGCAGGTCGGGGCACTCGGCGAACGCGATCTTCACCGCGTCGGCGACGTCGGTCCCGGGCCACGAGCCGATGCCCGTGCTCGGGACGGGGGTGACCTCGTCCGCCGGGCTGCTCACGCCGCGGTACCGGCGATGGTGGCGCCGCCGACGACGCGGGTGCCCTCGTAGAGGACGACGGCCTGGCCCGGCGCGACCCCGGGGGCCGGCTGGTCGAGGGTGACCTCGACGCGGTCGGCCTGCAGCAGTGCGGAGGCGGGCAGCGCCGCACCGTGCGCCCGGACCTGCACGTGCCCCCGCCACGGACCCAGCGGGGCCGGACCCGCCCAGCTGGGCCGCCGGGCGTCGAGGCGGCGGACGCCCAGCGACTCCTGCGACCCGACGGTGACCGTGCCGGTGACCGGGGAGAGGTCGAGGACGTAGCGCGGCTTGCCGTCGGCCGCGGGCACGCCCAGCCTGAGGCCGCGACGCTGGCCGATGGTGAAGTGGTGGGTGCCGTCGTGGTCCCCGACCGGCGTGCCGTCCTCGTCCACCACGGCGCCCGGGCGGCGGCCCAGCCGGGCGTCGAGGAAGCCCGCGGTGTCGCCGTCGGGGATGAAGCAGATGTCGTGGCTGTCGGGCTTGGCCGCGACGGACAGCCCGCGGCGCTCGGCCTCCCGGCGCACCTCGGGCTTGGGGGTGTCGCCGAGCGGGAAGACCGACCGCGCGATCTGCTCGGCGCTGAGCACCCCGAGGACGTAGGACTGGTCCTTCGCCGCGTCGACCGCGCGGTGCAGCTCGGGCCCGTCGGGGCCGGCCGCCAGCCGGGCGTAGTGGCCGGTGCAGACCGCGTCGAAGCCGAGGGCGAGGCCGCGGTCCAGGACGGCGGCGAACTTGATCTTCTCGTTGCAGCGCAGGCAGGGGTTCGGCGTCCGGCCCGCGGCGTACTCGGCGACGAAGTCGTCGACGACGTCCGCGGCGAAGCGGTCGGAGAGGTCCCAGACGTAGAAGGGGATGCCGAGCCGGTCGGCGGCCCGTCGGGCGTCGTGGGCGTCCTCGCGGGAGCAGCAGCCGCGGGCGCCGGAGCGGAACGACTGCGGGTTCTTGGACAGCGCCAGGTGCACCCCGGTGACGTCGTGGCCGGCGTCGACGGCGCGCGCGGCGGCGACGGCGGAGTCGACCCCGCCGGACATGGCCGCCAGCACCTTCATGCCGCCCCCTCCCCCGCCCGGTACGGCCCGGGCGGCGTCCAGTCTGCCAGGTCCGCCGACCCGTGCTGCACCGCGCGTGCGTGACCTCGCGAGGTGCACTCGCCAGGCGAAGTCCCCACGCTGTGCGGGTCTCAGGCGAACGCGGCCGCGGCGCGGGCCCGGTCGACGGCCTCGGGCAGCACCCTGAGCACGGCGGTGACGTCGGCCCGCGTGCTGCCGCGGCCGAGGGAGAAGCGGACCGAGGAGCGGGCGGCGTCGTCGTCGAGGCCCATCGCGGTGAGGACGTGGCTGGGTCGGGTGACCCCGGCGGAGCAGGCCGAACCCGCCGAGCAGTCGAACCCGGCGGCGTCCAGCACCATGAGGACGGCGTCGGCCGCCGAGCCGGGGAAGGCGAGGTTGGTCACCCCGGGCAGCGACCGCTCCGGGTCGAGGGTGCCGCGCAGCACCGCGCCCGGGACGGCGGCCAGCACGCCCGCGACGAGCTCGGCCCGCAGCGCCCGCAGCCGGGCCTCCTCGGCCGCGAGGTCGGCGACGGCGACGTCGACCGCGGCGGCGAACGCGGCCACGGCGGCGACGTCGAACGTCCCGGAGCGGACGTCGCGCTCCTGGCCGCCGCCGTGCTGGACGGCCGCCAGCGGCGCACCCCGCCGCGCCAGCAGGGCGCCGACGCCGACGGGTCCGCCCAGCTTGTGCGCCGTGAACGTCATCAGGTCCAGCCCGCTGGCGGCGAAGTCGACCGCGACGTGCCCCACGGCCTGCACGGCGTCGCTGTGCGAGACCGCACCGACCTCGGCGGCCCGCCGGGCGACCGCGGCCAGGGGCTGGCGGGTGCCGACCTCGTTGTTGGCCGCCATCACCGACACGACGGCGGTGCGCTCGTCGACGCCGGCGGCCACCGCGTCCTCGCTCACCCGGCCCGTCGCGTCGACCGGCAGCAGCACCGCCGTGGCGCCCTCGGCCGCGGCCAGCCAGGCGGCGGAGTCCAGCACGGCGTGGTGCTCGACGGCGGAGGTGACCACCCGGTCCCGGCCCCGGTCGCGGCGGGCGAACCAGGCGCCCTTGACGGCCAGGTTGTCGCTCTCGGTGCCACCGGAGGTGAAGATGACCTCGACCGGGTCGGCCCCGACCCGGGCGGCCAGCAGCTCGCGGGCGTCCTCGACGACGCGTCGGGCGGCCCGACCGGAGCCGTGCGCCGCGGAGGCGTTGCCCACCCGCGTCAGCTCGGCGGTCAGCGCGGCCACGGCCTCCGGCACCATCGGCGTCGTGGCCGCGTGGTCCAGGTAGATCCGGCTCATGCTGTCCTCCCGCTCGGTCCCGGGCAGCGTAGTCCCGGGGCCCGCTCAGCCCTTCCGGGCGGCCACCGCGGCGGCGACGGCGGGCAGCACCTGGTGCAGGTCGCCCACCACCCCCAGGTCCGCGAGGGCGAAGATCGGCGCCTCGGCGTCCTTGTTCACCGCGACGACGGCCTTCGAGGTCTGCATGCCGGCCCGGTGCTGGATGGCCCCGGAGATGCCCGCCGCGATGTAGAGCTGCGGCGAGACGGTCTTGCCCGTCTGACCCACCTGGTAGGCGTGCGGGTACCAGCCGGAGTCGACGGCGGCCCGGGAGGCGCCGACCGCCGCACCCAGGCTGTCGGCGAGCTGCTCGACGGGGGCGAAGTTCCCGCCGGTCCCCCGGCCGCCGGAGACGACGACGGCCGCCTCGGTCAGGCCCGGGCGCCCGCTGGCGGCCCGCGGCTCGACGCTGACGATCCGCGCACCCTTGGCCGCGTCGGAGATGGTCACGGTGACCGGCTCCACGACGGGCGCGACGGGGGCCGGCTCGGGCGCGACGGCGTTGGGCTTCACGGTGATCACCGGGACGCCCCGGGTGACGGCGGCGTGCACGGTGTAGGCGCCCGCGAAGACGGCCTGGGTGGTGGAGGCGTCGGCCGCCACGTCGACGGCGTCGGTGATCAGCCCGGAGCCCAGCTTGACCGCGAGCCGCGCCGCCACCTCCTTGCCCTCGGCCCCGGAACCGACCAGCACCGCGACGGGGCTCTCGGCGGCCACCAGCTGCGCCAGCGCCTCCGCCTTGGGGGCGACGAGGTAGGCGGTGAGGGCCGGGTCGGTCACCGACAGCACCCGGGCGGCGCCGTACTCGCCGAGCCGCGCCGCCGCGGCCTCGGCCCCCTCGCCCAGCACCACGGCGACCGGCTCGCCGATCCGCCGGGCGAGGGTGAGCAGCTCCAGCGTGGGCTTGGCGACGGCTCCGTCGGTGACGTCGGCGACGACAAGGACCTGGGACATCGGGGTTCCTCTCGGGTGCTGCGGTGCGGGACGGGGAGCGGGCGGGGAGGGTGGTGCCGGGCCTCAGACGAACTTGCCGGCGGCCAGGAACTCGACCAGCGCGGCCGCCCCGGCGCCGTCCTCGTCGGGGACGACGCGACCGGCCTGCCGGGGCGGCCGGGGCGTCGTGTCGAGGACCTTCGTCCAGGCGGCCGCCAGCCCGACGCCGGCCGGGTCGACGCCCAGGTCGGCCAGCGACCAGGTGTCGACGGGCTTCTTCTTCGCGGCGAGGATGCCCTTCATCGACGGGTAGCGGGCCTCGCCGGCCTGGTCGGTGACGCTGACGACGGCGGGCAGGGTGGCCTCGACCGTCAGGCTCGCCGTGTCGTCGTCGCGGCGGATCCGGACGGTGCCGTCGGTGACCTCGAGGGTCGCGCCGAAGGTGACGGCCGGCCAGCCGAGCCGCTCGGCGACCATGGCCGGGACCACGCCGCCGCTGCCGTCGGTCGAGGCCATCCCGCACAGCACGAGGTCCGGCGCGGCCCTGCGGACCGCCGCGGCCAGGATGGTGCTGGTGCCGAGGTAGTCCGTGCCGTGCACCGCGTCGTCGGTGACGTGGATGCCGGCCGAGGCGCCCATCTGCAGCGCCCGCTTGATCGCGGCGGCGGCGTCGTCGGGGCCGAGGGTCAGCGCGACAACCTCGACGTCCTCGGCCTCGTCGGCGATCCGGAGCGCCTGCTCCAGGGCGTACTCGTCCAGCTCGGACAGCAGGCCGTCCGCAGCCTCGCGGTCGATGGTCCCGTCGCCGGCGAAGGTCCGCTCCCCGGTCGCGTCGGGCACGTGCTTGACCAGGACGACGATCTTCATCTGCTGCTCCGCTTCGAGACGGGCGCAGGAACCCTGCGCCGGGGCCGGACGCCCCCACATTACTCACCGGTAACCGGGACCGGGCCCGCACGCGCCGCCCGTCCTGCCCGTAACGGCGACGCAACCCGGCCCGGGTTGACTGGGTCCGTGAGCCAGCCGATCACCGTCGCCATCGAACGCCACGTCGACCCGTCCCGGATCACGGAGGCGACGATCTGGACCCAGGCCGGCACCGACCTCGCCGCCCGCCGGCCGGGCTACCTCGGCTCCGGCTTCGTCCGCGCCGGGGCGGGCTCCGACATCTGGTACATGCTCTACCGCTTCGCCGACGACGCGTCGCTGCGGGCGTGGGAGACCTCGGCCGAGCGCCGCTGGTGGCTGGAGAGCGGCCGGGGCTTCGCCAGCGAGGCGCGGGTCGAGCGGCGCACCGGCATCGAGGGCTGGTTCGACGCACCGGCCGCGACGGTGCTGGCCGACGGCGGTGAGGGGCCCGCGCGGCCGCCCCGCTGGAAGCAGGCGGTGAGCATCTGGCTGGGCTTCTACCCCACCAACCTGGTGATGACGGCCCTGATCACCCTGCTGGTGCCGGGCGTGCTGAGCCTGTGGCTGCCGCTCCGGCTCCTGGTCACCACCCTGCTCATCACCCCGGTGATGACCTACCTCGTGCTGCCCCTGGTCACCCGGTGGCTGCAGCCCTGGCTGCTCGGCACCCGGCGACGCTGACCGGCGACCCTCAGCGGCCGGAGAAGCGGGCCTGGCCCGGACCCTGCTCGACGAAGGAGCGCATCCCGGTCGCCCGGTCCTCGGTGGCGAAGAGCGCCGCGAACTGCACCCGCTCGATCTCCAGGCCGGTGTCGAGGTCCACCTCGCCGCCCCGGTCGACGCACTCCTTGGCTGCCCGCAGGGCCAGCGCGGGCCCGCCGACGAACTGCCGCGCCCAGGCCAGCGCCGTCGCCAGCACGTCGGCCGCCGGCACCACCTGGTCCACGAGGCCCATCGCGAGCGCCTCGGCGGCGCCGACGAAGCGGCCGGTGAAAACCAGCTCCTTGGCCCGGCTGGGCCCGACCAGCCGCGCCAGCCGCTGCGTGCCGCCCGCGCCGGGGATGACGCCCAGCTTGATCTCCGGCTGGCCGAAGGTGGCGTCGTCGGCCGCGATCCGCAGGTCGGCGCACAGCGCGAGCTCGCAGCCACCACCGAGGGCGTAGCCGTTGACCGCCGCGACCACCGGCTTCGGGATCCGCGCGACCGCGGTGAACGCGCCCTGCAGGACGCCGGAGTGGGCGACCATGGCGGCGTGGGTGAGCCCGGCCATCTCCTTGATGTCAGCGCCCGCGGCGAAGACCCGGTCACCCCCCGTGATCACGACCGCGGCCACGTCGTCGCGGCGGCCGCACTCCTGCGCGAGCTCACCGATCCGTCGCTGCATGGCGGCGTCCAGGGCGTTCAGCTTGCCCCTCGTCAGCCGGAGCACGGCCACGCCGCCCTCGACCTCGAGGCGGACGTGCTCGGCGGCAGGTGTGACGTCGCTCATGCCGCGACCCTAACGCCGTGGTCCGATCGCCTGCCGCGGCGGCGGTCGCGTGGTTCCATGGACGCGGATTAGGTCGCCCGCTACTCTTCTCGCACGCCGACAACGGTGTCAGGAGCCGGTCACCGTTCCCCAGGACCACCGCACCCACTGTCGTTCCCAGCCGAGAGCCCGCCATGACCACCACCACCACCGCCGCGCTGCCGGTCCCCGCCGACACCTCCCTGCTCGGCGCCCACGTGCGCGACGGCGGCACCACCTTCGGCCTCTGGGCGCCGCGGGCCACCCGCGTCGAGCTGGCCCTGGTCGGCGACGACCGCCGGCAGACCAACGTCGACCTGCAGCTGGGCGCCGACGGGGTCTGGAGCGCCCACGTGCCCGGCGTCGGCGCTGAGCAGCGGTACGGCTACCGGGTGCACGGCCCCTGGGACCCCGCGTCGGGCGCCCGCTTCAACCCCGCCAAGCTCCTGCTCGACCCCTACGCCCGGGCGGTCACCGGCGGCGTCGACTACTCCGGACCGATCCTGGACCACCTGCCGGGCTCGAACTTCGTCCCCGACACCACCGACTCGTTCGCCTCGGTGCCGCTGAGCGTCGTGGTGGCCGACACCCCGCCGCCGACCCCGGTCGCGGAGCCGGTGCCGCTGGAGCGCTCGGTCATCTACGAGCTGCACGTCAAGGGCTTCACCCAGCTGCACCCGGCCGTGCCGGAGCACCTGCGGGGCAGCTACGCCGGCCTGGCCTACCCCGCCGTCGTGCAGCACCTCGTCGACCTCGGCGTGACCGCCGTCGAGCTGCTGCCGGTCCACCAGTTCGTGTCCGAGCCGTTCCTGATCAGCCGCGGGCTCGCCAACTACTGGGGCTACAACACCCTCGGCTACTTCGCCCCGCACGCGGCGTTCGGCTCGGTGGGCACCCTCGGTCAGCAGGTGCGCGAGTTCAAGGAGATGGTGTCCGCGCTGCACGAGGCGGGCATCGAGGTGATCCTCGACGTGGTCTACAACCACACCGGGGAAGGCGGCCACGAGGGCCCGACGCTGGCCTTCCGCGGCCTCGACCACCTCGGCTACTACCGGCTGACCGACGACCAGCGCAACGACTTCGACGTCACCGGCTGCGGCAACTCCGTCGACACCTCCGAGCCGGGCGTGCTGCGGCTGGTGCTGGACTCGCTGCGGTACTGGGTGACCGAGATGGGCGTCGACGGCTTCCGCTTCGACCTGGTCACCACCCTGGTGCGGGACGAGCAGCACCACGTCGACCAGCAGCACCCGTTCAAGCAGGCACTCCGCGACGACCCGGTGCTGAGCCGCGTCAAGCTGATCGCCGAGCCCTGGGACATGGGCCCCTACGGCTACCAGGTCGGCGGGTTCGGCGAGGGCTGGAGCGAGTGGAACGACCGCTTCCGCAACTACGTCCGCGACTTCTGGCGGGGCAACACCCACGGCGTCGCCGAGCTGGCGCAGCGGCTGGTGGGCTCGCCCGACATCTTCGCCGACCGCGCCCCCGAGGCGAGCATCAACTTCGTCACCGCCCACGACGGCTTCACCCTGCGCGACCTCGTCACCTACGACGTCAAGCACAACGGCGCGAACGGCGAGTCCAACCGCGACGGCACCGACGACAACCGCTCGTGGAACTGCGGCGTCGAGGGTGAGACCGACAGCGAGCACGTCAACGCCCTGCGGCACCGGCAGGCGCAGAACCTGATGGCCACCCTGCTGCTCTCCAACGGGGTGCCGATGATCACCGCCGGCGACGAGCTGGGCCGGACCCAGCAGGGCAACAACAACGCCTACTGCCAGGACTCCCCCATCTCCTGGCTGCACTGGGACACCGCCCAGGACTGGGGCGACCTCACCGACCTCACCCGGCAGCTGCTGCAGCTGCGCGCCGAGCACCCCGTGTTCCGCCGCACCGCCTACCGGCACGGCGAGCCGCTGCTCGACCCCACCGGGGCGCCGACGGGCCGCAAGAACCTGGCCTGGTTCGGCGGGGCCCCGCACGAGATGACGGCCGACGACTGGCACGACGGCACCCGCCGCACCCTGGGCATCTACCTGGCCGAGGACGCCCCGGACCGCGAGCAGGACGCCGCCTTCCTGGTCTGGCTGCACGCCGGCGCGGACCCCGTCCGGGTAGCCCTGCCCGAGGGGCCGTGGGCGCACACCTACACCGTCGTCGCCACCTCGGCCGCCGAGCACGAGCTGCCGGGCGACAAGCTGCCCGCCGGGTCGCACCTGGACCTGCCGGGCCGCACCGTGGTCGTGCTGCAGGTCGACTGAGCCCGGACCGGTGAACCTGCGCACCCGGGTGCTGGTCGGCGCGCTGCGCCGGCTGCCCAAGCCCGACCCGCCGACGGCGGCCTACCTCAGCGGCGTGCGGCGGGAGCTGCCCCGGCCCCTGGCCCGGGTGGTGCTGGGACCGGTCGGCCGCGACGTCGCGATCGACGACCTGTCGGTCCCCGTCGAGGGCGCGCGGCTCCGGGTGCGGCTGTACCGGCGGCACGGCGTCGAGGGGCCGACGCCGCTGGTCGTCAACTTCCACGGCGGCGGCTTCGTCTACGGCAACCTGACGGCGAGCGACTGGCTGTGCGGCAACCTGGCCGGCCGGCTGCCCGTGACGGTCGCCTCGGTCGACTACCGGCTGGCGCCCGAGCACCCCGCGCCCGGGCCGTTCAGCGACTGCTGGCTGACCACCCGCTGGCTGGTCGAGCACGCGGACCGGCTGGGCTGCGATCCCCTGCGGGTCGCGGTGATGGGCGAGAGCGCCGGCGGCAACCTGGCCGCGCTGGTGGCCCTCGCGGCGCGCGACCGGCACCGGCAGGACGCGTCCTGGCCCGCCCTGGTCGCCCAGCTGCTGCTCTACCCGATCACGGACCTGACGCTGGCGTCGCCCTCGATCGAGGAGCTGCCGGACGCCCCGATGCTGCAGCGCCGCTCCCTGGACTGGTTCGGCGCCCGCTACGTGCCGCAGGGCCGCCCGGACAGCCTCGACCCGGCCGACCCGTGGGTCAGCCCGCTGCACGCGCCCGACAAGTCCGACCTGCCCCGCACGCTGGTGGTGGCCGCCGGCCAGGACCCGCTGCGCGACGACGCGCTGCGCTACGCCGACGCCCTGGAGGCGGACGGCGTCGAGGTCCGGCGGGTGCTCTACCCGGAGGCGATCCACGGCTTCGCCTCCATCCCGCTGTTCGAGCCGGCCGCCCGCGGCGCCCTCGACGAGGTCGTCGCCGAGCTGTCCCGCTGACCCTCCGCCGCGCTGTCGGTGCCACGGGTTAGCGTGTGGCCCGCGGCACCCGGACGGGTTCGTCCAGCCCCCGACGGGGCCGGCCCGGGCCGACCCTGGGGGCCGCAGGACCGCACCGTGCAGGACCGACAAGGAAGTCGCCATGACCGTTCAGGACCAGCAGGTCCCCGCCCGTCCCGCCCCGACCCGCGCCCCCGACGCGCTCCGCCGCCGCCGGCGTCGCCTCCGCGGGGTCGCCCTGCTCGCGTCCGCGCTGACCGGGTTGGGCCTGGTCGCCGCTCCCGGCGCCGCCGCCGGGCCGTCGACGGCCACCTACCAGAACCCGGTGAGCCGCTCCTTCGCGGACACCTTCGCCGACCCCTCGATCATCGAGGCCAAGGACGGCTGGTGGTACGCCTACTCGACCGCCGACCCGCTGCGCGCGGGCGACGAGCCGGGCATCATGCACATCGCCCGGACCCGGGACTTCGTGAGCTGGCAGTACCAGGGAACGGTCTTCGACGAGACCAACCGGCCGAGCTGGGCCACCGAGACGTCCGGGCTCTGGGCTCCCGACATCCGCTACGTCGACGGCCGCTACGTCCTGTACTACACCGTCACCGACACCACCCTGAACCCCGGCGACGACTCCGCGATCGGCGTCGCCACCTCGCCGTCGCCGACCGGTCCCTGGACGCCGGGCGCCGCCCCGGTGGTCGCCCCGCGGGCCGCGCCCGGCGGCGGCTTCTTCTGGACCTTCGACCCCAGCGGCTTCACCGACGTCGACGGCCAGCGCTACCTCTACTACGGCAGCTACTTCGGCGGCGTGTGGGCCAGCCGCGTGAGCGAGGACGGCCTGACCGCCGTCGGGGAACCGGAGCTGGTCGCCATCGACAACAAGTTCGAGGGCAGCTACGTCGTCCGGCACGGCGGCTGGTACTACCTGATGGCCTCCTCGGCCAACTGCTGCGCCGGGCCGACCACGGGCTACTCGGTCTTCTCCGGCCGCTCCCGCTCGCCGATGGGCCCGTTCGTCGACGCCGACGGGATCGGCCTCACCGCCTCCCGGGCCGGCGGCACCATCCTGGTGACGCAGAACGGCAACCGCTGGATCGGGGCCGGCCACCACGCCATCGCGACCGACCACGCCGGACGCGACTTCGTCGTCTACCACGCGCTCGACCGGGACAAGCCGTGGCTGACCGAGCCCTTCGGCATCAACCGCCGGCCCATGCTCATGGACCGGATCGACTGGGTCGACGGCTGGCCGCGGACGCGCGCCGGCGCCGGGCCCAGCGACAGCCCGCAGCCCGCCCCCGTCACCGGGAGCGACCTCGGCCTGCGGCCCGCCGACCCCGCGGCGACCGGCTTCCGGGGCCTGCGCCCGGGTCCGCGCGACCCCCAGGCCGGCGCCACCGCCCTGGTCCGCGGCACCGCCCGCACCACCCGGGACGTGGCGGGGACGTCGATCCGGCTCCGGCTCGACGTGCTGGGCGACGAGCCGCTGCAGGTCCAGCTGGGCCGCGGCCAGGACCAGGTCCGCGTCCGGGTCGACCCGGAGGGTGGGCGGCTGACCGTCCGCTCCGGCGCCGGTCGCTCCGTCATCACGCGCACCGACGCCGTCGCGCTCGACGGGGGGCGCTGGCACACCCTGGTGGTCGAGGTGGACCGCGGCCGGGTGCTGGCGCAGCTCAGCGAGGACGACCTGGGCGACCCGTTCGCCGAGGTGCGGCTCACCGACGCGGACCTGCGGCTCCGCGCCGCGCCGCTGCGGCTGACCAGCGCCGAGGCCGCGGTCGACAACGTGTCCCTCCGCCGGCTCGCCGTCGAGAAGGACCGCCTGGTCGCGGTGCCCCGGCCCGGGGCGCTGATCCACGCCGAGCCCTTCGACCGTCCGCTCGACGCGGACGACTGGACCTGGGTCCGTCGTGACCCGGACGCCACCGTCACGGGCGGGCAGCTCCGCTGGCCGCTGCAGACCGCCGACCTCACCGGACCCGGCGGGACCGCGGGCGTGCTGCTCAGCGAGCGCACCCCCGAGGGCTCCTGGATCGCGGAGACCAAGCTCGCCCTCGACCTCGGGGAGGAGACGGTCCGCAACTTCCAGCAGGCGGGCCTGGTCGCGTACCGCGGTGACGACGACTTCGCCCGGCTCACCTCGGTCGCGATCTGGAACACCCGGCAGGTCGAGTTCGGCCGCGAGCTGGTGGCCACCTCGAAGGGCGACACCAGCTACGGCGGGGCGATCATCGGCACCCCTGACGCCGAGATGTGGCTGCGGCTGGCCCACACCCGCAACGCCGCCGGGGAGCACCTGTACCGGGCGGCGACCAGCCGGGACGGCACGAGCTGGACCTGGGGCGCGGTCTGGACCTTCCCCGCGGGCACCAGCCCGAAGATCGGCCTCGTCGCCCACGGCGGCGACACGCCGGCGGTGACGGCAGCCTTCAGCTACCTGCGCTTCTACCGGCTGCGCTGAGCCGGGCGGCCCGCCCTCGCTCCGCTCGGACGCGGACCGCGCTCGGCCCTCCGGCGACCTCGTCGCCGCAGGAGCGCGGTCCGTGGGCCGGGCCGGCGCGGTGCGTGCGTCACCACGATCCGTGGGCCGGCCCGGCGCGAACGGATCGTGCCGACGTCGGCCGTGGGCCGGCGGTCGCCGTGGGCACCCTGCCGCACCCGTCCGTCCCCCACTTCACACCCCTGCGGTCGACTTCACACCCCGTGCACGGGGTGTGAAGTGTGCCGGCGGGGTGTGAAGTGGGGGACCAGGGAGGGCCCGGGGGCGCGGGGGGCGCGGCTCCCGCGCCAGCGCCAGCGCCCGCCGTCCGGTCGCGCCCGCGGTCCGGTCGCGCCCGCGGTCGGCTTGCGCCCACGGTCGCTCGCGCCCGCGGTCCGTCTCGCCCCCCCGCCTCCGCGTCCGCAGGGGGCCGACGGGCAGCTACGCCGAGATCGCCGAGGGCGGCGTCGGCGAGTCGGCCGGGAGGGTCGCCAGGCCCATCTCGGCCTGGTTGGCCAGCTGCGGGTGGTGCGGCACGACCCGGACGGTGTAGCCGATGGCCCCCGAGCGCTTGGCCTCGACCCAGCCCTCGTAGCGGCGCAGGCCGTCACCCATGTCGGTGCCGGTCGGGAACGGGTTGACGCGCGGCTCGCGCAGCTGGTCGTCGGTGTCCAGCCGGCCGGTGACCAGCTGCACCTCGATGTCGTTCGGGCTCAGCTCGCCCAGCCGGACCAGGGCGCTGACGTGCAGCTTGGCGCCCACCTCGAGCTGGTCGCCGTCGAGGCTCTCGACGTGGTCGACCTTGACGCCCTCCCAGGCACCGCGGACCCGGCGCTTCCACTGCGCCAGGGCCTCGGCCCCGCCGTCGGAGGACTCGACCGCGTGCGTGGACGCCGCCGCGGGGCCGTACAGCTGGGTGACGTAGTCGCGCACCATCCGCGAGGCGAGCACCTTCGGGCCCAGCCCGGCGACCGTGTCGCGGATCATCTGGACCCACCGCTCGGGGATGCCGTCGCCGTCCACGTCGTAGAAGCGCGGGACGATCTCGTTCTCGATGATGTCGTAGAGGGCGCGGGCCTCCAGGTCGTCGCGCTGGTCGGGGTCGTCGACGCCCTCCGCCGAGGGGATCTCCCAGCCGAAGGCCGGGTCGTACCACTCGTCCCACCAGCCGTCGCGGATGGAGAGGTTGGCCGCGCCGTTCAGCGCGGCCTTCATGCCGGAGGTGCCGCACGCCTCGTACGGGCGCAGCGGGTTGTTCATCCAGACGTCGCAGCCGGGGTAGAGCGGCTTGGCCATCGAGATGTCGTAGTCCGGCAGGAAGACGATCCGGTGGCGGACCGCCGGGTCGTCGGCGAACTGCACCATCTGCTGGATCAGCGCCTTGCCGCCCTCGTCGGCGGGGTGGGACTTGCCGGCGATGACGATCTGGATCGGCCGGTCCGGGTCGGTGAGCAGCGCCTTGAGCCGCTCCGGCTCGCGGAGCATCAGGGTCAGCCGCTTGTAGGAGGGGACGCGGCGGGCGAAGCCGAAGGTGACGACGTCGGGGTCGAGCACCTCGTCGACCCACTCGGCGCCGAGGCCGCGGCCCAGGCTGCTCTCGGTCAGCCGGGTGCGGGTCATCGCCACCAGCTCCTCGCGCATGGTCCGCTTGAGCGACCAGATGGTCCGGCTGGGCACCGCGGCGAGCCGGTTCCAGTCGTAGCCGTCGACGACGCTGGGTGACGTGCTGCCCGACGGCGCCTCGAGCAGCTCGAGCAGCCGCGGGTGCACCCACGAGTAGTGGTGCACGCCGTTGGTGATGGAGCCGATCGGCACCTCGGTGGTGTCGAACGCGCTCCACAACCCCTGGAACATGCCGCGCGACACCTCGCCGTGCAGCACCGAGACGCCGTTGGCGCGCTGCCCCAGCCGGAAGCCCATCACCGCCATGTTGAACATGCCCGGGTCACCGCCCTCGTAGTCCTCGCTGCCGAGGGCGAGCACCCGGTCCAGCGGGACGGCGTCGAAGCTGGCGAACTGGTCGACGACCAGCGCGTGCGGGAAGCGGTCGATGCCGGCGGGGACGGGGGTGTGGGTGGTGAACACCGTGCCGGCGCGGCAGCGCTCCAGCGCGGTGTCGAAGTCGAGCCCGTCGTTCATGTACTCCCGGATGCGCTCCACGCCGAGGAAGCCGGCGTGGCCCTCGTTGGTGTGGAACACCTCGGGCGCGGGCGCCCCGGTGACCCGGCAGTAGGCGCGGATGGCGCGGACGCCGCCGATCCCCAGCAGCACCTCCTGCGCCAGCCGGTGGTCGGTCCCGCCGCCGTAGAGCCGGTCGGTCGTCTCGCGCTCGGGGCCGGCGTTGGCCTCGACGTCGGAGTCCAGCAGCAGCAGCGGCACCCGGCCCACCTGGGCCAGCCAGACCTGCGCGTGCAGGGTGCGGCCGCCCAGCGGGACCTCGATCCGGACGGGCCCGTCGGCGTCGTGCAGCAGGGTCACCGGCAGCGCGTTGGGGTCGAGCAGCGGGTAGCGCTCCTGCTGCCAGCCGGCCGCGTTGAGCGACTGGCGGAAGTAGCCCTGCCGGTAGAGCAGCCCGACGCCGATGATCGGCACGCCGAGGTCGGACGCGGTCTTGAGGTGGTCGCCGGCGAGGATCCCGAGGCCTCCGGAGTACTGCGGGAGCACCTCGGTGATGCCGAACTCCGGGGAGAAGTAGCCGATGCCGCGCGGCGCCGCCGGGTGCTCGGCGGCCCAGCCCTGGTACCAGAGGTCGCCGCTCAGGTAGTCCGCCAGGTCGGCCTGGACGCCCCGGAGGTTCTTGAGGAACTTCTTGTCGCCCGAGAGGGTCTGCAGCCGCTCCGCGGGCACGTCGGCGAGCAGCCGGATCGGGTCGCCCCCGCTCGAGGCCCACAGCTCGGGGTCGACCGAGCGGAAGAGGTCCTCGGTGTCCGCGTGCCAGGACCAGCGCAGGTTGCGGGCCAGGTCGCCCAGGGGCTTCAGGACCTCGGGCAGGACGGGACGGACGGTGAATCGACGGATGGCGCGCACGCAGGCACCCTAGCGGCGCCGACGCCTCCGTGGGGACGACCCGCGCGGCGGCTCAGCCGGGCCCCCGCGCGCCCGACCGACGACGTCGGGCCGCGTGCGGTCGACGTGCGGCGCCGTCGCCGGCCCCACCGACGACGGCCGGGTCGGGCACGGGCTCCGCGACCATCCGCGGCCCGGAGCGGGCCCCCCGGCGCCCGTCCGCACCAGATCAGCCGGGGAGGACCGGTACCGATAGGTTGGCCCCGTGACCGCAGCCAGCCCTGGATCCAGCGTCCCGTCCGCCGCCGACCGCCAGCCGCCCGCCGTCGTCGTCACCCCGCCCGAGCGCGGCACCGCCTTCGGCCGCATCCCGGTGACCAAGGTGTCCCCGGTGATCGAGGGCGGCGCCTACCCCGCCAAGGCGAGCGTCGGCGAGGCCTTCGCGATTCGTGCGACCGTCTTCCGCGAGGGCCACGACGCCGTCGGCGCCTCGGTCGTGCTCACCGACCCCGAGGGCCACGTGTCCGTCGTCCCCATGCACCCGAGCACGCCGGCCGGCTTCGACTGGTGGGCCGCCGAGGTGGTCCTGGAGACCGAGGGCGCGTGGACCTTCCGCGTCGAGGGCTGGGACGACCCGTGGGAGACCTGGGTGCACACCGCCGAGATCAAGATCCCTGCCGGCATCGACGTGGCCCTGGTCTGCACCGAGGGCAAGGCCCTGTTCGCCGCCGCCGCCGAGCGCGCGGAGGCCTCCGGTGACGCTGCGGCCGCCACCCTGCTCCGCGACGCGGGCACCGCGCTCGACTCCGAGCAGCAGGTGGAGGACCGGCTCGAGGACGTGCTGGCCGACGACGTCCGCGCCGCCATGGCCGCGCACGGACCCCGCGAGCTGGTCTCCCCCAGCCCCGACTACCCCGTCTTCGTCGACCGCCGGGCCGCGCTCTACGCCTCCTGGTACGAGTTCTTCCCCCGCTCCCAGGGCGCCCGCCTCGACCCCGAGACCGGCCGCTGGGTCTCGGGCACGTTCGACAGCTCCCACGAGCGCCTCGAGGCCGCCGCGGCGATGGGCTTCGACGTCGTCTACCTGCCGCCGGTCCACCCGATCGGCACCAGCTTCCGCAAGGGCCCGAACAACACCCTGACCCCGGGGCCGGCCGACCCCGGCTCACCGTGGGCGATCGGGAACGTCGAGGGCGGCCACGACGCGATCCACCCCGACCTCGGCGACTTCGACGCCTTCGACCGCTTCGTCGCCAAGGCGAAGTCGCTGGGGCTGGAGATCGCGATGGACTTCGCGCTGCAGGCCTCGCCCGACCACCCGTGGGTGACCGACCACCCGGAGTGGTTCTCGCAGCGGGCGGACGGGTCGATCGCCTACGCCGAGAACCCGCCGAAGAAGTACCAGGACATCTACCCGATCAACTTCGACCGGGACCGGGACGGCATCTACCTGGAGAGCCTGCGCATCCTCAAGCTCTGGATGAGCCACGGCGTCCGGATCTTCCGCGTCGACAACCCGCACACCAAGCCCGTCGACTTCTGGGCCTGGCTGACGGCGGAGATCCGCCGGACCGACCCCGACGTGCTCTTCCTGGCCGAGGCCTTCACCAAGCCGGCGATGATGCACGCCCTCGGCAAGGCCGGCTTCCACCAGGGCTACACCTACTTCACCTGGCGCAACGAGAAGTGGGAGCTGGAGGAGTACCTCAGCGAGCTGACCACCGAGTCCGACAGCTTCTTCCGGCCCAACTTCTTCGTCAACACCCCCGACATCCTGCCCACGTTCCTGCAGTGGGGCGGCAGGACGGCGTTCACCATCCGCGCCGTGCTGGCCGCGACGACCTCACCCACGTGGGGCGTCTACTCGGGCTTCGAGCTGTTCGAGAACGCCGTGCTGGCCCCGGGCCGCGAGGAGTACCTCGACTCGGAGAAGTTCCAGTACCGGCCCCGCGACTGGCAGGCGGCCGAGGAGAGCGGGGAGAACCTCAACCTGCTGCTCGGCACGCTGAACGCCATCCGCCGCGAGCACCCGTCGCTGCAGCAGCTGCGCAACCTGCACTTCCACCACGCGCCGCACGACAGCGTCATCGTCTACTCCAAGCGGTCCGGGGACGACGTGGTGCTGACGGTGGTGAACCTCGACCCGCTCAACACGGTGGAGTCGGAGGTGTACCTCGACATGGAGGCGCTGGGGCTCGACCCGGCCGACGTCTTCCTGGTCCACGAGGAGCTGACCGGGCAGACCTGGCGCTGGGGGCAGCGCGCCTACGTCCGGCTGACCGTCGACGACCCGGCCCACGTGCTGAGCATCGTCCAGCCCGGGCGCCGCCAGCTGGCGACGCCGGTCACCGAGGCCGCCGAGGTGGGCCCGGACCCCGAGCCGAGCGCCGACGGCCCGGCCCCCGCCGCCACCACCACGGGCCGGTGAGCGCCACCCTGACCCCCGACGTCGCCGAGCAGCTCCTGCGGCACGTCAGCGGGGCCCGCTGGTTCGGCGGCAAGGGCCGTCGCGCCGCCGTCGTGTCGCTCACACCACTGCCGTGGCTCACCGACCTGCCCGCCTTCTTCGACGGCGGCGGCCCGGCCGTCCGGCAGGAGGTGGTCGAGGTCGCCTACCTCGACGCCCCCGCCGACGACGCGGCCGCGCCCGACGCCGGTCCCGCCGACGACGGCACGCCGGAGGTCACCACCCCCGACGGGCCGCTCGAGGGAGGCCCGCGGGAGCTCTACCAGCTGGCGGTCGCCTACCGGCCGGCGCCGCACGGCGAGCTGCAGGCCGCGGAGATCGGCCGCTGGACCGACGCCGACCTCGGCCCGGTCGTCGCCTACGACGCCACCCAGGACCCGACGGCGGCCGCCGTCCTGCTCCGCGCCCTGCTCGCCGAGCGCCGGGTGGGCGGCGACGACGCCGAGGTCGCCTTCCACCTCAGCGCCGCCGAGGGCCTCAGCCCCGACCTGGAGCCGTCGGTCTTCCGGGGCCAGCAGAGCAACACCTCGGTGATGTTCGGCGACGTCGCCATGCTCAAGCTGTTCCGCCGGCTGGAGCTGGGCCGCAACCTCGACATCGAGGTGCACGACGCGCTGTCGCGGACCGCGATGAGCGACGTCGCCCGGCTCTTCGGCTGGGCCGAGGCCACCTGGACGACGACCGACCCGGCCGGCGCGTCGACCACGGTCAGCGCCGACCTCGCCATGGTCGTCGAGAAGCTGGCCGACGCCACGGACGGCTGGGACCTCGCCCTGCACGCGCTGCAGGCGGGCTCCGACTTCACCGGGGAGTCCCGCGCGCTGGGCCGGGCGCTGGCCGAGACGCACGCGGCGCTGCGGCAGGCCTTCCCCACCGACCGCCGGCCGGGGGCCGAGGTCGCGGCGGTGATGGCCGGTCGGCTGGCGGCGGCCCGGGCCGTCGCCCCCGCGCTGGACGAGCACCGCGCCGGCCTGGCGGCCGTCTTCGACGCCCTCGCGGAGCGGGACCTCGACGTGCAGCGGGTGCACGGGGACTTCCACCTCGGGCAGACCCTGCACACCCCCGGCGGCTGGAAGATCATCGACTTCGAGGGCGAGCCGGTGAAGACCCTCGCCGAGCGGGCCGCCCCCGACAGCGTCTGGCGCGACATCGCCGGCATGCTGCGCTCGTTCGGCTACGCCGAGGCCAGCGTCCCCGGCCCGGGCAGCCGCGCGTGGGCGACGGCGTGCCGCGAGGCGTTCCTCGACGGCTACGCGGGCGGACCGCTCGACCCGGCCGACGCCGGCACCCTCCGTGCCTACGAGGCGGACAAGGCCGTCTACGAGGTGGTCTACGAGGTCCGCAACCGACCCGAGTGGGTGGCGATCCCGCTCGGCGCCCTGGCCGCCCTGACCGGCGCGGTCCCCCACGACCCCACCCCCCAGCACCGGGCGGCCACCGCCGCCCCGACGGACCAGGGCGCGCAGCGCCCGGCCGACACGAAGGAGTAGCACCTGATGGCGTTCGATCTCAGCGCAGGACTGACCGGGGAGCTCCTCAGCGGCTTCCACGGCGGTCACGACACGGAGTGCTGGCGGCGGCTCGGTGCGGTCGAGGCCTCGGTGCAGGACTCCGAGCGGGGCGAGCTCCGCGGCACCCGCTTCTCCGTCTGGGCACCCAACGCCCAGACCGTGCGGCTGGTCGGGGACTTCAACGGCTGGAACGGCGATTCCGGCCAGATGCACCTCGTCCCGGGTTCCGGGGTGTGGGCGCTGTTCGTCGAGGGCGTCGGGACGGGCGCGCTCTACAAGTTCGAGGTGCTCGGCAGCGACGGCGTGTGGCGGCTGAAGGCCGACCCGATGGCCCGGTTCTGCGAGGCCGCCCCGCACACCGCGTCCATCGTCTACGAGAGCCAGTACCAGTGGGGCGACGACGACTGGCTCTGGTACCGCGGGCAGAAGACCCAGCACACCGAGCCGATCAGCATCTACGAGGTGCACCTCGGCTCGTGGCGGCGCGGCCTGACCTACGTCGAGCTCGCCGAGCAGCTGGTCGAGTACGTGACCTGGCAGGGCTACACCCACGTGGAGCTGATGCCGGTCGCCGAGCACCCCTACGAGGGCTCCTGGGGCTACCACGTCACCGGCTACTTCGCGCCGGTCTCCCGCTTCGGCTCCCCCGACGAGTTCCGCTTCCTCGTCGACAGCCTGCACCGCGCCGGCGTCGGCGTCATCGTCGACTGGGTGCCCGGCCACTTCGCCACCGACCCGTGGGCCCTGCAGCGCTTCGACGGCACGGCGCTCTACGAGCACGAGGACCCCAAGCTCGGCTGGCACCCGGACTGGGGCTCCTACATCTTCAACTTCGGCCGCAACGAGGTGCAGAGCTTCCTCATCTCCAACGCCTACTACTGGCTGGAGGAGTTCCACATCGACGGCCTGCGGATCGACGCCGTCGCCTCGATGCTCTACCTCGACTACTCCCGCGACGAGGGGCAGTGGATCCCCAACAAGTTCGGCGGCAACGAGAACCTCGAGGCCGTCGCGCTGCTGCAGCGGGTGAACCAGCACAACTACGCCCGCAAGCCCGGGATCATGATGATCGCCGAGGAGTCCACGTCGTGGCCGGGTGTCACGCGGGCCGTCGACGCCGGCGGGCTCGGCTTCGGCTTCAAGTGGAACATGGGCTGGATGAACGACTCCCTGCGCTACCTCGGCCGGGAGCCGGTCTACCGGCAGTACCACCACCACGAGATGACGTTCGCCATGGCCTACGCCTACTCGGAGAACTACATCCTGCCGATCAGCCACGACGAGGTCGTGCACGGCAAGGGCTCGATGTTCGAGCGCGCGCCCGAGGACGAGTGGCGCAAGTTCGGCACCCTGCGGGCCTTCTACTCCTTCATGTGGTCCCACCCGGGCAAGCAGCTGCTCTTCATGGGCACCGAGTTCGGCCAGCGGCGCGAGTTCTCCGAGCAGCGCAGCCTCGACTGGGAGCAGAGCGCCGCCTCCGGCCACCGCGGGGTGCAGCGGCTGATCAAGGACATGAACGCGATCCAGCGGACCCACCCGGCCCTGCACGCGCTGGACACCGACCCGGCGGGGTTCTCCTGGATCAGCGCGGACGACCGGGGCGGCAACGTCTTCTCGTTCCTCCGCTACGACGGCGAGGGCCAGATGGTGGCCTGCCTGTCCAACTTCGCCGCCGAACCGCGGACCGACTACCGGATCGGGCTCCCGGTGGAGGGCGTCTGGGAGGAGATCCTCAACACCGACGCGGAGGTCTACGACGGCACGGGCGAGTTCGGCAACCTGGGCCGCGTCGTCGCCGGGCCGGTGCCCTCGCACGGCTACCCGGCGTCGGCCACGGTGACCATCCCGCCGCTCGGCTCCGTCTGGTTCCGCCTGCTCCCGGTCACCGACGACGAGACCGCCGGCGACGCCGCGGAGCTCTCGGCGGGCGTCCGCGCGGCGGCCAAGCAGGCCTCGCCCCGTCGGGAGGTGCGCAGCGCCGCACCGCCGGCGGCCCCCGAGGTCGACGACGCCTCCGCTGCGCCGGACCGCGCGCGGCCGGCCGGGACGGACAGCAGGCCAGCACAGCCGACGGCCACCGCCGGGACCGCGTCGGCGGCCCGCCCGGACGCCAAGAACAAGGCTGCCGTCCCCCCGCCCAGCTCGGCGGCCGAGACCCCGGCCGAAGCGGCCCCGGCCCGGCGGACCCCCTGGCGTCGCGGCGGCCGTCGACCGTCCTGACCGGTGAGTGCTGAGGAACCACAGCTCGGGGCCCTCCGAGCTGCCGGTTCCTCAGCACCCACGACCGGGCGGCCCCGCCCAGCAGGTCGTCCCGGGCTCAGGCCGGGTCGACCACCCGGCTGACCACGAAGGCGTGCTTGCCCACCTGCCGGCCGCGGGTGAAGCCGAGGTCCTCGAACAGCTCGACGGTCCCGCTGAACAGGAAGCGGCCCTGGGCCTCACGGTCGGCCGTCACCTCCGAGATCGCCTCGACCAGCCCGCCGCCCGCCTGGCCGATCAGCTCCAGGGCGCCCTCGACCGCGGCCCGCGCCACGCCCTGCCCGCGGTGCCGGCGGTCGACGAAGACACAGGTGATGCGCCAGTCCGGCCGGGGCGGGGCGTCCTTGACGTACTCCCGGCGGTGCTTGATGCCCGGGAGCTCGTCCGGGTCGCCGAACTGCGCCCAGCCCTGGGCCTGGCCGTCGGCGTCCAGGACCAGCGCGGCGTGCGCGGTCCCGGCGAGCACGCGCTGGTGCTTGGCCTCGCGGTGCCCCAGCCCGGGCTCCGGCCGCGGGTGGAACCCGATGCACCAGCAGCCGCCGAAGATGCCGTTGTTGCGCTCCACCAGGTCGGCGAAGGCGTCCCAGGTGGCCGCGTCGAGGGGCCGCACCGTGGAGGTCACCGCGTCACGCTCGGCACCGGCAGGGCGTCGAGGAGCCGGGCCAGCTCCTCCGGTCGCGTGAGCATCGGCCAGTGGCCGGAGTCGACGTCGACGAGGGAGAGGTCGGCCACCCGCGCCAGCTCGGGGAGCTCGCCCTCCGCCAGCCAGGCCCGGGCCTCGTCCGGGCTGAACTCCGGGCACACCAGGGTGACGGGCACCGCCAGGCGGCGCTCGTCGCCGAGCCGCACCGCGGCCTGCGCGACGCCCGCCGGGACGGGCACGGCCGCCTCGACGAACCGGCGGCGGGCCGCCGCGTCGAGGTCGCGGGCGTCGGCTCCCTCGAACGGCTCCCAGCCCGGGAAGGGCATCTGGCCGTCGGCGACGGGGAAGAAGTCGGCGTACGGGTCGCCGTCGGCGCTGGGGAAGCCCCCGATCATGACGACCCGGGCGACGGCCGACGGCCGCCGGTCCGCCGCCAGCCACGCCAGCGTGCTGGCCGCGGAGTGGCCCACCACGACGGGGAGGTCCGCGGCGTCCACGGCGGCCAGGACCGCGGCCAGCTGGTCGTCCAGCGTGGCGGTCGGGTCGGCGTCGTCGGCCCCGGGCAGCGCGGGGACGACGACGCGGTGGCCCAGCCGGGTGAGCTCGGCGCTCACGGGGGCCCAGGCCTCGCCGGTCAGCCAGAGACCGGCGACGAGGATGAAGTCGCGTGCAGGAGTCATGGTGTGACCGTAGGACCTGTTGCGGACGATCGGCGTCCTGGTTGACTGACGACATGACCGCCGACGAGGCCAGCCCCACGGCCCGGGGGCTGCGGACGCTGGAGCTGCTGCAGCGCCATCCCGGCCTCACCTCCGCCGACCTGGCCGCGCGGCTGGGCGTCTCGGACCGGGCCGCCCGCCGCTACGTCGCGATCCTCCGCGAGGCCGGCATCAGCGTCGACTCCACCCCCGGGCGGTACGGCGGCTACCGGCTGGGGCGCGGCCTGCGGCTGCCCCCGCTGGTCTTCAGCAGCACCGAGGCGCTCGGTCTGGTGATGGCCGTCCTCGACGGCCAGCACGCCGCCGCCGACGCGGGCACGCCGGTCGGCGCCGCCCTGGGCAAGATCATCGCCGCCCTGCCGCCGGACGTCGGCCGGCAGGCGGCGCTGCTGCGCGAGCACGCGCTCACCGCCCCCGAGCGGCACGCCGTCCGGCCGGACCCCACGACCACCAGCCGCCTCGTCGAGGCGGTCGCCGAGCGGCGTCAGGTGCGGCTCGGCTACCGACCGCGCTCCGGCCCGGCCCGCACCGGCGTGGTCGACCCCTGGGCCGTCGTCGTCCGCGGCGGCCTGTGGTACCTCCTCGGCCACGCCCACGGGCCGGACGCCCCCCGCACCTACCGCGTCGACCGGGTGGGCGACGTCGAGGTGCTGGACGCCGGCTGCACCCCGCCCGCCGACCTCGACGCCGTCGCCTGGCTGGAGCGGCACCTCGGCACCGGTCGGGCCTACCGCACCCGGGTCCGCTTCGCGGCGCCCCTCGCCGACGTCGCCCCGTGGGTCAGCGCGGCGATGGGCGACCTCGAAGCGCTGGACGACGGGTCCTGCCGGCTGAGCGGCACGACGGACAACCCGGCGATGTACGCCAACGAGTGGCTGGCCGCCGTCCCGCACCCCTGCACCGTCGAGGGCGGGCCCGAGCTGCGCGACGCGGTGGCCGCGCTGGCCCGACGCCTGACCGCGTCCCTGACCTGAGCGGCCCGGACGCCGGTCAGGCCGGGACGAGCGGACGGATGTTCTGGTTGCCCGCGAAGAGGTTCTCCGGGTCGTAGGCCGCCTTGACCTCCCGCAGCCGTCGGAGGTTGGCCGCACCGAAGGAGGCGATGATCCGCTGCTCCCCCTCGTCCCCGATGAAGTTCAGGTAGGTGCCGCCGGCCGCCCACGGGGCGATCGCGGCCCGGTACCCGCGCACCCACGCGATGTTCGCGGCGTCGTCCGCCGGGTCCACCCAGGTGGCGAACGGGTGGGTGATCCAGGCCGCGTCGCGCCGGCTCAGCGGCGTCGCGTCCTCGGCCACGGCCTGGACCGCCCCACCCCACGGGAACACCAGGTGCTGGGTGAGGGGCGAGGGACGGGCGGCGCCGACGGCGAGGAAGACGTCCAGCGCCGCGTCCGGCAGGTCACGGTGGTACTCACCGCTCCAGTACTGCCGCAGTCCCGGCTGGTCGTCGAGCATCGACTGCATCTGGGTGTAGGGCAGCGGCGCCACCAGGTCCACCTCCGGCTCGAGCGCGCGGAACGCGCGGAGGACGTCGGTGCCGGTCCCCTCGTCCCCCGACCAGACCAGCACCAGCGCCACCAGGGGCCGGCCCTGCAGGTGGGCGGGGACGAACGGCTCCGGCGGTCCGGTGAGCAGGACCAGCCCCGAGCCCAGCTCCGGGGGCGTCGTGGGCGCCAGGTCGCGGTAGCGCCGGGCCACCTCGCCCGCCCGGTCGACGGGCCAGAGCAGCAGACCGCCCAGCACCAGCGGGCCCACCGGGTGCAGGGCGAGCTCGAGGGACGTGACGACGCCGAAGTTGCCGCCGCCCCCCTTGCAGGCCCACAGCAGGTCGGGGTGCTGGTGCTCGTCGGCGCGCACCTGCCGGCCGTCCGCGGTGACCAGCTCGACGGCCAGCAGGTTGTCGCACGTCAGCCCGTGCCGGCGCTCCAGCCAGCCCGAGCCGCCGCCGAGGGTGAGCCCGCTGACGCCGGTGGTGGAGACGCGGCCGCCCGTCGTCGCCAGCCCGTGCACCTGGGTGGCGGCGTCGAGGTCGGCCCAGGTGCAGCCGGCCCCGACCCGGGCTCGGCGCCGGGCCGGGTCGACCGTCACCGACCGCATCGGCCGGACGTCGACCACCAGCCCGTCGTCGACGCTCGACTGCCCGGCGACGGCGTGGCCGCCTGAGCGGACGGCGACCGCCAGCCCGTCGGCGCGGGCCCGTGCGAGCGCCGCCGCGACGTCGGCCGCGTCCGCGCAGGACGCGATCATCCGCGGCCGGCGGTCGATCATGGCGTTGAAGAGCGCGCGCCGCTCGTCGTAGTCGGCATCGCCCGGCACGGTCCACCGCATGAGGTCCCCCTGAGTTGTCGCTCAGGGCGAAGCATTCCCGGCCCGGCCGCCGGGGGCCATGGGCAGTTCGGTCACCCCGCGGGGCGGGCGCGCCCCGGCGGGGTCGGCTCAGGACAGCCGGGGTGGGCTCAGAACAGGGCGGCCATCAGGTCGCGCCGGCCCTTGAGCACGCGCTCGTCGGCGTTGCCGAGGGTCTCGAAGAGCTCGAGCAGCCGTACCCGCGCGCTGTTGCGCTCGTCGCCGGCGCTCCGGCGGACCAGCGCGATGAGCCGGTCGAAGGCCAGCTCGGCCTGACCGGTCAGCATCTCGACGTCGGCCGCCGCCAGCTGGTCCTCCACCGCGGTGGAGGTCTCGGCCGTGGCCAGCACCGCCTGCGGGTCCAGCGCGGCGGCGCGGGCGAAGAGCCCGGCCTGCGCGCGTCCGGCCTTGGCCTCGACGTCGTTGGGGTCGGCCTGCAGCAGCCGGTCGAACTCGGCGACCGCCGCGTCGAAGTCGCCCTGCTCGATGGCCGCGTCCGCGGCGGCGAAGCGCGGGTCCGGCCCGCCCTCGACCTCCTCGTCCGCGGCGGCCGCGCCCCCGACCGGGTCCGCCCGGCCGACGATGCCGTTGGCGACGGCGGCGGTCAGCAGCTGGTCGACGTAGGCCTGCACCTCCGCCTTGGGCAGCACGCCCTGGAACAGCGGCGCGACCTGGCCGCCGATCAGCGCGATCACGGTCGGGACGGCCTGCAGCTGCAGGGCCTGGACGATGCCGGGCGCGGTGTCCACGTCCAGCCGGGCCAGCAGGAACTTGCCGTCGGAGGCGTTGGCGATCTCGGCCAGCGCCTGGGAGAGCTGCTGGCCCGACGTGACCCGCGGGGAGTACAGCTCGACCACCACGGGGTGCTGCACGGAGCGCCGGATCGTCTCGGCCTCGAAGGTCTGCTCGGTCACCTCGAGCACGTAGCTGGCCCCGCCGCGGGGGGCCCCGGCCGCCCCGGCGGGCGGCTGCTGCGCGCGGGCGGCGAGCTGGGAGAGGTCGATGGCACCGGCGCGGCTGAAGCTGGACGAACTCATGCGGCCCATCCTGCCGCACGGGCCGCGGCGGCCCGTCGAGGTCTCACCCCTCCCCCGCCCGGCCGAGGGGCGAGGCCACCTCCCGCTCGCGGCCGGGGATGGGCACAATGGCGCTCATGGCTCACCCGCGCGCCGGTCAACCGGCCCTCCCCGAAGACCTCATCGACGTCGATGCGGTGGTCTCGGCCTACCACGACCTCACCCCGGACCCCGCGAACCCCGACCAGCAGGTGGTCTTCGGCACCTCGGGCCACCGCGGCTCCAGCCTCGACACCGCGTTCAACGACGCGCACATCGCCGCCACCACGCAGGCCATCGTCGAGTACCGGGCCGCCCAGGGCATCACCGGGCCGCTGTACCTCGGCAAGGACACCCACGCCCTCTCGGATCCGGCCTGGACGACCGCCATCGAGGTGCTGCTGGCCAACGACGTCGACGTCCGCTGCGAGGGCGACGACGACTTCACCCCCACCCCGGCCGTCTCCCGGGCCATCGTCGTGCACAACGCCGAGCTGCCGGACGGCGACGCCCGGGCGGCCGACGGCATCGTGGTCACCCCGTCGCACAACCCGCCGCGCGACGGTGGCTTCAAGTACAACCCCCCGCACGGCGGTCCGGCCGACTCCGACGCCACCGGCGTCATCGCGGCCCGCGCCAACGCGCTGCTGGGCGACCCGAGTCCGATCAGGCGGCGCCCGTTCGCCGAGGTCAGCGGGCGGCTCACCCGCTTCGACTACCTCGGCGCCTACTGCGAGGACCTGCGGAACGCGCTCGACCTGGACGCCGTCCGCGACGCGGGGGTCCGGATCGGCGCCGACCCGATGGGCGGCGCCAGCGTCCAGTACTGGGACTACATCGCCGACCGCCTCGGCCTGGAGCTCACGGTGGTGAACCAGGAGGTCGACCCGCAGTTCGGCTTCATGACCCTGGACACCGACGGCAAGATCCGGATGGACTGCTCGTCGCCGAACGCGATGGCCAGCCTGATCGGGGCGAAAGACCGGTACCAGATCGCCACCGGCAACGACGCGGACTCCGACCGGCACGGGATCGTCACCCCCGACGCCGGTCTGATGAACCCGAACCACTACCTGGCCGTGGCCATCCAGTACCTCTACGGCCACCGCCCCGGCTGGCGCCCCGATGCGGCGATCGGCAAGACGCTCGTCTCCTCCTCGATGATCGACCGGGTGGCCGCCGAGCTCGGCCGGACGCTGCTGGAGGTCCCCGTCGGGTTCAAGTGGTTCGTGCCCGGGCTGCGCACCGGCGAGATCGCCTTCGGCGGCGAGGAGTCGGCGGGGGCGTCCTTCCTGGCCCGCGACGGCAGCACCTGGACCACGGACAAGGACGGCATCCTGCTGGCCCTGCTGGCCAGCGAGATCCAGGCCGTCACCGGCCGGTCGCCCAGCCAGCACTACGCCGCGCTGACGGAGCGGCACGGGTCGCCCGCCTACGCCCGGGTCGACGCTCCGGCCACCCGCGAGCAGAAGGCGAAGCTGGCCAAGCTCGACCCCTCCGCCGTCGCGGCCACCGAGCTGGCCGGCGAGCCCATCACCGCCAAGCTGACGACGGCGCCCGGCAACGGCGCGGCCATCGGCGGCCTCAAGGTCACCACGGCGTCGGCCTGGTTCGCGGCCCGGCCGTCCGGCACCGAGGACGTCTACAAGATCTACGCCGAGTCCTTCCAGGGTCCCGAGCACCTCGCCCAGGTGCAGGAGGAGGCGCGCGCCGTGGTCTCGGCGACGCTCGGCGGCTGAGCCCACCCCGAGTTGCCAGAACCCGGTGACCCAGGGGTCAGCTGACGCCCGACACCTCGGGGTGAGGTGGGGCACACGGGCCCGGGGAGGGAAGATCACCCGCGGGGGATCGTTGTACTGCTCGATGACCGCCGCGCTGATCGACCTCCCCACCGCTCCCACCCCCACCCGCCTCTGGATGCCGAAGCGCGTCCTGGTGACCCGGGCGGCCGCCGAGCAGCCGCACACCGCCGAGATCCTGCGCCGCTGCGAGGCCGCCGGTGTCGAGGACATCACCCTGCTGGCCAACGACCGGCTGACCGGCCTGCGCGGTGAGACCGAGCGCGAGACCTACGCGCGGGCCAAGACGACGCTGGCCGTCGTCGTCGCCCCGCCGAGCGCGCTCAAGCCGCAGCCCATCCCGCCCAGCGCCGACTGGCGGATCGACCTGGCCAAGGGCTGCCCGGCCCACTGCCAGTACTGCTACCTGGCCGGCTCGCTCAGCGGCCCGCCCGTCACCCGGGTCTACGCCAACCTCGACGCGGTCCTGGACGGCATCCGGACCCACGCCGGCCAGGGCACCGTCACCAGCGGCACGGCGGAGCGCGGGCACGAGGGCACCACCTTCGAGCTGTCCTGCTACACCGACCCGCTGGGCATCGAGCACGTCACCGGCTCCCTGGCCGAGGCCGTCCGCCGGGTCGGCGCCGGGGTCTACGGCGACGGCGTCTCGTTGCGCTTCACCACCAAGTTCGACGACGTGGCCGACCTGCTGGCGCTCGACCACCAGCGCCGCACCCGCGTCCGCTTCTCGGTCAACGCCCCCGACCTCGCCCGCCGCTTCGACGGCGGCACCGCGCCGCTGGCCGGTCGCCTGGCGGCTCTGCGCGCGCTCGCCCTCGCCGGCTACCGGGTGGGGTTGACGATCGCCCCGGTGATGGCCTACCCGGGCTGGCGCGAGGGCTACGGCGACCTGCTCGACCAGGTCACCGCCGCGCTCGACGGGGTGCCGGGCCTGGACCTGACCACCGAGATCATCACCCACCGCTTCACCCCGGCCAGCAAGGACGTCCTGCTCGGCTGGTACCCGCACACCAAGCTGGAGATGGACGAGGACGCCCGCACCCAGAAGCGCTCCAAGTTCGGCGGCGTCAAGTACGTCTACCCGCGCGCGACCATGAGCGAGATGCGTTCGTGGTTCTCCGCCGAGCTCGCGGCCAGGCTGCCGGACGCCCCGCTCCTGTACTGGACCTGACCCCCTCCCCGGCGCAGCGTCGCGCCGGGTGAACACTGCGTGAACCTCTGCGTCGCAGGGCCTTCCCGGTTCGACGCGACGCCTCGAGAAGGACGACGATCCTCCTGTGACCGAACCCCTGTTCATCCTCGCGATCGTCATCGTGACGGCGCTGGTCTTCGACTTCACCAACGGCTTCCACGACACCGCCAACGCGATGGCCACCTCCATCGCCACCGGTGCCCTCAAGCCCAAGGTCGCGGTCGCCCTCTCGGCGGTGCTCAACCTCGTCGGGGCCTTCCTCTCCATCGAGGTCGCGCTCACGGTGAGCAACAAGGTCGTCAACATCCAGGGCCCGGACGGGGCGCCGGTCGCGTCGCTGATGGGGACCCCGATCCTCACCATCGTCTTCGCGGGCCTCGTCGGCGGCATCCTCTGGAACCTCGCCACCTGGCTGCTGGGGCTGCCGTCCTCGTCCTCGCACGCGCTGTTCGGCGGCCTGATCGGCGCGGCCATCGCCGCGCTCGGCTTCTCGGGCGTCAAGTGGGACGGCGTGATCTCCTCGATCATCATCCCGGCCGTGGCCGCCCCCGTCGTGGCGGGCCTCGTCGCCGCCGTCGGCACCCGGCTGATCTTCCGGACCGTCGAGCGCGTCCCCGAGGAGCGCCGCGACCGCGCCTTCCGCTGGGGCCAGATCGGCTCGGCCTCCCTGGTCTCGCTGGCCCACGGCACCAACGACGCGCAGAAGACGATGGGCGTCATCACCCTCGCGCTGATCGCCTACGGCAGCTGGACCCAGCTCGACGCCATCCCCTTCTGGGTCAAGGCCGCCTGCGCCACCGCCATCGCGGCCGGCACCTACATCGGCGGCTGGCGGGTCATCCGCACCCTGGGCAAGGGGCTGGTCGAGATCAGCTCCCCGCAGGGCATGGCCGCCGAGACCGCCTCCGCGGCGATCATCCTGTCCTCCAGCCACCTCGGCATGGCGCTGTCCACCACGCACGTGGCGACCGGCTCCATCCTGGGCACCGGCCTGGGCCGCAAGGGGGCCGAGGTCCGCTGGGCGGTGGCCGGGCGGATGGTGATCGCCTGGCTGATCACCCTGCCCGCCGCGGGCGCCGTCGGCGCCCTGTGCTGGGCGCTGGCCCACGTGGTCGGCGGCTGGCCCGGCGTCGCGCTGGTCTTCGCCGTCCTCGTGGTCGCCGCCGCGGCGATGTTCCGCCACTCGCGCAAGAACGCCATCGACCACTCCAACGTCAACGCGGACTGGGAGGGTGGGCTGGCGCCCGCCACCGCCCCGTCCCGCCCGACCGTGAACGCCTGAGGAGCCCGACGTGGAGATCCTGACCAAGTCCTTCGAGGCCCTGTGGCAGGTCGTCGCGGTCGGCCTGCTGCTGGGCGCCGGCCTGCCCGCCCTGTTCGCCCTGGGCGTCCGGGCCCTGGAGAACGACCGCGTGCTGACGGCCGACGGCGGTGACTTCGGCAGCCGGGCCAGCGCGGGCGGCAAGGCCCTCGCCGGCCTGTGCTTCGGCGTCACCGCGCTCGCCGTGGTCTTCGGCATCGTCGTCATCATCTTCGGCAAGCAGCTGTTCGGGGGCTGACGTGCCGCTGACCGGGTTCCTCTCCTCGGTGGTCGGCTGGCTGCGCGCCGGCTACCCCGACGGCATCCCTGCGACGGACTACATCCCGCTGGTCGCCCTGCTGGCCCGGCGGCTGACCCACGACGAGGTGCAGGCCATCGCCGACGAGCTGGCCCGGGTGGGCGACCCGGGGATCGACGACATCGACATCGGCACCATGATCACCAAGGTGACGGCCGAGCTCCCCAGCGAGGAGGACATCGACCGGGTCCGGGTCCGTCTGGCCCGGGGCGGCTGGCCCCTGGGCGACCAGCGCACCGCCTCCTGAGGCGCCCAGAGAAAGATCCCCCGGACCTGTAACACCCGGGCCTCCGCCAACGATGTGGAGGTCGAACCCGGACCACTACCTGAACCCCCGAGCAGGCATTGGTCCGGGTTCGCTACGTCCGGGCCCCTCCGGGGCGGGCCCGGCCGGAACGGGGGGGCGCCCACCCCTCCTCACCAGCCGGACGGCGGTGGTGTCGGCCCCGAGCACGACGAGGTGGCGGCGGAGCCGGGGCCCGGGCACCCGGTCCTGCCAGGCGGGGCCGGGCGGTTCGGGGCCGGTCACGCGGCCGTCGCCGCGCTCGCTAGGGTCTTTCGTACCGAACGTGACGAAGTCCCGACCCAGGAGCTGCTGCCCGATGCCCGACGTCCCCACCCTGACCATGAACGACGGCCGCACGATCCCCCAGCTGGGCTTCGGCGTCTTCCAGATCCCCCAGGACGAGACGGAGACCGCGGTCACCACCGCCCTCGAGGCCGGCTACCGGCTGATCGACACCGCGCAGGGCTACCAGAACGAGGAGGGCGTGGGCGCCGCGCTCGCCGCCTCCGACGTGGCCCGCGAGGACGTCTTCATCACGACCAAGCTCACCAACTCCGAGCAGGGGTACGACGCCACCCTCAAGGCGTTCGACGCCAGCATGGAGAAGCTGCGGCTCGACGTCCTGGACCTGTTCCTCATCCACTGGCCGCTGCCGATGTTCGACCTCTACACCGACACGTGGAAGGCCTTCGTCCGGCTGCAGGAGGAGGGCCGGATCACCAGCATCGGCGTCTCCAACTTCGAGGTGGAGCACTTCGAGAAGCTGGCGGCCGAGACCGGCGTGGTGCCGGCCGTCAACCAGATCGAGCTGCACCCGCAGTTCCCCCAGCACGAGCTGCGCGCCTACCACGCCGAGCACGGCATCCTCACCGAGTCGTGGGGGCCGATCGGCCAGGGCAAGGGACTGCTGGAGAACCCGCACATCCAGGCGGTGGCCACGAAGACGGGGAAGACCCCGGCCCAGGTGGTGCTGCGCTGGCACCTGCAGCTGGGGCTCGTCGTGATCCCCAAGTCGGTGACGCCCAGCCGGATCGTGGAGAACATCGAGGTCTTCGACTTCACGCTGGACGACGAGGACCTCGCCGCCATCGCCCAGGTCGACGAGGGCACCCGCCTCGGCCCGGACCCGCGGACCTTCGACCGCCGCTGACGCCGGGCCTGCCGGCCTGGGGTGACGCCGCCGCACGCGTCCCTCAGGCCAGCAGGGCCAGCCCCTTCACCAGCCGGTCGACGCGGTTGCGCGGCCCGACCAGGCTGACCGCCGCGAGGTCGAGCTCCCCGCCGGTGCTGGCGGCCACCACCGCCCGGTACTCGTCGTAGACCCGGGTCGACTGGGCCGCGTGCGGCATGTCGGCGACGAAGACACCGTCCGCCGCCACCGCGCGGGCGCGCAGCGCGAGCAGCCGCTCCCCGCTCGCCCCGAGCACGGTGCAGCCCGCCCACGGCAGCCCCCGGTGCCGCGAGCCGTCGGCGTCGACGGCGTCGGGGCCGAGCAGCCCCTCGACCCCCACCCCGGTGGCTGCCGCTGCGCAGACGGCGGCGTTGACCGCCCGTCCCGCGGGCAGCTCCTCGTCCACCACGACCACCCACTCGAGCCGGGCCGCCCGCGTCGGGCTGGCGGTGTCGACCTCGTCGGGGCCGAACCCGACGCGAGCGCCCGGGTCCTGCTCGCCGTCCGGCGGTTGCGCCTCGTCCTGCACCCTCGTACGGTTCATGGCGGCAACGCTAGGCAGTAGAGCGGATGCTGAGCAAGCGATCCGTACATGATCCGGGAGAGGAGTGCCCGAGGTGGCCCTGGACGCACTTGATGCGGCGATCGTGCGCGAGCTGCAGGTCGACGCACGGCGGACCAACCGCGACGTGGCGGCGGCGGTGGGCGTCTCCCCCACCACCGCGCTGGACCGGACCCGCGCCCTCCGGGAGCGCGGGGTGCTGCGCGGGGCGATCCTCGACGTCGACCTGGCGGCCCTGGGCCGCCCGGTGCAGGCGCTGGTGGCGGTGCGGATCCGACCGCCGTCCCGCCGGGTGATCGAGGGCTTCCGCTCCTGGGCGGCGGGGCTGCCGGACATCCTCGGCGTCTTCGTGACCTCGGGGACCGAGGACTTCCTGCTGCACGTCGCCGTGCCGGACAACACCGCGCTCTACGCCTTCGTCGTCGACACCCTGACCGGGCGGGCCGAGGTGGCCGACGTCCGCACGTCCGTGGTCTACGAGCACCTGCGCAACCACCGGATCGGCCCGGCCTGACGAGCGCCCCGGCGGACACCTGCTGTTCACGTCACGGCAAGGTCAGGGCCCTAGCGTCCGCCGCATGAGTGGTGCTGAACGGCTGCGGACGGTGGCGGTCATCCCGGCCCGGGGCGGCTCCCAGGGGGTCCCGGGCAAGAACCTGCGCCGGGTCGGCGGCCTGCCGCTGGTCGCGCGGGCCGTCCGGGCCTGCCGGGCCGCCACGCGCGTCGACCTGGTCGTGGTGACCACGGACGACGACGCCATCGCCGCCGCCGCCGTCGACGCCGGCGCCCGGGTGGTGCGCCGGCCGCCGGCGCTGGCCGGCCACACCGCGACGTCGGAGTCGGCCCTGCTGCACGCCCTCGACGCGCTGGGGTTCGAGCCGACCACGCTGCTCTTCGTGCAGTGCACCAGCCCCTTCCTGGACCCGGCCGACCTCGACGCCGGGGTCGCCCTGGTGGCCGACGGGCACGCCGACTCCGCCTTCTCCGCCGTCGAGACGTATGAGTTCCTCTGGCGGGCCCGGCCCGACGACGGCGCGGTCCGCACCGTGGCGGGGGTCAACCACGACGCCGCCGTCCGCCCCCGGCGTCAGGACCGCGAACCCGACTGGCGCGAGACCGGCGGCTTCTACGTCATGGACGTCGCGGGCTTCCGGGCCGCCGGCCACCGGTTCTTCGGCCGTACCGCGGCCGTCGCCGTGCCCGAGGCGACGGCGCTGGAGATCGACAGCCCGGCCGAGCTGGCCATGGCCGAGGCGCTGGCCCCGCTCGTCGACGCGGCGGCCGACGAGCCGGTCCGGGTCGACGCCGTGGTCACCGACTTCGACGGGGTGCACACCGACGACGCCGCCCTGGTCGACGCGGCCGGCCACGAGGCCGTCCGGGTCAGCCGGGCCGACGGGATGGGGGTCGCCGCCCTCCGCGCGGCGGGCGTGCCCGTGCTGATCGTCTCCAAGGAGCGCAACCGGGTGGTGAGCGCCCGCGGCGCCAAGCTCGGCGTCGAGGTGCTGCAGGGGGTCGACGACAAGGTCGCCGCCCTGACCGGCTGGCTGGCCGAGCACGGCCTCGACCCGGCGCGCGTCGCCTACCTCGGCAACGACGTCAACGACCTCGGTCCGCTGGGGATGGTGGGCTGGCCGGTGGCGGTGTCGGACGCGCGGCCGGAGGTGCGGGCGGTGGCCCGGCTGGTGCTGCGCCGGCCGGGCGGCCACGGAGCCGTCCGCGAGCTCTGCGACCGCGTGCTCGCGGCCCGCGCGCTGCCCACCTGAGGGCGGCCAGCACCCGTTCGCTGCGGGCCAGGTCGTCCACGGAGAGCGCCATCCGCAGGTACTGGCGGAGCGCCTGGACCGGGCGGGTGGGCGGGCCGGCGGGGACGGCCGGCAGCCGCCCGGCGCGGCGGGTCTGCACGAGGGCGCCGAGCCGCACCAGCCAGTCCGCGTCCTCCTCCGGGTGGAAGTAGTTGTCCAGCAGCCAGTCGGCCCCGGGCGTCCGCAGGCCGCCCCCGCCCGCCAGCGCCGCCAGCGGGCCGAGGCAGCCCGACCCCTCGAACACGAGGTTGATCAGCTCCTCCGAGACGCCGAAGTCGTCGGCGGCCAGCAGCGGCCGGCCCAGCGCGATGGCCTCCAGGGCCGCCGTCGAGGACACCGTGACCAGGCCGCGGGAGGCCAGCACGGCCTCCGCCATGCCGCCGGTGGCGAAGGTGACGGCGCCCGCCGGCACCTCCCCGCGCGCGACGAGGTCGGCCCACAGCGCGTCGTAGGGGTGCTCCTCGTGGTGGGTCTGCTGCTCACCGGTGCCGGCCCGGAGCTTGACCACGACCGGCGCCGCGGCCGCGAGCGCGCGCAGCAGGTGCTCCCTGTCCCCCGGCCCTGCGGCACCCGCGCCTGGGAGGCGAAGACCAGCGGGGCGCCCGCGGCGGGGGGGTCGACCGCGGCGCCCGGCGGGCGGACCGGCAGGAAGGGCAGCCGGGCCAGCCCGAAGGCCAGCGCCGGGGCCAGCTCGGCGGCCACCCGCAGGAACTCGACGCGCTCGCGGTGGCTGTGGACGACGAACAGGTCGCAGCTGCGCCGGAACGACACCGCCCGCGGGGAGGCCGGGACGCTGATCCCGGGCAGCCCCGTCAGCAGCACCGGGCGGCGGGGGCCGCGGACGACCGGCAGCGCCGTCAGCCGGGCCACCACCGGACCGGTGCAGGCCAAGAGCACGACGTCGGGGCGCTCGCGGACCAGCAGGGCGACGAGGGCGGGCAGGGTCAGCGTGTCGACCGGGATGGCCGGCTCCCCTGCGACCCGCCCGGCCGCCGCCACCTGGGCCGGGGAGGGCATGACGGCGTTGCGCAGCAGCACCTGCCGGGTCAGCCAGCCGGCCGGCAGCGTGGCCAGCGTCGCCGCGCTCCACTTGAGGTAGGAGTCGGTGTCGGCCACCGCCAGCACCCGCACGGGACCGGTCGACCTCGCTGCCCCGGCAGCTGCGGCCACTCAGGCGTCCTCGGGCAGCTCGAAGTCCCCGGCGGCGCTCCGCGGCCCGGTCAGCAACGACGTCAGCTCGTCGCACTGCTCGTCGGACAGCGCGCCCAGGGCGAACCGGGCCCCGACGATGGCGTCCGTCGCCTGCTGCAGGACGGCCCGGCCCTCCGGTGTGATCGCGGCGAGCACCGCCCGGCCGTCCTCGGGGTGCGGGCTGCGGACCAGCAGGCCGGCGGCCTCCAGCCGGTTGACCAGCGGCGTCACCGACGTGGCGTGCACCTGCAGCCGCTCACCGATCTTGCCCAGCGACAAGGTCCCCCGGCGGGAGAACGAGAGCAGCACCAGCACCTCGTAGCGGGCGAAGGTCAGCCCCAGCGGGCGCAGCAGCTCGTCGAGCTCGGTGAGCACCAGCTGGTGCACCCGCATCAGGGACGTGACGGCGCGCATCCGGGGCGTCTGGTCCGCGCTCCACTGCTCGGCCCAGAGCCGCGACGCCTCCTGGATGGGGTCGAACGGCAGGGCGCGGCGGCGTCCGCTCACGTGCCGTCGTCCCCGAGCTGCGGGGCCGTGGCCCGCAGGCCGGCCCGCTGCATCGTCTCCTGCAGGATGCGGTCCCGGGCGTCGATGTCGCGGACGAACCGGACCTCGCTCAACCCCTGGACCTGCGCGGCGGACTCGAACACGAAGTGACCGTAGTTGAAGATCCGGCCGACCAGCGGCTTCTTCACGGTGATGTCGAGGATGCGGCCCAGCGGCACGCTGGCCCGCTGCACCGAGAACGTGCCGTGCACGCGGAAGACCCGCTGGTTGGTGATCACGAAGCGGTCCCGGTACTCGTCGACGATGCTGTAGAGCGCCTGCGCGCTCACCGCGAGCGCCAGCACGAAGAGCACCCAGAACAGCGGCGGCTCGAAGGCCCAGGAGCTGATGAGGACCGGCACGGCGACGACCAACCGGGTCCAGGCGCCGATGCTGGCCATCCAGTGCTTGTAGACCTCCAGCACGACGTACTCCTGCTCGCTGAGCAGCAGGTAGCGCTCGACGTGGGGGTCGAGCCACTCGACGAGGCCCGGCACGCCGACCTACGCGGCGAGCGAGGTGAAGAACGTGACGAGCGCCTGGAACGCGCCGACGAGCGCACCGAAGACGGTCTTGACGGCGTCGGCCGCCCCCTCGGGCTGCTGGATCAGGTAGAAGAGGCCGAACCCCACGACGAGCACGAACACGATCTTCTTGGTCCACTTCACGTCGGACGTCCCCCCTCCGGGTCTGCACACAACTTGTCGGAGCCTTGTCTACCCCACCCCGCCCGCCCCGGCCCGGAGGTGCCCGGGCGCGTCGGGCCCCGAGATGCGCGCCGGCGGCCCCAGCGTGTCGTGGACCGCCGCGAGTACGCGGCAGATCGCTTCACGCTGTGGTCGTCGGCCCCGGCGGGAGCCGCCGCAGCAGCTCCGCGGCGGCGGCGTAGGGGTCGGTCGAGCCGTCGCTCACGGCGCCGGCCAGCGCGTCCAGCGCGGCCGAGCCCTGACGCCGCAGGCGGTCGCGCAGTGCGGCCAGGGCCAGGCCCTCGACCTCGCGGCGCGCGCGGCCGAGCCGGCGTCGGGCCTGGTCGCCGCTGGCCGCCTGGTGGGCCCGGAACCGGTCCAGCGCGTCGAGCAGCTCCGGCACCCCGGTCCCCTCGCTGGCCACCGTCGTCAGCACCGGCGGCTTCCACGCCTCCGGCGGCCGCTCGCTGAGGGCCACCATCGAGCGCAGCTCGCGGACCAGCGGCTGGGCGCCGTCCCGGTCGGCCTTGTTGACCACGAAGACGTCGCCGATCTCGAGGATGCCGGCCTTCGCCGCCTGCACGCCGTCGCCCATCCCGGGGGCCAGCAGCACGACGGTGGCGTCGGCGGCGGCCGCCACGTCCACCTCGGACTGCCCGACCCCGACCGTCTCGACGACGACGGTGGCGCAGCCGGCGGCGTCGAAGACCCGCAGGGCCTGCGGCGCCGCGACGGCGAGCCCGCCGAGGTGGCCGCGGGTGGCCATCGAGCGGATCAGCACCTCGTCGTCGAGGGCGTGCTCCTGCATCCGCACCCGGTCGCCCAGCAGGGCACCGCCGGTGAAGGGCGAGGTGGGGTCGACGGCCAGCACCCCCACCCGCTCGCCGCGCTCCCGCAGCGCCCGCACCAGGGCGGTCACCGTCGTCGACTTGCCGGCCCCCGGGGGCCCGGTCACCCCGAGGACGAAGGCCCGGCCGGTGTCCGGGGCCAGCGCCGCCATGATGGCCGGCAGGGCGTCGGAGCCGTCCTCCACCAGGCTGATCAGCCGCCCGACGGCCCGCGGCCGGCCGGCCCGGACCCCGGCCAGCAGCCCGTCGAGCCCTGCGCTGCCGGTCAGCGGCCGGCGCTCCCGGCCGCGGCCGGCACCCGGAGCAGCAGGGCGTCGCCCTGCCCGCCGCCACCGCACAGGGCGGCGACGCCCGTGCCGCCGCCACGACGGGCCAGCTCCAGGGCCAGGGTCAGCACCAGCCGGGCCCCCGAGGCGCCGATGGGGTGGCCCAGCGCCACCGACCCGCCGTTGACGTTGACCTTGGCCTCGACCTCGGCCGGGCTCAGCCCCAGCGCCCGGGCGCTGGCCACGCCGACCGCGGCGAAGGCCTCGTTGATCTCCACCAGGTCCAGGTCGGCCACGGCGAGACCCTCCTTGGCGCAGGCCTTGGCGATCGCGTGCGCGGGCTGCAGCTGCAGGGAGGAGTCCGGGCCGGCGACCATCCCGTGCGCGCCGATCTCGGCCAGCACGGGCAGCCCGAGCCGCTCGGCGGCCTCCCGGCTGGCCACGACGACGGCGGCCGCCCCGTCGGAGATGGGGCTGGCCGAGCCCGCGGTGACCGAGCCGTCGGTCGAGAAGGCCGGCGCGAGCCGCCCCAGGGACGCGGCGGTGACGCCCTCCCGGATGCCCTCGTCCACGTCGACGACGAGGTCGGGGCCCCGCCGCTGCGGCACCCGGACCTCGACGATCTCCTCCCGCATCCGCCCGGACCGGGTGGCCGCCAGGGCGCGCTGGTGCGAGCGGGCGGCGAAGGCGTCGGCGTCGGCCCGGCTGACGGCGACGTCCCCGGTGTCGTGCGCGTCGGTCAACGCGCCCATCGGCTGGTCGGTGAAGGCGTCCTCGAGGCCGTCGTGGGCCAGGTGGTCGAGCATCGTCACCGGGCCGTAGCGGTGCCCGGTCCGCGACCCGGTGAGCAGGTGCGGGGCCCGGCTCATGGACTCCATGCCCCCGGCCACCACCACCTCGCACTCGCCGGCCCGGATCAGCTGGTCGGCGAGGGCGATCGCGTTGAGCCCGGAGAGGCAGACCTTGTTGACCGTCAGCGCCGGCACGGTCATCGGGATGCCGGCGCGGACGGCGGCCTGCCGCGCGGGGATCTGCCCGGTGCCGGCCTGCAGCACCTGGCCCATCACGACGTAGTCGACCTGCCCGGGGTCGAGCCCGGCCCGCTCGAGGGCGCCGGCGATCGCCAGGCCTCCCAGCTCGACCGCGCTCAGCCCCGCCAGGGAGCCCAGCAGCTTGCCGACGGGGGTCCGCGCCCCGGCGACGACGACCGCACCCATCCCGACCTCCTGCTCGTGCCCGGGCACCGTCTGGTCCCCCGCGGGGCCAGTCTGGCACCCTGGCGGCATGCCCCAGCGGAGCGACGACGGCGCCGGACCCGGACCCGACGGCCCGGCCGCGCTGCCCGGCCTGCTGGCGGTCGACCACGTCGGGGTGGCGGTGCCCGACCTCGACGCGGCGATCGCCTTCCACACCGAGGTCCTGGGGCTGGTGCTGCTGCACCGGGAGGAGAACGCCGACGCCGACGTGGCCGAGGCGATGCTGGGACCCACCGCCGACGGGGCCGGCACGCAGCTCCAGCTGCTCGCCCCCATCTCCCCCGAGTCGCCGATCGCCCGCTTCCTGGAGCGGTCCGGGCCGGGCCTGCAGCAGCTCGCCTACCGGGTCGCGGACGTCGACGAGGCGGCTCGCGTGCTCCGCTCCCGGGGCTTGCGGCTGCTCTATGATGCAGCGAGGACCGGGACCCGAGGGTCGCGGATCAACTTCGTCCACCCGCACGACGCCGGTGGTGTGCTGGTCGAGCTGGTGGAGCCCGCCGCGCCGCCGGAGCCGCGCTGAAGGCTGCGGTCGGCTCCCTGCCGCCGCGCCGATCGTCACACCCCGGCGCCGCAGGTCGCGCGGCGGGGACAGAGAGGACTCTCCGTGAGCTCAGCTGACAACACCGGCCTGGGGCTGTTCGACGACGCGGCCAGCGCCGCCGGCGGCTTCCCGACCGCCCTCCGCGGGTACGAGCGCTCCGCCGTGGACGAGTACGTCCGCAGCCTGGAGGCCGGCGTGGTCGCCATCCGGCGCCAGGCGCTGGAGTTCCGTGCCGAGCTGGAGCGGGTGCAGCGGGAGCAGGCCGACCGCGAGGCCAACCCGCCGGAGATCGACTACTCCGAGCTGGGCGGGCGGGCCAGCGACATCCTGCGGCTGGCCCAGGAGCAGGCCCGGGACCTGACGGAGCAGGCCGCCGCGGACGCCGAGCGCACCAAGGAGCTCGCCCGCCGCGAGGCGGACGGGATCCGGCGTGACGCGGCCCGCCAGGGCGACGAGCTCAAGAGCGGCGGGGTCGCCCAGATCGACCAGCTGCGGGCCCGGTTGCACGAGGACGTCCAGGCGCAGGTGGAGCACGCCCGGGCGGACGCGGAGGCAGTCGTCGCGGCCGCGCACCGGCAGGCGGAGTCGCTGCGCCGGGAGGCCGAGCACGAGGCGCAGAGGGTCCGCCAGGAGGCCTACCTGGACACCGAGAACCTGCGGCGGACCGTCGAGCGGGAGGCCGCTGACGCCCGCCAGGCGATCGCCGTCGAGCGCGAGCAGGCCGTCGTCGAGCTGCGGGCGGTGCACGAGGAGGCCGAGGGCCGCACGGCGGCGCTGCTGGCCGAGGCGACGGCGCACCACGCCGAGGCGGCCGCCCGCCTCGAGACCGACATCGCCGACGCCGCCCGGATCCGGGCGGAGGCGCTGGCCGAGGCCGAGGCCACCCGGGTCGCGGCCGCCCAGGAGGCCGACGCCCGGGTGACGGCCGCCCAGCAGGAGGCCACCGCCCTGCGCGACCGCACCCAGCAGGAGTTCTCCTGGCGCAAGCAGCAGCTCCGGCGCGAGACCGAGCTGCTCGGCCAGCGCAAGCAGGCCGTGCTCAGCCAGCTGGCCAGCCTCTCGGCCCTCGCCGAGCAGACGGCGCAGACCTTCCCCGACCTCGACGAGCTCGACGACGACCTGGCCGAGATGCAGCGGGCCGGCGGCGGCGACGGGCCGGGCTCGCCGGACGAGGACGGCACCACCGTCCGGTCGGTCGTGGTCCGGGACGAGCCGCAGCAGGACGAGGACGACACGGCCGAGGCGGAGCGGCTGAGCGCCGACGTCGAGGAGCCGACCCGGACCGACCCGGCCGACCCGGTCGACGAGGACACCGCCGAGCAGGACACGGTCCGGCACGACCGCGACGACCGGGACGACACCGCCCCGCGCGGGATGGAGCTGCCGCCCGTGGACGGCGACGCCACAATCATGATCTCCGCCGCCGACCTGCCGGCCGGCACGGAGCACCTGCAGCGCCGCCCGGGGGCTCCCGGCCAGCACTGACCGGAGGGCCGCGGCGGCCGCCGCCCGCGGCTGGGCACCCCGGGCGACCGGGACCCGGCCGACTAGGCTGACCTGCGCGGTCGGCGGCAGCCGGCCGGGGGTGAGCACCAGGAGCAGTGGACGTGAGCAGCGGGCAGCAGGAGAACGGCAGCACCTACGGCTTCCCGGTGGTCCGCCGGGGCTACGACCGGGCGGCGGTCGACGGGTTCGCGCGGGACGCCCACGCCGAGATCACCGGGCTGCGGCACGCCTACGAGACCCTGGCCGCCCACTACGCGCAGCTGCAGGCCGAGCGGGACGCAGCCCCCGCGGCGCCGGCGGCGCCCGACTACAGCGGGCTGGGTGGGCGGGCGCAGGAGATCCTGCGGATCGCCGAGGAGCAGGCCCTCGACCTGACCAGCCGGGCCGCGGCCGACGCCGACCGGCTCACCGAGCAGACCCAGCACGAGGTGCAGACGCTCCGCGACCACGCCGTCGCCGAGCTCGACGCGGTCCGGGGTACCGAGCTGGGCCGCGTCGACGCCCTGCGCCGGCAGGCCGAGCAGGAGGCCAGCACCCTGCTGGGGTCCGCGCAGGCCGAGGCCGAGCAGCTGCTGCAGGCCGCCCGCTTCGAGGCCGGCGCCATCCGGGACGCGGCCGAGGGCCACGCGCGGGCGGCCGTCGAGGCCGCCGAGCTGCGGGCCGGCATCCTGCGCTCCGACGCCGAGCGGCACGCCCTCGCCGTCCGCCAGGAGGCGGCGGCCGAGCGCGAGCGGGTGCTCGCCGAGCTGACGGCGGAGTCCGAGGACCTCCGGGCCCGGATCGAGCAGACGCTGGCGGAGTCGACCGCGCTGCACCGCCGCTCCGCCGAGCACCTGGCCGCGGAGTCGCAGGAGGCGGGCCGGTTGCGCGCCGCGGCCCTGGCCGAGGTCGAGCGGATCCGCCAGGCCGCGCTGGCCGAGGCCGACCAGCTGCTCGCCGGCGCCCGGCAGCAGGCCGCGACGGTCGAGGAGCGCTCCCGGCAGGAGTTCGCCTGGCGGCGGCGCCAGCTCCGGCAGGAGCAGGACCTGCTGACCCGCCGCAAGCAGGCGATGCTCAGCCAGCTCACCTCGCTGTCCGCCCTCGCCGTCGAGACCGCCGAGAGCCTGCCCGACGTCCCCGAGCTGACGCTGTCGGAGGACGCGGCGGCCGCCGGCCCGGCCGCCGAGGGCGACGGCGCGGAGCACGTGACCGAGCCGCAGGGCCCCGCGGACCAGCCGGCCGGGGACCGGGCGACCGACGACCAGCCGTCCGACGAGCCCGCCGACGACCGGCCGGCCGGCGACCGGCCGGCCGGCGACCGGCCGGCCGGCGACCGGCCGGCCGGCGACGGTCAGAACAGCCGGTCGTCCGCGTTGTCCATGCCGCGCAGCACGTCGTAGTCGACGGTCACGCAGGTGATCCCGCGGTCGCCGGCCAGCACCCGGGCCTGCGGCTTGATCTGCTGGGCGGCGAAGACGCCCTTGACGGCGCCGAGCAGCGGGTCGCGGCGCATCAGCTCGAGGTAGCGGGTCAGCTGCTCCACCCCGTCGATCTCCCCGCGCCGCTTGACCTCCACGGCGACGTAGGCCCCGGACGCGTCCCGGCAGAGCAGGTCGACCGGGCCGATGGCCGTCATGTGCTCGCGCCGGACCAGGGACCAGCCGGACCCGAACGTCTCCGGGTGCTCGGCCAGCAGCGCCTGCAGGTGCGCCTCGACGCCGTCCTTCTGCAGCCCGGGGTCGACGCCGAGCTCGTGCGAGGAGTCGTGCAGCACCTCGGCGATGGAGATCTGGAGCGTGTCCCCGTCGCGGCCCCGCACCTCCCAGAGCCCGCTCAACGGCTCCAGCCCGGGGACGGCGTCCTCGGCCGGCGGCGGCGCCGGCAGCTCGACCAGCGTGCAGGGCGGGCTCATCCAGTTCAGCGGCTTGTAGGCCCGGTCGTCGGCGTGCACCGAGACCGAGCCGTCCGCCTTGACCAGGATGAGCCGGGTGGCCATCGGCAGGTGGGCCGTCAGCCGACCGGCGTAGTCGACCTGGCAACGAGCGATCACGAGACGCACCGGGACAACCTACCGGCGCCCGCCCTCCCGGCCGACCGCTGCGCCCGTGGCAGACTCGCGCTGTGGCCACGGACCGACGCGCAGGAGCAGGGCTCGCCGGGGTCGTCGGGCTGGGGGCGATGGGCTCGGGCATCGCCGAGGTCTTCGCCCGCGGCGGCTGGTCGGTCGTCGGCCTCGAGGAGCAGCCGGACGCCCTGGACCGGGCCCGGCAGCGGCTCGCCGCCTCGACCGCCCGCGCCGTGGAGCGCGGCAAGCTGGACGCCGCGGGCGCCGAGGCGCTGACGGCCCGGGTGAGCTGGGCGACCGACGTCGCCGCCCTGGCCGGGTGCGACGTCGTCGTCGAGGCCGTGCCCGAGGTCCCGGAGCTCAAGCGGGCGGTGTTCTCGAAGCTGGACGCCGTCCTCTCCCCCGACGCCCTGCTGGCCACCAACACCTCCTCGCTCTCGGTCACCGCGCTGGCCGCCGGCACCTCACGGCCGGGCCGGGTGGTCGGCGTGCACTTCTTCAACCCGGCGCCGGTGCAGCCGCTGGTCGAGGTGGTCTCGACCGTGCTGAGCGACCCGGCCGCGGTGGCCCGGGCCCGGGCGGTCCTCGAGGAGCTGGGCAAGACGACCATCGCCTGCCGCGACCGGGCCGGGTTCGTCGTCAACGCCCTGCTGGTCCCCTACCTCAACCACGCCGCGTCCTGGTACGAGCACGGCTACGCGACCCGCGAGGAGATCGACGCGGCCATGGTGGCGGCGGGCCTGCCGATGGGTCCGCTGGCCCTGCTGGACCTCGTCGGCCACGACGTCACGCACGCCGTGCTGCACCGGCTGCACGGTCAGACCGGCGAGCGGCGGCACCTGCCGACGCCCCTGCTGACCTCCCTGGTCGAGGGCGGCCTGCTGGGCCGCAAGAGCGGTCGCGGCTTCTACACCTACGCCGCGGACGGCTCGGTGACCGACGACCCGGGCCTGGTGCCCCCGCCGCCGGGCTCGCGTGCCGGCGAGCTGCCGGAGGCCCTGCTGGTCCCCTACCTCAACGACGTCCTGACCATGGTCGGGGTCCGCTACACCAGCGCGGCCGACGCCGACACCGGGATGGCGCTCGGCTGCCGGATGCCGAAGCCGTTCGACCAGCTGGCCGCCCTGGGGCCGGCGACCGTCCTGGCCCGCCAGCAGCAGGTCTTCGCCGAGACCGCGGAGCCCGGGCACCGGCCCGCCCCGCTGCTCGAGCAGCTGGCCGCCGCCGACGACCCCGACCTGGCCCTGCACGCGCTCCGCACGGCGGACGAGCACGCCGGCCGGGCCGGGCTCCGCTGATGGCGAAGCGTCCCAGCAAGCACCTGCGGACCGCCCGGCCGCTCGGGGCCGGCCACGCCAGCGCCGCCGCCAAGACCGACGGCCGCTGGCTGGTGCGGAGCATCCCGGGCGCTTCCGCCGGCAAGACCTACCGCTGCCCCGGCTGCTCCCAGGAGATCCCGGTGGGGCTCGCCCACGTCGTCGTCTGGCCGGCCGAGCCGGCCTGGCACGCGAGCAGCGGGGTCGACGAGCGGCGGCACTGGCACACCAGCTGCTGGCAGCGCCGTCGGTGAGCGGCTCCCCCGCCGACGGCCCGCTGCACACCACCGCGCTGGGCGACGCCGGTCCTCGGGTGCTGTTCCTGCACGGGCTGTTCGGGCAGGGCAAGAACTGGACGACGCTCGGCCGCTCGCTCAGCGCGAGCGCCCGGGTGACGCTGCTGGACCTGCCCGACCACGGCCGCTCGGCCTGGTCGGACCAGCTGTCCTACCCGGCGATGGCGGAGGCGATCGGTGACGCCCTCGCCACCGCGGGCGGCGGCGAGCCGTACGCCGTCGTCGGGCACTCGATGGGCGGCAAGGTCGCCATGGCGCTGGCCCTGCTGCGCCCCGACCTGGTCGACCGGCTGGTCGTCGTCGACGTCGCCCCGGTCCCGACCGGGCCGATGAGCAGCTTCGGCACCTACGTCGAGGGGCTGCGCGCCGTCGACCTCGAGCACCTGCCGGACCGGGCGAGCGCCGAGGCCACGCTGGAGCCGTACGTCCCGGACCCCGTCGTCCGCAGCTTCCTGCTGCAGAACCTCCGCCGCGACGGTGACCGCTGGCGCTGGCAGATGAACCTGCGGCTGCTGGGCGACGAGCTGGCGGCGATCGCCGACTGGCCCGACCTCCGGGGTGATCCGTGGCGGGCCGCGCCGTACCCCGGCCCCGTGCTGTGGGTCGGCGGCAGCGCGTCGTCCTACATCCGGCCCGAGCACGGGCCGGCCATGCGGGCGCTGTTCCCCCGCGTGCAGAGCGTCACCGTCAAGGGGGCCGGGCACTGGGTGCACGCCGACCAGCCAGCCGTGTTCGAAGCGGTGCTGCGGAGGTTCCTGCATCTGTGACCGGGCTCACGCGGGAACCCTGGAGGTGCCCGGGCCTCCGGCAGGGCGACCACCGTGTCGACAGCCTCGCCGTCGCCGTCGAGGTCCGGGCACCCTGCTCGTCCCTCCACCCGTCCCGGCCGGTCCGGCCCCGGCGCCCCCTCCGACCCCGAGGAGCCCGACGATGATCACGCTGCTGGACGGCCCCGGCCGACGACCCGGGGACGGCGACGAGGAGGACTGGCTGGCGCTGCTCGCGCTCGCCGCCCTCACCCTCGCCGCGCTGGTGGCCCTGCACCGGCTGACCGGCCGGGGCCCGCGGTGACCGTGTCCGCGCTGGCCGCCGGGCTGCTGCCGCTGCTGGTCCTGCTGGAGGCGACGCCGTCCCCGGTGGCGGTGCACCCGCCGCAGGACTCGGGCTTCGCCTACGCCACCGTGCTCGGCGGCTTCTTCGCCGTCGGCCTGCTGTCGCTCATCTACTTCCTGCTGAACCTCAAGCCGAAGCCGCGCCAGCCCTACAGCGGCCCGAACGACTGAGCCGGCTCCGGGCTCAGGCCTTCGTCACCGTGGTGATCTTCGCCGGGTTGTTCGGCTTGCCGGTCCCGTCCGGGTTGCTGCCGTCCTGGCCCTCGCCCGCGATGCCGGCGACGACGTCGCGCGAGGCGGCGTCCATGGTGCCCAGGACCGTGTAGCTCGGCGGCAGGCCCGTCGAGTCCTCCCAGACCAGGAAGAACTGCGAGCCGTTGGTGTCGGGTCCACCGTTGGCCATGGCCACCACGCCGCGCGTGTAGGACTCCTTCCCGGTGAGCTCGTCCGCGAACGCGTAGCCGGGACCGCCGGAGCCCGTCCCCGTCGGGTCCCCGCACTGCAGCACGAACAGCCCCGAGTCGGCCAGCCGGTGGCAGGCGGTGTCGTCGAAGTAGCCCTGCTCCGCCAGCGAGACGAAGGAGTTGACGGCGCAGGGGGCCGTGCTGCGGTCCATGGTGATGGTCACGTCCCCGCCGGTCTCGCCCGGGGCGTCGGCGTTGAAGGCGAGGGTGTAGGCCACGGTGCCGCTGGTCTCGACGTCGCCGGTGGGCGGCGGGTCGACGGGCTTGGCCGGGCTGCCCGCGGCCGGGTACGCGCAGCCGGCCGGGTCGGCCGCCGGGCCCGAGGCGCCGGCGGAGGGCGCGGCGCTGGACGGGGCGGGGGTGGAGGACGGGGGTGCGCAGCCGGCGAGCCCGGTGACGGCCAGCAGGAGGCCGGTCAGGGCGAGCGCGCGGGGACGGCGGGGGAGGTCGGTTCCGGGCACCGGGCCACTCTGACACAGCCCCCGGCCCGCCCCCGTGCGCACCACGCGTGCGTAGGGTGTGGCCATGGTCCGCCTCACCCGCATCTACACCCGCACGGGGGACGGCGGCAGCACGCGGCTCTCCGACATGACGCCCACCCGCAAGACCGACGCACGCGTGGAGGCGTACGGCGACGTCGACGAGGCGAACTCCTGCCTGGGACTGGCGCTGGCCGCCGGCGGTCTCCCGCTGGCCGTCGCCGACCTGCTCCGCGCGGTCCAGAACGAGATGTTCGACCTCGGCGCCGACCTGTCGACCCCGCTGCGCCCCGAGCCGCGGTGGGAGCCGCTGCGGATCACCGAGGACTACGTCGACCGGCTCGAGCGGTGGTGCGACGCGTTCGGCGACCCGCTGCCGGCGCTGACCTCGTTCATCCTGCCGGGCGGGTCGCTGGCGGCGGCGCAGCTGCACCTCGCCCGGACCGTGACCCGGCGGGCCGAGCGGAAGGCCTGGGCCGCCGTCGAGGCCTACGGCACCGAGCCGGTCGGCGAGGAGGCGGGCCCGGGCGGGGTCAACCTCACGGCGCTCACCTACCTGAACCGGCTCTCCGACCTGCTCTTCATCCTCATCCGGGTGGTGAACGGTCCCGACGGCGACATCCTCTGGGTGCCCGGCGGTGAGCGCGACCACCCCGCCCTCGACCCCGACCTGGGCGGCCCCCGCCGCCGACGGGCGGCGCCCCTCCAGGAGGACCAGCTGTGAGCGACGACGCCCGCCCCCGGCTGCGCGAGGCCACCGGCCGTGCGGTCCCCCAGCAGCCCCGGCCGGTGACCCTGTTCACCGGGCAGTGGGCCGACCTGCCGTTCACCGAGGTCTGCCGGCTCGCCGGGTCCTGGGGCTACGACGGGCTGGAGATCGCCTGCTGGGGCGACCACTTCGACGTCGTGCAGGCGGCCGCGGACCCGGCGTACGTGCAGGCCAAGAAGGACGTCCTGGCCGAGCACGGCCTGGGCTGCTGGGCGATCAGCAACCACCTGAGCGGCCAGGCCGTCGGCGACGCGACGATCGACCAGCGGCACCAGAACATGCTGCCGCCCCGGGTCTGGGGCGACGGCGACCCCGAAGGGGTCCGGCAGCGGGCGGCCGAGGAGATGAAGACGACGGCCCGCGCGGCCGCCGCGTTCGGCGTGGGCACCGTGGTGGGCTTCACCGGCTCGGCCATCTGGCACTACCTGGCGATGTTCCCGCCCGTCGGCGACGACGTCATCCGCGCCGGCTACCAGGACTTCGCGGACCGCTGGAACCCCGTCCTCGACGTGTTCGAGGAGGTCGGGGTCCGCTTCGCCCACGAGGTCCACCCCAGCGAGATCGCCTACGACTACTGGTCCACCAAGGCGACGCTGGAGGCCATCGGCCACCGGAAGGGCTTCGGCCTCAACTTCGACCCGTCGCACATGCTCTGGCAGGGGCTGGACTACGTCGGCTTCCTCCACGACTTCGGCCCGCTGATCAGCAACGTGCACTGCAAGGACACCAAGCTCCGGATGCGCGACGGCCGCAACAGCGTCCTCGGCAGCCACCTGCCGTGGGCCGACCCGCGCCGCGGCTGGGACTTCATCTCCACCGGCCACGGCGACATGCGGTGGGAGGACATCTTCCGGATGCTCAACCACATCGGCTACACCGGCCCGGTCTCGGTGGAGTGGGAGGACGCCGGGATGGACCGCCTCGACGGAGCGCCCGAGGCCCTGGACTTCATCCGCTCGATGAACGCGATCACCCCGTCGGCCGCGGCCTTCGACGCCGCATTCTCCTCGGCCGGGTAGGGCCCCGCCGTCCCGCTGCGGGGCGCGGGTCGCCCGGCTAGGCTCCGGGCATGACCACGTCCGAGGTCCGCGACGAGGCGGACGCCCCGGCCCCCGAGGTGCTCGAGGCCGCGCCGCGCTCCGTGGACCGACGGCTGGTCCGGGCGCTCGTCGCCGCCGCCGTGGTCGCCGTGCTGGCCGTCGCGGGGCTGGCGGTGTGGCAGAAGCTGCAGCCGCCCCCGGACTTCACGCTGGCCCAGCTCCAGGGCGCGTACACCGGGATGGTCCGCTCCGACGGGACCAACGACGTCTCCACCATCGACCCGAGCCGCTTCCCCGAACCGCCGCTGCGGATCAGCCCCGAGGCCTGCACGCCGTTGTTCGTCTCCACCATCTCGAACCAGTTCCCGCCGGCGGCGCTGGACGGCGTCTCCACCTACTGGCTCGGCGGCGCATCCAGCTCGATCTCGCTGTTCACCGTCCGCTACGCCGACGCCGACGCGGCCGAGGCGGCCTTCCGGGTGGTGGGCGACGCCTCGACGGGCTGCGCGGGCCAGACCGTGACGTTCTCCGGCACGGAGGGGTCGGGGCGGGTCGAGGAGGTGCCGGTGACGGCGCCGGCCGACGCGCCGGAGCAGCTGGCGTTCGCCCTGGACCGCGGCCGCGGCCAGGGTCGCTACGCCCTGCACGTGCTGCGGCTGAGCAACACCGTGACGTGGCAGTACCGCTACGACACCAGTCCCGGCCCGTACGACGCCATCCCGGCGCAGCAGCTGATGAACGGGGTGAGCAGGCAGCTGCTGTCGGTGCAGCAGGCCGCCGCCGCCGCCCGCTGAGGGCGGCGCTCAGGGGGTCTGGCCGGGCAGCCGGCTCAGGCCGGGCGGAGCGGCCTCGAGCCAGCTCAGCAGCCCGGTGAGGGAGTCCGGGCTCAGCGCCAGGCTCCACGCCCGCCCGTCGGCGTCCCCGACCACCTCGAAGCTCACGATGCGCTGCTCCGCGTAGAGGGACACCGCCTCGACGGGGTCCGGGTCCCGGGTCTCCAGCACCCGGACCTCACGGCGGGGGAACGACTTGCGCGGCCGCCAGGCGAAGGAGAAGAAACGGAACCACTCCAGCTCGCCCCCGTTGTAGCGGCCCACGCCCAGCACCCAGCCCGCGCCCGGGGTCGTCGTGCTGAGCCGGAGGCTGCACTCGAACGTGCCGCCCTGGCGGGCGAGGTAGCGACGACGGCCGGCCAGCAGGACCAGCGCCAGGGCCAGCAGGAGGACGAGGAGACCCAGGGCCTCCGCGATCCCCCACCAGCCGTCCATCATCGAACTCGTCGCACCTCACGTCCGCCCCGCAGTGTGGGTGCGACCCTACTGCGCTTTCTGCGCGGCACGAAGTTGGGCGTTGGCCCGGTCGAAACGGCGCTTGTCGTCGTCGCTGTAGTCACCGCTGTCGAGCACCTGCTGGGCCGCGTCGAGCTCGCGCTCGGCGTCCCGCAGGCTCATCTCGGTGGACAGCCGGGCGTACTCGCTGAGGATGGACACCCGACCCTGGGACACCGAGATGAAGCCGCCCTCGACCGCCACGACCTCGCGCTTGCCGTCGTCGCAGAAGATGACGACCGCGCTGGGCTCCAGCACCGCCAGCAGCGGGGAGTGGCCCGGCAGGATGCCGATCTCACCCTCCACCGTCTTGGCGATGATGTTGGAGGACGTGCCCGACCAGACCACGCGGTCGGCCGCCACGACCTCCACCTGCATCGGGTCAGCCACGGGTCACTGCTCCTTCTCGAGCTCGGACCAACGGCGCTGGACGTCCTCCATGCCACCCACGTTGAAGAAGGCCTGCTCGGCGATGTGGTCGACGTCGCCCCGGCAGATCATCTGGAACGCCTCGATGGTCTCGCTGAGCGGCACCGTCGAGCCCGGGATGTTGGTGAACTTCTCGGCCATGTAGGTGTTCTGGCTGAGGAACTGCTGGATCCGGCGGGCCCGGTTGACGACGACCTTGTCCTCCTCGGACAGCTCGTCGACGCCGAGGATGGCGATGATGTCCTGGAGCTCCTTGTTGCGCTGCAGGATCCCCTTGACCTCGGTCGCGGTGTCGTAGTGCGTCTGCCCGATGTACTGCGGGTCGAGGATCCGCGAGGTCGAGGCCAGCGGGTCCACGGCCGGGTACAGGCCGCGCGACGCGATGTCGCGGGAGAGCTCGGTGGTGGCGTCGAGGTGGGCGAACGTGGTGGCCGGCGCCGGGTCGGTGTAGTCGTCGGCGGGCACGTAGATCGCCTGCATCGAGGTGATCGAGTGACCGCGCGTGGAGGTGATCCGCTCCTGCAGCTGGCCCATCTCGTCGGCCAGGTTGGGCTGGTAGCCCACGGCGGAGGGCATCCGGCCCAGCAGGGTCGACACCTCCGAACCGGCCTGGGTGAACCGGAAGATGTTGTCGATGAAGAGCAGCACGTCCTGGTTCTGCACGTCGCGGAAGTACTCCGCCATGGTCAGCGCGGACAGCGCCACGCGCAGCCGGGTGCCCGGCGGCTCGTCCATCTGGCCGAAGACGAGGGCGGTGTCCTTGAAGACCCCGGCCTCCTCCATCTCGTTGATCAGGTCGTTGCCCTCGCGGGTCCGCTCCCCGACGCCGGCGAACACCGAGGTGCCACCGAAGTTGTGGGCGATCCGGTAGATCATCTCCTGGATCATGACGGTCTTGCCGACGCCGGCGCCGCCGAACAGGCCGATCTTGCCGCCCTGCACGTACGGGGTCAGCAGGTCCAGCACCTTGATGCCGGTCTCCAGCATCTCGGTCTTGGACTCCAGCGCGTCGAACTTCGGCGCGCTGCGGTGGATCGGCCAGCGCTCGGTGATCTCGATGGTCGACGGGTCGACGTCGAGCACGTCACCGGTCACGTTCCAGACGTGGCCCTTGGTGATGTCGCCGACGGGCACCGAGATCGGCGCCCCGGTGTCGCGCACCTCGGCACCGCGCTGCATGCCGTCGGTCGGCTTGAGCGCGATGCAGCGGACCATGTTGTCGCCGATGTGCAGCGCGACCTCCATGGTCATGGTGGTCGTCGTGCCGCTGACGGTGGTGTCGACCAGCACGGCGTTCTGCAGGTCGGGCATGCCGTCGACGGGGAACTCCACGTCGACGACGGGGCCGATGACGCGGGCCACGCGGCCCACGCCCCCGGACGAGTGCTTCCTCGTGGGGTGGTCGGAGATGACAGTGGACATGGGTTCCCTCACTCGCTCGTGGCGCCGGCGTCGGCGAGCGCGCTCGCGCCACCGACGATCTCGCTGATTTCCTGGGTGATCTCGGCCTGCCGGGCCTGGTTGGCCTCCCGGGTCAGGCGCTCGATCAACGACTGCGCGTTGTCCGTCGCGGACTTCATCGCCTTCTGGCGGGCGGCCAGCTCCGAGGCCGCCGACTGCAGCAGGCAGTACTGGATGCGGCTGGCCACGTAGAGCGGCAGCAGCTCGTCCAGCACCGTCTCCGCGTTCGGCTCGAACTCGTACAGCGGCAGCAGGTCCTCCGCCGCCGGCGCGTCCTCGCCCTCCACGACCTCGAGCGGCAGCAGCCGGATGACCTCCGGCTGCTGGGTCAGCATCGAGACGAAGCGGGTGTAGACGACGTGGATCTCGTCCACGCCCCCCTCCTCGGTCGGGGTGAGGAACGCCTCGATCAGGGCGTCGGTGATCTCCCGCGCGTCGGCGTAGCTCGGCGCGTCGGAGAACCCCTCCCACTGGCGGTGCACGGACCGGCGGCGGAACTGGTAGAACGCCGCGGCCTTGCGGCCGGTGAGGAAGGGCAGGACCTCCTTGCCCTCCTCGCGCAGCAGGGTGGTGAGCTGCTCCCCCGCCCGGATGACCGACGAGGAGTAGGCCCCCGCCAGGCCGCGGTCGGAGGTGATCAGCAGCACCGCCGCCCGGGTCGGGTTCTGGCCCTCGGTGGTCAGCGGGTGCTCGACGTTGGAGAACGTCGCGACCGCCGACACCGCCCGGGTCAGCTCGCGGGCGTACGGCGCGGCCTCGCGGGCGCGCTGCTGGGCCTTGATGATCCGGGAGGCGGCGATGAGCTCCATCGCCCGGGTGATCTTCTTCGTGGTCGAGACCGAGTTCCGACGGGACCTCAGCTCGCGCAGGCTGGCTGGCACCGGTCAGCCCCGCTTCTGACGGACGATCTGCTCCTGCTCGACCTCGTCCTCCGCCATCGACTGGTGCTCCTCGCGACCGGCCAGCAGCTTGCCGTCCGACGTCTGGAACCCGCCCTTGAAGCGCGTGATCTCCTCGGTGAGGGCGGCGGCCGTGTCGTCGTCGAAGACCTTCGACTCGCGGATGTTCTGCAGCACCGAGCCGTTGCGGCGCAGGTGGTCCAGCAGCTCGCGCTCGAAGCGCAGCACGTCGTCGGTGGGGACGTCGTCGAACTGGCCGTTGATGCCGGACCAGACCGAGACGACCTGCTCCTCCACCGGGTACGGGCTGTACTGCGGCTGCTTGAGCAGCTCGACGAGCTTCTCGCCGCGGTCCAGCTGACGACGCGAGGTCGCGTCGAGGTCCGAGGCGAACATGGCGAAGGCTTGCATGTCGCGGTACTGCGCCAGGTTGATCTTCAGCGAGCCGGAGACGTTCTTCATCGCCTTGATCTGCGCAGCACCACCCACGCGGGACACCGACACACCCACGTCGATGGCCGGGCGCTGGTTGGCGTTGAAGAGGTCGGACTGCAGGAAGATCTGGCCGTCGGTGATCGAGATGACGTTGGTGGGGATGAAGGCCGACACGTCGTTGGCCTTGGTCTCCACCATCGGCAGGCCGGTCATCGAGCCGCCACCGAGCTCCTTGGAGAGCTTCGCGCAGCGCTCGAGCAGCCGCGAGTGCAGGTAGAACACGTCGCCGGGGTAGGCCTCGCGGCCCGGCGGGCGGCGCAGCAGCAGCGACATGGCGCGGTAGGCCTCGGCGTGCTTGGTGAGGTCGTCGAAGACGATCAGGACGTGCTTGCCCTCGTACATCCAGTGCTGGCCGATGGCCGAGCCGGTGTAGGGCGCGACGTACTTGAAGCCGGCCGGGTCGGACGCGGGGGCGTGCACGATGGTCGTGTAGGCCATGGCGCCGGCCTCCTCGAGCGCACCCTGGATGCCGCGGACCGTCGAGCCCTTCTGGCCGATCGCGACGTAGATGCAGCGGACCTGCAGCTCGGGGTCGCCCGACTCCCAGTTGGCCTTCTGGTTGATGATCGTGTCGAGCGCGATCGCGGTCTTGCCCGTCTTGCGGTCGCCGATGATCAGCTGGCGCTGACCCCGTCCGATCGGGATCATCGCGTCGATCGCCTTGATCCCGGTCTGCAGCGGCTGGCGGACCTCCTGGCGGTCCATCACGCCGGCGGCCTGGAGCTCGAGCGCGCGACGCTCGGTCAGGCCCTCGATCTCGCCGAGCCCGTCGATGGGGACGCCCATGGCGTTCACGGTCCGGCCGAGGTAGCCGTCGCCGACGGGCACGGAGAGGATGTCCCCCGTGCGCCGGACGACCTGGCCCTCCTCGATCCCCTCGGAGTCACCCATCACCACGACGCCGATCTCGCGGACGTCGAGGTTCAGCGCGATGCCCTGGGTGCCGTTCTCGAACTCGAGCAGCTCGTTGGCCATGGCCGACGGCAGGCCCTCGACCCGGGCGATGCCGTCACCGGAGGTGACGACCGTGCCGACCTCCTCCCGGCTGGACGTGTCGGGGGTGTAGCTCTGGACGAAGCGGTCCAGCGCGTCCCGGATCTCCTCCGGACGGATCGTCAGTTCTGCCATCGCTGCTTCCTGCTCTCGTATCTGGTGCGTCGGATCATGGCTGTGGATGGGGGTGGGGCGGGCCGTCAGCCGAACAGCCGGCGGGCCTGCTCGAGCCGGCCGGCGACCGTGCCCTCGATGACCTCGTCGCCGAGCTCGACCCGGATGCCGCCGAGCACGTCCTCGTCGAGGACCTCCTGGAGCAGCACCTCCCGGCCGACCTGACGGCTGAGCGAGCTCTGCAGGCGGGAACGCTGCTCGGCCGTGAGCGGCCGGGCCACGCGGACCGTCGCCAGCACCCGGTTCTTCTGCGCCGCTGCGAGCTCGACGAACGCCTCGATGGTGTGCGCGAACGTCCGCTCGCGGGCGGCCACCGCTCGCTGCGCCAGGACCACCGTGGTGTCGCTCGCGCGACCCCCCAGCAGGTCCTGGACCAGGCTGCGCCGGCCCTCGAGGGACACCGCCCGGTCGCTCAGCGCGTCGCGCACCTGCGGGGTGGACTCGACGAGCCGGGCGAACCGGAACAGCTCGTCCTCGGTCTCGTCCAGGTTACCCGCCCGCTCCGCGACCACGAGCTGCGCCCGGACGCCCTGCCGCTCGAGGGCGTCGGCCAGCGCGCGGCCGCCACCCCAGCGCAGCGACACGGCCTCCTCGACCACGTGCACGCAGACCTTGCCGACGCGTCCGTCGAGCAGGGAGTGCACCAGCTGGCGCCGTCCCTCCTCGGGGGTGCTCGGGTCGGTCAGCGCCCGGCGCAGGGTGACCGAGGAGTCGAGCGCGTCGACCACGGCGAACAGCTCCGTGGGCAGCGTCGCCATCTCGGCCTCGCGCGGGGCGCGGGTGACCACGGCGGCCAGGTTCTTGAGCAGTCCCTGGTCGCTGCTCGCCGTCCGGGCCTCGGCCTGGTCGAGGACCTCGTCCAGGGCCTGCACGCGAGCCTCGCCGCCGGCGCTCATGCCGGGACCGTGGGCTGGTTGTCGTCAGCCTCGAGGTCGGCGAGGAAGCGGTCGACCGTGCGCCGAGCGCGCTCGTCGTCCTCGAGCGACTCCCCGACGATGCGGCCGGCGAGGGTGGTGGCCAGGCCGCCGACCTCGGTGCGGAGCTGCGCCAGGATCTGCGCGCGCTCAGCCTCGAGCTGGGCCTGCGCCGAGACCTTGATGCGGTTCGCCTCGGCCTGGGCCTGCTCGCGCATCTCGGCCAGGATCTGCGAGCCCTGGGTCTTGGCGTCCTCGCGGATGCGGGCCGCCTCGGCCCGCGCCTCCGCGAGCTGGTCGTTGTACTGGGTCAGCGCAGCGGCCGCGGCCTCCTGCGCCTTCTCGGCCTTCTCGATCCCGCCCTGGATGGCCTCGTGGCGGGCCTCGAAGGTCGCCTCGAACTGCGGGACGACCTTGGACCGGATGATGAAGTACAGGATGCCGACGAAGACCACCGCGGCGATGATCTCGGCCCACGCCGGGAGGAGCGGGTTCTCCGCCAGCGGGATGAGGAGTGCGGTCATGGTGACCTCGGGCTCAGAGCCCGCCGAAGACGAAGGCGAGCGCGATGCCGATGATCGCGAGCGCCTCGGTCAGGGCGAAGCCGATGAAGGCGGTGCTGAGCAGCGCGCCGCGGGCCTCGGGCTGACGCGCCGTGCCGTTGATCACGGCGGCGAAGATCAGACCGACGCCGATGCCGGGGCCGATCGCGCCGAGGCCGTAGCCGACGATGCCGAGCGAACCGACGAGCTCCATGGGAAGCATGAGGTGTTCCTTTCCTTGTTCCGCTTGTCTGGCGAAAGTGGGGGGTGGTCAGTGCTCTTCGGCGGTCGCCGAGGAGATGTACTGGGCGGTCAGGACGGTGAAGATGTAGGCCTGCAGGATCTGCACGAAGATCTCCAGCCCGAAGATCGCCATGCTGAAGATCAGCGAGAACACGCCGGCGACCTTGTTGACGAGCGGCTCGCTGTGCAGCAGCAGGTACTCACCGCCGAGGACGAACACGAGCACCAGCAGGTGACCGGCGAACATGTTGGCGAAGAGCCGCAGGGACAGGGTCAGCGGGCGGACCAGGATGTTGGAGAGGAACTCCAGCGGGATGATCAGCGGGAACATCCAGGTCGGGACCCCGGGCGGGATCGTGACGTGCCGCAAGTAGCCGATCGGGCCGAACTTCTTGATGCCGATGGCGTTGTACAGCACCCACACCAAGCCGGCCAGGCCGTAGGCCCAGCCCACGTGCGAGGCGGTCGGCAGCAGCGTGAGGGGGAAGATGCCCCACAGGTTGTTCACCAGCACGAACGAGAAGATCGCGATCAGGAAGGGCAGGTACTTCTTGAAGTCGTGCCCGATCATGTCCCGGCCGAGCGTGTTGCGGACGAAGGAGTAGGCGGCCTCGCCGACGAACTGGCCCCTGGAGGGGACCAGCGCGTTCTTGCGGGCCATCGTCAGCCAGAAGGCCAGGATCAGCACGACGCTGACCAGCGCCATCAGCATGTACTTGTCGAACCACGGCACCCCCGGGATGAGCGGCGGCAGGTCGAAGCTCTCGACACCGGGCGGCTCGAAGGTCTCCATCGGCATCAGGCTGGTCCAGCCGCTCACACTCGTCCCCTCGTCCTCGTCGTCGTTCCGTCCGGCCCGCCGCCGGCGCCGGGTCCCGGCTCGGCGGTGAAGCGCTTGATCACCACGTAGATCCCCAGCGCCGCCCCCACCACGATGCCCAGGGGCAGCAGGAAGGCCGTACCCAGGAAGTGGTCGCCCACCCAGCCGAGGAAGCCGTACACCCCGATGCCGGCGATCAGGTACGACAGCACCTGCAGGCCCTGGTTCATGCCCTGGGAGCCGCTCGAACCCGGCGGCTCGGCGTCACGCGGCGGCTGGTTCATGGCCGTCGTCACGCTAGCAGTGTTCGTCGTCGGCATCACTGACCGCCGTCGGCCGCGTCCGGGGCGACGTACTCGGTGTCGAACGCGCTGACCCGCAACCGGCTGAACACCCAGACCTCGGCGACCAGCCAGCCCACCACCACGCCGACCGTGGTCAGGAAGACCGCCATCGGGTCCAGCGCGGGCAGGGCGTCGGCGTTGCGCTGGTAGACGAGCAGGGCCAGCCCCAGCAGCAGCACGCGGGTGGTGTAGCTGAACAGGGCGACGCTCAGCAGCAGCCGCGCACCGGCGTCGGCGAACAGCACCATGACGTACTGCCCGACGGCGTAGAAGAGGAGCACCAGCAGGCCGGCGACGGCGGCCGACAGGACCCCGGAGGGGCCGTAGACCAGGCCGAAGACGAGGAGGCAGACCAGCGCCGCGGCGACACCGCCGGCCGCACCGCCGAGGAGCAGCTTCCGCGCCCGCTGCACGTGCACGCTCGGGCCGCTGGCAGCAGCGTCGGCTGCGGCGCCGGCTCGGCTGTCCACGGTCATCGGGGTCGCGTCCTTCTGTGATCGGTCGGGGAGGGCCAGGTCACCTGCCCGGCCGAGCCGAGCGGGACGTGAGTTGCGGGTGAAAACTAGCACAGGCGACGCCTGGGGCCCGCCTCGAGAGCGGCCTGCGGGCCGTCCTCAGGCTGCGCTCATGCTCCGTTCAGGGGAGCTCGCCACGGCGGACCGGCGCGCCCACCTTGACGGGTCGGCCGAGGGTCAGGACCAGCAGGACGACCGCCAGCACCACGCAGACGGCGACGACCGTCCACTGGGCGTCGCCGCGCACCAGCCCGAGCACGATCACGCCGAACGAGACCAGGGCCGACCACACGTACATCAGCAGCACCGCCCGCCGCTGGCTGTGGCCGCGCTGCAGCAGCCGGTGGTGCAGGTGCTGCTTGTCGGCCACGAACCACCACTTGCCCGCGTAGGTGCGGCGGACGAAGGCCAGCACGAGGTCGAGGAACGGCAGGGCCAGGATGGCCAGGGGCAGCACCAGCGGGAGCACCGTGGGGACCAGCCCTTCCTGCAGCTGGGAGGTGTCGATCTGGCCGGTGAGGCTGATCGTCGAGGTGGCCAGCAGCAGGCCCAGCAGCATGGCCCCCGAGTCCCCCATGAACATCCGGGCCGGGAAGAAGTTGTGCGGCAGGAACCCCAGGCAGGCGCCTGCGATGGCCACGGTGATGAGGCTGGAGGTGGTCGCGCGGGTCAGCCCCTCGGTCACCGTCAGCAGGTAGGAGTAGGCGAAGAAGGCCAGCGCCCCGATCCCCACCACCCCGGTGGCGAGGCCGTCCAGCCCGTCGACGAAGTTCACCGCGTTCGAGCAGAGCACGATGAAGAAGACGGTGATGGCCACCGACGCCGAGCCGTTGAGCGCGATGGTCTCCCCCGGCAGCGGGATCCACAGCATCTTGACGCCCAGGGCGACGGCGATCCCGGCCGCCAGCACCTGCCCGGCGAACTTGGTCAGCGCGGGCAGGTCGTAGACGTCGTCCAGCACCCCGACCAGGCAGATCACCAGGGACGCCACCAGGACGCCGCGGGAGTCCTGCTGGACGGTCGTCTGCGCGCCGAGGAAGGGCAGCTGCCAGGCCAGCACGGTCGCCGCGGCCACGCCCGCCAGCATCGCGACGCCGCCGAAGTAGGGCATCTCGATGGTGTGGACGTCCCGGTCCCGCACCTTGGCCAGCGCTCCCGTCCGCAGCGCCAGGCGCCGGCAGAGGCCGCTGGTGAGGTAGGTGACGGCGGCGGCGACCAGCAGGACGAGGAGGTACTCGCGCACTCAGCCGCCCGCGGCGGGGCGCTCGTCGGCCTCGAGGTCGAGGGCGTGGGCCCCGGCCCGGTGGTCGTCGGGCGCCGGGCCCTCGACGGCGTCCGGCTCGACCACCGGCTCGGGGTCGGGGGGCGGCTCGACGGCCAGCGCCGGCTCCGGCTCCGGCTCCGCGACCGGTTCGGGCTCGGTCAGGTCGACGAGGTCGGGCAGCGTGGCCCGCAGCAGCTCGACGGCGAGCGCACCACGGCGCAGCACCTCGCCGTGCTCGTGCTGGGTGAAGTCGACGATGGTGGAGGGCGCGCCCGAGGTCGCCGACAGCTCGCCGCCGTCCAGGTAGACCGACACCCGGTCACCGAGCTGGTCGACGGCGTCGTCGCAGGTGAGGGCGGCCGGCTTGCCGCTGAGGTTCGCGCTGCTGACGGCCATCGGGCCGGTGCGGCGCAGGATCTCCCGGGCGAGCTCGTGGTCGGGCACCCGCAGGGCGATGGTGCCCTCGTTCTCGCCGAGGTCCATCCGCAGGCTGGGCTGGATCTTGCAGATCACGGTGAGCGGACCAGGCCAGTGCGCGGCGACCAGGTCGCGGGCGGTGTCGGGCACGTCGGTGGCCAGGGCGCGGATCAGGCTCGGGTCGGCGATCAGGACGGGCGGCGGCATGTCCCGGCCGCGCATCTTCGCGTCGAGCAGCCGCTGCACGGCGTCCCCGCTGAAGGCGTCGGCCCCGATCCCGTAGACGGTGTCGGTCGGCAGCACGATGCACTCCCCCGCCTCCACGGCGGCCCGGGCGGCCTCGGTCGCCTCGTCGAACCCGTCCGGGGTGTCGCCGGTGCAGTCGAAGCGCTGGTAGCTGGCCTCATCCCCCTCGTCGGACCCGAACTCGTGCTCCGAGGTCTCGGAGGCCGCCTCGGCGTCGTCGGACGAGGCGGTTTCGGAGGGCTCGGGATCCTCGGGCCGGACGGCTTCACTCACCCCGCCAGTCTGCCAGAGATGGCGCGGGGCGCCGGCCTCATCAGGACCTGTGCCCCCGACCCGTCCAGCGCCCGGAGTGCCGCCCAGATCGCGCGCCGGCGGGGGTGCGCCGGATCACGAGGGGCACCCGGATCGCGCGCCGCCGGACTGAGGAGGAGCCGGTGGACACGCTCGTCGTCCACGGGCGACGACGAAGCCGGCGGCCAGGAGCGCGATCCGCGCCCGAGCGGAGCGAGGGCGGACAGCTCAGCCCGGCATCCGCGCACTCAGCCGCGCGCGCACCGCGGTGGTGAAGCGGGGTCGCCCGGAGAGGTCCCGGTGGTCGCGCACCGCGGTGAAGGCGCCGTGCGCGGCGACGACGGCGGGTGCGCTCTCGCCCTGCGCGTCGGCGTGCTCGAAGCAGAGCAGCCCGGCCGGCTTGAGCAGCCGGGAGGCGACCTGGGTGAGGACGCGGATGGCGTCCAGCCCGTCGTCGCCGGAGAAGAGGGCCAGGGCCGGGTCGTGGTCGCGGACCTCGGGCGTCACGGACTCGAAGGCGTCCAGCGGGATGTAGGGCGGGTTGGCGATCACCAGGTCGACGGTCCCGTCCAGCTCGGGCACCGCCCGGGCCATGTCGCCGACGTGCAGCTCGACGCCGGTGCCGGCGAGGTTGCGCTCGGCCCAGCGCGCCGCGTCCTCCGACATCTCGACGGCGTGCACCCGCAGGCGGGGCAGCTCGTCGACGAGGGCCTTGGCGATGGCCCCGGAGCCGGTGCACAGCTCCACGACCAGCGGGCGCTGCATCTGGAACACCAGCGGGCGGAGCTGCTCCAGCGCCCAGCCCGTCATGACCTCGGTCTCGGGCCGCGGCACGAACACACCGGGCCCGACCGCCAGCTCGACGTGGCGGAAGTAGGCCCGCCCGGTGAGGTGCTGCAGGGGGATGCGGACGGCCCGCTGGATGACGAGCGAGTCGAAGAGGTCGGCCTGCGCGTCGTCGACGGCGTCCAGCAGCGGCAGCCGGGCCGGCTCGATCCCCGCCACCAGGCTCAGCAGCACGCGGGCGTCCTGCTCGGGGCTGTCGACGCCGGCCTCCCGGAGCCGGGTCACCGCCGCCGTCAGCAGCGGGCGGACGGGGTGCTTCACCCGTTCGACTCCCCGACGGCGGCGAGCCGCTCCGCCGTGTCGGCCTCCTGCAGGGCCGCGATGACGGCGCCCAGGTCGCCGTCCAGCACGGCGTCGAGGTTGTAGGCCTTGAAGCCGATGCGGTGGTCGGCGATCCGGTTCTCGGCGTAGTTGTAGGTGCGGATGCGCTCGGACCGGTCGACGGTGCGGACCTGGCTCCTGCGGGCCGCGGACGCGTCGCTGGCCGCCTGCTCCTCGGCGGCGGCGATCAGCCGCGACCGCAGCATGCGCATGGCCTGCTCACGGTTCTGCAGCTGCGAGCGCTCGTTCTGGCAGGAGGCGACGATGCCCGTCGGCAGGTGGGTGATCCGGACGGCCGAGTCGGTGGTGTTGACGCCCTGCCCGCCCGGACCGGAGGAGCGGAACACGTCGATCCGCAGGTCGTTGTCGTCGAGCTCGACCTCCGTGTCCTCGACCTCCGGCATCACCAGGACGCCGGCGGCGGAGGTGTGCACGCGACCCTGGGACTCCGTCACCGGGACCCGCTGCACGCGGTGCACGCCCGCCTCGAACTTGAGCACGCCGTAGGGCGCGTTGTCGGGGTCCACCGCCCCGGGGGCCTTCACGGCGGCGGTGACCGAGCGGTACCCGCCCAGGTCCGTCTCCTGGGCGTCGAGGACTTCGACCTTCCAGCCGCGCGACTCGGCGAAGCGGCTGTACATCTTGAGCAGGTCGCCGGCGAACAGGGCCGACTCGTCCCCGCCCTCGCCGGACTTGATCTCGACGAGGGCGTCGGCGGAGTCGTTGGGGTCGCGCGGTGCCAGCAGCCGGGTGAGGCGGTCGACGACCGGCTGCAGCTGCGCCTCGAGCGCGCTCGCCTCGGCGGCGAAGGACGCGTCCTCCCCCGCCAGCTCGCGAGCCGCGGCGAGGTCGTCGCTCAACCGGCGGTACTCCTCGAGGCCCTTGACGATGGGCGTCAGCTCCGCGTAGCGCCGGCCGATCCGGCGGGCGCGGGCGAGGTCGGCGTGCACGGCCGGGTCGGACATCGACGCCTCGAGGGCCGCGAACTCCTCCACCATCGGCTCGGCCTGTTCGAACAACGGAACTCTCCGACTTGTCAGAACCTGGCGGTGCTCCAGGCCCACGTGGTTCTGACAAGTCGGGTGGGTGGAGACAAGCAAGCGCCGGGAACAGGTCTCCCTGCTCCCGGCGCTGCGGTGGATCAAGCCTTCTTGGCGTACCGCTTCTCGAAGCGGGCCACGCGGCCACCGGTGTCGAGGATCTTCTGCTTGCCGGTGTAGAAGGGGTGGCAGGCCGAGCAGACGTCGGCGCGCATGACGCCGCTGGTCTCGGTGCTGCGGGTGGTGAACGTGTTGCCGCAGGTGCAGGTCACCTGGGTCTCCACGTACGTCGGGTGGGCGTTGGCCTTCATGGTTTCTCCTCTTCTCGCACCGGGTCGTCGAGCGTGGTCACGCGACGTGAACCGGCACCAAGGGTGAAGTCTGCCGCAGTTCTCCGCGGCGACACAAACTCCAACGCCACGTCCCCGGGGATATTCCCCGGGGACGGGCGTCGGGGACGAGCGGGATCAGGCCGGGATCGACTTGGTGATGGCCATCAGGAACTCGCTGTTGCTCTGGGTCTTGCGCAGCCGGTCCAGCAGCATCTCGAGGCCCTGGAGGTTGTCCAGACCCGACAGCACGCGGCGGAGCTTCCACACGATGGCCAGCTCCTCGCGGCTCATCAGCAGCTCCTCCCGCCGGGTGCTGGAGGCGTCGACGTCGATGGCCGGGAAGATGCGCTTCTCGGAGAACTCGCGACGGAGCCGGAGCTCCATGTTGCCGGTGCCCTTGAACTCCTCGAAGATCACCTCGTCCATCTTCGAGCCGGTCTCGATGAGCGCCGTGGCGAGGATCGTCAGCGAGCCGCCGCCCTCGATGTTGCGGGCGGCACCGAAGAACTTCTTCGGCGGGTAGAGCGCCGCCGAGTCCACGCCACCGGACAGGATGCGTCCGCTGGCGGGGGCCGCGATGTTGTACGCACGGCCCAGCCGGGTGATGCCGTCCAGCAGCACGACGACGTCCCGGCCCGCCTCGACCAGGCGCTTGGCCCGCTCGATGGCCAGCTCGGCCACGGTGGTGTGGTCGTCGGCCGGACGGTCGAAGGTGGAGGCGATGACCTCGCCCTGCACCGCGCGCTGGAAGTCGGTGACCTCCTCGGGACGCTCGTCGACCAGCACGACCATGAGGTGGACCTCGGGGTTGTTCTGGCTGATGGCGTTGGCGATCGACTGCATGATCATCGTCTTGCCGGCCTTCGACGGCGACACGATCAGGCCGCGCTGGCCCTTGCCGACGGGCGCCACCAGGTCGATGATCCGGCCGACCAGGTTCGTCGGGCCGGTCTCCAGCTTCAGCCGCTCCTGCGGGTACAGCGGCGTCAGCTTGCCGAACTCGACCCGGTTCTTCGCCGCCTCGGGGTCGCCGCCGTTGACCGTCTCCAGCTTGATCAGGGGGTTGAACTTCTCCTTGCGGTCCCCCTCCTTGGAGGCCCGGATCTGCCCGGTGACGATGTCGCCCTTGCGGAGCCCGAACTTCTTGACCATGTTCAGGGCGATGTAGGCGTCGTCGGGGCCCGGCAGGTAGCCCGAGGTGCGGACGAACGCGTAGTTGTCCATGACGTCGACGATGCCGCGTGCGGGCACCAGGACGTCGTCGTCGGAGACGACCGGGTCGGACTCGAAGCGCTCCATGCCGCCCGAGCCACCGCGGCCGGTCGTGCGCCGGTTCTGCCGGTCACGGCTGCGCCGACGGCGTCCGCGACGGCCGCCGTCCTCGTCCCAGTCGTTGCCGCGGTCGGGGCCGCGGTCGTTGCCGCCCCGGTCGCCGCGGTTGTCGTTGCCGCCGCGGTCGCCGCGGTTGTCGTTGCCCCGGTCGCTGCGGCCCTGCTGGTCGTTGCGGCCGCCGCCGTTGCCGTTGCCGCCGCCGTTGTTGTTGCCGCGCTCGCCGCGGTCGTTGCCGCCGCGGTCCTGGCGGGACTCCTGCTCGCCGCGGGCCTGCTGGCCCTCACGCGGCTCGCGACCCTGCTGGGCGTCGCGGCCGTTCTGCTCGCGGCCGTTCTGCTGGCCGTCGCGACCGTTCTGCTCGCGGCCGTTCTGCTGGCCGTCGCGACCGTTCTGCTCGCGGTTGCGCCGGCGGCGCTCACCGCCCTCGCGGCCGTTCTGGTCGTCCTCGGAGCCCTGGCCGGCCTCGCCCTGCTCGGGCCGGGTGCGGCCCTCGCCACCGTCGGCGCGGGCCTGGGTGGCCTCGGAACGGGCGCTCTCCTCGACGCGGGCGATCTCCTCGCGCGGTGCGCGCTGCAGGTCGCTGAGCGCGGCGGCGACGTCGGACCGGGAGGCCTCGTCGGAGCTGGGCGTGGGCGGGCCCGCCGCACGGCGGGCGGACCGGCGCTCGCCGTTGCCCCCACCGTTCGGGGCGGGGGCGCTGCCGCCCTGCGCCGCCCCGCCCGAGGAGGCCGGTCCGCGCTGGGCGGACTGGATGGCCTCGATCAGCTGGCCCTTGCGCATGGCGCCGGTGCCCTTGAGGCCGAGCGAGCCGGCGAGCTGCTTCAGCTCGGGCAGGACCATCGAGTCCAGCCCGGATCCCCGGCGCTTGCGCGCACCCTCAGCGGGAGCGTCGCTCGTCACTTCGGCGATGTCAGTCAATGTGTTTCCTTTCGGAACAGGCACCGTTGTGCCCGGTCCCCACCTCGGGGTGCGATCCCACGAGGCGCGAGTGCGATTCTCCCCACGTCCTGGCGACGTGGCGGAGGGAAATGATGTGGCGGGAGACCCCGCACCCGCGTAGGTGGGGTGTGATGTCGTCCGAGCGCCTGCTCTGCGGCACTGCCTGGCCCCGAACCGTTACCTGGGAGTCGCTGGTTCCCTGTGGTTCCCCTGGCCGTTGCGGCACAGAAAGGCTAGCACTGTCACCCGTCTTCGTGGCACATCCGCCGGACCCGGTGTGCCGCCCTTCTCAGCCGTCCACGGCCGTGATGGCCGCCCCCCCGCCCACGGCGAGCGGGACCCGGCGGAACCCCAACGGTTCGGCCTCCAGCTCCTGCAGCGCGGCCCGCCGGCCGAGCACCAGCACCGTCGGCCCCGCGCCGCTGATCACCGCCGCGTGGCCGAGGCCGCGCAGGTGGTTCATCAGCGTCCAGGAGTCCGGCATGGCCGGCCGCCGCTGGTCCTGGTGCAGCCAGTCGGCGGTCCCGGGCAGCAGCTGGTCGGGGTCGTGCGCCAGCGCGTGCACCAGCAGGGCGGCGCGCCCGGCGTTGCGGGCGGCGTCGCGGTGCGGGACCGAGGGGGGCAGCAGCCCCCGGGCGGCCTTGGTGGCCACGGCGACCGGCGGGACGAACACGGTGGCGGCCACGTCCGGGTGGACGGGGCTGACCGCGACCTCCACCCCAGCGGAGCCGGTCCAGGCGAGCACGAACCCGCCGTGGACGGCGGCGGCCACGTTGTCGGGATGGCCCTCGATCGTGGCGGCGTGCTGGAGGGTCCAACGCCGGCTCTCGGCCGTTTCTTCCCGGGCCCCACCCACCAGGCCGGCAGCGGCCAGGAGCCCGGCCACGATGGCCGCCGAGGACGAACCGAGGCCCCGGCCGTGCGGGATGGTGCTGTGGCAGCGGAGCCGCAACCCCGGCACCGTGTGGCCGAGGTCGGCGAGCCCGCGGAGCGTGGACCGCAGGATCAGGTGCGAGTCGTCGCGCGGGACGGCGTCGGCCCCCTCCCCCGTCACGTCGACGACGAAGCCGCCGTCGGTGACGGTCAGCTCGACCTGCTCCCGCCACGAGAGGGCCAGGCCGAAGCAGTCGAAGCCGGGACCGAGGTTGGCGCTGGTCGCGGGCACCTCGACGGTGACCTGCCGGCCGGGTTCCAGCCGGTGCACGCCCGGATCAGCCGCGCAGGCCGCAGACCGCGGCCACGGACTGGAGCTCGGCCGCGACGACCTCGGCCTGCAGCGGGGTCCAGCGGGTCAGCGCGGTGTCGATGTCCTTGAGCCCGTGCCCGGTGACCGTGACGACGACCTGCTGCCCGGCGTCCAGCTCACCGGCCGCGTGCTTCTTCAGCAGGCCCGCCACGCCGGCCGCCGAGGCGGGCTCCACGAAGATGCCCTCCCGGCTGGCCAGCAGGGCCTGCGCGTCGAGGATCTGGTCGTCGGTGACGGACTCGATCAGCCCGCCCGAGGTGTCGCGGGCCTCGCGCGCGAGGTGCGCGGAGGCCGGGTTGCCGATCCGGATGGCGCTGGCCACGGTGTCGGGCTCGAGGACGCGGTGGCCGAGCACGAGCGGCGCGGCGCCCGCCGCCTGGAACCCCCACATCCGCGGCGTCCGGGTGGCCAGGCCGGCCGCGGCGTACTGGCGGTAGCCCCGCCAGTAGGCGGAGATGTTGCCGGCGTTGCCGACGGGCATGACGTGCAGGTCCGGGGCGTCCCCGAGGTCGTCGACCACCTCGAACGCGGCCGTCTTCTGGCCCTCGAGCCGGTTGTCGTTGACCGAGTTCACCAGCGAGACCGGGTAGTGGTCGGCCAGCTGGCGCGCGAGGTCGAGGCAGTCGTCGAAGTTGCCGTCCACCTGGACCACCTTGCCGCCGTGCACGATGGCCTGGGCCAGCTTGCCGGTGGAGATGCGGCCGGCGGGCAGCAGCACGATCGGCAGCATGCCGGCCCGGGACGCGTAGGCGGCGGCGGAGGCGGAGGTGTTGCCGGTGGACGCGCAGACGACGGCCTGGGCGCCCTCGGCGGCCGAGATGCTGACGGCCACCGTCATCCCGCGGTCCTTGAACGAGCCGGTCGGGTTCGCGCCCTCGACCTTGACGAAGACCGCGCAGCCGAGCAGCTCCGACAGCGCGCCCGCCTCGACCAGCGGGGTGCTGCCCTCACCGAGGGTGATCACGGGCCCGTCCGGGGCGATGGGGAGCCAGTCCCGGTAGCGGGCGATCAGCCCCCGGGACGTCGACGGGCTGCGCACTCCCACGGCGGCGTCGGACATGTCACTCACCTTCCACTCGCATCACACTGGTCACGTCCCGCACCGTGTCGAGCTCCCGGAGGGAGGCGACGGTGGCGCTGAGCGCCGCGTCGGTCGCGCGGTGGGTGACGATGACCAGCTGGGCGTCCTCGCCCCGGCCGTTCTGGCGGACCGTCTGGATGGACACGTCGTGCTGGGCGAAGACGTGGGCGATCGTGGCCAGCACGCCCGCCACGTCGGCCACCTCGAGGGAGAGGTGGTAGCGCGTCGTCACGTGCCCGATGCTGGCGATCGCGCGGGCGGCGTAGCTCGACTCGCCCGGCCCGACCGCGCCGCGGACCCGGTTGCGGGCCACGGTGACGAGGTCGCCGAGCACCGCGCTGGCGGTCGGTGAGCCGCCAGCCCCCGGGCCGTAGAACATCAGCCGGCCCGCCGAGCGCGACTCGACGAAGACGGCGTTGTAGGCGCCGCCGACCCCGGCCAGCGGGTGGCTGCGCGGGATCATCGCCGGGTGCACGCGGACGGAGACGGTGCGGTCCGCGTCGTCGGCGGCGTCGGAGAGCTGGCAGATGGCCAGCAGCTTGACCACGCAGCCGATGGCCTTGGCCGAGGCGATGTCGGAGGAGCTGACCTCGGTGATGCCCTCGCGGTAGACGTCGGCGGCGGTGACGCGGGAGTGGAACGCGAGGCTGGCCAGGATGGCGGCCTTGGCGGCGGCGTCGAAGCCCTCGACGTCGGCCGTCGGGTCGGCCTCGGCGTAGCCGAGCTCCTGCGCCTCGGTGAGGGTGTCGCCGAACCCGGCGCCGTCGGTGTCCATCTTGTCGAGGATGAAGTTCGTGGTGCCGTTGACGATGCCGATCACCGAGGTGATCTCGTCACCCACCAGCGACTCGCGCAGCGGCCGGATGATCGGGATGGCCCCCGCGACGGCGGCCTCGAAGTAGAGGTCGGCCTCGGCCCGGGCGGCGGCGGCGAACAGCGTCGCCCCGTCCTCGGCGAGCAGGGCCTTGTTGGCGGTGACCACGGACGCGCCGTGCCCGAGAGCGGTGAGGATCAGGGAGCGTGCGGGCTCGATGCCGCCGATCACCTCGATCACCAGGTCGACGTCGGGCCGGGCGGCCAGCGCCTCGGCGTCGGTGGTGAACAGCGCGGGGTCGATGCCCGGCCGCGGCCGGTTGCCCCGGCGGACGGCGATGCCGACCAGCTCCAGCGGCCGGCCGACGCGGGCCTGCAGGTCCACGGCCTGCTGCGTCAGCAGCCGGGCGACCTCGGAGCCGACCACGCCGCAGCCCAGCAGGGCGACCCGCAGGGGGGTCGCGCGGGTCCCGTCCGCCGACGTCTCCGGACCGGTCGCGGTCACCGCGCCGTCGCTTCGGAGGACACCCGTCGGTGTCGCGCTGGTCATCGTCACGGAGGTCCTCACCTGCATCTCTTACGGCCAGGATGGGCCGGCGGCGCCTCATTCTCTCCCATCGGCCCGGCGAGCACGCATGATCTGTCCGCCCTGTGGCGGCGCGCACCGGACCGGCCCGGGTCAGCCGACGTCGAGCGCCAGCAGGTCCTCGACCGTCTCGCGGCGGATCAGCGTGCGGACCTCGCCGTCGCGGACGGCGACGACCGGCGGCCGCGGCACGTGGTTGTAGTTGCTGGCCATCGAGCGGCTGTAGGCGCCCGAGGCAGGTACCGCGACGAGGTCGCCAGGACGCACGTCGGCGGGCAGGAACTCGTCGCGGACCAGGATGTCGCCGCCCTCGCAGTGCTTGCCGACCACCCGCGCGAGGGCCGGCGGGGCGTCCGAGCGGCGGTTCGCGAGGGTGGCGGAGTACTCCGCGGCGTAGAGCGCGGTGCGGATGTTGTCGCTCATCCCGCCGTCGACGGCCACGTAGGTGCGGCTGGTCCCGCCGTCCAGCAGCACCTGCTTGACGGTGCCGACCCGGTAGAGGGCGAAGGCGCTGGGTCCGCTGATCGCCCGGCCCGGCTCGATGGACAGGTGCGGCACGGCCACCCCCTGCGCGGCGCACTCGGCCTCGACGATGCGGCGCAGCGCCCCCGCCAGGACGACCGGGTCGGCCGGGGTGTCGGCGCTGGTGTAGGCGATGCCGAAGCCGCCGCCGAGGTCCAGCTCGGGCAGCTCGACGCCGGTGGCGCGAGCGTGCTCGGCGTGCAGCCGGAGCGTCCGGCGGGCCGCGACCTCGAAGCCGTCGGGCTCGAAGATCTGCGAGCCGATGTGGGAGTGGATGCCGCGCAGGTCCAGCGACGCGGCGTCCGCGCACGCCTGCAGCGCCCGGGCCGCCTGGCCGCCGGCGATGGAGAAGCCGAACTTCTGGTCCTCGTGGGCGGTGGCGATGTACTCGTGGGTGTGCGCCTCGACGCCGGTGGTCACCCTGACCATGACCCGGGCGCGCACCCCCAGCTCGGCCGCCAGGGCGGACAGCCGGCCGATCTCGTCGAAGGAGTCGACGATGATGCGCCCCACCCCGGCGGTCAGGCCCTGGCGCAGCTCGTCGAGGCTCTTGTTGTTGCCGTGCAGCCCCACCCGGGACAGGTCGACGCCGGCCCGCTGGGCGACGGCCAGCTCGCCGCCGGTGCAGACGTCGAGCCCGAGGCCCTCCTCGCTCACCCAGCGCGCGACGGCCGTGCAGAGGAACGACTTGGCGGCGTAGTAGACCTCCCAGCCGGCGAACGCCTCGGCGAAGGCGCGGGCCCGGGCCCGCAGGTCGTCCTCGTCGACGACGTAGACCGGGGTGCCGCACCGCTCGGCGAGCTCGGCGACGTCCACCCCGGCGACCGTCAGCACACCGTCGTCGTCCTTGGCGACGTTGCGGCTCCACAGCCGCGGCAGCAGCGCGTTGACGTCGTCGGGCAGCGCCAGCCACCCGGGGGCACGGGAGGTCGCGTCGGCGTGGATCGAGCCGGCGACGTGGGTGTGGGTCACGGCGCCGAGCCTGCCAGACCCGGTGCAGCCCGCCCGGGCCGCGTCGCGGGCTGGACGTCCGGTGGCGCGGGTCGCGCCGGGACACTGGTACATTTCTCTTCGGCCCGAACGGGCTGGACGTCGGTCCCGACCGGCTCCGGCCCCCGTAGCTCAGGGGATAGAGCACCGCCCTCCGGAGGCGGTGGCGCAGGTTCGAATCCTGCCGGGGGCGCCACCCACCACGACGAGCCGGACCCGCACGGGTCCGGCTCGTCGTGCGTCCGGAGCCCACCCGCCGCCGCCCTGGTGGGAGGGCTGTCCTCCCGTCCGCCGGGCTCGCCCGGTGGTAGATTCCTCGCGATCTGACGTCGGACGGGAAGCTGCTGTGTCTGCCAACGCCCCTGCCCCCACCCGACCGGGTCCCGGGGGACCCCTGCACCGGCTGGTGGGCTGGTGGGAGGCCCGCCGCAGCGGACCGACGCTGGCGCTGGCCTGGGTCCTCACCCGGCTGGCCGTGCTGGGCGTGCTGGCCCTGTTCGAGCGGTTCGTCGTGGGCGACGTCTTCTACTACCACCGCAAGATCCGGGCCCTCCTCGACGTCGGCCTCGAGCACACGCTCAACGAGTACCCGACACCCGTCACCTGGCTGCTCTGGCTGCCCTACGGCGCCACCGGTGGTCACCGCGTCGGCTACCTGGTGGCGTTCATCGTCTTCATGCTGGCCCTGGACGCCGCGTTCACCGTGGCCCTGTACCGCACGAGCGGGCGGCGGCACACCGGGCCGGCCGACTTCTGGCTGGCCTTCGTCCTGCTCGTCGGCCCGCTCTCCTACCTGCGCTTCGACATCCTCCCCGCCGTGCTCGCCGGCGGTGCCCTGCTCGCCGCACGGCGGCGGCCGTGGGTGACCGGTGCGCTGACCGGGCTGGGCGCGGCGATGAAGCTGTGGCCGGCGCTGCTCATCCCGGCGTTCCTGGCGCACCGGCCCGACCGCAAGGCGGCGGGCTGGGCCTTCGTCGGCGTGGGCTTCGGGTTGGCGGCGCTCAGCCTGCTGGCGGGCGGCTGGTCACGGCTCGTCTCCCCGCTCACCTGGCAGTCGGACCGCGGCCTGCAGATCGAGTCGGTCTGGGCCACCCCGGTGATGCTGGCCCGGGCCGTCCGGCCGTCGGCCTGGCTGGTGGACATCTCGAAGTACCAGGCCTACGAGATCTTCGGGCCTTCGGTCGCGCTCTGGTTGACGGTGGCCACGCTCGCGACCGTGGCCGGGCTCGTCGTCATCGTGGCCCTCTACCTGCGCGCGTTCCGCAACCCCGCCCCGACGGCGCTGGCCGTCGGCCTGGTCGTCCTGGCGACGGTCGCGGTGATGACGGTGACGAACAAGACCCTCAGCCCGCAGTACCTGCTCTGGCTGGGCGGACCGATGGCGGCGCTGCTGCTGCTCGCCCGCGACGGCACGGCCGGGCAGCGGGACCAGCTGCGCCGGCTCGCGGGCTTCCTGCTGGCGCTCGCCCTGCTCACCCACCTGGTCTACCCGCTCTTCTACGACGGACTGCTGGGCCGTTCGGGCCACCCCATGGTCGTCGTCTCCACCCTGGTGACGGCCGTCCGCAACCTCGCCCTCGTGGTGTTCACGGTGCAGGTGGTGCGGCTGGCGTGGCGCTGGCTGGCCCTGGCCGACCGCGACGCCGTCGCCGGCTGACCGGACGACGACGACGCCCCGCCACCCGGACGGGTGACGGGGCGGGCGGCGTCCCCGGAGACCGGGGCGGACCTACTTCGAGGTGCCCTGGGAGACCGAGCCCTGCAGCTGGCGCTGGAAGATCACGTAGACCACGAGCACCGGCGTCACGGTGATCACCACGGCCGCGAACAGCGCGCCGAAGTCGACGGCGTAGCCCGCCTGCGAGGCGAACGAGGCCATCCGCTGCGACAGCACGTAGTTCTGCACGTTGGTGTTGAGCGCCACCGGGATGAGGAACTGGTTCCACAGCCCGAGGAAGTTGAAGATCAGCACCGACGTCAGGCCGTTCTTGGCCATCGGCAGCATCACCAGGAAGAACGTCTTCCACTCCCCCGCCCCGTCCAGCGCGGCCGCCTCGGCGATCTCGTCGGGCAGGGTCTTGAAGAAGGAGAACAGGAAGAAGACGGTGAACGGCAGCGCGAACGCGACGTAGGTGATCGTCAGGCCCGGCAGGGTGTTCAGCAGCCCGAAGTTCCGCAGCGTGAAGAACAGCGGCACGATCGCGAGGAAGATCGGGAACGTCAGCCCGGCCAGCATCGCGTAGTAGACGAGCCGGTTCCCCGGGAACGAGAAGCGGGCCAGCACGTAGGCGCACATCGCCCCGAGGATCATCACGAGCACCAGCGCCGAGCCCACCACGATGATCGTGTTGAGGAAGGCGCTGCCGATCCCGGCGGTCGTCCAGGCGTTGACGTAGTTGGTGAAGTTGAACGACGTCGGGAAGGTGAAGGGCGAGGAGAAGATCTGGTTGGTCGTCTTGAACGACGTCATGAACGTCCACAGCAGCGGCAGCACGACGATCAGCGCCCACAGGATGAGGATCGCGTGCGCGACGCCGCCGAACGCCTTCTCCCCGGCCGGCACCTGCGTCTTGCGGCGCGGCGGGTCGGGGCGCCGGTCCGCGCGGCGGGGCTCGGCCACCTGCGTCGCGGTCATCGCGCCTCCTCCTTGCCACCCAGCAGCCGGTTGACGGCGAAGACCAGGCCGGAGAAGACCAGCGTGATCACCGCGAGCACCACGCCCATGGCGCACGCGACGCCGAACTGGCCCTTGGTGAAGGCCGTGGTCAGCAGCTGCTGCGACATCACCAGGGTCGAGTTGTTCGGGCCGCCGCCGGGGTTCAGCGCCGCCATGTAGACGAACGCGTCCAGTGCGAGGATGCCCATGTAGACGTAGGCGGTCTGCACGTTGTCGCGGATCAGCGGGACCGTGATGGCGACCGCGGTGCGCAGCCGGCCGGCACCGTCGATCCGGGCCGCCTCGAAGATCTCGGCCGGGATGCCCTTGATCGCGGCCACGAACAGCACCATGTAGAAGCCGACGAAGCCCCAGACGATGACGAAGATCGTCGCCGCCATCGCCGTGCGCTCGTCGCCCAGCCAGGGGAAGGACGCGGCGCTGTCCACCCCGATCCTGGTCAGCAGCCCGTTGAGGATGCCGGCGCTCGGGTCGTAGATCCGGCTCCACATGATGCCGATGACGATGGCCGGGATCACGTAGGGGAAGAAGGACACGACGCGGTAGAAGTCCGAGCCCCGCAGCCCCCGGGTCTGGCCGCGGCTGCTGCCACCGACCGTGAGCAGCGAGGCGAGCGCCAGGGCGAGCACGATCGTCACCAGCGGCAGGACGAGCACCAGGATGATGTTGTTCCGCATCGCCCGCAGGAAGATCGAGTCCGTCAGCACCCGCGCGTAGTTGTCCAGCCCGACGAAGGTCTGGGTGGGGGTGAACCCGCTCCAGCTGGTCAGGGAGTAGTAGATCGCCTGCAGGAACGGCGACACCACGAAGATCACGTAGATCGCCAGCGGCACCCCGAGGAACACCAGCATGAAGCTGACCCGGTCGAAGGTCAGCTTCCGCCGGCGCGGCCGGGCAGGGGCGGCGGCGCCCCGGCCCGGCTGCAGCGGAGTGACGACCGCGGTCACTTCACCTCGATCTTCTTGACCGAGTCGTCCTTCGCCACCTTGTCCGTGATCCCCTGCAGCGCCTTGGTCAGGGTCGCCACGTCGGACTTGCCGTCGAGGAAGGTGTTCCAGACGACGAGCTGGTCGGTGTTCAGGCCGTAGTAGTCGACGAACTGCCAGGAGAAGATGTTGGTCCCGGCCGCCTCCAGCAGCGTGGTCTGGCTGACCAGCGCGGTGGAGCCGAAGCCGTCGGCCGGCACGGTGCCCTTGACGATGGTCGGAGCCAGCAGCTCCTTGGCGAAGTTGGTCGCCGCGTCCTTGCTGAGCATGATCCGCAGCAGCTCCTTGCCGCCGGCGACGTTCGCGGCCTTCGACGGCACCACGAACGGCTCACCGGCGGTGCTGTGCAGCGCCTCGTACGGCAGCGCGCTGCCGGAGGTGACCGTCGGCTCGGCGGCCCCGGTCATCTTGAAGCCGGACTTGGTCGTGTCCTTCATCTCGTTCTCGATCCACGAGCCCGAGGGGTAGAGGATCGCGTCCTGGTCGTTGCTCCACTGGGCCTGCGCGGCCGTGAACTGGGTGCCCGACCCGCCCGGCTTGAAGTAGCCCGCGTCGATGATCTTCTTCAGGCCCTCGAAGACCGACTGGACGGCCGGCTTCGACCAGCAGTCGGGCTCGAGGTTCTCCAGCGCGAGCCGGACCTCGTCGCCGCCCTCCTTGATCGCGGACGCGATGGCGAGGGTCTGGTAGTAGGTGGCCGCTTCCTTGCCCCAGGCGAAGAGGAACTTGCCCTTCGCCTTGGCCTTGGTGCCCAGCTCGTAGGCCTCCTCCCACGTCTTCGGCGGGGTCCAGCCGTTCTCCTCGAACAGCGACGCCGAGTACCAGAGGGCGTAGACGGTGAGGACGTAGTTCAGGGCCGCGAACTTGCCGTCGAAGGTGCCGGGCTCGACGACGCCGTCGTAGAGGGTGTCGCGGATCTTCGTGCCCTCGAGGTTCGGGGCGTCGATGACGGAGGTCAGGTCCTCGAGCTGGTCGACGATCGTGCTGATGCCGATGGCGTTGGCGCCGGAGTTGTCGATCAGGTCCGGCGGGTTGCCGCCGACGAAGCGGGGCTGCAGCTCCTGCGCGATCTGGGTGGACGGCGCGACCTTCGGCGTCACGGTCGGGTGCACGGTCTTCAGCTTGTCGGCGGCGAACGTCACGTAGTCGATGCCGTAGCCACCCTTGAAGATGACGGCGTCGACGGTCGAGCCGTCGGCCACGCCGAACGGGTTCTCCGCCGACACCGCGCCGGTCGGGCCCGAGCTGGCCGCGGGCTCGCCGCCGCCGGCCGCGCACGAGGCCAGTCCTCCGGCCACCGGGGTGAGGGCGGCCGCCGTCAGCGCGATGCGCAGGAAGTGCCGGCGCTGCAGGGTTCGTGAGGTGTCCATGTGCTGCCTTTCATCGGGATGCGGGACTGGACCGCGGGGAGGTGACCGGAGAGGGAGGGCGACCCGCCGGGATCCGGTGACCCACTCCACCTGCTGATCGCCGACCAGGAGGTGCCGCCACGCCGTCGGACGCCGCTGCGTCCCCGGCGGGATGGGTAGCGTGGGCCCGGTGACCGGACCGGCGGGGACGGCGTGGCGGCCGGCGACGCGCAGGAGCTCTGCGAAGGCGCTGCACCGGACTCCTCTCGCCCCGTCGAAGTACCGACACTCAAACACAGATGCGCGAGTTTTGCAGTATGTGGGCTAGATATTGCACGAACTTGCAACACCGCCGACACATTCGGGCCCGCGGGGCCCCGCAGGAGGGTGCGCGATGACCGAGCTCGTGGTGGGCGCGGACGTCGGCGGGACCTCCACCCGGGTCGCCGTCGCCGACCTCGACGGCCACGTGCTGGCCGTGGCGGCGGGCGGTCCCGGCAACCCGAACCTCGTCGGCACGGCGGGGTCCGCCGCGGAGATCCGCGCCACCGTCCGGCGCGCCCTCCAGGACCTGCCCGGCCCCGTCCGCGGGGTGGTGATCGGGCTGGCGGGCGGCTCCCGGGCCGCGGGCGACCCCGCGTTCCTCCCCGCCGCCGTGCCGGGCCCCTCGGGGGTGCCCGCCGCCCTGGTCTCCGACCTCGCCGTCGGCTTCTCCTCGGCGACCTCCGCGGCGGAGGGCTGCATGGTGATCGCCGGCACCGGGGCCGTCGCGGGCCGCATCAGCGGTGACGACCTGCACCGCCGGCGGGACGGCTGGGGTTACCTGCTGGGCGACCGCGGCTCCGGCTTCTGGCTGGGCCGGGCCGCCGTCCGGTCCACGCTGGCGGCGCTGGACGAGGAGCGGCCGCTCTCCGCCCTGCACACCGCCGTCCTGGCCGACGCGGACGCGGAGGACTACCTCGGCCTCGTGGAGGCCAGCTACGCCCACCCGCCGACCTGGCTGGCGCGGTTCGCCCCGCTCGTGAGCCGGCACGCCGACGACGACCCGGTGGCCGGCGCGATCGCCGACGCGGCGGCGGACCTGCTGGCGGAGACGCTCGCCGGCCTCGACCCCCGACCCGGCGAGCCGGTGGTGCTGGGCGGCTCGGTGCTCGCCACCCCGGGGCCGGTGCGCGACCGCTTCGCCGCCCGGGTACCGCCCGGCCTGGCGCTGCTGAGTGCGGAGTCGGGCCTGGTGGGAGCCACCTGGATCGCGCTGCGCCGGCTGGGGAGGGCCTCCGAGGCCCGGCACGCGAGGCTCGTCGCGACCCTCGCCACGGCGCCGCACCGCTGACCGCGGCCGGGTGACGACACCTGGCACCAGTCGCCCGCTGGTCTGCTGTGTGTGGGTAACCTAGTCCCGGGCTTGCCCGGAATGCGTACGGAATCGTGTTGGGGTGGAGCCTGGGCGCCGGAGCACACCTGCACACCGACGCACGACGACAATCGCACGGAAGAAGGCGACCAGGCCACCATGCCCGACTCATCCAGCTCGACGGCTACCCCCGGCACGACCGAGGAGACCGACTTCGGCGCGAACGACTGGCTGCTCGAGGAGATGTACGAGCAGTACACCGCCGACCCGAGCTCGGTGGACCAGACCTGGGCCACCTACTTCGCCGAGCACGGCGCCCCCGGTGCCGCGCCGGCCACCGGGTCGCAGCCGCCGGCCCGGGCCCAGGCCGCCGCCCCGCAGCAGCCCGTCGCCCCGCAGCAGCCCGCCGCCCCGAAGGCCGCCGCCCCGCAGCCGCCCGCCCCCCAGGGCACCAACGGCCACAGCGCACCGTCCCGCCCGGCCGAGCAGGCCGCCACGCCGACGGCGGGTCCCCCGGTGCAGCCGGCGGCCGCCAAGGCCACCACCTCCAAGCCGAACCCGACGGTGGAGAAGCCGTCCACCAACCGCGAGGGCCGGCCGGCGACGCCGGGCAGCCGCGGCGGCGTGCCGGCCGACCCGCCGAACCCGTCCGACCGCCCGGACGTCGCGAGCGAGGAGCCGGTCCGCACCACGCTGCGCGGCGCGCCCGCCCGCACGGCCAAGAACATGGACCTGTCGCTGACGGTGCCGACCGCGACGAGCGTCCGCTCGCTGCCCGTCAAGCTGCTCATCGACCAGCGCGTCGTGATCAACAACCACCTGCGCCGCGCCCGGGGTGGCAAGGTCTCCTACACCCACCTCATCGGCTACGCGATGGTGCAGGCCCTCAAGGCCGTGCCCGCCATGAACAGCAGCTACGAGCTGGTCGACGGCAAGCCGACCATGGTGGTGCCGGCCCACATCAACCTGGGCCTGGCCATCGACATGCCCAAGGAGGACGGCACCCGGCAGCTGCTGGTGCCCAGCATCAAGAACTGCGAGAAGCTCGACTTCGCGCAGTTCTGGGCGGCGTACGAGCAGATGGTGAAGAAGGCCCGGGCCGGCAAGCTGACGGTCGTCGACTTCGCCGACACCACGATCACGCTGACCAACCCGGGCACCATCGGCACCAACCACTCGGTGCCGCGGCTCGTCCAGGGCCAGGGCACCATCATCGGCGTCGGCTCCATGGACTACCCGCCCGAGTTCCAGGGTTCCGACCCCGACCGGCTGAGCGAGATGAGCGTCTCCAAGGTGCTCACCCTCACCTCGACCTACGACCACCGGATCATCCAGGGCGCCCAGTCGGGGCAGTACCTGCAGCGGCTGCACGCGCTGCTGCTCGGCGAGGAGGGCTTCTACGACGACATCTTCGCCGCCCTCCGCATCCCCTACGCGCCGATCCGGTGGGCGCAGGACGTCACCACCGACCACGAGGACCAGATCCCCAAGCAGGCGCGGATCATGGAGATGATCAACGCCTACCGGGTGCGCGGCCACCTGATGGCCGACACCGACCCGCTGGAGTACCGCCAGCGCGAGCACGCCGACCTCGACGTCCAGAACCACGGCCTCACCCTGTGGGACCTGGACCGCGGCTTCGCCACCGGCTCCTTCGCCGGCGGCCAGGGCGTCATGAAGATGCGCAAGATCCTGGGCATCCTCCGCGACTCCTACTGCCGCACGATCGGCATCGAGTACATGCACATCTCCGAGCCGGCCCAGCGGCGGTGGGTGCAGGACCGCGTGGAGCGGCCGCACGAGTCGCTGCCGCGCGAGGAGCACCTGCGCATCCTCGACAAGCTCAACGAGGCGGAGATCTTCGAGACCTTCCTGCAGACGAAGTTCGTCGGCCAGAAGCGGTTCAGCCTGGAGGGCGGCGAGTCCGCCATCGCGCTGCTCGACGAGGTCTGCGAGCAGGCGGCCGACGCCGGCCTCGAGGAGGTCTGCATCGGCATGCCGCACCGCGGCCGGCTCAACGTGCTGGCCAACATCGTCGGCAAGTCCTACGCGCAGATCTTCCGCGAGTTCGAGGGCAACATCGACCCGCGGACCGTCCAGGGCTCCGGCGACGTCAAGTACCACCTCGGCGCGGAGGGCAAGTTCACCGCGCTCAGCGGCAGCACGATCAAGACCTCCGTCGCCGCGAACCCGAGCCACCTCGAGGCCGTCAACCCGGTCCTGGAGGGCATCGCCCGGGCCAAGCAGGACATCCTCGACCGCGGCGCGGAGTTCCCGGTGCTGCCGGTGCTGATGCACGGCGACGCGGCGTTCGCCGGTCAGGGCGTGGTGGCCGAGACGCTGAACCTCTCCCAGCTGCGCGGCTACCGCACGGGCGGCACGATCCACATCATCGTGAACAACCAGGTCGGCTTCACCACCTCCCCGACCGAGTCCCGGTCCTCCATCTACTCCACCGACGTGGCGCGGATGGTGGCGGCGCCGATCTTCCACGTGAACGGTGACGACCCCGAGGCCTGCATCCGGGTGGCGCGGCTGGCCTTCGAGTTCCGCGAGACGTTCCACAAGGACGTCGTCATCGACATCGTCTGCTACCGCCGTCGCGGTCACAACGAAGGCGACGACCCGAGCTTCACCCAGCCGAAGATGTACGACCTCATCGAGCGCAAGCGCTCGACCCGCAAGCTCTACACCGAGGCGCTGATCGGTCGCGGCGACATCACCGTCGAGGACGCCGAAGCGGTGATGACGAAGTTCCAGCAGCGGCTGGAGAGCGTGTTCAAGGAGGTCCGCGACCCGGAGCTGCCCCCGCGCGAGCAGGGCTACAGCCGGGTGCCGGTCTACCCGAGCAAGTCGGGCGCGAAGCACGGCACGGCCGTCCCGCTGGAGACGCTGAAGAAGATCTCCGACGCGCACACCACCTTCCCGGACGCCTTCAACGTGCACCCGAAGGTCATGCCGCAGCTGCAGCGCCGCGCCGCGGCGATCACCCAGGGACCCATCGACTGGGCCACCGGGGAGATCTTGGCGCTGGGGTCGCTGCTGCTCGAGGGGCGCACGGTCCGGCTCACCGGCCAGGACACGCGGCGCGGCACGTTCGTGCAGCGGTTCGCCGCGATCGTCGACCGGGTGAGCGGGGAGTCGTGGGTGCCGCTGAAGCACCTCGAGGACGGCCAGGGCAAGTTCCACGTCTTCGACTCGCTGCTCAGCGAGTACGCCGCGATGGGCTTCGAGTACGGCTACTCGGTGGCCCGGCCGGAGGCGCTGGTGCTCTGGGAGGCCCAGTTCGGCGACTTCGCCAACGGCGCGCAGATCATCATCGACGAGTTCATCACGTCGGGCCAGGCCAAGTGGACGCAGAAGTCCGGCGTCGTGCTGCTGCTGCCGCACGGCTACGAGGGTCAGGGGCCCGACCACAGCTCCGCCCGGATCGAGCGGTTCCTCTCCCTCGCGGCCGAGGACGCGTTCGCGGTCGCGCAGCCGTCGACGCCCGCCAGCTACTTCCACCTGCTGCGGGCGCAGGCCCTCGGCGAGCGGCACCGCCCGCTCATCGTGGCCACGCCGAAGTCGATGCTGCGCAACAAGCAGGCCGTCTCCGAGCCGGACGAGTTCACCTCCGGTGACTGGCGGCCGGTGCTGTCCGACCCGAGCATCACCGACCCCGCCCAGGTCGAGCGGGTCCTGCTCTGCTCCGGCAAGGTGCGCTGGGACCTGGTGACCAAGCGGACGAAGGCGGGCCTGGACGGCAAGGTGGCGATCATCCCGGTCGAGCGGCTCTACCCCCTGCCGGCCGCCGAGATCGCCGCCGAGCTCGAGCCGTTCACGCAGGTGACCGAGGTGCGCTGGGTGCAGGACGAGCCGACCAACCAGGGCGCCTGGCCGTTCATGGCGCTGAACCTGCCGGACGCGCTCGCCGAGGCGGCCCCGGGCCGCCGCTGGGAGCTGCTGCCGGTCACCCGCCAGGCGGCGTCCGCGCCGTCGGTGGGCTCGGCCAAGGTGCACGAGGCGCAGCAGCGTGCGCTCGTCGACGCGGCCTTCGCCTGAGCGGGGCGCGTGTACTTCACCGACCGCGGGATCGAGGAGCTGGAGAAGCGCCGGGGTGACGACGAGGTCACCCTGGCCTGGCTCGCCGAGCAGCTGCGGACGTTCGTCGACCTGAACCCCGAGTTCGAGACGCCCGTCGAGCGGCTGGCGACCTGGCTGGCCCGGCTCGACGACGACGAGGACGAGTAGGCGCCCGGGCGGTTCCGACCGGCCGGCCACGCCCTCGCCGCCCTGCGGCTGACGGTTGGACCGGGCGCGGGACCGCTTGGACGCTGTCGAGCGGTTCCCGCTGGTGCGCCGTCGGGAGGACCCGTGCACCTCCTACGCGCGCGGTGGGGCGCGTCAGCGGGTCCACCGGTCCTCAGCCCTGGGCTGGGCTCGTCCCGGCCCCTCGCACCATCCGGATCTCGGCGACGCCGCCCAGCAGGTCGTCGACCCTCTCGGCGCCGTCCGGCCGGAACCCGTGCCGGGCGTAGAAGGTGCGTGCGCGGACGTTGGCGCGCAGCACCCACAACGAGCAGGCCGCGTCCCCGACGGCGGCGGTGAGCAGCCGGTCGCCGACCCCGGTGCCCCACCGCGGGCGCCGGACGTAGAGCGCGTAGAGCTCCACGCCCTCGAGGTCGTCGTCCCGCTGCGGTCCGGCCGAGACGAAGCCGACGACCTCCTCGCCGGCCACGGCCAGCGTCGTCCCGTGCTCCCCCGCCAGGATCTGCCGCCACCGGTCGACCCGCTGGTCCACCGCGGCCAGCGCCGCCGCGAGGGCGTCGCCGTCGACCAGCCCGCCGTAGGCCTCGGCCCAGCAGGTCAGGTGGCAGCGGCCGAGCGCCTCGGCGTCGTCCGGCCGCGCGCCCCGCAGCAACGGGGCGGGGCCGGGATCGGCGCCGGTCACGGCTCGAAGACGACCTTCCCGAAGACTTCACCCGCGGCGAGCGCCGCGTAGCCCTCGGCGGCGTCGGCCAGCGGCAGGGTGCGGTCGACGACGGGACGCAGCCCGGTGGTTTCCAGCAACCGGAGCAGCGCCTCCAGCTCGTCGCGCGTGCCCATCGTCGAGCCGACGACGCGCAGTGGCTTGAAGAAGATCTTCGTCAGCTCGGCCCGGCTGGGCTCCGCCCCCGACGTGGTGCCGCTGATGACCAGCGTGCCACCCGGGCGGAGCGCGTTGACCGAGTGGGACCAGGTGGCCGCGCCGACCGTCTCCATCACGGCGTCCACCCGCTCCGGGAGCCGCTCCCCCGCCGCGAAGGCGCGGTGGGCTCCCATCTGCACGGCCCGCGCGCCCCGCGCCTCGTCGCGGGAGGTCACCCACACCCGGTAGCCGGCCTGCCGGCCGAGGGCGACGAGCGCGGTGGCCACGCCGCCGCCGGCGCCCTGGACGAGCACCGTGTCGCCCGGCCGCAGGCCCGACTGGGTGAACAGCATCCGGTAGGCCGTCAGCCATGCCGTCGGCAGGCAGGCCGCCTCGGCGAAACCGAGCCCGGCCGGCTTGTCGACGAGGTTGGCGGCGGGCACCCGGACGACCTCGGCGTGGGTGCCCGGGTGCCGCTCGGAGAGCAGCGAGCGCCGGGGGTCGTGGGTGGAGTCGACGCCCGCGAAGCCGGGGTCGTTCACCACCGCGTGCACGACGACCTCGCGGCCGTCCGCGGTCACCCCGGCCGCGTCGCAGCCGAGGACCATCGGCAGCCGCTCCGCGGGCAGACCGACGCCGCGCAGCGACCAGAGGTCGTGGTGGTTCAAGGCAGTGGCCCGGACGGTCACCTGCACCCAGCCCTCGGGCACCGGCGGCGGGTCGACGTCGGCGACCCGGAGGCCGGCGAGCGGGTCGTCGGGGTCGGTCGTGACGGCGAGGGCAGCGAGCACAGGGGCAGCCTAGGGCCGCCGGGCGCGGACGGGGCGCCGGTGGTCCCGGCCCCGCCCGCCCCCACCGATAGAGTTCCGCAGGTGACCTCCGCCGACGCCGACGCCGTGACGCAGGACTTCGCCGACCGCCACGGGCACCCGCCCACCGGGGTCTGGGTGGCCCCGGGCCGGGTCAACCTGATCGGCGAGCACACCGACTACAACGACGGCTTCGTGATGCCCTTCGCGCTGGCCCAGGCCGTCACCGTCGCCGCCGCGCCGCGCGACGACGACCGGTGGAGCGTCACCTCGCTGAGCAACGGCGAGACCCAGGAGTTCGGCCGGTCCGACCTGGAGCCGGGGACGAGCGGCTGGCACGCCTACGTGGCCGGCGTGGTCTGGGCCCTGACCGAGGCCGGTCACCGCGTCAGCGGCGCCGACCTCGTCCTCACCTCCGACGTGCCGATCGGCGCCGGGTTGTCCTCCTCGGCCGCCCTGGAGTGCGCGGTGCTGGCCGCGCTGGCCGACCTCGACGGGCTGTCGATCGACCCGCTGGAGCGGGCCAAGCTGGCCCGCCGCTGCGAGAACGAGTTCGTCGGCGCCCCCACCGGGCTGATGGACCAGGCCGCCTCGACGCTCTGCACCGCCGACCACGCGCTCTTCTTCGACTGCCGCACGTTCGAGGCCACCCAGGTGGCGCTCGACCTCGGCGACGCCGACCTGGAGCTGCTGGTGCTGGACACCAACACCCCGCACACCCACGTCGACGGCGAGTACGCGGACCGGCGGCGCACCTGCGAGGAGGCCGCCGGGCTCCTCGGCGTGCCGGCCCTGCGCGACGTCACCGACCTGGACGCGGCCCTCGCCGCCCTGCCCGACGCGGTGATGCAGCGCCGGGTCCGGCACGTCGTCACCGAGAACGCGCGGGTCCGGGCCGCGGCCGAGGTGCTGCAGGCCGGCCGGGTGGCCGAGCTGGCCCCCCTGCTCGACGCCTCGCACACCTCCATGCGCGACGACTTCGCGATCACCGTCCCCACCGTCGACCTCGCCGTGGAGACCGCGCGATCCGCGGGCGCGCTCGGGGCGCGGATGACCGGCGGCGGGTTCGGCGGCTGCATCATCGCCCTCGTCCCGTCCGGCTGGGCCGACGCGGTGGCCGCAGCCGTCGCCGAGGCGTTCGCCGCCGCCGGCCACGCGGCCCCGCAGCACTTCGTCGGCTCGCCCTCCCAGGGGGCGCACCGCGCCGGCTGACCAGCCCCGCGTTGCAATCAGGTTTCCTGCCTGTGCACGGCCGCAGATCACGCGCGGCGCGTGCGAGGATCGTCTGAGGTGAGCCTTCAACGCCCACCTCGTCGGCGACCGCCCCAGGGTCGGTGCGCCACGTCGGATCGCAGCAGCGCGCGTCAGCGCCACACCCCGGGACATCTTCTGGATCGGGGTCAGAGGAGGAGAACTCGTGAACGTACGTCGAAAGCTCGGCCTGGCGACCGCCTGCATCGCGGCGCTGGCGCTGAGCGCCTGCGGCTCGGACTCGCTGAGCGGCGAGCCCGCCGGCGCGGGAGCGCCCTCGGTGTCGGTCAGCTCGGACGCGGACCTGGCGTCGAAGCTGCCGGCGGACATCCGCGAGGCCGGGGTGATCAAGGTGGGCACGGACGCCAGCTACGCCCCCAACGAGTTCCTGGCCGGCGACGGCAAGACGGTGCAGGGCATGGACGTCGACGTCTTCAACGCCGTGGCGGCCAAGCTGGGCGTCAAGGCCGAGTTCCAGCCGGCCGACTTCTCCTCGATCATCACCGGCGTGCAGGGCAACAAGTACGACGTCGGCGTCTCGTCGTTCACCATCAACGACGAGCGCAAGCAGCAGGTCAACATGATCAGCTACTTCTCCGCCGGCACCCAGTGGGCCACGGCCGCCGGCAACCCGAAGGGCATCGACCCCGAGAACGCCTGCGGCACGACGGTCGCCGTGCAGACCGGCACCGTGCAGGAGACCGACGACCTGCCGGCGCGGCAGAAGCAGTGCGGCGCCGACAAGATCGAGATCCTCCAGTTCAAGGGCCAGGACCAGGCCACCAGTGCGGTCGTGACGGGCAAGGCGGACGCCATGCTGGCCGACTCCCCCGTCGTCGCCTACGCGGTGAAGCAGTCCGCCGGCAAGCTCGAGACGCTGGGCGACATCTACGAGGCCGCCCCGTACGGCTACGTCGTGCCCAAGGAGGAGACGGAGTTCGCGGACGCGCTCGCCGCCGCCCTGGCGGCCGTCGAGGCCGACGGCAGCTACCAGGCCGCCCTCACCAAGTGGGGCGTCGAGCAGGGCGCCATCACGGACTTCGCCGTCAACCCATGACCACGACAGCGCCGGCCGCACCACCGGTCGCCGAGGAGCGGCCGGGCCTGATCGAGGCCCGGCCGGTCCGGCACCCGTGGCGCTGGGTGGCGATCGCGGTGCTGGCGGTGCTGGCCCTGATGCTGGTCAACCTGCTGGTCAACAACGAGGCGTTCAACTGGCCGTTCGTCTTCCAGGCCATGAACCAGAGCCCGGTGCTCGAGGGCTTCTGGAAGGGCACGATCATCGTGACGGTCCTGGCGATGGTGTTCGGCGTCGCGCTGGGCGTGCTGCTGGCCGTCATGCGGCTCTCCGACAACCCGGTGCTGCGCGGGGTCTCCTGGGTCTACACCTGGTTCTTCCGGGCCATCCCGCGCTACGTGCTGCTGACGATCATGGGCGCGCTGGGCATCCTCTTCCAGCAGGGCATCGCGATCGGCGTGCCGTTCGACTGGCTGATCATCGACTGGCTCGGCCTGTCCGGGGACTGGCGCATCGCCACCTTCGACGCCAACGCCCTCTTCGTCGGCCTGGCCGGCGGGGTGATCGGGCTGGCCGCGTCCGAGGCCGCGTACATGGCCGAGATCGCGCGCGCCGGCATCCTCAGCGTCGACAAGGGCCAGATGGAGGCCGCGCAGGCGCTGGGCATGAGCCGCGGCAAGGCCATGCGGCGGGTCGTGCTGCCCCAGGCGATGCGGGTGATCGTGCCGCCGACGGGCAACGAGACGATCGCGATGCTCAAGGACACCTCCCTGCTGCTGGCGATCCCCGTCGGCACCGAGCTGTTCTTCCAGCTCCAGGCGATCGGCAGCCGCACCTACCAGACCTTCCCGGTGCTGGTGGCGGCGACGCTGTTCTACCTCCTCGCCTCGAGCGTGCTGATGGTCGGCCAGGCCTACCTGGAGAAGCGGTTCGGCCGCGGCTTCGGCACCACGGTGAGCTCGGACGCCGACCAGGCGGTCAAGGGCCTGGCGGCGGGGTCGGCCAAGTGAGCGGCGCGAGCGCGGTCGGAGCGCCGGCCGAGCACCTGGTGCGGGCGGTCAACGTCACCAAGTCCTTCGGCAGCAACGAGGTGCTCAAGGGCATCGACCTGACCGTCGACCCCGGGGAGGTGGTCTGCCTGCTGGGCCCGAGCGGCTCGGGCAAGACGACGTTCCTGCGGCTGATCAACCAGATGGAGACCCTGACCGGCGGGCGGATCTGGGTCGGCGGCGAGCTCGTCGGGATCGAGGAACGCGGTGGCCGCCTGCACATGCGGACGGACGCCGACATCGCCCGGCAGCGCTCGCGGATCGGCATGGTGTTCCAGCGCTTCAACCTCTTCCCGCACATGACGGCGATCGAGAACGTCATGGAGGCGCCCGTCCAGGTCAAGCGGCTGCCGAAGGCCACCGTCCGGCAGGAGGCGGAGCGGCTGCTCGACCTGGTGGGGCTGGCCGACCGGGCGGGCTTCTACCCCAGCCAGCTCTCCGGCGGGCAGCAGCAGCGGGTCGCCATCGCCCGGGCGCTCGCGATGAAGCCCGAGCTGATGCTGTTCGACGAGCCCACCTCCGCGCTGGACCCCGAGCTGGTGGGCGAGGTCCTCGGCGTGATGCGCAGGCTGGCCGAGGAGGGGACGACGATGATCGTCGTCACCCACGAGATGAGCTTCGCCCGCGGGGTCGCGGACCGGGTGGTCTTCATGGACCAGGGCGTCGTCGTCGAGGAGGGCCCACCTGACGCGGTGCTGCTGCACCCGCGGGAGGAGCGCACCCGCACCTTCCTGCAGCGGGTCAAGGCCGAGGCCCAGGCCGAGGCCGAGCGGGACGCGGAGCTCGCCGCCACCCTGGAGGAGGCGGGCTGAGGTCGCTCGCCCGAGCCGACCGTCGCCGGAGCCCGACTCCGTCGCCCGAGCTCGTCGAAGGCCCTTCGACAGGCTCAGGAAGCGGGGTCGGCCCAGGGCGCGGGGTCGGCCCAGGGCGCGGGGTCGGCTCAGGCCGTGGGGTCGCCCGGTCGGGGGGTGCCCTCGGCGAGGAAGGCCCGGGTGGAGGACGGCGCGAGCAGGCAGACCAGCACGGCCAGGGCCACCAGGCCCATCACCAGGCCGGCCGCGGTGGTCGGCGGCTGGCGGAAGCTGTAGCCGAGCAGCAGCAGGACCAGCTGGGTGACCACGGCGAGGCCACGGCTCCACCGGCGGCCGAGGGCGACCCCGCGGGCGACGAGCCCGAGCAGCACGCCGTAGCCGAGCATGATCACCGTGACGCCCAGGCCCATCACGGCCCGGACCGGCGAGATGTTGCTCGCCTCCAGCACCCCGAAGACGAGGGCCGCGAGCGCCTCCACCCCGAGCAGCGCGGCGGCCAGGAGCAGGAGCCGGGCGCGGCCGGCGGGCGTCGTCACCGATCCAGCCTACGGCGCGCGCCCGGGCGCAGGACCTCTCACGGGCGGCGCCCCGGGGAGACCTGGGGGAGATTCGGCCGTAACCCGGTCGAAATGTGAGGCACCCGACGCGCCAAACCCTTGTGCGCGACCGAGATACTTGAAAAGGTTGCATCCGAAGCCGAGTTCATCAGTGTAGAGGACGGGGCTCCGGACCTTCCCGGGCGCGCGAGATCGGCCCGAGTAACCGAGTAAGGAGCGAGCAAACGATGGATTGGCGCCACAAGGCCGCCTGTCTGGACGAGGACCCCGAGCTGTTCTTCCCGATTGGGAACACCGGACCGGCCCTCCTCCAGATCGACGAGGCCAAGCAAGTCTGCCGGCGGTGCGACGTGCGCGACGCGTGCCTGCAGTGGGCGCTGGAAGCAGGCCAGGACCACGGGGTCTGGGGCGGACTCAGCGAGGACGAGCGCAGGGCGCTGAAGCGTCGTGCTGCGCGGGCCCGCATCCGCACCGCGTAGGAGCACCGGCAGCCCGCACAGCGGACCGCCAGGACGTCGGGAGAGCTTCTCCCGGCGTCCTTCTCACGTCCGGGGGCGGACGCCGCTCAGACCGGGATCTCGAAAACGGCCCGGGTGCCGGGTCGACCCTCGGGCTGGGCGCCGATCTCGAAGGTGCCCTCCATCTCCGCGATCAAGGTGTTGACGATGGAGAGCCCGAGGCTCCGGGACTGCCGCCAGTCGAAGTCGGCGGGCATCCCCAGGCCGTCGTCGCTGATCTCCACCCGTAGCCGGCCGTCGCGCCGGCTCGGCAGCACGAGCACCTCGCCCGAGCCCTCGGCGAGCCCGTGCTCCACCGCGTTCTGGCACAGCTCGGTGACCACCATCGACAAGCCGGTGGCCATGTCGGCCGACACCACGCCGAAGGTCCCCCGGCGCACCGCCGACACCCCGACGGCGGTGGAGGACACGTCCCCGACCATCTTGAGCAGGCCGTCGGCGACCTTGTCGAACTCGACCGCCTCGTCGAAGGCCTGCGAGAGCGTCTCGTGCACGATGGCGATCGAGGCCACCCGCGACGTCGCGTCGTTCAGCGCCACCTTCGCCTCGGGCGACTCCATCCGGCGCGCCTGCATGCGCAGCAGCGCCGCGACCGTCTGCAGGTTGTTCTTGACCCGGTGGTGGATCTCGCGGATCGTCGCGTCCTTGGTGACGAGCTGGCGCTCCTTGCTGCGGATGTCGCTGACGTCGCGGCAGAGGACGATGGCGCCGACCCGCTCGCGGCCGTCGAGCAGCGGCAGCACCCGGACCATCAGGTGCGCGTCTCCGGAGACCAGCTCGGTGCGGCGGGCGGTCCGGCCGGCCAGCACCGAGGTGACCGAGTCGTCCACCGGTCCCGGACCCGTGGGGACCAGGGACGCGGTCAGGCTCGGCAGGTGCTCGTCGACCAGGTCGCCGATCTGGCCCAGCCGGCGGTAGGCGCTCAGCGCGTTGGGGCTCGCGTACTCGACCTCACCACCGGCGTCGACGCGGATGAACCCGTCCCCGACCCGCGGGCTGAAGGCCAGGTTGGAGGAGTCGGCGGGCATCGGGAAGGCGCCGACCGTGACCATCCGGGCCAGCAGGTCGCCGGTACCGGTGTAGGCCGACTCCAGCGAGCTGGGCGAGCGCACCCCGAGCTGGCTGGTGTGCTGCTCGACCACCGCGATCACCCGGTCGGCCAGCTTCACCGGGATGGCGTGGGTGTCGACGGGCATCCCCGCCTGCAGCTTGGCGGCGCTGGTGCGGGTGATCTGCCCGCTGCCGAAGGCCTCGGAGACCAGGTGCTCCGGGGAGTAGGCGATGAGGTCGCCGACGACGTCGTCGAGCAGCGCCGTGGGCCCGGTGTTGGGGCGGATCTGCGCGGCGGCCCAGAAGACGTTCTCGTCGCGGTCGGGCACCCACAGCACGAGGTCGGAGAACGACAGGTCGGCCAGCAGTTGCCACTCCGACACCAGCATCTTCAGCCAGCGCTGGTCGGCGTCCGAGAGGTCGGTGTGCTCGGCGACGATCTCGGACATGGACGGCATGGGCGCCACTTTAGTGGCGCACGACAGGCCTCCCCGCCAGCCCCGCCACGCCGGACCGGGGCTGCTGCCCGGCCCCCGGAGCGGGCAGTAGCGTGCACTCGGGTCACGCGGTCGTGGCCGCCCCGAGGAGGCAACGATGGACGAGGTAGCAGCACGCCGGGTCGACCCCGGCGGTACGGATCCGCGGTGGCGGATCACCCCCACCAAGATCGCCGTGGCCGGGATCTTGCTGGTCGGCATCGTGGCGCCGCTGCTGGTCGGCACCTACGACCGGGTGGAGCCCCGGCTGTTCGGGTTCCCCTTCTTCTACTGGTACCAGCTGCTCTGGGTCTTCATCGCCGCCGCGCTCTGCGCCCTCAGCTTCTGGCTGCTGCGACGTGAACGGCTGGCCCACGAGCGCCGCACAGGGACCGGTGAGCAGCGGTGAACGTCGACTGGGTGGCCCTGGTCGTCGTCATCGTGCTGTTCGCGGTGGTGACGGTGATGGGGTTCATGGCGGCGCGCTGGCGCCGGCCGGCGAACCTGGAGTCGCTGCACGAGTGGGGCCTGGGCGGCAAGAGCTTCGGCACGGTCACCACGTGGTTCCTGCTGGGCGGCGACCTCTACACCGCGTACACCTTCATCGCCGTCCCCGCGGCCATGTGGGCGACGGGAGCGGTGTCCGGCTTCTTCGCCGTGCCGTACACCATCGTCCTGTACCCGGTGATCTTCTTCTTCCTGGGCCGCATGTGGTCGGTGGCGCACCGGCACGGCTACATCACGACCGCCGACATCGTGCAGGGCCGCTACGGCACCCGCAGCCTCAGCCTGGCCGTCGCCGTCACCGGCATCCTCGCGACGATGCCCTACATCGCGCTGCAGCTGGTCGGCATCCAGGCCATCCTCGAGGTGCTGGGCGTCGGCGGGCAGAGCCTGCTGGCCCGCGACCTGCCGCTGCTGATCGCGTTCGCGGTCCTGGCGGCCTACACCTACTCCTCGGGCCTGCGGGCGCCGGCCATGATCGCCGTGGTCAAGGACCTGCTGATCTACATCGTCATCTTCGTCGCGATCATCCACCTGCCCGGCCTGTTCGGCGGCTGGAGCAGCATCTTCGACGCCGCCCAGACCAAGATGGCCACCCCGTCGGCGGCGAACCCGGCCGTCCCCACGGGCGTCTTCATCCCCGGGCCGACCCAGCACTGGGCCTACGCCTCGCTGGCCCTGGGCTCGGCTCTGGCCCTGTTCATGTACCCGCACTCGGTGACGGCGGCGCTCAGCTCCAAGGACCGCAGCACCGGGCGCCGCAACGCCGCGATCCTGCCGGCCTACTCGCTGCTGCTGGGCCTGCTCGCCCTGCTGGGCTACGTCGCGATCAAGGCCGGCACGAAGCCGATCGGGCTGGACGGCAAGGTGAACCCGCAGCTGGTCATCCCGCAGCTGTTCGAGGACCACTTCCCCAGCTGGTTCACCGGCGTGGCCTTCGGGGCCATCGCGGTCGGGGCGCTGGTGCCCGCGGCGATCATGTCGATCGCGGCCGCGAACCTGTTCACGCGCAACATCTACAAGGCCTACCTGCGGCCGGAGGCCACCGACGCCACCGAGGCGAAGGTCTCCAAGATCGTCTCCCTGGTCACGAAGGTCGGCGCCCTGCTGTTCGTGCTGCTGCTCGACAAGCAGAACGCGCTGAACTTCCAGCTGCTCGGCGGGGTGTGGATCCTGCAGACCCTGCCCTCGATCGTCTTCGGCCTCTTCACCCGGTGGTTCCACCGCTGGGCGCTGCTGGCCGGCTGGGCGGTCGGCATGCTCTACGGCACCATCACCGCCTACGGCGGCTGCACGGCCTGCACCACGCGGCCGTTCGGCAACTCCCTCGCGGTGGTGCCGGGCCTGGGCGACGCCGGCTACATCGGCCTGACGGCGCTGGCGCTGAACGTCGTCGTCGCCGTCGTGCTGAGCGCCCTGCTGAACGGCGCGCGGGTGGCCAACGGCACCGACATCACCAGCCAGTCCGACTACTTCGCCGACGTCGGCGACCCGGGCGTGGAGCCGGTGCTGGCCGCCGACAAGCCGCTGCACTGACCACCCGGTCCCGCCGCCGTCCGGCGGCGGGGCCGGGCGGCGCCGGTGTGGCAGAATGGTCGGCCGTGCCCCGGGCCACCGCGCTCCGGGACGCGCACCGACCGCACATGTGAGGAGGCACGGATGGGTAAGACTGGCCGCAAGCGCCGCGCCCGCAGGAAGAAGGGCGCGAACCACGGCAAGCGCCCCAACGCCTGAGGCGACGCGCCGACGAGCACTTCGTCTGACGACGACGAGACCCCCGCGGGCAACCCGCGGGGGTCTCGTCGTCCTCGCGCCCGGTCGCGCCCGGGCTCAGTCCTGCTGCGCGTGCGCGGTCGCCTGCGCCGCCGCCAGCTGGCCCAGCACCTTCGTGCGCAGCGCGCTCGGGGCCTTGTCGCCCCCGCAGCACCGGTTCACCAGGCTCTTGACGGCCTGCTCGACGTCGTAGCGGTCCAGGCAGGGCTCGCAGGCCACGAGGTGCGCCCGGATCTCATCACTGCTGGCCGAGTCGAGCTCCTGGTCCAGGAACTGGTGCACCCGCGCGAGCATGTGCTCGCAGTCGGCGCTCGTGGTGCTCTGGTCGCTCACTTCGATCCCCCCTGACGAACCATCCCGCGGTCACGCGCGTAGTCGGCGAGCAGCGCCCGCAGCTGGGTGCGGCCGCGGTTGAGCCGCGACATCACCGTGCCGATGGGCGTGCCCATGATCCCAGCGATCTCCTTGTAGGAGAAGCCCTCGACGTCGGCGAGGAACACCGCGAGCCGGAAGTCCGGGGCGAGCTGCTGCAGCGCCTCCTTGACGTCGGAGTCGGGCAGGTTCTCCAGCGCCACCGTCTCGGCGGACTTGAGGCCGCTCGAGGTGTGCGACTCCGCCCGGGCCAGCTGCCAGTCCTCGACGTTCTCCCCGTCGGACAGCTGCGGCTGGCGCTGCTTCTTCCGGTAGGAGTTGATGTAGGTGTTGGTGAGGATCCGGTACAGCCAGGCCTTGAGGTTCGTGCCCGGCGTGAACTGGTGGAACGAGCCGTACGCCTTGGCGAAGGTCTCCTGCACTACGTCCTCGGCGTCGGCCGGGTTCCGCGTCATCCGCATCGCCGCCGCGTACAGCTGGTCGAGGTACTGCAGCGCCTCGGTCTCGAACCGGAGCGTCCGCTCGGCGTCGGTCTCGGTGCTGCGCGGGTCGACCGGGTCGGCGACCGGTGCGTCGGTCACGGCCCCGCTGGGGGTGGAACTCGTCGGGATGCTCATCACGTACGAGAGTACCGGCGAGCGTCCGGGCAGTGTCGGCTGCTCGGTCACACCCGGCATGGTCATCGGCATGCCGGTACAACGCGAGCCGACCGGCGCTATTCCCCGTCCGCGCCCGAGCGTGCCGGACCCGCCCCGAGCAGGCCGGCCACCTCGGCGACCAGCCGGTCCCGCAGGTCCGCCGGGGTGAACGGCGCGCCGGCCGGCAGCCGGTACCCGTGGTCGGCGCCGGGCAGCTCGACCACGACCACCCCGGGGTCCCCCGCCGCCGCAGCGCGCACCTCGGCGGGCCCGCCGAAGGTGTCCCGGGTGCCCTGGAGCACCAGCCGCGGAACGGCGGGCGCCAGCAGCTCGACGGCCCGGGAGCGGTCCGGGCGGCCGGGCGGGTGCAGCGGGAAGGCCAGGCAGACCACGGCGGCGGCGCCCGTCGCGGCGGCGGTGCGGCAGGCCACCCGCGCGCCGGAGCTGCGTCCCCCGGTGGCCAGGGGCAGGCCCGCCGGGAGTGCGGACCGCAGCACGGGCAGCGCCTCCGACCAGGCCTCGTCCAGCCGCGGAGGGGCGACGGCGACCCGGCGGCCGGCCGTCCGCCAGGGCTGCTCGAAGCGGGCCACGGTCACCCCGAGCGGGGGCAGCCGGCGGGCCAGCACCGCCAGGTCGGCCGCCTCCGGCCCGCCGCCCGCCCCGTGGCCCAGCACCAGGGCGGCGCCGACGTCGTCGGCCTCGTCGAGCAGCCAGTGGGCGGGACCCTGGGCCGTGACCACCGGCAGATCGCGGGTGCTCAGAGCAGCCGGTCCTGCTCGGGCGGGTCGGCCGGCGCGTCGTCCCGCACCGTCGGCCCCGCCTCGGCGAGGGGCTCCAGCAGCGACGGGTCGTTGTTCTGCACCTTGTTGACGGCGGTGGAGACGGCGTAGGCCTCGAGCTCGGCCGCGTCGGTGACCGACAGCAGGCCGAGGGCCTGCTCCGGGTCGGTGAGCGCGGGGTCCAGCCACCCGTCGACGGCGTCGGCGGGCACGACGAGCGGCATCCGGTCGTGGATGTGTCCGGCCGCGTCGGTGGCCCGGGTCGTGATCACCGAGCAGGTGCGGAGCCAGGCCGTGTCGTCGTCCCGGTCCTTGGTGGGGTCGCGCCAGATCTCGTAGAGGCCGGCCATCACCAGCAGCCCGCCGTCGGCCCGGTGCAGGAAGAACGGCTGCTTGGCGGGCTTCCGGCCGCCGGGCGGGGTCTCGGGCTCGTACCACTCGTAGAAGCCGGCGGCGGGCAGCAGGCACCGGCGGGACCGGAAGGCCTTCGCGAAGGCCGGCTTCTCGGCCACCGTCTCCAGCCGGGCGTTGATCATGCGCGCGCCGATCGAGCGCTCCTTGGCCCACGAGGGCACCAGGCCCCAGACCAGGGGCGCGAGCCGGCGGCGGACGTCCCCCGACGCCCGGTCGACCCGTTCGAAGACGGCGGGCACCGCCACGGTCGGGGCCACGTTGTAGTCCGGGCCGGGCAGGCCGTCGAGGATGTCGTCGACGTCGAACTCCTCGGCCAGCTGCCGGGGGCTCGCGGTGGAGGCGTAGCGACCGCACATGCCGGGCAGGCTACCGGGGGCGGGCCGGGGTTGGCTGGTCCCGGCCGGCACGGTAGGAATAGCCCATGACGTTGTTGCGCGCCGCCGCCCGTACCCTGCTCGCCTCCTACTTCGTCGCGAGCGGCTTCAAGTCCGTCCGGCACCCCGAGCTGCTCGTCCCGGCCGCCGAGCCGGTGACCGACAAGCTCGTGCCGTTCGTGAAGAAGTACGCCCCCGCCTCGGTGGCGGGCTACGTGCCGGAGGACGCGCAGACCCTCGTCCGGGTCAACGGCGCCGCCCAGCTCCTCGGCGGCCTGGCGCTCGCCACCGGCAAGGGCCGCCGGCTCGGCGCCGTGGTGCTCGCCACCTCGCTGATCCCCAGCACGCTGGCGAAGCACCCCTACTGGACGCGCACCGACCCGGTCGAGAAGGCCGAGGACCGGTCGCACTTCCTCAAGAACATCAGCCTGCTCGGGGGCGTGCTGCTCGCGGCCCGGGACACCGAGGGCCGGCCGGGCCTGGTCTACCTGGCCGCCAAGGGCGGCGAGAGCCTCGCCCGCGACACCCGCCGCACCACCCAGAAGCTGGGCCGTCGTGCCGGGGTGACCTCGGGCGCGCTCAGCAAGGGCGTCGGCAGCCTGACGGAGGCGGCCGGCGACCTGGCCGAGAACGTCGGCAAGGGCACCAGCCAGCTCGCCGACGGCGCACTGGCCAGCGGTGCGGCCCTGGTCGGGGCGGCCGTCGCCAGCTCCCGCAAGGCGCGCAAGCAGGCCTCCAAGCAGTTCAAGCAGGCCCAGGTGGCGGCCGCCAAGCAGCTCAAGGAGGCCCGCGAGGTCGCCGCCCAGCAGGCGGCGGTGGCCAAGAAGGAGGGCGCGAAGCGGGCCAAGGTCGCGGAGAAGGAGCGGGCCAAGCGCGACGCCGTGGCCGCCAAGGAGCGCGCCAAGCGCGACGCCGTGGCCGAGAAGCGCAACCGCCAGCAGATCAAGAAGGCCGCCGCCAAGGCCGAGAAGGTCAACAAGAACATCCACCGCGGCGAGAACTGAGACGTCCGGGTCTCGCCGCCGGGCCGGCCGGGCCCGGCGCGCCGGCCCGGGACCCTAGAATCGCCCCCGTGCCCAGCACCTCACCCCCGCAGCCCTGGGCCGCCCCTGAGGCGCCCGCCCCGATCAGCGCGACGGTCACCGTGCCCGGCTCGAAGTCGGAGACGAACCGCGCGCTGGTCCTGGCCGCCCTGGCCGACCGGCCGTCGGTGATCACCAACGGCCTCGACGCCCGTGACACCGTGCTGATGCGCGAGGCGCTGCGGACCCTCGGGGTGGTCATCGTCGAGAACGGCCGGCAGTGGCTGGTGACCCCACCGGCGCAGTTCACCGCGGGCGGGACCGTCCAGTGCGGTCTCGCCGGCACCGTCATGCGGTTCGTGCCGGCGCTGGCCGCACTGGCCGACGGCGACGTCCGCTTCGAGGGCGACGAGCAGGCCGCCTCCCGCCCCATGGCGCCGCTGCTCGACGCGCTCACCGCGCTGGGCGCCGACAGCCGGACCGACGGCGGGCCCGGCCTGCCCTTCACCGTCACCGGCCGGGCCGGGCTGCGGGGTGGGGCGGTGACCGTCGACGCCTCCACGTCCAGCCAGTACGTCTCCGCGCTGCTGCTGGTCGGCGCCCGCTTCGCCGACGGGCTGGACCTGCGCCACGTCGGCGGCCCGCTGCCGTCCCTGCCGCACATCGCCATGACCGTGGCCATGCTCCGCGAGCGGGGGGTGGCGGTCGACGACTCCGAGCCGGGCCGCTGGCGGGTCTCCCCCGGCGTCCTGCACGCCCACGACGTCGTCGTCGAGCCCGACCTGTCGAACGCCGCGCCCTTCCTGGCCGCGGCCGCCGTCACCGGCGGCATGGTGACGGTCCGGCACTGGCCGGCCGGCTCGCTGCAGCCGGGCGACCAGATCCGGGGCATCCTGCGGGCCTTCGGGGCCGAGGTCACCTGGTTCGAGGGCGACCTGACGGTCAGCGGCCGTCACTTCCTGCACGGCGTCGACCTCGACCTGCGGGAGGCCAGCGAGCTGACGCCCGTCGTCGCCGCGGTCGCCGCGCTCGCCGAGGGCACCAGCCGGATCAGCGGGGTCGGCCACATCCGCGGTCACGAGACGGACCGGCTGGCCGCCCTCGAGGCCGAGCTGTCCGCGCTCGGCTGCAGCGTCAGCAGCGACGACGACGGCCTGACCGTCAACCCGAAGCTGCTGGGCAGTGCCGTCTTCCACACCTACGCCGACCACCGGATGGCGCACGCCGCCGCCGTGCTGGGCCTGGTCGTCGCCGGGATCGTCGTCGACGACGTCAGCTGCACCAGCAAGACCATGCCGGAGTTCGTCGACCTGTGGGCCGCCATGGTGGCCGAGACCGACGCGGGGATCGAGACGGTCGGCGCGGTCGACCCCGAGCGGCCGGCCCCGTGAGCCGGGTGGTCGGCCCGTGACGTCCCGGCAGTTCCGCACCGACGAGAACGCCGCCTTCGAGCGGCCCCGGCGCCGCACCCGGCCCCGCACCAAGGACCGGCCGAGCTACTCCGAGGCCGAGGTCGGGGTGGTCATCACCGTCGACCGCGGCCGTTTCCGGGTGCTGCTCGGCGGTCACGAGACCACCGCCACCAAGGCGCGCCAGCTGGGCCGGACGGGCGTCATCGTCGGCGACCGGGTGCGGATCGTCGGGGACACCTCCGGGGAGGAGGGGACGCTCGGCCGGATCGTGGAGGTCGAGGAGCGGACGACCGTGCTGCGGCGGACGGCCGACGACGACGACCCCTACGAGCGGCCGATCGTGGCCAACGCCGACCAGCTGGTCATCGTCACGGCGCTGGCCGACCCGCCGCCGCGGACGGGGATGATCGACCGGATCCTGGTGGCCGGCTTCGACGCCGGGCTCGACCCGCTGCTCTGCCTGACCAAGGCCGACCTCGCCGGGCCCGAGGAGCTGCTGGCCCAGTACGAGCCGCTCGGCGTCCTCGTCCAGACGGTGCAGCCGGGTGCCGACCTCACCGAGCTGCGGGCCGCCCTGGCCGGCCGGACCAGCGTCTTCGTCGGGCACTCCGGCGTCGGCAAGTCGACGCTGGTCAACGCGCTGATCCCCGACGCCCACCGCGGCATCGGTGCGGTCAACGAGGTGACGGGCCGCGGCCGGCACACCTCCAGCTCGGCGATCGCGCTGCGGCTGCCCCCGGTCGCGGGCTCGGACGCGCGGGGCGCCGAGGACGGCGGCTGGGTCATCGACACCCCGGGCGTCCGGTCGTTCGGGCTGAGCCACGTCACCCGGGAGAGCATCATCGCGGCGTTCCCGGACCTCCAGGCGCAGACCGCGGGCTGCTCGCGCGGCTGCACCCACGAGACCGGGGTCCCCGAGTGCGGGCTGGACGCGGCCGTCGCGCGGGGCGAGCTGTCCCGGGCCCGGCTGGAGTCGTTCCGGCGGATGATCGACGCCGGCCAGTAGGTTGGCGGCCATGCCCCCCGAGAGCCCGCTGCACCGCAACCTGACCGACGACCTGCGGCTGGCCCACCTGCTCGCCGACGACGCGGACTCGATCACCATGAGCCGCTTCAAGGCCCTCGACCTGCGGGTGACGGCGAAACCGGACCTCTCCCCTGTCTCCGACGCCGACACCGCCGTCGAGGAGGCCATCCGGCGCACGCTCGGCAAGGCCCGACCGCGCGACGCCGTGCACGGCGAGGAGATGGCCGACACCGGGTGGGGGCCGCGCCGCTGGGTGGTCGACCCGATCGACGGCACCAAGAACTACGTCCGCGGCGTGCCGGTCTGGGCGACGCTGATCTCGCTGCTGGTCAACGACGAGCCGGTGGTCGGCGTGGTCAGCGCCCCGGCGCTCGGCCGGCGCTGGTGGGCCTCGCTCGGCGGCGGCGCCTACGCCGGCAAGTCGCTGATGAACCCCAGCCCCTGCCGCGTCTCGCAGGTCGCCGACCTCGCGGACGCGTCCCTGAGCTACGCGGAGCTCGGCGAGTGGGTCGCGTCCGGGCAGGGCCAGGGCTTCGTCGACCTGCTGCGCAGCTGCTGGCGGACGCGGGCCTACGGCGACTTCTGGTCCTACATGCTGCTGGCCGAGGGCGCGGTCGACATCGCCTGCGAGCCGGAGCTGGAGCTGCACGACATGGCCGCCTGCGCGATCGTCGTCACGGAGGCGGGCGGGCGGTTCACCGACCTCGACGGGCGCCCCGGCCCGCACGGCGCCGGCGCGTACGCCACCAACGGGCTGCTGCACGACACCGTGCTCGCGCACCTGCGGCCGCCCGGCCCGGAGGAGGACGAGGACGAGGAGCTCGGGGACGACCAGGTCGCCGGCTGAGGCCGCACCCCGCGTGGTGGGGCTGCTGCTCGCGGCCGGCGCCGGTCGCCGGGCGGGCGGCCCGAAGGCGCTGCGCCGCGACGCGGACGGCACCCCGTGGCTGTCCCGCGCCGTCCGGGTGCTCGCCGACGGCGGCTGCGCGCCGGTCGTCGTCGTGCTCGGCTGCGCCGCCCCCGAGGCGGCCGCACTGCTGGCCGCCCACCCCCTGCCCGGCGCCGACGTGCGGCCGGTGACCCACCCAGGCTGGGCCGACGGCCTGGCGGGCTCCCTGCGCTGCGGGCTCGACGCGGCGGCCGCCCTCGGGGCGGCGGCCGTCGTCGTCCACCTCGTCGACCTCCCCGACGTCGGCGCCGACGTCGTCCGCCGGCTGCTCACGGTGGTGCCGCCCGAACCGGAGGCGCTGGCCCGCGCCGGCTACCACGGCCGTCCCGGGCACCCGGTGCTGGTCGGCCGGGCGCACCTGCCCGCGCTGCGGGAGACCGTGTCCGGGGACGCCGGGGCGCAGGCCTACCTGAGCGACCACGACGCCCTGGTCGTGGCCTGCGACGACCTGGCCGGCGGCCACGACGTCGACGAGCCCGCCGGGAACCGGCGTGCGTGACGTGCTGCCCGCGCTGCTGGGCTGGTGGCGGGAGGGCCGGACGGTGGCCCTGGCCACGGTCGTCGGCACCTGGGACTCCGCGCCCCGACCGGTCGGCGCGGCCATGCTGGTGGGCCCCGACGGCAGCGTCGTCGGCTCGGTGTCCGGCGGCTGCGTCGAGGCCGACGTCTGCGCGCTCGCCGAGGAGGTGCTGGCCGACGGCGTCCCCGTGCTGCGCCGCTACGGCGTGAGCGACGCGGACGCGCTGGCCGTCGGGCTGCCCTGCGGCGGCACCCTCGACGTGCACGTCGCGGCGGTCTCGCCCGCGACCTTCCCGGGGCTCGACGAGCTCGCCACGCTGGTCGACGCCGGGGAGCCGGTGGCCGTCGCCACCGTCGTGGCCGCGCCGCGCCCCGACCAGCGGGGCCGTCGGCTGGTGCTGCGCCCGGACGGGGCGCGGCTGGCCGGCGGTCTGGGCTCGCCCCGCGTCGACGCCGCCGTCACCGACGACGCCCGCGGCCTGCTGGCCGCCGGGCGCGACGAGCTGCTGACCTACGGCCCCGACGGCGAACGGCTGGGCGAGGGCCTGCAGGTCCTGGTGGCGGTGCTCGCCCCGCGGCCGCGGATGCTGGTCTGCGGGGCCAGCGAGTTCGCCACGGCGCTCGCACGGATGGGCGCGTTCCTGGGGTACCGGGTCACCGTCTGCGACGCCCGCGCCCGGTTCGCCACCCCGGCCCGCTTCCCCCAGGCCGACGAGGTCGTGGTCGACTGGCCGCACCGCTACCTGGCGGCGGAGGCCGCCGCGGGCCGGCTCGACGGGCGCACCGCGCTCTGCGTGCTGACCCACGACCCGAAGTTCGACGTGCCGCTGCTGGCCGCCGCGCTCCGGCTGCCGCTGGGCTACGTCGGGGTGATGGGGTCCCGGCGGACGCACGCGGACCGGGTCGCCCGGCTGCGCGCCGAGGGGCTCACCGACGTCGAGCTGGGCCGGATGGCCAGCCCGCTGGGCCTCGACCTGGGTGCCCGCACGCCCGAGGAGACCGCGGTCTCCATCGCCGCGGAGCTGGTCAGCCGGCGGTGGGGCGGGCAGGGCCGGCCGCTGAGCGAGGGCAGCGGGCGGATCCACCACGAGCCGGGCGGACCCGGGACCGCTGAGCCCTGACGTCGGGCCCGCCCCCCGGGACGCGACCCGTCAGCGGTTCCGCAGGACGCCCGTCAGGCGATGATGCGCAGCCGGACCGTCTCCGGCAGGCTGCGCAGCTTGTCCAGCAGCTCGTCGCTGAACGGGGCCGCGATGTCGGTGACGACGTAGCCCAGCTGGCCGCGGGTGGAGAGCGTCTGGCTCTCGATGTTGACCCCGAAGTCGGCCAGCACCCCGTTGACGGTGGCCAGCACCCCCGGGACGTTGTGGTGCACGTGCAGCACCCGGTAGCGCTCGGGACCGTCGCTGGCCTGCACGTGCGGCAGGTTGACCGACATCGTCGTCGTGCCGGCGAGCGCGTAGTCGGCCAGCTTCCCGGCGACGTAGCGGCCGATGTCCTGCTGCGCCTCCTCCGTCGAGCCGCCGACGTGCGGGGTCAGGATGACGTTGGGCAGCCCCTGCAGCGAGGACACGAACGGGTCGCCGGCCGTCTTCGGCTCCTCCGCGAACACGTCGAGGGCGGCGCCGGCGATGTGGCCGCTGAGCAGGTGCTCCCGCAGCGCCTCGTGGTCGACGACGATGCCGCGGCACAGGTTGAGGAACAGGCTGCGGGGGCGCATCTTCGCGAACTGCTCGGCGCCGAACAGCCCGGTGTTGCCGGCCCGGCCGTCGACGTGCAGCGTGACGGTCTCGGCCTCGGCCAGCAGCTCGTCCAGCGAGCCGCAGCGACGCGCGTTGCCCAGCGCGAGCTTGTCCGCGACGTCGTAGAAGAGCACCCGCATGCCGAGGGACTCCGCGACGACGGACAGCTGGCTGCCGATGTTGCCGTAGCCGACGATGCCCAGCGTGCGGCCGCGGACCTCGTGGGCGCCCTTGGCCGACTTGTCCCAGACCCCGGCGTGCATCTTGGCGTTCTTGTCCGTCAGGTGCCGCGCCATGGCGATGATCTCGGCGATCACCAGCTCCACGACGCTGCGGGTGTTGGAGAACGGGGCGTTGAAGACGACGGTGCCGCGCTCGGCGGCCGCCTCCAGGTCGATCTGGTTGGTGCCGATGCAGAACGCCCCGATGCCGAGCAGGTCGGGTGCGGCGTCCAGCACGGCCTGGGTGACCGTGGTCTTCGAGCGGATCCCCAGCAGCTGGACGTCGCGCACCGCCTCGACCAGCTCGGCCTCGTCGAGGGCTCCCCTGACCGTGGCCACCTCGATGCCGCGCTCGGTGAGGAGGTGGACGGCGTCGGGGTGGATGTTCTCGAGCAGGAGAGCCTTCATGGTTCCTCGTCAGCTGGCCGGGTGCACGCGGGGCGCGGCCCAGTCTAGGAAGAGGTGCCCGCGCGCGCCCGGTCGTCTCAGGCCTGCCCGCCCGCGCGGGGCCGGCCCGCCGGCTCAGGGCCGCGCGGCCGGCACCAGGTCGGTGTACGCGGGCCAGGGAGGGCGGCCGGTGGCGGCGAGCATCGCGTCGAGGCAGGCGGCGGCGAAGACGTCGGCGGCCGCGGTCAGCAGCGCCGTGAACCCGGCCAGCGCCGCCGCCGGGTCGGCGGGCTCCGGCAGCCGGCCCGCGGCGAGGCAGAAGACGGTGTCGCCGTCGGTCATCGAGTGCACGGGCCGGACGGCGCGGGCCAGCCCGTCGTGGGCGACCGCCGCCACCTTGCGCGCCTGGGCCGGGACGAGCGCCCGGTCGGTCATCACGACGCCGATCGTGGTGGCCAGGGACGGTGCCGGGTCCGCCTCCGCGGTCGCCAGCGCCGCCCGCTCGGCGGCGGAGGGCCGGGGCAGCCGGTGCTCGACGTCGGCCCAGAGCCGCCCCGTGCGCGGGTCGACGGCGGACCCGGCGGCGTTGACCACGACGGCCGCCGCGACCGCCGCCCCGTCGGGCAGCGTCTGCTCGGCGAAGCCGAAGCCGCCCTTGAGCCCGCCGCACTTCGCGCCCGTGCCGCCGCCGACGCAGCCGCTGGCCGGGCGACCCGGCCGGGCGGCGGCCAGCGCGGCGGCGCCGAACTCCGCCGTCGGCCGGTGCCCGAAGTCGCCGCCGCGACCGAGGTCGAAGATCACCGCGGCCGGGACGATGGGCACGACCTGGCCCGGCTCGGGGCCGACCGGGAAGCCGAGCCCCCGCGCCTCCAGGCCGCCCATGACGCCGTCCGCGGCGGCCAGGCCGTAGGCGCTGCCGCCGGTGAGGACCACCGCCTGCACCTGCTGGACCAGGGTGCTGGGGTCCAGCAGGTCGGTCTCCCGGGTGCCGGGGCCGCCGCCGCGCACGTCGACACCGCCCACCGCGCCGTCGCGGGCCAGCACCACCGTGGTCCCGGTCAGCCAGCCGTCGCCGTCGGCGGTGTGGTGCCCGATCTCGAAGCCTGCGACCATCCGCCCACCCTAGGGCGCCGGCCGTGCCGCCCGCTGAGGTCGGCCGAGCGGGTAGACAGGGGCCGTGCCGCTCGACGACCGCGACGACCTGCTGGCCCGCTACCGCCGGCTGGTGCTGCACGCGCTGCCCGCGCGCGCCCGCGCCGAGCGCTGGGTGGTGACCGCCGACCACTGCTTCGGTCGGATCGTGCTGGACCACGCGGTCGGCGGCTGCTGGTACGACGTGCTGGACCGCCGCCGGTCCCCCGCCTTCGCCCAGCTGGACGACGTCCAGCTGGGGGCGGCGGTCCGGCTGGCCGAGCGGATCGACGCCGAGGGCGACCCGCTGCTGCGCCGGCTCGACGAGCAGAGCCTGCGCTGGCGCGGCCGCCCGCCGAAACCCGGCCGCCGCCCGGCCCGACCGGCCGCTGAGCCCCCGCCGTGCTGAGCGACGTCCGCCTGCACGAGCTGGCCGCGGCGCTGGTGGGGGTCGGGGGCGTCGAGGCCGTCACGCTCGGCGGCAGCCGGGCCCGCGGGACCCAGCGGCCCGACTCCGACGTCGACCTCGGCCTCTACTACCGGCCCCCGCTGGACGTCGCCGGCCTGCGGGCGCTGGCCGCCACGCTGGCCCGGGCCCGGGACGGGCAGGTCCCGCAGGTCACCGAACCGGGGGCCTGGGGGCGGTGGGTGGACGGCGGCGGCTGGCTGCTGGTCGACGGGATGGCCGTCGACTGGATCTACCGGGACCTGGACCGGGTGCGCGCCTCCTGCGCGGCCGCGCAGCAGGGCTCCGCGGAGTTCCACGCCCAGGTGGGGCACCCGCTGGGGGTGCCGGACTTCGCCTACGCCGGCGAGGTGGCGCTCGGCCGGGTGCTGGCCGACCCGGCCGGCGAGCTGGCCGTGCTGCGCACGGAGGTCGCGACCTACCCGCCGGCCCTGGCCCGGGCCCTGGTGGGTCGGCTGGCGGAGGCCGCGTTCCTGCTGGGTGGTCTCGACAAGCCGGCCGGCCGCGGGGACGCCGCCTTCGTCGCAGGGGCGCTGTTCCGCGTCGTCGGGCTGTGCGCGCACGCCCTGCACGCCCGGGCCGGGCGCTGGGTGATCACCGAGAAGGGCCTGGTCGACGCCACCGGCACGCTGGCCGGGGCGCCGACCGACTTCAGCCGCCGGGCGCACACCCTGCTCGGCGGGCTCGGCACGACCCCGGACGGACTCCGCGCCTCGGTGGCCGCCGCGGCGGCTCTGCTCGCCGAGGTCGTCGACGCGTGCGCCGACCCGCCCGCCCGCTGACCGGGCGGGGCTAGAGGGCGAAGCGGGTGCCGCTGTAGCGGCCGGCGAGCGTGGTGCCCGCGCCCAGCCCGCCCTTCCCGTCACCTCGGAACAGCATGAGCTCACCGGCCTGCGTCCGGGCCACCACGTCGCCCCGCCCGTCGCCGGTCAGGTCGCCGACCGCGGTGATCGCCGGGTAGGCCGACCAGCCGGTGCCGAGCGACACCGCCGCCCCGAACCCACCGGTCGTCCCGCGGTGCAGGTACAGCCGGTCGCCCCGGGCGGTGAGCAGGTCCGGGCGCCCGTCCCCGGTCAGGTCGCCCGGGCCGCGCAGGGCGTCCCGGTCCTGCCAGCCGCTGGCCAGCTTGGTCAGGCGGGCCCGGCCGGTGCGGCCGTCGCCGGCGTGCAGCCAGAGGTTGCCGGCGGGGCTGATGCTGACGAGGTCGGGCCGGCGGTCGCCGGTGACGTCGCCGACGGCCGCGAGGGTGCGGATGCCGCCGCCGAAGCGCATGTCCACCCCGGCGGCGAGCCGACCGGTGCTGGAGCCGCGACGCAGCAGCAGCGTCCCGTCGCCGGAGCGGGTGATGACGTCCTGGTAGCCGTCGCCGTTCCAGTCCCCGGCGTTGAGCACGTGGGTGGCGGAGCCGTACCCCGTGCCGAGGGTGACCGGCGGCTGCAGGACGCCCCTGACGACCGGGTACCGCCGCAGGGTGCTGCCGCTGACGAGCAGCAGGTCGGCCCTCGACGCCGAGCTGTAGGTCCGGGGGTGGCTGGCGTAGGCCGGGCCCGGCTCCAGCGTGGTCGGCGCCGGTGGCGGCGGGGTCGGGGCGGTGCCACCCGTGCTGGCCCCCGCGACGGTGAAGAGCGAGGAGCGCATCCCGAAGCGGTACTGGAAGGTCTCACCGCCCACGGTGACCGAGCCCTTGCTGCCGGTGACCGTGATCTTCTCGACCCGGCCACCCCAGGCGCCCGACCCGTCCCGGCGGGTGACCTGCAGGCGCTGCACGGTGCCGACCGAGGGCCACGACCGGCTGATGGCGGCTGCGGTGAGCGTGCGCGACCAGGCCTGGGAGGTGATGACGCCGTCGTACGGGTCGGCCTTGGCCACGAGGTAGGGCAGGTTGCTGGCGGCCAGCGCGCCGCCGTTGGAGGAGGCGAACTGGGTGAGGGCGACCCGCCCGCCCTGGCTGACGACCCGGCCTGCCGTCGCCTTGACGGCCGCGTCGCCGCCGCCGGTCTCGGCGCGCTTGCCGCCGTAGACCTGGCAGGTGTCGGTGTCGCAGATGTCGTAGCCGGGCCGGTCGGAGAAGTCCCGGGTGCGGACGGCGTAGGAGCGGGCGGCCACGGCCTGGCTGCGCACCGCGTCGGCCGCCCAGGAGGTCGGCATCTCGACCGGCACGACGGCCCGCACGTAGTCCTCGAGCAGGACGGTGTTGACCGTGCGGCCACCCGAGCCGTTGCGGACCAGCGCCAGCGATCCCCGGTACGCCCGGGTCGAGCCGCCGGGCCGCACGAGCGTCAGGACCTTCGCGGAGGAGGAGAACGACCACGTGCCGCCGCCGAGGCCGGTGGCCCGCGTCTTCCAGGTACCAGCGGCGTCGAGGGAGGCCAGCTGGTAGCCGTCGCCCTTGCGGCTGATCCGCCACGAAGTGTGGGCTGCGCCCGTCGGCACGGTGTACCGGCCGCCCTCGCCGTCCCTGACCTGGAGGCCCTTCGTCGGCTGCACGCGGAGGTCGCCGTCGCTGTCGGCGGTCAGCAGCACCTTGATCGTCGTGCCGGTGGGCATCGTCGTCAGCGTGGTGCCGGGGTAGTAGAAGGCGAGGATCTGCTTCCAGGTGCGGCCCTGCTGCGCCGCCCCGTAGGCGCCGTACTGGGACATCCCGTGGCCGTGGCCGAAGCCGGCCCCGCGGATCGTGAAGCTGCCCCGGGCCGGCGCCACCGCCGAGTCGGCCGCGGCCGTCGGGGGGAAGAGCAACGTCAGGGAGGTGAGCAGGCTGAGAGCCACCGCGCCGCCCCAGAGCCGCCCCGCACGGCTCCGGACGGTGGTGACGGCGCGTGTCGGGGAGGACATGACCATCCATTCGTTCGGGTGGGCCCAGCCTGCCCGAGGTCAACTCGACACGCCAGAGGCGCAACAACTTTCCTGGGGCTGAGGGGACATCCGGGACGAAAGACCCGAGCCGCCCGTCCCTGCCCGTTCGGGGCAGGGGTGGGGCGGCTCGGGTGGGCTGCGCCGATGGCGACGCAGGGTGTCGGGACCTCAGCTCAGAGTTGGACCTCGGAACCCTGCTCGGCCGAGGCGTAGCACGCGTCGACCACGGCGGCCCGGACCAGCGCCTCGTCCCCCTGGTGGCCCTCGACGTCGCCGGCCAGCACCGCGGCGACGAAGTCGAGCACGGCCGCCGTGTGCTGGCCGTCCGGCGGCACGTTGGGCTGCAGGACCGCGGGGACGCCGTCCTTCTCGGTCCAGATGTCCAGCGACCGGTACGGGTCGGAAGGACTGCCGCCCCACTCGATGCTGGCTCCGCCCTCGGAGCCGTAGAGCGTGACGTAGCACTGGTCCCGCGGGATCCACTGCGCCCAACTCGACTCCAGCAGCAGGGTGCCGCCGCCCTCGAGCCGGAGGAACGCCGTCGAGAGGTCCTCGACGTCGTAGGCGCTGCTCTCGACGCCCGTCTTCCCGGTCGAGGCGTACGGGGACCCACCGCGGCCGCGGGGCCCGAACTCGGCGTAGGTCGCCGCGGTCGCCGAGGTCACGGCCGGCTCCCGGAGGAGGTGCAGGGCCATGTCGAGCATGTGCACGCCGATGTCCATCAGCGGGCCGCCGCCGGCGGTGGCGCGCCGGGTGAACCAGCTGCCGAGGCCGGGGATGCCCTCACGCCGCAGCCAGCCGGCCTTGGCGTAGTAGATGTCGCCCAGCAGGCCGGCGTCGACGATCTTCTTCAGGGCCGCCACGTCGCCACGGCGGCGGTGGTTGAACGAGACGTCGAGGACCTTGCCGTTGCGCTTGGCCGCGTCCACCATCGTCTGCGCGACGGTCGCGTTCTCGGCCATCGGCTTCTCGCTCAGCACGTGCAGGCCGGCGTCGAGCGCCGCGACGGCGATCGGGGCGTGCAGCGTCGTCGGCGTGGCGATGCTGACGACGTCGAGCCCCCCGTGCGCGATGAGGTCGTGCCAGTCCGCGTGCCGCTGCTCGGCGGCGATGCCGTACTGGTCGCCGAGCTCCTGCATCGGCTCGGCCTCCAGGCCGGCCAAGCCCACCAGCTCGACGTCCGGGGACCCGGCGTAGGCGGCCATGTGCTGGCGGCCGGCCCAACCGAGGCCGACGACGCCGGCGCGGAGCTTCCGGCTCTCCGGGCCCGCGCTCACGCGCGGATCGCCTTGCCGCCCGCGAGGTACGGGGCCGGCTCGTTCACGACCTGCGGGGCGACGAAGTCGGCCGCCTGGTCGGGCCGGGCCCACTGCACCGCGTTCGCCAGCACCCGCTTGATGTCGGGGTGGTGGTAGACCGGGTACTCCTGGTCGCCCGGGGAGAAGTAGAAGACCTTGCCCTTGCCGCGGCGCCAGGTGCAGCCGGAGCGGAACACCTCGCCGCCGGAGAAGGTGGAGAGGAAGACCTGCTCGTCGGGCGCGGGGATGTCGAAGTACTCGCCGTACATCTCCTGCTCGTCGATGACGATCGGCGAGGGAACGCCCTGGCTGATCGGGTGCGCCGGCGAGACGTTCCAGACCAGCTCGGTGTCGGCGGAGTTGCGCCACTGGAGGGAGCAGGTGGTGCCCATGAGCTTGATGAAGATCTTGGAGAAGTGGGCCGAGTGCAGGGCCAGCAGGCCCATCCCGCCCAGCACCCGACGGTGCACCTTCTCGACCACGGCGTCGTCGACGGCGGCGTGCCGGGCGTGGCCCCACCAGGTGAGGACGTCGGTGGACGCCAGCACCTCGTCGGTCAGACCGTGCTCGGGCTGGTCGAGGGTGGCGGTGCGGACCTCGACCTGGTCCCCGAGGAGCTCGCTCAGCCCGGCGGCGATGGCGCCGTGCATGCCCTGCGGGTAGCGCTCGGCCATGCCGGCGCGGTCGCGGTCGCTGTGTTCGTGGAAGTTCTCGCCCCATACGGTGACGCGGATCGGTGAGTTCACGGTCCCCTAGTCTGCCCGTTCGCACCGACAGCTCGTGCACCGGGATCATGTCGGGCATGGCGTCGGGTTTCTCGGTCCAGCAGATGAAGCTGCGTGCGTTCGACCTCAGCGAGCGGACCACCCGGCTGGGTCGGCGGTCGCTGGACGCCCGGTGGTCCCGGCTGCGCTCGCGGGGCTTCCTCATCCCGCAGACGGCGGTCACCGCCGGCCTCGCGTGGCTGCTGGCCAGCGAGCTCTTCCAGCACTCGAACCCGTTCTTCGCCCCGATCGCCGCGATCATCTGCCTGGGCGGCACCTTCGGCCACCGGATGCGTCGCGGCCTGGAGATCGCCCTGGGCGTGGCCGTGGGGATCGCCGTCGGCGACCTCTTCGTCCAGCTGTTCGGCCAGGGCACCTGGCAGGTCGTGCTGGTGGTCGGGGTGTCGATGGGACTGGCCACCCTGCTGGGCGCCGGCCAGCTGATGACGACGCAGGCCGGGGTGCAGTCCCTGGTGGTGACGCTGCTGCTGCCCGACCCCAACCAGGGGCTCGAGCGCTGGCTCGACGCCGTGGTGGGCTGCGTCGTCGCGCTGCTGGTGGCGACGATCGCCCCCAGCTCACCGCTGCGCCGGCCCGGGAAGCTGGCCGCCTCGATCCTGGCCGAGGTCGCGGCCACGCTCGAGGAGGCCGCCACGGCGCTCCGGCTCGACGACGAGGCCGCGGCCGACCGGGTGCTGGAGCGGGCCCGGGCGACCGAGGACCAGCTCCAGACGCTGGCCGAGGCCAACCGGGAGGGCCTGGCCGTGATCCGGCACTCCCCCTTCCGGCGCCGGCAGCTGAGCGAGGTGCAGGCCTACGCCCAGCTGCTCGACCCGCTCGACCGGGCGAGCCGCAACCTCCGCGTGCTGGCCCGCCGCGCCGTCGTGCTCGTCTGGCGGGAGCAGCACGTGCCGCCGGGCTACCTCGACCTGCTGCGCCGCCTCGGCGCTGCGGCCCGGTCGATGTCGGTCGAGCTGGAGCAGGGCCGGCTCCCCCGCTCCGCCCGTGACGAGCTGGTCGCCCTCGGCGAGGTCAGCTCCCACCTGGAGCTCCCGCACACCCTCTCCGCCGTCGCGGTGCTGGCGCAGGCGCGCTCGATGATCGTCGACCTCCTCGAGCTCACCGGCCTGCCCACCGAGGACGCCCGGGAGCTGGTGCCGGAGGTGGACTGAGCCCCGGACCACAGGCCCCAGGCTCCCCGATTTGGCATCCTGGTGGGGACTGGGTAGTGTTCTGCTCAGCGGCGCGGGGTGGAGCAGCTCGGTAGCTCGCTGGGCTCATAACCCAGAGGTCACAGGTTCAAATCCTGTCCCCGCTACGAACGGAACGGCCCGCACAGGTGACTGTGCGGGCCGTTCTTGCATCCGGCAATCGGGTTCCACTGGTCAGCGCCGCACCGCCCTCGAGCTCCTGCCTCCCTCAGCACCGCCCACCCCGGCGTCGAGGCCTGGCTGACGGCGGGTCCTTCGGCCTCGGACCCTCGGCGTCGACCCTGGTCTTGGTCACTCCGGTGAGGGTGGCTGCCCTGAGATTCGCCGGCTTCTGGACAGTGGCGTCGGCACGTGGTCGTTCAGGCATTCCCCGGTGTGAGAGTTCGCATGATCAGTTCGGCCAGGTCGGGCGGGTTGGCCAGTGAGTCGTTGGTCAGGACGACGATCACGGCGTCCCGGGAGGGCACGTACCAGAGGACGGACCGGAAACCGGGCAGGAAGCCGCCGTGGCCCCAGATGACGGTGCGGTAGTCGGGCCGGAGGATCTCCAGGCCGAGACCGTAGTTGCTGTTGCGAGGGTGGAACGGCCCCTCGGCCACCATCGCCATCAGGGTGGCGGGCCGCAGCAGGTGGCCGCGGAACAGCGCGTCGCCGAAGGCGAGGAGATCGGCAGCTGTCGAGATGAGGGCGCCCGCTGGCCCCTCCGAGGTCTCCAGGGCCAGCCAAGGCCCCCCGGTCTCCACGTTCTCCTCGTCCCCGTCATTGTCGGCGTCGAAGTAGCCGGGCAGCACCGCTGCGCGCGCCGGCTCTAGCCCCGCGATGAAGGTGTGGGTGAGCTGCAAGGGGTCGAGCAGGCGCTGGCGCACCTGCCGCGCCCAGCTGGTGCCGGTGACGACGCGGATCACCTCGCCCAGCACGACGTAGTCGGTGTTGGAGTACTGGTAGCCGGTGCCTGGGGGGAACTGCGGCTTGTCGTGCGCGACGAGGGCGAGCACCTCGGTGGTCGACCAGCGCCGGTTCCGGTCCTCGAGCAACTCCTTGCCGAGGCCGGCGGCCTGGGAGTAGTCGGGGAGGCCGCTGGTGTGGTTGAGCAGCTCGCGGACCGTCACCCGCCCGGCGCTGACGTCGGGGAGGTAGCGGGCGACGGGGTCGTCCAGGCGCAGCCGGCCCTCCTCCACCAGCTGCAGCGTCACCACGGCGACGAAGACCTTGGTGATGCTGGCGGTGCGGAAGGAGGCGGAGGTGCTGACCGGGGTCGCGCTCCCCCGCTCCGGGCTCCCGCTGGCCCCGACCCACGTCGTGCCGTGTGCGTCATCGAGACCGGCGACGACCGCCGGGACGTCGGCGCGGGAGCGCCAGCGGTCGAGCAGTGCCTGCCTCGCCTGCGGGGTCTGCTGCTGGGGGCCGGCGGATTGCACGGCGCCGCACGCTGCTGCGGCGGTGACCAGCAGTGCTGCGGTCAGGACGGCGCCGAGCACGCGCTGGGTCGTCGACCGGGGTGTTGTCGCCATGGTGGGTGCTCCCTTCAGGTGATGTCGCTGCGGTGCAGCTGGAGGGCCCCTGCGCCGAGAAGCAGGACGGTGTAGCCGAGCAGGGCCGCGCCACCCGCCCAGACCGGGAGGAGGAAGGGCAGGGTGCCAGCGTTCTGGACGGCGGCTGTCACACCGTGGAGCGACCAGCGGAGGGACGCGGGCGGCAGCCCGGACAGGGCCAGTGGCTCGATCCCCCACACCCAGACGAGCGGAAGGAGCACCGCGAGCGGCTGGTTGCGGCGCAGCAGGGCGCCGACGGCGGTGCCGAGGAGGGCGTACAGCGGGTAGGTGAGCAGCAACCCGAAGCCCGCCAGGGCGGTCGACGCGTTGACGAGACCGCCGGCCCACGCGCCGCTGAGGATGCCGAGGGCCGAGACGACCAGCAGGGACACGAGGCCGAGACCAAGACCCAGCAGGAGCGCGGTCAGCACCTTGGCCACCAGCAGCCGGACCCGGTCGGGCGCCTGGAGGAGGAACGTGGCGACGGTCCCGTGCCGGAAGTCGGTCGTGACCACGAGCACGCCGAGCAGCAGTGCCCCGAGCGCAGCCTGGCCCATGGCGTCGAGCACCCCGAGCGCGGCACCGGCGGTGCCCAGGGACGGGGTGCCCCCACGGCCGGCCCGGGCGATCGGCTGGACCGCGAGCACCAAGGTGGCGAGCGAGGTCGCGAGCACCAGGAGCCAAGGCATCCGGGTGGTGCCGAGCTTCAGCAGCTCGGAGCGGACGAGGGTGCGCAGGGCGGGCACGATGCGCCTGCTCAGCTGACGTCGGAGCGGACGAGGCGGCGGGCGCCGAGCAGCGTCAGCGCGGTCCCGTACCCGAGCAGCACCAGCGCCGCTGCCCAGACGGGTAGCAGTCCGGCGGCGATGTCGCCGGAGATCGCCCGAGTGGCCCCGCCTGGTGTCCACGGCACCAGGACGTCCAAGCCGTAGGCGGGCAGCAGGGTCTCGACGACGAGCATCCAACCCAACGGCAGGATCAGGGCGGCCGTCTGGTTGCGGACCAGGAGGCCCACGGCGACGCCGAGCCAGGCCCACCATGCGGCGGTCAGCAGCCCTCCCGGGATGGCGCAGACCAACGCACCGTCCGGGTTGAGGTGCACCGCGCCGGCCGCCATCGCCCGGACGACTGTTACGAGCAGGAGGAGTGCCGCCACCGCCGCCCCGGTGAGCGCTGCCGCCACCACCTTCGCGACGACGACCCGAGTCCGGTCCGGGCTGGCCAGCAAGGTCGACGTCCACGTCGCGCTGTGGAACTCCCGGGTGACGCTGACCACGCCGAGGAGGGTGATGACGAAGATCCCCACGCCGCTGGTTCCCAGGACGGCGAGGGTGAGCTCGCGGCTGCCGGGCGTCGGAGCCCCGACGCGACCGAGGCCGGCGAGCAGGAGCTCGAGGCGGACCAGCACGAGCAGGACGGCGACGACGAGGAAGACCCAGGTTGCCCGGGTCCAGTAGAGCTTCAACAGCTCGGTCCGGATGAGGGTGGTCATGACGCGCTCGGTCCGGTCCCGGTGAGCTCGAGGAAGGCGTCCTCGAGGTTGTGCCGCTCCGCCTGCATCTCGTAGACGACGAGGCCCGTGGCCGCGACGGCCTCCCCCACCTGCTGCGTGGTGACCCCACGGGCGATCACCCCGTCCGGCGGGGCGAGCTCAGCGGTGATGCCGCGGGAGATGAGCATCTGGTGCAGCTTCTGCGCCTGCGGCGTCTTGACGCGGACGGTGTTGCCGGTGTCGCCGGTCAGCTCGCGGACGCTGCCCTGCATCTTCAGCCGTCCGTTCTTCACGATGACGACGGAGTCCGCCGACAAGGCCAGCTCCGCGATCAGGTGGCTCGAGACGAGGACGGTCCCGCCCTGCTCGACGCGGCGGCGCAGGAGCTGACGTAGCCAGTGCACACCGGCGGGGTCGAGCCCGTTGGTCGGCTCGTCCAGGACGAGGATGGCCGGGTCGCCCAGCAGGGCGCCGGCGAGCATGAGTCGCTGGCGCATCCCCAGCGAGAAGCCGCCGACCCTGCGGCGGGCAGCGTCGGCCAGCTCGACCTCGGCCAGCACCTCGTCGACCCGGGAGGTCGGTATCCCGCTGGGGTGGGCGAGGATCCGGAGGTGGTTGCGGGCCGTCCGTCCTGGGTGGAAGCCGGTCGCCTCGAGAGCGGCGCCGACGGTGAACGCGGGCCGGCGGAGCTCGGGGTAGGGCGCCCCGTTGACCAGCGCGACGCCCGCCGAGGGGTGCACCAGACCCAGCAGCATCCGCAGGGTGGTCGTCTTGCCGGACCCGTTCGGGCCCAGGAACCCGGTGATGGTGCCGGCTTCCACCTCGAAGCTGAGGTCGTCGACGGCCGTGACACGGCCGAAGTGCTTGCTGAGCCCGTGCACCGAGAGAGCGGCCATGGCCCTTCCTTCCCGAGGGTGGTGCGATGTGCTCTCCACGTTAGGAACGGGACCGCTCAACCTCGTCAGCCCGGAGCGGGCTCTCGGCCTACCGCACCGGTTGGAGCCGTCTCATCCCGGAAGGGGATGCTCAGCTGCCGCCGGGGTGGACGAGCCCGCTCTCGTAGGCCAGCACCACCAGCTGGGCCCGGTCCCGGGCCTGCAGCTTGGCCATCGCCCTCGACACGTGGGTCTTGGTGGTCGCCTCGCTCACCACGAGCGCGGCCGAGATGTCGGCGTTGGACAGGCCGCGGCCGACGAGCGCCACGACCTCCCGCTCCCGGTCCGTCAAGCCGGCCAGCAGCCGCATGGCGTCGGGCCGGGCGTGCCCGCGGGCCTGGACGAACGCCTCGATCAGCCGCCGGGTGGCGGCCGGGGCCAGCAGCGCCTCCCCCGCGGCCACCACCCGGACCGCGTCGAACACCCGCTCCGGCGGAGCGTCCTTGAGCAGGAACCCGCTCGCCCCCGCCTCAAGTGCCGCGTAGACGTACTCGTCGGCGTCGAAGGTCGTCAGGATGAGGACGCGCACGGCAGCCGTCGTCGCGTCGGCCTTGATCATCCGCGTGGCCTCGATGCCGTCCAGCAGGGGCATCCGGATGTCGGTGAGCAGCACGTCCGGCTCGAGGGAGCGGACGAGGTCCACCGCTGCGCGTCCGTTCCCGGCCTCCCCGACCACGGTGATGTCGTCGGCGTGCGCGAAGATCGCCTGCAGGCCGGCCAGCACCAGCGGCTGGTCGTCGGCGATCACCACCCGCGTCATCGATCGCCCGTCACGTAGGGGAGCCTCGCCTCGACGCACCAGCCGCCGCCCGTCCGCGGTCCGGCCGAGACCGTGCCCCCGTAGAGCTCCAGCCGCTCGCGCATCCCGATCGCCCCGTGACCCCCGCCGCTCGTGGCCGCAGGCTTCCAGCCGGTCGCGGCGCCGTCGTCCTCCACCCGGATCGCCAGCAGCTGGGCGCCCGCCTGCACCTCCAGCCGCGCGCGGGTGGCGCCGGCGTGGCGCACCACGTTGGTCAGGGCCTCCTGGACCACCCGGTACGCGGCGAGGGACACGCCGGCCGGGACGTGCTCGAGATCGCCCTCCGTCCGCACGTCGACGGTGACGCCGGCCTCCACGACCCTGGACACGAGGGTGTGCAGCTCCGCGACGCCCGGAGCGGGACCGCGTGCGGCGGCTCCGGCGTCCTCGTCCCGCAGGACCGTGACCAGTCGTCGCATCTCGGCCAGTGCCTCCCGGCTCGCGCGCTCGATCACGTCGAGGGCGGCCAGCTCCTGCTCCGGCTTCTTGCCGACCGCCAGCCGCGCCGCCCCGGCGTGCATGGCGATGACGCTCATGCTGTGTGCGACGACGTCGTGCAGCTCGCGGGCGATCCGCAGTCGCTCGGCCGCCACGGCGTGCCGGGCGAGCTCGTTTCGCGCCTGCTCCAGCTCGGACGCCCGCTCTGCGCTCTCGCGGGCCAGGTTCTGCCAGCGGCGGGCCAGGGTGCCGAGGAACCAGGCCGCGGCCACCAGGGCGGCGAAGAGCACGACGGAGTCCCACCCCGGGAAGCCGGCGCTGAGAGCGAGGAGCAGCACGAGCGCGACCTCGGTGCACCCCAGCAGGACGGCCGCCCGGCGCCGCGGGAACTCGCTGCCGAGGGCGTACGCGACGAACAGCACCGCCGGCCCCAGCATGTAGACGGGCAGCCGCAGAACTAGGCCGAAGGCGGCAGCCGTGCCGAGCAGCCCGCCCAGGCACGGCAAGGGCGCCATCCGGCGCAGGGCGACCACTCCCCCGTGCAGCACTGCCAGGACGTGGGCCGTCCATCGCGTTGCGGGCGGAAGTGCCTGGGTGATCTCCGAGGCCAGCAGCCAGGCGGCGTAGCCGGACACCACGGCCAGGAACAGGTCGACGAGCCGCGCCCGCGTCGGCGGCACGACCCTGAGCGCCTCCCGCCGGTCGGCCGACATCTGCTCAGTAAAGCAGCGCCGGAGCGGCTTGTCCCGGGTCCGCGGCGATGACGGTTCCGGTGCGGCCAGCACCCCGGTCGGCGGCGGCGCCGGGCCGTCGACTTCGCGCGGGACGCTCGAACCCGGCCGAGACGGACGTCACCGCGAGCTGGGCTGGAGGCACGGTGAGATCACCGTCGGCGGAGGATCCGACCATGGACAGGCGGGCCGCGTTGGAGGAACGTTCACGAGATCCTGGTCGCGATCCCGCACCAGCGAGAGGCAGGACAGCACCATGGTGGTCGACACCGCAACCGTCCCTCGCTCCGCACGCACGCCTGACCGGTGGGGGGCCGGGTTCGCGCTCAGCTTCATCGTTCTACTCCTCGGCACCGAAGGAGCCGCTGCCCTGCCTGATGTCGGCGACAGCGCCCCCGTGGTCGCTGCCTTCTACAGCGCGCATCGCGGCTTCATCATCACGCTCCAGCTGCTGGGGCTGACGGGTGCGGTGATGCTCGGCGCCTACGGGTGGCGCCTACGGGCCGTCGATCGGCTGGTCGGCGGCATCGGGATGGTCGTCGCGGTCTGCGCCGTGACGCCGGGCCTGCTGACGCTGGTGCTCGCGCTCGTGGCGAACCCGGCCGCGCCGGGCCGCGCGGGCACCTGGAACGGGCTGATTCCCTGGGGCGACGACCTCCTGTTCCTGGGCATCGTGGCGTTCGGGGCGGCTGTGGCGTGGCGCCTCGGGCGTCGGCTGCCTGCACTCGGGGTCCTCGGCGCGGTGGTGTCGCTCGCGTGCCTCTCCCGGCTGCTGCTGGAGGCGATGGGCCGGCCTCGAGGCCCGCTGGAGTCGATCGGCCCTCTGTCGTTCGTGGTGCTGGTAGCGGTGATGGCGGTCCTGAGCTTTCTCGGCGTGCTCCCGCGTTCCGGTGCCGCAGGCGGCGGTTCCGGACCGGCGGCCGGGTGACCCTGCGCCTGGGACTTCGCCGACCACAGCCGCCTGGTGAGGGCAGGCGGCGGGCGCGCAAGCAGAGGCAGGTGGATGGTCAGGTCGGGGGATGCTCCGGTTGGTGGGCCACCGGGCGAGCGTCGAAGAGCCCGGTCTGGTAGGCCAGCACGACCGCCTGGACGCGGTCACGGAGGTTGAGCTTCTGCAGGATGTGCGTCACGTGGGTCTTCACGGTCATCTCGCTGATGAAGAGCTCGCGGCCGATCTCCAGGTTGGACAGTCCCCGCGCGACAGAGCGGAAGACGTCGATCTCGCGCTGGGTCAGGTGCTCGAGTTCTGGTGGCGGTGTCGAGCGGGGGATGCGTGTGAACTGCTCGATCACGCGCCTGGTGATGGCGGGCGAGAGCAGCGCATCGCCGGCGGCGACCGTACGGATCGCCGCGATCAGCTGCTCGGGCGGGTCGTCCTTGAGGACGAAGCCACTGGCTCCGGCGCGCAGCGCCTCGTACACGTAGTCGTCGAGGGCGAAGGTGGTCAGGATGAGCACCCGGGCGGTGCGGTCGGCGGCGATGATGCGCTGCGTGGCCTGCAGCCCGTCGAGCTCGGGCATCCTGATGTCCATCAGAACCACGGTCGGGCGCAGCCGGGCAGCGCGGGCGACCGCCTCAAGGCCGTTGCTCGCGTCGGCGACGACCTCGATGTCGGATTCGTTGGCCAGCAGCATGCGGAATCCGGCGCGGACCATGGACTGGTCGTCGGCCACGAGGACACGAATGCTCATGGCTGGTCCGGCCCGATAGGGAGGCGGGCGGTCAGGACGAAACCGCCAGAGCCTGCGGGGCCGGCGCTCATCTCGCCGCCGTAGATCTTCACGCGCTCGCGCACGCCGACGAGCCCACGACCGAAACCGTCGCTCGCCGACGCCCCCACGCCGTCGTCCCGCACCTCGATCTCCAAGGCCCCGGGCTGGTAGTCCAGCGTCAACGCGGCCTGGTGCGCCTGGGCGTGCTTCAGGACGTTGGTGAGGCCCTCCTGAGCGATCCGGTACGCGAAGAGGTCGAGCGTCTGTGGCAGGGGTACCCGCTCCCCCCGCACCTCCAAGCTGGCGGGGAGCCCGGCGCGCCCGATCTCCGCAATCAGCGCGTTCAGGTTGTCGAGGCCCGGCTGCGGCTCGAGCTCGGGCGCCTCCCCCTCCGGACGCATCGCGGCCAGGAGTCGGCGCATCTCGGTCAAGGCGGTGCGCCCGACCCGCTCCACCCCGCGGAGCGCATCGCTCTGATCAGCCATGCCAGCGGGGAGTCCGTGCCGCACAGCGCCCACCTGCAGCACCATCACGCTGATGGCGTGGGCGACGATGTCGTGCAGCTCGCGGGCGACCCGTGCACGCTCCTCCGCGACGGCGACCCGAGCCACCATGTCCCGTTCCTTCTCCGCGCGGGCGGCCCGGTCCTCCGCCGCTTCAGCCTGCAGGACGCGCTCCTGGAGGATGGAGCCGGCCAGCCAGGAGATGGCAAAAGGCAGCGGCGTGAAGACCAGCTGACTGATCGTGTGTCCAGGCAGGTTGCTGATGACGACCACCATGCACGCCAGCACGAGGACCAGCCCGATGCGGCCCTTCCGCGGGTCGCGTACGTTGCCCAGCAGGAAGGCGGCGGCCATCCCGAGCACGAACACGCTGTTGACAGACGGGATCAGCGGCCCGTCAGCTAAGGAGATCGCCGCCGCCAGCAGCCAGTAGGCCGCCGGCGCACCAAACGGGAAGCGGCGTCGCACGAACAACGGCAACACCATGGCCACCAGGGCCACCGCCTCGAGCCCGAGCGACATCTCCGGCGCAGTCGGCGCGTCGCCACCGATCATCAGCTCCAGAACGCTCGTGATGGTCAGCAACACGGTGACGGCGTCGAGCGCATGGTTCCGCGCGAGAAACCCCCAGCGTCCCACCAGAGGAACGTACCGCCCGCCCCGACCGCCCACCTCCTACCTGAGGAGGAGACGGAGTCGTCGCCGCGGGGGACTCCGAACACCGCTTTCCGGCGATGTGGTCCGCACCCGCCGCTCCTAGCGTCGAAGCATCTTTCAGTGTCCACCTCGGCCGCAGCCCGCTCCGGCCGTCACGGCAAAGGGGAGCACGATGACAGCAACGGCAGCACCCCCTCTCGGGGCTGGGACCACCGACGACGGCACCCGCGACCTCCCGCAGTACTCACTGCGCCAGATCCTGGGGATCTGGGCTGCGGCGACCGTTCCGATGGGCCTTCTCGGCTGGGTCGTCACTCCGTGGATGAGTCACTGGCTGCGGAGCCGCGACCCCTTCATCGACGCCCTCATGATCTGCTTCAACCTCGGACTGGTGTGGATGCTGGTCATGGTGCTGGCCCTCGTCAGACGAGAGCAGGGTTCCCTCGCCTGGCCCGCCGTCCGCGACGCGCTCTGGCTCAGGGCTCCCCGCGACCCGAAGACCGAGCGGGTCGGCGGTCGCACGTGGTGGTGGGTGCTCCCGTTCGTCGTCCTCTCCGCGGGCGTCAACGCGCTGCCCCTGGATCCCACCGGCCCGCTCCCCCGCGACTTCCCCGAGGCCATCCTCACCGACCGGGTGACGAACTACTTCCACGGCAACTGGGCCGGATTCGCGCTGCTCATCGCCGTGGCGTTCCTCTCCCCCATCGTGGAGGAGCTGCTGTTCCGAGGACTCCTGCTGCCGCGGATGCGCGGGGTGTTCGGCCGCGCCGACATCCTGGCGAGCAGCGCCGCATACACCCTCTACCACCTCCATCAGCCGTGGAGCATGCCCGAGAGCTTTCTCGACGGCGTCCTCAACCTGGCCTACCCCACGCGCCGCTTCCAGAGCACCTGGATGGGGCTCATCGTCCACACGGCTCCGAGCCTGCTCGTCGCCGTCACCACGCTCACCCTCGTCCTGTGACCACCGACGAGGCCACGCGCGCCGCCCTGCCCATTCACGCGCAATCACCCGCCACCGCGATCAGGAGCAGCACCACCATGGCCTGCACGACGCCCCCCTCGGTCGAAGCCCCGACCGACCGCCCCACCCCCGGGGATCCCACCCCGCTACCGCAGTACAGCCCGACACGCATCCTCGCCACCTGGGCGTCCGCAGCCCTGCCGATGGCCGCCATGGCCTGGATCGTGGCTCCCCTCCTCGCGCACGGCTTCGCCGGTCCCACCGCCCTGCCCCGCGCGCTCATCCTCGCGCTGACCGCCGGGCTGTTCTGGCAGTTCGTGGTCGTGCTCTTCCTGGTCCGCCGGGAGCAGGGCTCGTTGCGGTGGTCGGTCCTCAAGGAGGCGCTGTGGCTCCAAGCACCACGCCGCCCCAAGGGCGGAAGGCGCGGCGGCTGGATCTGGCTGGTCGTCGTCCCCTTGATCATCGGCCTCGCGGCCAAGGAGTTCCTGCCTACCTTGCCCACGCCAGCCGCCCGCGACATGGGCCTGTTCCTGCAGTCCGCCACCGGACAGACCTTCCTGTCCTCCAACTGGGGCTGGCTCGCGATCATCCTCGCGCTGCAGATCCTCAACACGGTCCTGGGGGAGGAACTGCTCTTCCGTGGCCTTCTCCTCCCCCGCATGCAAGGCGTTTTCGGACGCTGGGACTGGGCCGCCAACGGGGTCCTCTTTGCGCTCTACCACCTTCACGTGCCCTGGGTGATCCCCCAAACCCTGCTCGACAGCTTCGTCGTCGCCTACCCCTCCAAGAGGTACCGCAGTGCCTTGATCGGGATCGTCGTCCACAGTGCGCAGAGCCTCTACTTCAGCATCCTCGTCGTCGCGCTCGTGCTGCGATGACCGCGCTCCGAGATCGCCGGAGGCCGCGCCTCCGACGTGGGCCCGGGCTTTTGTCGTGCGGTCCTGCCAATCAGCAGAGTCGACCATGGACGACTGCTGGATCCGCCACGATCGTGCGGTTGGCATGGCCGTCGCGTGCGACGCCCTGACCATGCACAGAGTGGAGAGCCACCTGACGGTCGCCGCTGACGGGGCAGCGACGACAGTCAGCCGCAGCAGCGCAGCACCGTTCGCGGACCGACCATGCGATAGCGCGCGTCCGATCCAGGTCGTCGTGAGTGATCCCGACGTGGTGCTCACCATGTCTGCTCCGCGGATGTGCCCGGATTTCGTGAGAAGAGCGCGCGGAGGACGGGCAGGGCCAGGCCGCCTGGCCGGGTCTGCCGGAGTTCGGACAGGGCCTGTACTCAGCAGTGCCTGCCCGGGTGCCGATCAAACCCGAGGACGTGCAGCAGGAACGATCGGCGCGGCCCGCAGGGGCCGCCCCGGACCGGCAGCGACGATCCCTGAGCCATCTCGGTTCCTCTCGCCCAGATGTCCGACCCCTGTGGTTCGATCGGAGGAAGTCGAAGGGGTGGCAGATGCCTGGGCAGGGTTCACAGCACGCGAGAGAGCAGTCTCCGCCAACAGCGCGATCGCAGATCTGCGCGGTCTCCCCGCTACGAAGCAGGACAGATCAGGGCCAGGTTCCCCAGCGGGGAGCCTGGCCCTGATCTCGTCCTGGGCAGCGATCCCGCCGGGAGCTCCGCCCGATCGGGTGCGCGCGGCCGCAGGTTCCGCAGACTCGGGGACCTGCTGGGGCGCTGTGTCGACGTCGCGTCCGCACTGGAGCACCTCGGAGCGCCGGGCCGGTCCGACCGGCGGCTCCGGCCAGACCGCGTGGCGTCAGGTCCTGGGCTCGCTGGGGCTCTCGGCAGGGATCACCTCGGTGGTGGAGAGCCGCCCGTCGATCACCTGCCGGGCCACCGCGTGCAGCGGCTCGCCGTGGCGCTGGGCGTGGGCGCGCAGGTACGAGAACGTGGCGGCCGGGTGCAGCCCGGTGCGTTCGGCGAGCACACCCTTGGCCTGCTCGATCAGGATCCGCGTGTTGAGCGCCACCTGCAGCTGCTCGGCCAGGATCGACGGGTCCCGCCCGGTGCGCTGCTGCAGCAGCGAGATGGTGGCCACGTCCGCCAGCGCCTGGCCGAGGGCGACGTCGCCGTCGGACAGGCGCTGCTCCGCCTTCGAGAAGATGTTCACCGCACCGATCAGGTCGCCGCGCAACCGCAGGGGCAGGGCATGCGTCGACCTGATACCGGCCTCGAGCGCCTCGGCCGTGAACCGCGGCCACCGCTCCCGCGCCTGGCGGACGTCGACGTTGATGACCGCCTTGCCGGTGCGGATGGTGTCCAGGCACGGGCCCTCCTCGCTCTGCAGCTCGAAGACCTCGAGGTCGTGCATCAGGTCGGGCGCCGAGGCGACCAGGCGCAGCTCACCGCTGGAGTCGACGAGCATCAGCCCGGCCGCATCCACGGCGAGCAGCTCGATGCAGGCCTCCGCCAGCTCGAGCATCAGCTCCGCCACGTCGAAGTCCCCGACCAGGGTGTCGGCCAGCTGGACGAAGACCTGGGCGATCCGGATCTCACGCGACACCATGTCGGTCCACCTGTCCTCGGGTTGGGGTGCTGGCGGGAGCCGCGAGGCTCCCGCCCGGGCTCCGGTGACTCCGGCGGTCATCGGTGGTCATGGCTGAACCTCAGGTTCCGGGCGACGACGTCGCGGGCGACCTCGACGATGGGGCGTCCGTCGGCGAAGGCCCGGGCGCGCAGCACCGTGAGGGCGTCCGCGAGGTCCGCCTCGATCTGGATGGCGATCATGCCCGTCGCCTGGTGGACGACGGCACGGTCCACCAGGCTGTCCGCCAGGTCGACGTGGACCTCCCCTGGTCCGGAGTTCAGCTGGAGGTGCAGCAGGACCGCCGTCGCAGCGCCGGCCAGCGCCATCGCCTCCCGCACGTCGACGTCGGTGAGCGGCCCGACGGCGTCGCGCGAGAAGTCCATGGCCCCGAGCGTGATGGCGCCCACCTGGAGGGGGAAGGCGAAGACGGCGGCGACGCCGACGTCCAGGGCGCCGGCGGTGAACCCCGGCCACAGCGACGAGCCCGTCAGGGCCAGGTCGCCGTGCAGGACCGGCCGGCCCGTGCGGACGCTCTCGACGCACGGACCCTCCCCGAGGCTGAACTGCAGCTCCTCGATCGCGCCCGCCTGGCCGTCGGTCGCCGCCAGGACCGCACTGGGGGCGGCATCGCTGGTCATCACCGACAGCCCCACCCCGGTGACGTCCATCGCCTCCCGCCCGATGCGCACGAGGCGGTCGGCGAGACCACCGCCCGCGGGCTCGGACGCCTGGAGCTCGGCAAGGATCATCGCCACGCGATCCGCGTTCGCCATGTCTCCGTTCCTCCCCATCCTTCGCCGCTCGATCGCCGGGAGACAGCGCGTCGTCCACCGAGCGTGCTGTCACCCGCGTCCGTGCTCCCGCGTCGAACCGAGGACACGATCGACCGGGCCGCCGCGAGCGACTCTAGTTCGAGGGGCCGGTGGGCACCAGCGCGAGCGGCCGGCGCGGCGGCGGCGACCCTGCCCGGCCGGCCCTCAGCACCCCGACCGACGGGACGATCCCGCCCGCGTTGACAGTGCTCGGTCGCGCGCGATCTGATCGTGGTGCTGACCACCTCAGCCCTGTGGGACTCGCCCCGGCCGCTGCCTCGTGCCGCCTGGCGCCTCGCCCTCACCACCACCACGACTGACGACCGCCCGGCGGTTGCGTTGCCCTTCCCTCCTGACTCCCGCGTGCTCGCCCTCCTGTCGGTGTTCGACGACCGCTCGGTGCCCGCTCCCCCTCGCTACGACGCCAGCACCTGGGGCGAGGGCCGCCGGCACGTCTACCGGGCCCGGGCCGGCGACCTCGAGGTGACCGTCTGGAACCACTCCGGGACCGCCTGGGTCGGCCTCCGGGGGCTCCTGTGCCGACGGGCCGCGCGGGCCCTGGCGACGATGCTGGCGAGCACCGAGGCCGCCGAGGTGGTCCTGAACGTCGCGGAGCTGACGCTGCCGTCGGCGAGCGGCGGGACGCCCCTGGTGCGGTTGTGCGCCACCTTGAGCTACGCCGGCTACTCCGTGGCGGTGGTCGGGCGCGAGGACGACGCCGTCGTCGACGGCGCGGAGCCGGGCCCGGAGGAACCGGAGCCGCTGGAGGTCCTGCGCACGCACCGGCTGTCCTCGTGAGGACCGCCGCGGTGGCGCGGTGGCACGCGGTCGCCAGGGCGTCGTCGCCGCGCGTGCCGGGTGACCCGCTTGCCCTGACGGGGCGGGGCCGCCAGGATGGTCGCCAGCATCCCCGAGCACGAGGTACAGCCATGACGGGCACCACCGGTTCCGCGCCACTCCCCGGCGCCGACGCCCTGAGCTGACCCCCCGGCTCCGGTCCCGGCGCACCCGCCGAGACCCCGGAGCGCCCATGCCGCAGCCGCCGCACCCCTGCCCGACCCTGCACCCCCTGGTCCTGCCGACCCGGACCCTGCTGCCGCGCGCCCCGCCGGACTGGTCGTCCCACCGACCCCGTCCGAGCCGCACCCCCGCGAGGAGCTCCATGCCCAGCGCCATCACCCTGCACGACCTCTCCTTCGAGTGGCCCGACGGCACCGTCGTGCTGTCCGGGCTGAACGCCACCTTCGGCACCGGGCGCACCGGTCTGGTCGGGGACAACGGCACCGGCAAGTCCACCCTGCTCCGGCTGGTCGCCGGCCGGCTGAGCCCGACCGCCGGCGCCGTCGTCACGACCGGCTCGGTCGGCCACCTGCCGCAGACGGTGACGCTCACCCGCGAGGCCACCCTCGCCGACCTGCTCGGCATCACGCCGAAGGTGGCCGCCCTGCACGCCATCGAGGCCGGCGACGTCGACGAGCAGCACTTCGAGACCCTCGGCGACGACTGGGACATCGAGAGCCGGGCGGCCGCGGCGCTCGCCGAGGTCGGCCTGGCCGACGCGGCGCTCGACCGCCGGGTCGAGCAGCTGTCCGGCGGGGAAGCGGTCCTCGTCGCCACCCTGGGACTGCGGCTGCTCCGCCACCCGGTCACCCTCCTCGACGAGCCGACGAACAACCTCGACCGCGACGCCCGGGCCCGGCTCCGGGCGATCGTCCGGGCCTGGCCGGGCACCCTCGTCGTCGTCAGCCACGACACCGCGCTGCTCGACGTGCTCGACACCACCGCGGAGCTGCACACCGGGTCCTTGACCACCTTCGGCGGCCCGTACGACGCGTGGCGACGCCACCTCGACCAGCAGCAGGCCGCAGCCGCCCAGGCGGTCCGCGCCGCCGAGCAGACCCTCGAGGTCGAGCGGCGGCGGCGCCAGGAGGCGGAGGTGAAGCTGGCCCGGCGGGCCCGGACCGCGCAGACCAACCGGGCCAACAAGAAGGCCGCCAAGATCGTCATGAACGGTCGCGCCTCCGACGCCCAGAACGCGGCCGGCAAGCTCCGGACCGGCCTCGACGACCGGCTCCAGGACGCGCAGGCCACGCACGCCGCCGCGGCCGCCCACGTCCGCACCGACCAGCACGTCAGCCTGGTCCTGCCCGACCCGGACGTGCCCCGGGGGCGCCGGATCGCCGCGCTGCAGGGCGGCGACCGGACGTTCGTGGTGCAGGGGCCGGAGCGGGTCGTGCTCGTCGGTCCCAACGGCGTCGGCAAGTCCACCCTGCTGCGCCAGCTGGTCGAGCGCCGGAACCCCGAACCGGGCCGCGCCTCCGGTCGACTGGAGACCGACCGGGTCGGCTACCTGCCGCAGCGGCTCGACGACCTCGACGACGACCTGACCGCGGTGGAGAACATCCGGCTCGCCGCCCCCGCCCTCGACGCCGGAACGGTGCGCAACCAGCTCGGCCGGCTCCTGCTGCGGGGCGACAGCGTTCACCGGCCGGTGAGCACCCTCTCCGGCGGCGAACGCTTCCGGGTCTCCCTCGCCCGCCTCCTGCTCCGGCAGCCGCCGGCGCAGCTGCTGGTCCTCGACGAGCCGACCAACAACCTGGACGTCGGCACCGTCACCCACCTCGTCGAGGCCCTCGCCGCCTTCCGAGGAGCCCTGCTGGTCGTCAGCCACGACGACGCCTTCGTCCGACGCCTCGACCCCACGACGGTGCTCGCCCTGGACGCTGACGGCGGGCTCACCCCCGTCGACCCGGCAGCCGACGCGGAGCCGGGGACCGGCTGAGCCCGCCCGGACCCGGACCGGGCACGCCATGGTCGCCTCGCTCCCCTCCTGCCCACCCGGAACCGGTCCCGCGGCCCGGTCCGCGGGCCCGACCGCCGCGCTAGGCCGGTCGGAGGAGCGCGACGAACCGGATCCCGGCGGAGGCGGTCAGGGTCAGGCCGCTCGTCACGGTGCCGAGCCGGACCAGACCGGGCGGGGGCACGGTCTGGCCGAGGTCGTCGTACAGGATGGCGAGGTCCTGGCTGGGCGGCCAGTAGTACAGCGCGCCTCCCTCGGGGTCGAGGACCCGGTCGGAGCCCGGGACGGTGAGCGGGCGCGGCAGCCGGGCTGACTTCGCCTGACCCATCGGGTCGCGGAACGTCAGCCGCAGTGGCAGCAGGGCTGCGAGCTGCCGGCCTGCTGACGTGTCCTCGAGCGCGATGTCGACCGGGCCGTCGGCCAGCTGCAGCACCGCCCGCGTCTGACCTGCCGGTGGCGGGGCCGGACGGCCGACGGTGGGCGCGGCGACGGGGGCGGGGACCGGCGGGAGCGCCCGGTCGACGGCGGCCAGCGCCAGCGTGGCCACGACGAGCAGCGCGGTGGTGGGGATCAGCGCGGCCGCGCGGCAGAGGTCTGCCCGGGAGCGGCGCTCGACGGTGTTCATGCCGTCCAGACAAGTCGGTCCACCGGTGGTGCAGAAGTCACCGTCGATGGGTGTACTCCGAGGGCATTCCTCCTCCGCGACGGCCGTCCTAGGGTCGTCGCCATGGACAACCGAACGGAGGTCCGCGAGTTCCTGACCTCGCGGCGGGCCAAGGTCACTCCTGAGCAGGCCGGTGTGCCCCAGTTCGGGCACCGCCGCGTCCCGGGTCTGCGGCGCAGCGAGGTCGCCTCGCTGGCGGGGGTGAGCGTCGAGTACTACGCCAAGCTCGAGCGCGGATCCCTCGGTGGCGTCTCAGCCGGCGTCCTCGACGCGCTGGCCCGCGCCCTGCGGCTCGACGACGCCGAGCGCCGCCACCTGTTCCTCCTCGCCCAGGCGGCCGACGGCACCAGCGCGGCCATGCGGCCACGTCGTGGCGGTGGGAGGGCGTGGAGCGTCCGGCCGGCCCTGCAGTGGGTGCTGGACGCCATCACCACCGGCCCGGCGATCATCGGCAACGAACGGTCCGACCTGCTGGCCGCCAACCACCTGGGCCGCGCCCTCTACGCCGATCTCCTCGCCGACCCGACCCGGCCGCCCAACTTCGCCCGCTTCACCTTCCTCGACCCAGCGGCCCGACGCTTCTTCCCCGACTGGGAGCTGGCCGCCGACATGTCGGTGGCCAACCTGCGCACCGCCGCCGGCCAGCACCCCCACGACAAGGACCTCCACGACCTCGTCGGCGAGCTCTCCACCTGCAGCGACGCGTTCCGCCGGCGGTGGGGCTCCCACGACGTCCGCACCCACGGCTCCGGCGTCAAGCACTACCACCACCACGTCGTCGGCGACCTCGAGCTCAGCTACCTGAGCTCCGACCTCCGCGCCGACCCCGGGCTCAGCCTCACGATCTACGCCGCCGAACCGGGTTCCCCGACCGCGGAGGCCCTGGCTCTGCTGGCCTCCTGGGCCGCCACCGACGAGGGGGGTCGGCCCACCCACGGGACGGTCGTCGGCCTGCAGCCGTGAACGAGCCGACGACGACCGCCCCGGCGCACCTCGGCTACTGCCCCGACTGCGAGTACCTGGGCGACCACCCCGAGATCGAGCCGGGCCTCGACCCTGGCCAGGCCCGCCTCACCTCTGCCGTGGTGGCGACCGTGGTCTTCCTGACCGCCATCGCACCGCTGGCCACGGACATGTACGTCCCGGCGTTCCCCCGCGTCGCGGCCGAGCTGGGCGGGAGCGCCACGCAGGTCCAGCTGACCCTGACCACCTTCTTCGTCGGCATGGCCCTCGGCCAGCTGGTCGGCGGCCCCGTCTCGGACCAGCGCGGTCGCCGCCGACCCCTGCTCGCCGCCGTGCTGGTCATGACCCTCGCCTCGATCGCGTGCGCGCTGACCCCGACGATCGGGGTGATGATGGCCGCCCGCTTCGTCCAGGGCTTCGCCGGCGGCTGGGCCATGGTGATCGGCCGAGCCGTCGTCGTCGACCTGGCCACCGGCGCCCGGCTGGTGCGGGTGCTGAACGTCATCGCCGGCGTCGGCGGCATCGCCCCGATCGTCGGGCCGCTCCTGGGCGCAGTCATCCTGCAGCTCTCGGACTGGCGGGTGTCCTTCTGGGTCGTCGCCAGCCTGGGCGTGCTGATGACCGGCTGCGTCCTGGCCGCGGTGCCCGAGACGCTGCCGCCGGCCCGCCGCCACGGCGGCGGGCTCCGCGCCTTCGCCCGCGCCGGACGGCAGGTGCTGCGCAACCGCCGCTACGTGGGGTACCTGGTGGTCTGCGGGTCGGCCATGGGCGCGCTGTTCGCCTACGTCGCCACCTCGGCGTTCGTGCTGCAGTCGATGAACGGCCTGTCGCCCGTCGCCTACTCGGTCGACTTCGCGGCCAACGCCTGCGGCATGACCGTCGCAGCCCTGGTGGCCGCCCGCCTCGCTGGCCGGGTGGCCACCCGGTCGGTCATCCTGGTCGGCCAGGTGGCCGCCCTCGCCGCGGGCGCTGCCATGTTGATCGGCGCCCTCTGGTTCGACACGCCGCTCCCGGTGGTGGTCGCCAGCTTCTTCGTGCTGATGACCGCCCAGGGCCTCATCGGCGGCAACGCCGGAGCCCTGGCCTCGGCCGAGGTCCCCGACCACCCCGGCACCGGCTCGGCGCTCCTCGGGTTCGTCCAGTGGGTCGCCGCCGGCACCATCGCCCCCCTGGCCGGCCTCGGCGGTGAGCAGACCGCCGTCCCGATGGCCGTCCTGATGATCGCCGGCGCTGCCGTGTCCCTGCTGGGGCTGCTGGTGCTCGCGCGACGCTGAGACGTCACCGATGGTCCTCCCCGATGGTCGGGGTTTCGGTGCGTCGCCCGGGGAGAGCCCCGGCGGGCGGCGGGCTACGCCGAGGTGGCCGTGTACTCGGCGTCGGTCACGTGGTCGCCCCAGTGGGCGGCGGGGTGGTCGTCGTCGACCTCGTTGAGGGCGAGGTGCACCATCAGCCGGGTCGCGCTGGCTCCGTGCCAGTGCTCCTCGTCCGGCTCGATGTGGACGCGGTCGCCCGGCTGGATCGTCTCGACGGGCCCCCCGCGGCGCTGCACCAGGCCGACGCCCTCGGTGACGAACAGGCTCTGGCCGAGCGGGTGGCGGTGCCACGCCGTCCGGGCGCCGGGCATGAAGTGGACCAGGTTGGCCGTCACCCGCGAGGGTGGCGAGGCGGTGGCGACGGCGTCGATGTAGACGTCACCGGTGAACCACTCGGCCGGTCCCTTCCCGGTCCCGGTGGCGGTGCTGCTGCGGATGAGCTCCATCGTGCTGGCTCCTTCGGAGAGGGTGGCCCGCCCAGGGGGTCCCGGACGGCTGGGCGGTGCACGGACGGCTGAGCACCTCGAGCGCCTCGCGGCCGTCCATCCGGCGGTCGGCTCGGCGACCCGGCGACGAGGGGCTCGCGGTCGAACCCCCGGCCGGGGTCGATCGTCCCATCGATCACCGCGGCACGGCGGCCTCCGGGTGGGCGCGGAGGGTGACCGGTCCCCCGGTGAGGGTCGCGTTCTTCCCGAACAGCGACGCGGGGCCGACCGGGGCGTCCTCGTACGGCAGGACCGCGACCCGGGAGATGGTGCCGCCGCGAGGGACGCCGCCGGGGCAGCCCGCCGGACGGCGTTCCCGATCGGGCGCTGACCCCTCCCGCCACCACCACGCACCCACGGGTCTCCCGAGGACCGATGACGGCGCGCACCGCCGGGCGGCCCCTGCCGGCTGCCCTGGCCGGCCTCGTGGGCGCTGTCACCTGGTCGACCGCGCCGGGGTCACGCCCGGCGGATGATGGCCGCATGACGTCGCCCGACCAGCTGTCGCCGCGGCGACTGTCGCCGCCGCGTCCCGCCCCGCTACCGTTCGGCCTCACTTGGGCGGATCTCGAGGACGCCCTCCCGGGGGCGTCGGCCGGTGGTCACGCCGTCGTCTCGCACGCCCGGCGGGGCCGGCACCGGGGCGGCCACCCGTCGGTGATCATGACGCTGTCCTGCGGGGCCCCCAGCGGCCCCCCTCGTCAGCGCACGCTCTTCTTCAAGCTGAACCGCGACGGCTCCCGTGAGGCGCACCACCACCGCTTCCTGGCCGAGCGTGGCGTCCCCGTCCCGCACCTCGCGGTGTGCGTCGAGCGCGCCCACGAGGAGGTCCTCGGGCTCGAGTTCCTCCCGTCCGTCGGCCTCGGGCCGGCCGACGTCGACGACGTCCTCCGGCTGGTCGCGGCGCTCAACGCGCTGACCGACGTACCGGACGCCGTGGGCCAGCCCCCGCCCGGGCGGCCCCAGGCGGAGTTCGAGCACCTCCTGGCCCAGACCCTGGAGCAGCTCGGCCCGGCGCGGGCGGACCGGGGACCAGCGTCCTGGTTCACCACCTACCGCCGGGCGGCTGCCCTGCACCGCGACCTGCCGACCGCGCTGACCCACGGGGAGCTCGCGGCGCAGCAGGTGGGCAGGACCGCGGGCGGCCGCCTCGTGATGTTCGACCTGGCGACCGCGGGTCGACGACCTCGCTTCGCCGACATCGCCAACCTGCTCGCGACGGCCGCTCGCCTGTCCGGCCAGGACGAACGGTCGGTCCTCGGTGACTACCTGCGCCACCTGTCCCCCACCGGCGCCGCGGCCACCGTCGACGACCAGACCTGGGCCGAGCTGCGGCTGACCCGGTACGTCCAGGCGGTCGAGGCGCTCCCCTGGCGCCTGGGCCTGGGCCGACCCGCGGAGCTCCGCCGGCACCTCGACGCGGTCGAGGCCGACCACCGTGCGGTGCTCGCCGGCCTGGCCTCCTGACCCCGGTCGGCCGCCGGGGCCCTCCCGTCCGGTCGGCCCACCGGTCAAATGCGGTGGCGGACCTCCGCCGCAGCGGTGTTGACTGCCCGCTACCCGTCCGTCTCCGAGGAGTCCCCGTGCGAGCAGCGTGCTTCCGTCTCGATCGCCCCGTCGTCGAACCGAAGGACCTCCCTCGTGCTGCCACGCGCTCTCAACCTCGGCATCCTGGCCCATGTCGACGCCGGTAAGACCACCCTCTCCGAGCGGCTGCTGCACGCAGCCGGGGTGATCGAGGAGGTCGGCCGCGTCGACCACGGGACGACCGTCACCGACTCGCTGGACCTCGAACGGCGCCGCGGCATCACCATCCGGGCCGCGGTGGCCGCCCTGGAGATCGCCGGCGTCGCCGTCAACCTGGTCGACACCCCGGGCCACCCCGACTTCATCGCCGAGGTCGAGCGGGTGCTGGACGTGCTGGACGGCGCGGTCCTGGTCGTGTCGGCCGTCGAAGGGGTCCAGCCCCAGACGCGGGTGCTGCTCCGCGCCCTGCAGCACCGAGGCATCCCCTGCCTCGTCTTCGTCAACAAGGTGGACCGGCGCGGCGCCGACGTGGTCGGCGTCCAGGCCGAGATCGGACGTCGTCTCGGCCTCCGCACCGTGGCGATGGGCCGGGTGGACGGCGAGGGGACGGCCGGGGCGGCGGCGGTCGGCTTCCGCGCCGACGATCCCGACCTCCTCGGGCCCCTGGCCGAGGTGCTCGCCGACCTCGACGAGCACCTGCTGCAGGAGTACGTCGAGCACGAGCTGAGCTCCGGGCCCGCCCTCTGGCGCGCCGAGCTGGTCCGGCAGACCCGGCGGGGCCTGGTCCACCCGCTGTTCGTCGGCTCCGCCCTCACCGGCACCGGCGTCGGCGCCCTCGTCGACGGGATCGGGGAGTTCCTGCCGGCGGCGAGCGGCGACCCGGACGGCCCGGTCCGCGGCAGCATCTTCAAGATCGAGCGCGGGCACGCCGCCGAGAAGGTCTGCTACCTGCGGATGGTCTCGGGGAGCGTCCGGCTGCGCGACCAGGTGAACGACGCCGGGGACAAGGTCAGTGCGATCCAGATCTTCGAGCGCGGCCGCTGGACCGGCGGCGACCACCTCCCCGCGCCCCTGATCGGCAAGGTGTGGGGGCTGGCCGGCGCGCGGGTGGGGGACGCGGTCGGCGAGCGGCAGAGCCGACGACCCGGGCACGAGTTCGGGTTGCCGATGCTGGAGTCGGTCATCCACCCGGTCCACGAGGACGACCAGGTGGCGCTGCGCACCGCGCTCGCCCAGCTGGCCGAGCAGGACCCGCTGATCGACGTGCGGGTGGACGAGCGGCACGCCGAGCTCGCCGTGTCGCTGTACGGGGAGGTCCAGCGGGAGGTGCTCCAGGCGACCCTGGCGGACGACTACGGCCTCGACGTCGTGCTGCGGCCCGCCACCCCGCTCTACGTCGAACGGCCGCGCCGGGTCGGCACGGCCGCCGAGGTGCTGTTCGGGCCCGGCAACCCGTTCCGCGCGACGGTGGGTCTGCGGGTGGCCCCGAGCCCCCCGGGAGCAGGGGTCACCTTCTCCTCCGAGGTCGACCACCGGGCGGTGCCGCTGTACGTCTACCGGACGATGGAGGACTTCACCCGCGCCATGGAGCACCACGTCGCCGACACCCTGCGGGAGGGCCTGTCGGGCTGGCCGGTCACCGACTGCGCGGTGACCCTGGTCCGGTCCGGGTACAGCTCACCCGACGGCCCGCCCTCCAGCAACGGGCCCCTCAGCACGGCCGCCGACTTCCGGAAGCTGACCCCGATGGTCCTGATGGCGGCCCTCGAGCAGGCGGGGACCGCCGTCCACACGCCGGTGAGCCGGGTCCGGGTCCAGGCGCCGACGGCGACCACCGGAGGGCTGCTGACCGCGCTCGGCCGGCTCGCCGCCGAGATCGACGCCCCGGCCGTCCTCGGGGACGACGTCGTGCTCGAGGCCGTGCTGCCCGCCCTGGACGTGCAGCGGCTCCGCCGGGCCCTGCCCACCCTCACCAGCGGTCACGGGTTCCTGGACGCCGAGCCGGCCGGCCACCGACCGGTCCGGGGCACCCCGCCACGGCGCCGCCGCACCCGGGTCGACCCGCGGGACCGCGAGGCCTACATCGCCGCCGTCCGTCCCAGCTGAACCGCTCGCCGGCCGTCCGGCCCGCGTGCCGGAGCGCGTGGACAGCGGCCGGAGCCGCCACGATGATCCGGTGAGCCGATCGAGCGAGGACTCCAACCGGCGGATGCTGCGGGCTCGGGACGCGATGGACCGCAGCTACGCGGAGCCGCTCGACGTCCCCACCCTGGCCCGGCTGGCGCACGTCTCCGAGGCGCACTTCATCCGGACCTTCCGGGCCACCTTCGGTGAGACGCCCAACCGGTACCTGCAGCGGCGCCGGATCGAGCGGGCGATGTTCCTGCTCCGCAGCACGGAGGACACGGTCACCGACATCTGCATGACGGTCGGCTTCTCGAGCCTGGGCACGTTCAGCCGCGTGTTCTCCGAGATCGTCGGGGAGCCCCCCAGCGCCTACCGCCGCCGCGGACCGCTGGCCCCGGTGCCGAGCTGCTTCGCCATGGCCTGGTTGCGTCCCGCGTCGAACACCGCAGTTTCGGAGAAGCCGGCCGCCACGCCCGGCCCCTAGCGTCGACCCCATGCTGAACACCATCTCGATCTCCCAGATCTTCGTCCCCGACCAGGACGCCGCCCTGCACTTCTACGTCGACCAGCTCGGCTTCGAGGTCCAGACCGACCTGCAGTTCGGTCCGATGCGCTTCCTGACCGTCGCCCTGCCCAGCGACCCCGGCCACGCGGTGCTGCTGGAGAAGCCGGGCCCTCCCGGCTACAGCGACGACACCGCCGTGCAGGTCCGCGACCTCATCTCGAAGGGCGCGGCCGGCGGGCACCTCTTCTTCACCACCACCGACGCCCACAAGACCCACGCCGAGCTGCAGGAGCGCGGGGTGGAGCTGCCGGAGTCCCCGACCGAGCAGCCCTACGGCATCGACTTCGGCTTCCGCGACCCGTTCGGCAACCACCTCCGGGTCGCGCAGATGACGCCCACCCCGTCGTCCTGACGCCGGGGTCGGCACCGGGTCGAGGCGACCCGGTCAGCCGGTCCGTGCGATCTGACGAGCTGGTCGACGCCCCGGACCCCGCGCTCCTCGTCGGCGGGGGCGAGGCTGCGGGCCGGATCAGTCCTCGGCGGCGCGCAGCAGCGTCGCGAGCGGCTCCAGCGTGGCCATGAGCTCGTCGAGCTCGTCCGCCGCCAGGCTCTGGTGGGGCCGCGCCGCGAGGTCGTCGGTGAGCGACTCGACCGCTGCTCGACCGCGTGGCCCGCTCCGCCAGCCGTCGTCCCCGATGAGGCCCCGGTCGCGCATCCCGTCCACCACGGCGGCGAGCTGCGCCGCCGGGAGGTGGTGGAGGTGCCCGAACGTCGTGGGGCCCGGGGCGAACATCGCCTCGTTCGGTTCGTCGGTCGGGTGGGGAACGGCCCCGGTCGGCTCGACCAGCTCGACCATGCGGCCGGCGATCGGGGTCATCGCGTACTCCTCCTGCTGCTGGCGCTGGCGCCCCCGGCGGGCCCGGCTCACACGTGGACGACGGTCCGGCCCGGAGCCCATCGCCCCGCCCGGCCCGGCGGCCGTTGGTGCGACGATGAGCGGGTGCCACCGCGTCCACCGGCCGTCGACGCTGCCGACCTCGCCGCCTGGTGCACGAGTCAGCTCGGCAGTGCTCCGGTGACGGAGCTGTTCCGGTCCGGCCACCTGTCGGTGGTGATCGGGCTGCGCCTGGCCGACGCGCGCGAGGTCGTGGTCAAGGTGCGGCCGGCCTCGTCGCGGACCGCCGGCTGCGTCGAGGTCCAGCGGCGCCTGTTCGCCGCCGGCTACCCCTGTCCGGAGCCGCTCACGGGGGCAGCCCCGCTCGGGGACGGCGTGGCCACCGCGGAGGCGCACGTGCCCGGCGGCGACCCGCTCCCCGGCGCGGAGCACGCGGCCCGTCGCTCGGCGGAGGCGTTCGCACGGCTCATCCGGCTGGCCCCCCGGCCGGATGAGGTGCCCTCGCTGGTCCCGGTGCCGTCGTGGGCGGCGTGGGACCACGCCGGACCCGGTCCGTGGCCACGGCCCGAGGGCGTCGAGGTCGACCTCGACGCGGTCGAGGGAGCGGGATGGCTCGACCGAGCCGGCAGCCAGGCCCGTGCCCGGCTGCGCGTGGGCGGGGCCGAGGTCGTGATCGGCCACTGCGACTGGCTGGCCGACAACGTGCGGTGGCGGGGCGACGAGCTCCTGGTCGTGCACGACTGGGACAGCGCGGTCGCCGCCGACGAAGCGGTCCTCGTCGGGCTGGCCGCCGCGCTGTACTCACCGGTCAGCACGCACGCCCTGGCCACCGTCGAGGAGACCGACCGCTTCCTCGGTGCCTACCGGGACGCCCGCCCCGGCGCCCTCACCGCCCACGGGCTCGAGCGGGCGTGGGCGGCCGGCGTCTGGACACGGGCCTACGACGCGAAGGACCAGCACGTCGCCGGGCACCCGATCACCTCGCTGTCGGAGACCGAGGCCCGCGCGCGCCTGCGCCGTGCGGGGATCGACTAGCGGTCGAGCGCTCCGGACCAGCGCGGCGGGATCAGGCACGTCGGCGTCCAGACCGGCCCCACCGTCCTGGCCGGAGGGGTCGTCGTCGCGGAGTCGACGCAGACCGGGACCGACCGGCCCGGGACGGGCCGCGGGACCGGGGCGGAGGGTCGACCCTGCGACTGGCCGGACCCTGCGACTGGCAAGACGTCGGTGACGGACCGGTGCGGTCGCGATGACCGAGCCGGATTCCGGTCCGGGCGAGCGTTCGAGCACCGGGCTCCACCGGCTCGCTCGACTCCCGGGGGTGCGCCGCCGATCAGCGTCCGCGCTCAGAGGACCGCCATCTGGGCCCGGAGCGCCCTCAGCTCCGAGCTGGGACCGATCCCGAGCTCCCGCTGCGCCATCGCGCAGTACTGGGCGTAGGCCCGCATCGCCTCCGAGGCGTTGCCCTCCTGCAGGTGGACCTTGATGACCAGGCGGTGCGCGCTCTCGCGCAACGGCTCCCGCTCGACGATCGAGAGGGCCATCTCGAGGGCGTCCCAGCACTGGTCGTGGTGCAGCTGCCAGTCCGCCAGGCGTTCCCAGAGGTGCAGGTCCCGCTGCCGCAGACGTTCGCGCTCGAAGATCACCCAGTCCTCCGACCAGCCCGGCAGCAGTTCCCGGCCCAGCAGCTCCGCCAACCGGGCCAGCGGAGGGGCGGAAGCCGGAGAGCTGATCAGGCGGCTCTGGAGGTGCTCGAGCTCGTGCACGTCGACGCAGACGTTGTCCGACAGACCGATCGTCTGGTCGTCGAGGCAGAGCAGCTCGGAACGCAGGCTCTGCAGTCGCCACAGCAGGGTCCGCAGGTTGCCCGCCGCTCGTTCCTCCGACACCTCGGGCCACAGCGCCGCGGCCACCTTGCGCCTCTGCAGTCGAGGTCGCAGCGCCAGGAGGGCCAGCAGCCTCTGGGTCATGGCGTGGGTGCGGAGCGTCTGGTCGGACACGGAGAGGGTCCAACCCCCGAGCAGGCCCAGCCGGCACGGCGCTCCTCGGGGCTCCGGCCACCGTGCGGACGGTGAGAACCGGCGAGATGTGCCTGACGACGCTTCCACGTTGCCCCTCCCGGCCGACCGCAACTCGTCGATTTTCCCGGGGTCCCAACACGACTGTCAATCGCCGGAGTGAGGAGCGGATATGTCCAGGAATGACTGCTCCATTGTGGATCTTTTGCGTGATTCGGCTGGCCAATCGGCGGCCTCGACCAGCGTTTGACGACGTGACGCACGAGTGACAGACCCGTGACGCCCGGGGTCGAGACTGACGGGAGATCCGTCCACCGGACCCCGGACCGCCGTCGGCGGTCTACCGCGCTGCAGCACTCCGGAGGTGGCCGTGCACCCAGGGCTCGCACCGAGACACCACGCCCCGGCGAGCGCGGACCGCGGACCCCCGCACCCGTCGGCGGCTCGGCTGGCACCCCGCCGGAAGGTGCTGGGCCCCCATCCTGCAGACCGTTCGAACGGGGCCCCACCCTGAGCCCTCGACGCGGACGAACACCGATCTCGGCGCCCGACGAATCGATCAACTCGAACCACTTCAAGAAGACGGAGCATTTCATGGCAGATCACAGCTATCCGCAACTCGCCGAGGTGGAGAGCGAGGTGCGCAGGTCGGGGCAGGACGGGTCCGGGGACGCCGAGTCCTCTTCCAGCTCCACGGCACAACCGGCCGGCCGGACGGCGGCCATCACCTCGACGCGCAGCACCTCCCGGCCACGACCGCGCGTTCCCGACAGGCGGCGGGCGAGCGGTCCGACCGAGCCGATCCCTGCTCTCGTCCCGGACCCCTTCAACCAGACCCAGCTGCTGCCCCTCACGGCCGCCCCGCTCCCCAGCTTCAACCTGGTGGACGGCACGGTGGCCATCGCCACGGATCCGCAGATGCCCTTCATCCTCTTCAAGGGCTACAACCCCGACACCTGGTTCTACGCCCCCCGGTGGGGCCGGATCGCCCGAGGTCCCGACGGAGCGCCCGCCTTCCTGGTCACGAAGAAGGTGCGGAACAACCCTGACGGGTCCAAGACGACCGTCGGCGGCGTGCTGAGCTTCATGGTCGAGCTGGTCGTGGAGCTCCCGGGGCCGGAGAACCTCCAGAAGTGGACCGACCTGATCAAGACGCTCTACAACCTCCAGCCGAGCGCAGGGGCGTTCAACTTCCAGCCGCTCCGCCTGTCGCCCGGCAAGATGAACGTCTCGGGCCTCGACATGTACGCCCGGGAAGGGCAGGTCCTGAAGAACATCGACGTCGGCGCCTCGTCGTCGATCGGGTTCGCCATCGAGCTCAACCCCGATGGAGCCGACCACTTCGCAGCGATGCTCGGCGCCGATCCCCTGCCGTTCCCGCCGCAGGTGTCCATCATGTTCGACTTCAAGTACCAGTACCTGATCCCCCAGTGCACGATCCAGGCGACCGGGTCGAAGAAGAAGACCTACGACTACTTCTCCTGGAACGCCAAGGCGCGCGCCAGCTACTTCGGGTTGGTCAACGGCTCCTTCGACTACCAGTCGGTGCGCGCCGACCTGCGCCAGGCGCAGGCACTCGACGTGCGGGTGGTCGGCACACCGCCGGCCGGGGTCGACCAGGCGAAGCTGCTCGACTCCATCTTCGACATGTTCGTCAAGATGGAGGTGGGTCAGTGGATCCAGCCCGATCCCAAGCCGGTGGAGACGGCCGAACCTGGCGGGTTCTTCGGTGGCGTGTCGGTGAGCATGAAGGACGTCTCGCTCTCGGACTCCGCGCAGTTCGACCAGACGCTGAGCTTCTCGAGCATCAACGAGAACCTGCACCAGGTCTCCTTCAACTTCGAGCAGCAGGTGGGCGCGCTGGATCCTCGCAAGCACCTGTTCATCGAGCAGGACGACATCAAGCTGCCCTTCAAGCTGGCCATCGGCAACTGCGACAAGGTCAAGCTCATCGCGCCGTCGGCCAGCTACACGACCGCCTCCGGGCCGCAGAACATCAACTGCCAGGCCGTCGGCGGCGACGAAGGCGGTCTGAGTGAGGGCACCATCCAGTTCACCTACCCGCAGCGACCCACGTCAGCGCAGATCAGCCTCCTCGTGAACTTCGTGGCCCCCTTCGGGCCCGGGTACATCTACCGGCAGACCGAGCCGGTGTCCGACACCGGTGCCGCCTTCCTGTTCGAGCCCGATCAGTTCGTGCAGCGGACCCAGCTCTTCTTCGTGATGGCCATGGAAGCGGCCGACCTGAACAGCAAGGCGCTGTTCAAGTGGGAGTGGACGCCGCCGCAGTCGGGCACCGAGTCACGCCCGAAGCTCTCGGGCTACACCCTGGTCGGTCCCGACCCCAACGGCGACCCCAACAACCTGCCGACCTACGACCTGCAGTTCCCCTACCACCCGGACGACTGGAAGGGCGAGTCCACCCCCAAGATCCAGTACAAGATCCAGGGGCTGAGCGGGCAGTGGAAGAACAAGACCGCTGCGGGAACCATCAGCATCGGGGAGACGGCGCTCGCCGTCGACTGGGATGCGGCCGCCGCGATCGGCAGCGGGACGCTGAACGTGCCCGCCATGCTGACCAGGTCGGCCGGACCCGACCCCGCCTACCGGCAGCGACTGCGCTCCCAGTTCGGCAGGCCCGGAGCACCGCGCCGGAACGACGCACGGGGGCCGTCAGCGCGCGCGGGCCAGGGAGCCGGTGGCTCCGGCGGCGGCGACGCGGTCGGGCACGGCAGCAACGGCGGGCGTGGCGGCGAGCACGACGGCGACGGCGACGGCGGAGGTCGGGGGGACGGCGGCGGTGGTGGTGGCCGAGGCGGTGGTGGTGGCGGAGGCGCCGGCGGTGATCGAGCCGGCGAGGTGCCGAGCGATCGCGGGGAACCCGGCAGCTTCCTCGGTTACCTCCCCGAGCGGAGGGAACCCGACCTGCTGGCCCGGGAGAGCATCGCGCAGTTGCGGTTCATCAGCGCCGGCGCCGCCGGTCTCGCCACGACGGTGGCAGCGCCGAGCTATGACCTCCGCGACGTCGACGGGTACAGCTACATCACCCCGGTGAAGAACCAGCTCTACTGCGGCAGCTGCGTCGCCTTCGGGACGTGCGCGGCCGTCGAGGGCACCCTGCAGGTCCGCCGGGGTGATCCTTGGCTGCAGCCCGACTTCTCCGAGGCGCACCTCTTCTACTGCCACGGAGCCAACGAGGGCCGCACCTGCGGGAACATGGTGGGCGAACCACCCAGCCCGGAGGCGAACGGCGGCTGGTGGCCGGGGGGCGCCCTGGACGCGTTCCAGTCGAGCGGTGTGGCCGACGAGTCCGACTACCCGTACGTCTCACCCTCGTCGCCCTACGACGCCACCCCGGCGTGCGCCCTCGGGCCGGACTGGCAGGGCACCACCACGACCATTGACGACTGGCAGGTCCTCGACTACGCAGAGGACATGAAGGAGTGGATCTCCTCGGACACGGGCGGCCCCCTCGTGGCGGCGTTCTCCGTCTACCAGGACTTCCTGGACTTCTTCAGCAACAACTCCGATCCCGACGCCATCTACCGGCGCTCCGGAGCAGCCGGACAGCTGCTCGGTGGGCACTGCGTGTGCGTCGTCGGGTACGACGACGCCGAGCAGTGCTGGATCTGCAAGAACAGCTGGGGTGAGTACTGGGCCAACGGTGGGTTCTTCAAGATCGGGTACGGCGAGGTGGGGATCGACGCCTACATGTGGGGGGTCGACATCTCCTGATCCGCAGCGCCGCATCCCACCGGCACCGCACGTCCGTGCCGGCGTGCGACATCGAGGTGGCCCGCCCGAGCACCACTCGGGCGGGCCCCGATCCTCAGGCCCAGCTCGCGGGAGCAGGTGGTCGGAAGGGGGGCCCGACATGAGCGAACTCCGGTTGGCCTGGGCTCAGCGCGGGCAGCACTTCGAGGTGAAGCCCGGGGACCTGGTGAGGGTGGCCCTCTGGGGCAACGGCACGACCGGCTTCTCCTGGTCGCCCGCCCTGCCGCCGGGGTCGGTCCTCGAGGAGGTGACCGAGAGTCAGCTGGCAGCCCAGGACCCTGCCGGGTCAGGGCCACCTCGGGTCCTCGGGTCAGGCTCGTTGACCGAGTACACCTTCCGCGCCACCCGGCCCGGCAAGGCCGACCTCGTGCTCCGCTACTGGCGTGGCGTCGAGGCGGCGGAGGACGTCATCTACCAGACGGTGATCACCGTCCGGAACCCGTGAACTCGTCAGGAGGCGGAGCAGTGACAGCGACGACGGCAGGGGTGCGTCCCACCCGGGGACGGGCCCACCTCCACCGGCAGGACCGTCCGTTGACGGCGGCGTCGGGTTCGGGGGTGCTCAGGGGCACGTACACCTTCGACTTCGAGTCGGGCGGCGAGGCGGCGAACCATGCGAGCGCCGACGTCTGGTGGGAGCAGCAGACCGCCGTGCAGCGGCAGCTGGTGCCCTGGAACGGCGCCGCTCTGTGCAGTCTGGGGGTGGTCGGCTACGAGCAGCTCCAGCACGACGACCTCAGCGGCCTGAGCTACAGCTCCACCCCGGTGACGGCCAACGCCGAGGGCACCAACTTCCTGCCGGACGGGGCCGTGCTCGCGGTCCGCACGCGGATGGGGAAGCTGGTGAAGGTCCAGGTCCTGAGCTACGGCTACAACCTGAGCCTGCGCTGGGAGGAGTGCCTCCCGCCCGTCCGCTACCTGCTCTGCCGGGCCACCATCGGCAGCGCGCCCGACTGGCTCGTCACCCGCTACGTCGTGGACAGCTCCTACGTCGCCCCGGACGGCAGCACCCGTGGGTGCGGGCACGCCGAGCTGGGTGCCGCCGGCGGCATCGTCGAAGGCCAGATCCCCGAGAGCGGGGGCCGGTTCCCGGCCACGGTCCGGATCAGCGTGGCGTTGGACTTCCGGCCCGAGACCGAGCTGCACGGTCTGGTGAAGGCCTTCGTCGCCGATGTGGAGTCCACCGGGGTCAACTTCTTGTTCGAACCCAACCAGGTGGTCCAGCGGACGAGGCTGCTGTTCGACCTGCGGCCCGCCGCGCTCCCGGGGGACTTCCTTCTCATCCGTTGGCAGCACACCTCGTCCGGCGTCGTGGTCGCGTCGGGGCAGCAGCTGATGGAGGGCTCCGGCCTGGCCGGACCGGGACCGGCCGACTGCGAGATCGTCTTCATCCCCGACCCCATCTCCGCCGTCGACATGTCGGTGGACATCACCGGGACGTTCCAGGGAGCTCCCCTGTCACGGTTCGCCCAGACGTTCCTGCTGTCCGAGCACGCGGTCCTCCTGCGCGCGGCCACCGACGACGGCCAGCACTACTCCTTGACCGCCGTCTGAGCCGACGACTCCCGGTCCCCGACGGCTTCGACCTGCACTCGGCGCCGTCCCGGCCGTGGCGGCGCGGCGGCTGCGGACGAGAGCGTCCGGTGCGCGTTCGTGACCCGCGACCGCCGCGGCACCGGGCCTCCCGGGCCTAGGCTCGGACCGCTGACGTCCTCGGCGGCTCCGGCCTCGCCGGACGGCCGGGTCCGCCCCGCAGCACTCGACGACGAGGAGCACGGGCATGCGCGCACGACACCTGGTCCTGCTGGCCGCGGCGTTCGGCACCGCCGTGCTGGTCCCCCTCCCGGCAGCGGAGGGGGCGCCACCCGGCTGCCAGACCGAGGTGCCCGTCACCGGGGACGTGGACGGCGACGGGCTGGCCGACCTCGTCGTCGGCCTCCCCGGCTGGGACGGCACCGGCGCGGTGGACCTGCGGCTCACGTCGGCACCGAGCCGCCTGCTCGTCCCCGCCGACGTCGGCCTGCAGCCGGACGCGGGTGACGCCTTCGGCGCGGCGGTCGCGCTGGCCGACCTCGACGCCGACGGCTGCGACGACCTGGTCATCGGGGCCCCCGGCACCGTGGACGCCGGCCGGGTGCACGTCGTGTTCGGCGCCCCGGACGGCTTCCGCCCGACCGGCCGGCTCACTCTCGACGCGGACGCCTCCCCCGCCGACCGGTTCGGGGCGTCGGTCAGCGTGTCGGAGCGCCGCGGACCGGCCGAGCAGCCGGCCGGGGCCGACCTCTGGGTCGGCTCGCCGGACGACAGCCCGGGCGCGGTGCGTCGGGCCGGTTCGGTCGCGCACTTCGCCGTGGCCGGGGCCGGCGAGCGCCCCGTGCTGGTCGAGAAGCTCGGCCAGGCCACCCCGGGCGTCCCGGGCACCCCGGAGGTCGACGACCGGTTCGGCGCCGTCCTGGCGGCGCGGCCGTCCGGCGTCCTCGTCGGGGTCCCGCAGGAGGACGTCGGGTCGCGCCGGGACGCGGGGGTGGTGACCGCGCTGGAGCTCCGCGACGCGGTGGAGGGCGTCGACGACGCCACGAGCTGGACCCAGGACAGCGCGGGCGTGGCCGGCTCGGCCGAGGCCGGCGACCGCTTCGGCGCCGCGGTGGCGGCCTCCTCCGGCCACGCGCTCGTCGGGGTCCCGGGCGAGGACGTCGGGAGCCGGCGCGACGCCGGCATGGTCCAGATCTTCCGCGAGCCCACCGGCGGGGGCCTCCCCGTCCCGCGGTCGGGGCTGACCGAGGACTCCCCCGGCGTCCCGGGGACCGCCGAGGCCGGTGACGAGTTGGGCGCCGCCGTCCTGGTCGGCGCCAACGTCGGGTGCACCGAAGGGGTGGTCCAGGCCGTCGCCGGCGCTCCCGGGGAGGACGTCCGCACCAACGGGGTCGACCGGGTCGACGCCGGCACGGTCCTCGTGGTCCCGCTGACCGCGCAGGAGGACTGCCCGCCCCGCTACGACGACCAGAGCAACCGGCTGGCCGGTGCGGCGGAGACCCGCGACCGGCTCGGCGCCGTGCTGGGACTGGGGCCGGTCCGCGACGACCACGACGACGAGACGGGCGACCGGGTCTACGTCGGCGTGCCGCAGGAGGACCGCGGCACGGTCACCGATGCCGGGCTCGTCGTCGTGACGGCCAGCGGCACCGGCGCCGATGCGCACGCCCTGCAGGTCGCCGGCCGGCGGGTCCCGTCCGTGGGCTCCAGCCGCGGAGCCGTGCGCGGCCAGCGGTACGGCTCGGTGCTGGCGTCGCCCGCCGGCTGAGTCCCGCTGGCGGCCGCGGAGCTCCGTGGCCGCGCCTCCTGGGAGACCCGCCCGAGACGCCCTGACACTCCGCCCCGGGCGAGCCGAGCAGCGATCCTCCCCAGGATCAGCGCCGCTCTGGGACCACTCACCTCCGGGGGGATGGCGGCGAGGATCCGTGGCACCCAACCTACTCGTGCGCGACCGGACTCGCCGTGCCCACACGACCTCGCTCCCGGCCGCCGTGACCGTCGACGGGGCGCCGCGGTGCGTGGCACGATCCTGGGGTGCCCGCAGCCGTGGACGACGCCGTGCTGACCAACGCCACCTGGTGCGACGGGGTCTGCCGCGGCGTGGGCCTGCCCACCCGCTGGTCGGCGGACGCCTGGTCGACCGCGCGCCGCTCCCCCGCCGGCTACCCCGACGCGGTGACCCTGCGGCGGGGGCTGGCGGTCGGGACCGTGCTGGCCGGCGTGGAGGACGGGCCCGGCTGCTCGGTCAAGGACAGCTTCACCGACCTCGACCTGGCGCCGGCCGGGTTCGCGGTGCTGTTCGAGGCCCGCTGGATCCGGCGCCCCGCGCCGACCAGCGCGTCCCCGCCGACGCTGTCCTGGACCGAGGTCCGCGCCGCTGGCGAGCTCGCGGCGTGGTGCCGCCGGCTGGACGTGCCGCCGCTGCCGCCCGTGCTGCTCGCGCAGGAGGGTCTGCACGTCTTCGCCGCCGACGAGGTGGGCGCCGGGTTCGTGCTGAGCCGGACGGGTCCGGTGGTCGGCGTCGCCTACGCCGTGCCCGGGACGGCCGATCCCGCGGCGCTCTGGGCGGACCTGGTCGGGCTCGCCCGGCGCCGCCACCCGGGCGCGGACCTCGTCGGCTACGAGCGCGGGGCCGACCTCGAGCACGCCCGGGCCGCCGGCTTCGCCGTCACCGGGTCCCTGCGGGTCTGGATGCGCTGAGTGTGCGTGCGCGGGTTCTCGAGGCGGTGCGTCGGGAGGGCTCGGGCGGTGCGGCCTGGTCGGCCGCACGTGCGGGACGGAGCGGCCCCCGCCGCATCGGGCCGCGTCAGGGGCCGCTCGCCGTCCCCTCCCCAGGTGACGACCAGGCGACCTCCACCGCGGGACCGCCGGAGCGGGGCCGGCCGGAGGGGGCCGCCCCTGCAGGCTACGGCAGTGGAGCCGTTCGCGGGGGGGCGCCGATCCGAGCAGGGGACCACGACCCGGCCGCGGTCTCGTGACGAACGCTGGGTTTACACCGTAAACTCTGGTCGACCACCCGCCGAGAACCGCCCGACCCGGCCTCCGACGACCGCCGCCGCGGCGAGGAGCGCGCCGGGTGCGGGCGGGCCCGGACCGCAGCAGGAGCAGGAGGGACGACGAGCGTGGAGGCGAGCCTCGCCAGGGGCCTGGCCCGGGCAGCGCGGGCGATGGCCCACCAGCCGGACCTGCAGGCCACCCTGGACACCGTCTGCGCCGAGGCCGTGGCCGCTGTCGGGGCCGACGCCTGCAGCATCTTCCTGCTGCGCAAGGGCACCGTGCACACCGCCGCCGTGTCCACCCCGGAGCTCCGGGCCGCCGAGGAGGCGCAGGTGGCGGCCGGCGAGGGCCCGTGCCTGGACGTCGTCCGGCAGCGGCGCGTCGTGGACGTGCCCGACCTCCGCACCGAGCGTCGGTGGCCACGGTGGGCCCCGCGGATGGTCGAGCTCGGCTGGCTCAGCGTGCTGAGCGTCCCCCTCGTCGAGCGGGACCGGACGGTGGGGTCGCTCAACTTCGTGTCCCGCGCCGCCGGCGGCCTCGGGGAGCCGGCCGCCGACGTCGGGCGCCTGTTCGCCGAGCACGCCTCGCTGGCCCTCACCGCCGCCCGCACGGAGTACTCCCTGGTCGAGGCGGTCGGCACCCGGCACGCGGTCGGCCTGGCCCAGGGCATCCTCATGGAGCGCTACGGGCTGGACGTCGACCGGGCCTTCGAGGCGATGCGCCGGTGCTCGCAGGAGGGGAACGTCAAGCTGCGGAGCGTCGCCGAGCACGTCGTCCGGGACCGCCGGCTGCCGGGCGGCGACGCCGCCGTCCGCGGCTGAGCCTCAGCGGCGGACGCAGCTCTCCAGGAACAGCGCGTGCAGCCGGCGGTCCGCGGTGGCCTCGGGGTGGAACGAGGTGGCCATCAGGACCCCCTGCCGGACGGCGACAGCGCGGGTCGTCCCGTCGGCGGGCAGGGCCACCGAGGCGAGCACCTCGACCGACGGTCCTGACCGCTCCACCCAGGGCGCCCGGATGAACACCGCGTGGACGGGCCCGCCCGGCACGCCGCAGACGTCGAGGTCGGCCTCGAAGGAGTCGGTCTGCCGCCCGAACGCGTTGCGCCGGACCGCCACGTCCAGGCCGCCGAACGTCTGCTGGTCCGGCCGGCCGTCCAGCAGCTCGGCCGCCAGCAGGATCATCCCCGCGCACGAGCCGTAGGCGGGCAGGCCGGCGGCGAGCGCCGCCCGCAACGGCCCGCGCAGGCCGGTCACCCGCGCCAGGGTGTCGATGGCCGTGGACTCCCCCCCCGGCAGCACCAGGCCGTCGAGACCGGCCAGCTCCGCGGCGCGGCGCACCCGCCGGGTCGTCGCCCCGCAGGCCGTGAGGGCGCGCTCGTGGTCGACGACGTCCCCCTGCAGGGCGAGGACGCCGACGAGCGGCCCGCTCACCAGCCGCGCTCGGCCAGCCGGTGCGGCTGCGGGATGTCGTCGACGTTGATGCCCACCATGGCCTCGCCCAGTCCGCGGGACACCTTGGCGATGACGTCGGGGGCGTCGAAGAACGTGGTGGCCTGGACGATGGCCGCCGCCCGCTGCTCGGGGTTGCCCGACTTGAAGATGCCGGAGCCGACGAAGACCCCCTCGGCGCCGAGCTGCATCATCATCGCCGCGTCGGCGGGGGTGGCGATGCCGCCGGCCGTGAAGAGCACCACCGGCAGCTTCCCGGCGGCCGCGACCTCGGCGACGAGGGCGTAGGGCGCACCCAGCTCCTTGGCCGCGAGGTACAGCTCGTCGGCGGGCAGGCTCTGCAGCCGGCGGATCTCGCCGCGGATCGTCCGCATGTGCGTGGTCGCGTTGGAGACGTCACCGGTCCCCGCCTCGCCCTTGGACCGGATCATCGCCGCGCCCTCGTTGATCCGGCGCAGTGCCTCGCCGAGGTTCGTCGCCCCGCAGACGAAGGGCACCGTGAACGACCACTTGTCGATGTGGTGGGCGTAGTCGGCCGGGGTCAGCACCTCCGACTCGTCGACGTAGTCGACGCCGAGGGACTGCAGCACCTGGGCCTCGACGAAGTGCCCGATCCGGGCCTTCGCCATCACCGGGATCGAGACGGTGGCGATGATCGAGTCGATCATGTCCGGGTCGCTCATCCGGGACACGCCGCCCTGCGCACGGATGTCGGCGGGCACCCGCTCCAGCGCCATCACCGCGACCGCCCCGGCGTCCTCGGCGATCCTGGCCTGCTCGGCGGTGACCACGTCCATGATCACGCCGCCCTTGAGCATGTCGGCCATCCCGCGCTTCACCCGGTCGGTGCCGACCTGGGCTGCGGTGCCGTCGGCCGGGGTGTTCGGAGTCGTCATGGGACCATCCTCGTCGCTCGACGCCCCGTCCGCGACCGCGTCCAGCCGCCAGCCACCGCGGTCAGCGCGGCGACCGGCGCAGCACCGCCAGCTGCAGCTCGACGAGCAGCCGGGTGTCGGCGTCGGCCAGCTCCATCCCCAGCAGCTGCTCGGCCCGCCGCAGCCGGTAGCGCAGGGTGTTGGGGTGCACGCTCAGCTCGGTGGCGGCGGCGCGGACGTCGCCGAAGTGGCGCAGGTGGGCCTCGACGCTCGACCGCAGGGCCGACCCGTGGCGCGCGTCGTAGGCCAGCAGCGTGTCCAGCCGGGGGTCGCGGAGCGCCGGCTCCGCGGCCACCAGGTCGAGGACCTCGCCCAGCAGCACCGCCGTCCGGGCGTCGGCCAGGGTGGTGACGCCCTCCTCCGCCGGCGTCTGGTCGAGCACCCGGTCGACCTCGGCCCGCGCCAACGGCACCTCGGCCAGCGAGGCCACGGGGGCCGCGACGGCCGCCCGCAGACCGGCACCCGGTCGGCTGCGGAGCCGGCCGAGCACCCCGCTGGTCCAGCCCGCCACGGCGGTCGCCGTCCCCGCCCGCGGCAGCAGCAGGTAGATCCGGTCGCCCAGGGTGGTGACCAGCGACTCGCGCGCGAACGCGCTCGCGTGCAGCCGCAGCGCGTCCGCCCGCTCCCCCAGCAGCTCGGCCGGAGCCGGGCCGACGGCGCCGAAGCCGACGACCACGGCCGGGCCCCCGGTCGGGAGGCCGAGCGAGGCCGCGAGCGAGGGGACGTCGACCCCGCCGCCGCGCGCCCCGAGCAGCCGCTGGATCTGCACGGCCTCGTGCGTGGGGGCGTCCCGGGCGCGGGTGATCAGCCGCGCCGCGACGGCCGACGCCCCGCGGAGCACCGCCTCCGCGTCGGGCGCGAGCGCTGCCGCGCCCTCCTGCACCCAGATGGTGCCCAGCAGCCGGGGCCGGGGCGGCCGGCCCGGCAGCACCTCGGCGACCGTCTCGCGCATGCTGACCACCAGCCGCCGTCGGAGGCCCAGCTCGGCGTCGGCGGGCACCTCGACCACGGCGTCGGAGCGCCGCAGCCGGTCGTAGACCCCCCAGGCCCGGAGCCGTTCCAGGTACCGGGGCGGGCCGGCGCGGCCGAGGATCGACAGCCGGCGGAGCTCGTCGGCGGCGTCGTCGGAGGCCGAGTAGGCCAGCACCCGCGCGTGCTCGTCCTCGATGCTCACCATCCCGCGGGTCAGCGCGGAGAGCGTCTGCGCGAGTCCCGCCAGGTCGGTGTCGACGCCGGCGGTACCGCGGGCCAGCGGGGAGTCCGCGCCGCCGAGCGAGCGCTCGAGCAGGTCGCGGGCGGTGGCCAGCAGCTGCTCCCAGCGCGCCTGCGGGTGCACGCCCACCAGCGCGACGCCGGCGGCCCGGGCCGCGGCGACCAGCGCCGGCGCCCGGCCCGCGGCCTTGGTCAGCACCGCGGCGGGACGCCCTTCGGCCGGCCGGCCGGCCAGCCAGCCCGCCGCGTCGGCCGCCGGGACGCCGGCCAGCAACCACAGCTCGGCGGGTCCCCGCGGGCGCGTCGCCGGGTCCGCCAGGTCGTCGGCGTCCACCAGCGCGACGGTCGCCACCTCCACCGGGGCCGGTCCGGGGACGACCAGCTCGGCCGAGGCCGGTGCCAGCGCGCGGAGCAGCGCGTCCAGCGGCACCCGGCCGGGCGTCCAGGCCGGGGAGGCCCCGGCGTCGGTCGTGGTCACCACGCTCCTCCTTTGTCGGATCGGACGAAGTCTAGAGCCGGAGTTCAGCCCGTCGGCTGAGACGTCGGCGGCTCCTCGCGGCTTGGATGGAGTCCTCCACCCCCGCCCACCTCGAGGAGATCCCGTGGACGCCGCCACCGTCGTGCCCGTTCCGACCAACGAGCCGGTGCACGACTACGCCCCGGGCAGCCCCGAGCGGGCCCGGCTGGAGGCCAGGCTCGCCGAGCTCGCCGCCACCCCGCAGGACCTCCAGCAGGTGATCGGCGGCCGCCGCCGCCGCGCCACCGGCGCGGAGCAGCAGGTGGTCCAACCGCACCGGCACGCCGCGGTGATCGGGCGCTACACCGACGCCACGCACGCCGATGTCGCCGACGCCGTGGAGGCCTGTCAGGCCGCCGCGCCGGCCTGGCGCGACCTCCCCTTCGACGAGCGTGCCGCGGTGTTCCTCCGCGCCGCCGACCTGCTGGCCGGCCCGTGGCGGGAGACGATCGCCGCCGCCACGATGCTCGGCCAGTCGAAGACGGCCTACCAGGCCGAGATCGACAGCCCCTGCGAGCTGGTCGACTTCCTGCGCTTCAACGTGCACTTCGCCGCCCAGATCCTCGCCGACCAGCCGGTCTCCTCCCCCGGCGTGTGGAACCGGGTGGAGTACCGGCCCCTGGAGGGCTTCGTCTACGCGATCACCCCGTTCAACTTCACCGCCATCGCCGGCAACCTGCCCACCGCGCCCGCGCTGATGGGCAACACCGTGCTGTGGAAGCCGTCGCCGACCCAGGCGGTCGCCGCGTACCTCACGCTGCAGCTGCTGGAGGCGGCCGGCCTGCCGGACGGGGTGATCAACCTCGTCCTGGGCGACGGCCCGCTGGTCTCGGAGGTGGCCCTGGCCGACCCCCGGCTGGCCGGCATCCACTTCACCGGCTCGACGGCCACCTTCCAGTCGCTGTGGAGCCAGGTCGGCGCCAACATCGGCCGCTACGCCGGCTACCCGCGGCTGGTCGGGGAGACGGGCGGCAAGGACTTCGTCGTCGCGCACAGCTCCGCCGACCCCGACGTGCTCACCACCGCGCTGATCCGGGGCGCTTTCGACTACCAGGGCCAGAAGTGCTCGGCGGCCTCGCGGGCCTTCGTCCCCCGCTCGGTCTGGGACCGGATGGGCGACGACCTCGTCGCCAAGGTGGGTGGGCTCAGCTACGGCGACGTCACCGACCTGAGCCACTACGGCGGCGCCGTCATCGACCAGCGCGCCTTCGACCGCAACGTCGCGGCCATCGAGCGCGCGAAGGCCACCAGCAGCATCACCATCCCCGTCGGCGGCAGCTACGACGACCGCGAGGGCTACTTCGTCCAGCCGACGGTGCTGCTCGGCGACGACCCGTCCGACGAGGCGTTCCGCACCGAGTACTTCGGCCCGATCCTGTCCGTGCACGTCTACGACGACCGCGCGCCGGGCGCCTGGGGCGACCTGCTCGGCTCCGTCGACCGGGGTTCGGCGTACGCGCTGACGGGAGCGGTCATCGCCACGGACCGGCACGCCGTGCAGGAGGCCAGCCACGCGCTGCGCTTCGCCGCGGGCAACTTCTACGTCAACGACAAGCCGACCGGCGCCGTCGTCGGCCAGCAGCCGTTCGGCGGGGGTCGGGCGTCCGGGACCAACGACAAGGCCGGCTCGGCGCAGAACCTGCTGCGCTGGACGTCGGCCCGGACCATCAAGGAGACGTTCGTCCCGGCGACCGACCACCGCTACGCCCACCAGGGGCCGCAGACGGGGGCCCAGCGCGAGTCGGCGGGGCGGGAGTCCGCCTGATGGCCGCGCTGCTCGACCACCCCGTCCTGGCCAACCCGCTGCGGCCCGTGCTGCTGGCCGCCGGTCGCTCACCGCGGCTGGGGCGGACCGTCAGCCGGCTGGGTCTCACCCGCCGCGTCGTCGACCGCTTCGTGCCCGGGGAGTCCGAGCGCTCGGTGGTGGAGGCCGCCGCGGCCCTGCTGGCGTCGGGCCGCTTCGTCTCGGTCGACCACCTCGGCGAGGACACCACCGACGCCGCCCAGGCCGAGGCCACCGTGCAGGCCTACCTGTCGTTGCTGCGCGCCTACGCCGACCTGCCCGTGCCGGCCGGGTCGGCGGTGCCGGCGCTGGAGATCTCGCTCAAGCTCTCCGCCCTCGGCCAGGCGCTGCCGGGGAACGGCGACGAGGTCGCCCTGGCGAACGCCCGCACCCTCTGCCGGGCCGCTGACGCCGCCGGGGTGTGGGTGAACGTGGACGCCGAGGACCACACCACCACCGACGCGACGCTGGCGGTCGTCCGCGCGCTGCGCGAGGACCACCCCACGGTGGCGACGGTGCTGCAGGCCTACCTGCACCGCACGGAGGACGACTGCCGGAGCCTGGCCGGGACCGGCTCGCGGGTCCGCCTGTGCAAGGGCGCCTACGCCGAGCCCGCGTCGGTGGCCTTCCAGGGCGCGGCCGAGGTGGACGCCTCGTACGCGCGGTGCCTGGAGGTGCTGATGCGGGGCGCGGGCTACCCGATGGTCGCCAGCCACGACCCGGCCCTGATCGACGCCGCGCTGGCCCTCGTGACCGAGACGGGGCGCGGGCCGGACGACTACGAGTTCCAGATGCTCTACGGCATCCGGGACGCCGAGCAGCGCCGGCTGGTCGCCGAGGGGCACCACGTCCGCGTCTACACCCCGTACGGCGACCAGTGGTACGGCTACTTCATGCGCCGGCTGGCCGAGCGCCCCGCGAACCTGGTGTTCTTCCTGCGCTCGCTGGTCAGCCGCGGCTGAGCGTCGGGTCCCCGGTCATCCGCGCGCGGTCAGCACCACCGGCACGGGCGAGCTCCGGACGATCTTCGAGGCGTGCGAGCCGAGGAAGAACCGGCTGATCGCCGAGCTCGAGGTCCCGATGGCCAGCACGTCGCCCTCGGCCCAGGGCACGTCGGTGAGCGCGCCGGGCCAGGAGTCGCCCTGGCCGACGACGGTCTCGACCCGGGTGGCCACCGCGCCGGCCCGCAGGGCCCGGTCGACGTCGTCCTGCAGCACCCGGCGCCACTCCCCGGCCACCAGGGCGTCCGCGCCACCGGGGACCGCGCCGCTGAACACGTTGACCGGGTGCACGGCGAAGCAGGCCACCCGCAGCGTGGCGCCGATCCGGTCGGCCACCCCGGCCGCCGTCCGCAGCAGGTCGGTGTCGCCGTCGGACCGGCCGAAGGCGACCGTCACCCGGCGGACGCGGGTGCCGTCGCGGGCGACGTAGCCGGCGGGGGCGAGCGCGACGGGCACCTCCGAGCTGTGCAGGAGGCGGTCGGCGACCCCGCCGAGGCTGACCCGGCCGTAGCCGCTGGACGCCGACGAGCCGAGCACCACCTGGGCGGCGCCGACCTGCTGGGCCACCTCGAGCAGGCCCGCCGGGACCGAGCGGTCCCGCCGCACCCGGTACTCGACGGCGAGGTCGTCGCCCATCCGGGTCCGGGCCTGGTCGAGCACCTCCTGGGCGGACCGCTCCTGCAGCGCCTGGAACTCCGCGTCCACGCGGTAGGGGCTCGGCGGCCAGGGCGTGGGCACGACGGTGACCACGACGACGTCCTCCCCGGCGGAGCGGGCCAGCACCGCCCCGAGGTCGAGCGCCGACGACCCCCGCTCACCGGGGGCGAGGGCGACCAGGATGGTCATCGCCGGCTCCCCCGGACCTGCGCCGGCTCAGACACCGACGGCGGCGGACTGGACGACGACGTGCGTCACCGGCAGGTCGTGGGCCTCCCGGGCCCGGTCGACCACGTCGTAGCGCAGCCACGCCGACCGGTCCGGCGGCAGCGTGCAGATCACCAGCCGGTCGGGGTGGAAGCTGTCGACGGCGTCCGCCAGCGCCCGCAGCGGCTTGTAGCTGCCGAGGGCGCCGTCGGCCTCCAGGCCCTCCCGGCGCAGCAGCTCCAGGGTCCGGTCCAGGCGGGCCTGCGCCGCCTCGGTGGTCGCCTGCCACACGAAGGCCGCGCCCTGGTGCATCGCCTGCCCGGTGTCGATCGGGTTCGCCGGCACGCAGACGAAGTACCGGGCGGCGCCCGAGCGGTCGATGGCCCGCAGCTCGTCCATCAGCTCCGCGCCCTCGACCGTCTCGTTGGCCAGCACCAGCACCCGCTGGGCGGCCGCGCCGTCCGGCCCGGGCGCCTGGTCGACGGCCTCCCGCGGGGCCCGGTTGCGCAGCCGGCGGGTCGCGAAGAACAGGGCGATGACGAGCGCCCACGACGCCAGGCTCAGCAGCAGCTGGGTGCGGGCGTCCTCGTCGAAGGCCATCTGCACGAGCACGGCCACGATGGCCGCGACCACGACGAACGACAGCACCGGGAAGGCCCACATCTTGACGGTCAGCTTCTCGGGCGAGGTCCGCCGCCGCAGGATGATCTGCGAGATCGCGATCAGCAGGTAGACGAAGAGGATGACCGCGCCGGAGGAGTTGAGCAGGAAGGAGAACACCCGCTCGGGCGACACCGCCGCCGCGATCACGCAGAGGAAGCCGACGACGGTCGAGGCCAGGATGGCGGCCCGCGGCACGCCGCTGCGGCTGACCTCCATCAGCGCGGCCGGCGCCTCCCGGCGGGCCGCCAGCACGAACAGCATCCGCGAGGACGTGTACAGCCCGGAGTTGAGGCAGGACAGCACCGCCGTCAGCACGACGGCGTTCATGATGTCGTCGGCGTAGGGGATGCCCATCTGCTGGAACGCGGCGACGTAGGGCGACGCGGCCAGGTCGGCGGAGTTCCACGGCAGGATGACCGCCAGCAGGAAGATCGAGCCGACGAAGAACACCGCGATGCGCAGGATCACCGAGTTGGTGGCCTTGGCGATGGAGCGACCGGGGTCCGGCGACTCGGCCGCGGCGATGGTGGCCACCTCGGCGCCGACCATGGAGAAGATCACCACGACGACGGCGGAGAAGATCGTGCCGATGCCGTTGGGGAAGAACCCGCCCTGCTGGGTGAGGTTGCTGAAGTCGAGGTCCTTGCCGGGCCAGAGGCCCAGCACGAACACCCCGCCGAGGACGAGGAAGACCACGATGGCCGCGACCTTGATGCCCGCGAACCAGAACTCGAACTCCCCGAACGAGGACACCGAGAACAGGTTGGTGAGGGTCATCAGCGCCATCAGGATGAGCGACATCAGCCACAGCGGCGCGTCGACCCAGTACTGCAGCACCTTCGCGCCGGCCACCGCCTCGAAGCCGATGACGATCACCCAGAAGTACCAGTAGAGCCAGCCGACCGAGAACCCCGCCCAGCCGCCCAGCGCCTGCCGGGCGTAGTCGGCGAAGGACCCCGTGGACGGGTTGGCCGTGGCCATCTCCCCGAGCATCCGCATCACCAGGATGATCAGCAGACCGGTGATGGCGTAGGTGAGGAACGCCGCGGGGCCCGCCTCGCCGATCACGGTGCCGGAGCCGACGAACAGGCCGGCGCCGATCACCCCGCCCATCGCGATCATGGTCAGGTGCCGCTGCTTCAGGCCCTTCTTGAGCTCGGTCGGTGCTGCCTGCATGGAGTCCCCTGAGGTCCGGTCAGGCGGGCCTGACGCTGCTGGGTGGACCGGTCGCCGTCGTCCTCGACCGGGCCGGGCGGTGCGGCGGGGCGCGCACGGCCCCTGCCGTTCATCCAACGGCACGGCTCTGGACACGTCTACGCACAGATGCCACGGTGATCAGGCTGATCCTCAGACGATTGGCGAAGCCAGGTGACAGGGGGCCACGCCGTGCGACCAGAGCTCCAGGACATCGTCGACGAGACGTCCCGCCTGCTCCGCGCCGACGTCACCCTCGAGGACCGTGACTTCAACCTGGTGGGCTACGGCACCCAGCGCTCCGAGGTCGACGCCGTCCGGCGCAGCTCCATCCTGCTGCGCACCTCCACCCGGCCCATCCGGGACTGGTTCGAGCAGTTCGGGATCGCCACCAGCCCCGACCCGCTGCGCACCCCGGCCGACCCGGCGCAGGGCGTCCGGTCCCGGCTCTGCCTGCCCTGCCGCTGGCGGGGCGTGACCTACGGCTACCTGTGGGCGCTGGACGAGGCGACCGCGCTGGACGACCCGGCCGTGCGGCGGGCGGCGGCCCTCGCCGAGCACGCCGCGTCCTACCTCGCCGCGGCCAGCCGTCAGCAGGACGACACCGCCTACGCCGTCGCCGACCTCGTCTCCCCCGACCTGGAGAAGGCCCTGCTGGCGGCGGAGCGGACGGCCGACGCCGGGGTGCTGGAGCGCGGGACCCCGGTCGTGGCGGTCGTGGTGGGCGCGTTCGGTGGGCCGACCCCGGCCCCGCTGGCGCCGAACCTGTGGAGCCTGCCGCGCGCGGTGCTGACCGGGCGCGGCGCGACCAGCACCACCCTGGTCGTCCCGGTCCGGGACGCGGAGGGCGCCGGCCTCGCGGAGGAGGCCGCGGTCCGGGCCCTGGAGCTGTACGCCGCGGAGCTGCCCTCGGACTGGCCGGGGCAGCTCGTCGCCGGCCTCGGCTCCCCGCGGCCCGACGCGGCCGAGCTGCGCGGCAGCTGGCTGGAGGCCCGGCTCGCGGCGCGCGTCGGGGCGGCGGTGCCGGCCCTCGGCCCGGTGGCGCGCTGGTCGGAGCTCGGCCTCTACCGGCTGCTGGCCGCGCTGCCCCGCGACGAGCTGGCCCCGCTGGTGCTCGACCCGCCGGTGCGCCGGCTGCTCGAGCACGGCGACCCCGAGCTGGTGCGCACCGTGCTCACCTACCTCGACCGCGCCGGCAACGTCCAGGAGGCCGCCGAGGCGCTGCACGTCCACCGGCAGACGCTGTACTACCGGCTGACCAAGGTGGAGACGCTCACCGGCCTGCGCTTCGGCGACGGGCAGGACCGGACCTGGCTGCACCTGGCCCTGCTGCTGCAGCCGCTGCTCGACGCCGGCTGAGACCGGACGCCCGACCCTGCGGCCGGGGCCGGTGGGTCAGTCCTCCGCGTCCTCGTCGAGCAGGCCCTCCTGCTCGGCGCGGGCCACGATCGCCCGGACGTTGTCCAGCCGGCCGCAGTCGCCGTCGATCAGCGCGTTGCGCTCGGTGGCGAACACGGTGCCCAGCTCGGCGAGCTCCGGCGCCGAGACCTTCGCGCGGGCCGGGTTGAGGATCGTCAGCTCCTCCTCGGTGAGGTGGTGGTTGATCAGCCGCGACAGCTCCTCGACCGCCTCGTCGAACTCCTCGCCCTCGACGCTGGTCAGCTCGAGCACGTCCAGCAGCGCCTGGTTGCCCTCGGCGTGCTCGTGCTCGCCGTGCTGGGCCTCGTGGTCGCCGATCGCGTGGTCGTCGCGCAGCGTCGGGTAGACGTGGCGCTCCTCGGCCTCGGCGTGCGCGACGTGCAGGGCGGCCAGCGCCCGGCGGACCGCGTCCCGGTCGGAGCTGGCGTCCCGCAGCTGGCGCAGCAGGGTCTCGAAGCGGCGGTGGTCGTCGAGGATCAGCTCGACGACGTCACCGGCCACGGGGCGGCCGAGGTCGATCGGGGTCGCGGTCATGGCGGTCACGCTACCGGTAGGTTCGGACGGTGAAGTTCACCCGAGCGGAGCTGGAGAGCTTCCGCGACCGGGCGGTCCCCGACCTCGCCGGACCGGACGTCCGGCTGGTGTTCGTCGGCATCAACCCGAGCCTGTGGACCGCCGGCACCCGCACCCACTTCTCGCACCCGGGCAACCGCTTCTACCCGGCGCTGCGGCTGGCCGGCATCATCGACCGCGACCTCGACCGGGCCGCCGGGATGACCGAGGACGACCGCGCCTACTTCGTCCGCCGCGGCATCGGCCAGACCAACCTGGTGAACCGGGCGACCGTCCGGGCCGACGAGCTCGACGCCGAGGAGCTGCGCGCCGGGGCCGCGCGGCTGCGCACCTTCGTCCGCACGCACACCCCACGGGTGGTGGCCGTGCTGGGCATCACCGCCTACCGGACGGCGTTCGGCCACCCGGGGGCCCGCGGGGGCGAGCAGCCCGAGCCGTTGGAGGGCGCTCGGCTGTGGGTGGTGCCCAACCCGAGCGGGCTGAACGCGCACGAGACGACGGCGACCCTGGCCGCGGCCTACGCCGAGCCGGCCCGGGCCGCCGGCCTGCTGCCGCCGTCTCCCGCTCCCGCTCCCGCTCCCGACACCGGGTGAGCGAAGGGTGGGTGCACCCACCACCCGTTCACGCGTTCCGCAGCCACGCCGTGGACGACGTCGTCGTCTGGTCCCTGCTCGTCCACGGCTCGTCCGGCCCGGCTCAGCCGGCGCCGCCGGCGGCCGCCGCCGTGGTCGCGGCCGCGACCTCGTCCAGGGCCTGCTTCACCGCCTTGGCGACCCAGTCGCCCTCGCTGAGCTCCTTCGCCCGCCGCTGGACCAGCCGCCGGTCCTGGTCGGGCAGCACCTTGGGCAGCAGCCCCGCCACCCGGAGCAGGGCGACCAGCACGACGGTGCGCTCGGCCGGGGTGGTGCCGGCGACCAGGGCGCCGTGCAGCCGGCGCCGCACCTCGTCCTCCGGGCCGCGGTCCCGAGCCGGCCAGGTGGTCCAGGGGAACAGCCCGAGCACCTTCTCCTCCACCCGCTCCAGCGCCCCCGCCCGCGCCAGCCGCTCCGCCAGCCGCTCGCGGAGGCCCTTGGTGATCCGCCGGCTCGACATCCCGCTCAGCAGGTCCTTCACCCGGCGCCCCTCGGCCGCGACGACGGCCGCCAGGGCGCGGTCCAGCTCGGCGTCGTCGGTCGGCCGCGGGTCGGTCACGGTGACCCGGCCCCGCCGCGACCAGCCCTCCTCGTCGCTGGTGACCCCGATCCGCTCGGCCAGCGCCAGCTCGGCGACCAGCGCGCCGCCCAGCGCCGGGTCCAGCCGGTCGGTGCCCACCAGCCGGCGTCCAGTCGTGTCGTCCAGGGCCAGCAGCAGGAGCTCCTCGGCGATCAGCACGGCCACCACGGTAGCGACGGCGCCGTCCGGGCGCGGCCCTGCGGCACGCCCGGTCGGGTGCCTCGTGCTGTGATGGGGCCATGAGTTCCGGCGCCGGCGCGACGCTCGCCTACCCGATCGTCCAGCGCACGCTGACCAACGGCCTCCGGGTCGTCGCCAGCCCCGACCACCAGACCCCGACGGTGGCGGTGAACCTCTGGTACGACGTCGGGTCCCGGCACGAGGAGCCCGGCCGCACCGGGTTCGCCCACCTCTTCGAGCACCTGATGTTCCAGGGCTCGACGCACGTCCCGTCCGGGCAGCACATCGGCCTGCTGCAGGCCGCGGGCGCGTCGGTGAACGCGACGACCTGGTTCGACCGCACGAACTACTTCGAGACGCTGCCGACGGGCGGGCTGGACCTCGCCCTGTGGCTGGAGGCCGACCGGCTGGCGGGCCTGCTGGACACCATGACCCAGGAGAGCCTGGACAACCAGCGCGAGGTGGTGAAGGAGGAGAAGCGCCAGCGCTACGACAACGTGCCCTACGGCGACGTGATGGAGCGGCTCATCGCGCTGACCTTCCCCGCCGACCACCCCTACGGCCACACCACCATCGGCTCCATGGACGACCTCAACGCGGCCACGCTCGGGGACGTCCAGACGTTCTTCCGCACCCACTACATGCCGAGCAACGCCGTCCTCTCCATCGTGGGTGACGTCGAACCGGACGAGGCCTTCGCCCGGGCGGACGCCTACTTCGGCGGCCTGCACAGCGGCCAGCAGCCGACCCGGGCCGCCGTGCCGCCGCTGCCGCCGCTCACCGGCGCCGAGCGCGACGAGACCGCCGCCGACGTCCCGGCCGAGGCCGTCTACCTGAGCTGGCGGCTCCCGGTCCGCGGGACGCCGGCCTTCGACGCCGTCGACCTGGCCTTCTCCGTCCTCGGGCACGGCCAGACCTCGCGGCTGCACAAGAGCCTGGTGCGCGGCGCGGAGGTCGCCGAGAGCTCCGGGGCCACCGCCCTCGGCCTCATCGGCGGCACCTCCTACGGCTTCGCCTACGCCCGCGCCCGCGACGGGGTCCCGGTCGAGCAGGTCGAGGAGGCCCTGGTGGCCGAGGTCGACCGGCTGGCCACCACGCTGCCCACCGAGCGCGAGCTCCGCCGCGCGCAGGCCCAGTTCGAGCGGCACTGGCTGCACGAGCTGGCGCGGGTCGACTCGCGGGCCGACGCGCTCGGCGAGCACGCGACCCTTCACCGCAACCCCGCGCTGGTCAACACCCGGATCGCCGAGGTGAACGCCCTCACCCTCGACGACGTGGCCGAGGCCGTCGGCTCGGTCGTCCGCAGCGACCAGCGCGCCACCCTGACCTACCGCCAGGAGCACGCGTGACCACCTCCCCGTCCCAGCCGCCGGTCGGCCCGCCCGGCGCCTGGTCCTTCCCGACGCCCGTCGAGGGGGCCCTCCGGAACGGGATCCGGACCCTGACCTTCGACCGGCCGGGCCAGCACGTCGTGTCCGCGCACCTGGTGCTCGACCTGCCGCTGGACGCCGAGGAGCGCGACCTCGAAGGGGTCGCCACGATCACCGCGCGGGTCCTCGACGAGGGCAGCCGCGCGCACCCGGGCGAGGAGTTCGCGGAGCTGGTGGAGACCGAGGGGGCCGGCTTCGGCGTCGAGCTGACCCTGGCCGGCACCCAGCTGGTGCTGGACGTCCCGGCCTCCCGGCTGGACCGCGCGCTGGAGCTCTTCGCCGAGGCGGTCACCACCCCCGCCCTGGCCGACGACGACGTCCGCCGGCACGTCACGCTGCGGCTGGCCGAGATCGAGCAGGCCCAGGCCAACTCCGCGCAGACGGCCACCCACACCTTCAAGGCAGTGACCTTCGACGCCGGCAGCCGGGCGTCCCGGATGAACGGCGGCGAGGCGGCGACGGTCGCCGCGGTCACGCCGGACGCCGTCCGGGCCTTCCACGCGCGCCACTACGGTCCGGCCGGGGCGACGCTGGTGCTGGCGGGCGACTTCTCGGGCCTCGACCCGGTCGCCCTGGCCGAGACGCACCTGGGCGGCTGGCGCAACGACGCGCAGGTCCGGGTCCCCTACCGGGCCCCCGCCCCCGGGGGCCGCAGCACGGTCGTCGTCGACCGGCCCGGCGCCGTCCAGGCCGACGTGCGGTTCGGCGCCTTCAGCGTCGACCGCACCGACCCGCGGTGGGCCGACCTCACCGTGGCCAGCTACGCGATGGGCGGCGCCTTCCTGTCCCGGCTGAACGCCGTGCTGCGAGAGGACAAGGGCTACACCTACGGCGTCCGGATGGCGTTCTCGCCGATGCGGTCCGGGGGCAGCTTCGCCGTCCAGGGCTCGTTCCGGACCGAGGTCGTCGCCGACGCGCTGCGGCTGACCCGGGAGCTGCTGCAGACGGCGGAGCGGCCCTTCACCGAGGACGAGGTCCGCGAGGCCGTCGCCTACTTCGTCGGGGTCTCCCCGCTGCGCTACGCCACCGCCGACGGCGTCGCCGAGCAGGCCGGCACCAACCTGCTGCTGGGGCTGCCGGTGGACTACGTCGACCGCTCGCTGGCCGCGCTCGCCGACGTCACCCCCGCCTCCGCCACCCGCGCCTTCCAGGAGCTGGTCCGGCTCGACGAGCTGGGCCTGGTCGTCGTCGGCGACGCCGACGTGGTCGCGGAGCCGCTGCGGGCGGTCGGGTTCCCCGACCTCGAGGTCCGCCCGCGCTGACGGCGGCGGCACCGGGCCCGGCCCTCCGCTCGTCGGCGCACGCGGACGCACGACGAGCCCCCGGGTCCCCCCGGGGGGCTCGTCGTCGACCGGTCCGGTCCTAGCGGCCCATCGCCCGGAGCGCCCGCTCCGTGGCGGCCTGGGCCTCCTCGATCCGGCTCTGGTAGGTGCCCAGGTCGCCGGCGGTCAGGGCCTTGTCGGCGGCCTCGAAGGCCGACTGGGCCTCGTCCAGCGCCTCGGTGGCCGCCGAGCTGTTCGGCGTCCCCGTCCCGGGCTGGGTGGGCTCGGCCGGCTCGTCCTCACCGGTCGACGCGCCGGAGTCACCCTTGAACACCTGGTCCAGCGCCTGCTGGAGCGTGTCCCCGATCCCCACCGACTGGCCGAAGCGGACGATCACGAACCGCAGCGCCGGGTAGGAGCCCGTGCTGCCCTGGCGCTGGGTGTAGACGGGTGTCACGTAGAGCAGGCCGCCGCCGACGGGCAGGGTCAGCAGGTTCCCGAAGGACGACTGCGCGGTGCCCTGCTGGAACGGTCGCAGCCGTTCGGCCACCGTCTCGTTGGTCGTCATGGCGTTGAAGGACTGGCCCGGGCCGTCGATCTGGGTGGTGTCCGACATCTGCAGCACGCGCATCCGGCCGTAGTCGGGGCTGCTCGCGTCCGCGTTGACCGCCATGTAGGCGGCGAGGTTGGAGCGACCCCGGGGCACGAACGCCGTGGTCAGGGAGAAGATCGCCCGGTCGTCCTCCGGCCACTTCACCGAGAGGTAGAACGGCGACTCCTTCGCCTGCCCGGCGGTCTTCACCGGGTCGTTCGGCACCTCCCACAGCGCCGAGTTCTGGTACCAGTTGTTCGGGTCGGTCTGGTGGTACTTGGCCAGCACCTGGCGCTGCACCTTGAAGAAGTCCTGCGGGTAGCGCAGGTGGTCCTTCAGCTCCGGCGAGATCGCGTCCCGGGACTCCACGACGCCCGGGAACGCCTTCTGCCAGGTCTTGAGGATCGGGTCCTCGGTGTCCCAGGCGTAGAGCTTGACCGAGCCGTCGTAGGCGTCGACCACGGCCTTGACCGAGTTCCGCATGTAGTTGATGTCGGAGTTGGGCTGGGCGACGACGGCGCCGCCCGAGGTCGTGGTCTGGGAGTCGGTCGTCACCTGGCTCAGCGGCACGCGCTGGCTGTAGGGGTAGGAGTTCGAGGTCGTGTAGCCGTCGACGATCCAGACGATCCGCTTGTCGACGACGGCCGGGTAGGCGTCCCCGTCGACCTTCAGCCACGGCGCGGCCTTGAGAACGCGCTCCTTGGGGGTGCGGTCGTAGATGATCTTGGACGCCTCGTTCACCCGGCTGGACAGCAGGATGTTCACGTCGGCGAACTTGGCGGCGTACAGGACGCGGCGCCACAGGCTGCCGATCCCGACGCCACCCGAGCCGTCGTAGGTGAAGGTCTTCGGGCTGCCGCCCTCACCGCCACCCGGGGTGTCCAGCTCGACGGGCGGGGTCCCCGCCGGGGCGCCGACGATCGAGTAGTCGATCGACGGGGACTCGCCGAAGTAGATCCGCGGCTCGGCCTCGTCCAGCTCGCCGGTGGGCGGGATGCCCTGGGCGATCCACTCGGGCTCGCCGCCGCTCTGCCGGCGGTTGCCGTAGGCAGCGACAAGCCCGAAGCCGTGGGTGTAGACGGTCTTGAGGTTGTTCCAGTTCTGGCCCGGCACACCGGCCAGGTTCAGCTCGCGGACCCCGACCACGGCGTCGGTCTCGGCGCCGTTGATCGTGTACCGGTCGACGTCGAGGGTCTCGGGGAACGCGTAGTAGCCGCGGACCTGCTGCAGCTGCTCGTAGGCCGGGCCGACGACGCTGGGGTCGATCAGCCGGATGCCCGGCAGGGCCTCGGCGTCGGTGCGCAGCTGGCCCGCCGTCGCGGTGGTCTTGGCGGAGTAGCTGGTGATCTCGACGTCGTCGATGGCGTAGGCGGCCCGGGTCGCGGCGATGTTGCGCTCGATGTAGGGGCGCTCCCGGGTCGGCTCGCTCGGCCGGACGCTGAAGTACTGCACGGCCCCCGGGTAGATGACGCCCAGCACGATCCCCGACAGCACCATCAGCACCAGGCCGATGGTCGGCACCACCCAGCGGCGGAGCACGGCGTTGGCGAAGAACAGCAGCGCGCAGATGACCGCGATGACCGCGAGGATGGCCTTCGCGGTGACCGTCGCGTTGTCGGCGGTGTAGTTGATGCCGGTCAGCAGCTGCTGGTTCTGGATCTCCAGGCCGTAGCGGTCGAACCAGTACTGGACGGCCTTGACGACGATGGCCAGGCCGATCAGCACCGACAGCTGCGCCTGGGCGGCGCCGCTGGCGCCGCGACGCGAGCCGGAGAACCGCAGCCCGCCCATCACGTAGTGCACCAGGGCCGAGGCCACGGCGCTGAAGCCGAGCACCGCGAACAGGAACGAGAGCACGAAGCGGTACCAGGGGTAGCCGAAGACGAAGAAGCCGATGTCCAGGCCGAACTTGGGGTCGGTGATCCCGAAGGGGGTGCTGTGCCGCCAGGCCAGGTAGGTGAAGATCTGGCCGCTGGCGGCGCCGCCGGCGAACAGGCCCAGCACGACGCCGATGGCCACCACGACCCAGACGAAGCGGGACTCGAGCACCTCCCGGTAGCGCTCCAGCAGCGGGCTGCTGGCGGCGCCGACCCGCACCTTGGGCCGGAACCGGTAGGCCAGCGCGGCGCTGGCGGCCACGCAGGCCGCCATCACCAGGCCGAACACCGCGAACAGCCCGATCCGGGCCAGCAGCATGGTGCTGAACACCGAGCCGAAGTCGAACGAGCGGTACCACAACCGGTCGGTCCACACGCTGGTGAAGATGGCGAAGAGCACGACCAGGACGGCCGCGATCACCAGGGTGGGCAGGATGGCACTCCGGCGTCCACCGATCCGTACGCTGCTCAACGAACTCGACTCTCCCTAGGGTTCTCTGACACCGGACGGGATCCCCGGCACGCCGTGGACCTCGCCCGCACAACCGCGCGAGGAGGGTGCGGGGTTCCCCGCCACCCCCTGGACGGTCACGCCAGCGTATGCGCCAGCGCCGCACCGAGCCCCGGCACGAGGTCCTCGGCCCCGAGAAGTTCACCCGGTCGTGACACCAGCCGGGCGACACCGTGGGTGTTGCCGGCGCGGTCGGCGCCGACCACGACCCGGATCTCCTCGCGGTCCGGGTGGGCGGCGACGTGGGCCGCGGCCGCCGCCGGGTCGTCGGGGATGTCGGCCTCGGCGCCCGCGGGCAGGAAGGTCCGCTCGGCGCTGACGGCGCAGCCGAACACGGTGTCGGGCCACTCCAGCTGCTCGAGGTCGGCCACCAGGTCGTCGGTGGGCACGAAGCCCTCCTGCTCGATGGCGGTGAGAGCGCCCGGCGGCCCGCCCTCGGCCGTGGTCCGCAGCCCCAGCTCGCCCGCCAGCTCGGGCTCGGCGGCGGCGAAGACGTCGGTCAGCACCAGCGCGAACAGCCGGGCGGGCTGGTCCCAGCCGGCGGCGCCGACGTGCCGCTCCAGGTCGACGAGGGCGGCGACCAGGGCGTCGTGCTGCTCGGCGGGGTCGAGGGGGGTGGTGCTCATCGGGTTCACGTCCTGGCTCGGTGGGGCGCCGGTGGTCTCGGTGGGGTGCGGGTGGGTCAGCAGCGCGGGACGCGGGCCGCGCCGTCGGGCTGCTGCAGCGTCTCCAGGGCACCGATGGCGTCGCGGAGGGTGGCGACCCTGACCAGCGTCATGTCGGTCCGGACCCCGGCCAGGTCGTCGCAGTTGCTCGCCGGCACCAGGAAGACGCTCGCTCCCGCGTCCTCGGCGCCGGCGATCTTCTCCTGGATGCCGCCGATGCCGCCCACCTCGCCGTCGGGGGTGATGGAGCCGGTGCCGGCGACGTGGCGGCCGGCCAGCAGCTCGCCCGCGGTGATCTTGTCGTAGATGGCCAGCGCGAAGACGAGGCCGGCGCTGGGCCCGCCGATCCGCTGGCCCAGCTCGAAGGAGATCCGCGGGTCGTAGCGGTAGCCCGTGCCGAGGGTGATGCCGACGACCGGCACCCCTTCCTGGGTGGTGGAGACGACGGTGGGCACCGCCACCTCCTGCTCCCGGCGCTGCCGGACGACGGTGAAGGTGACGCTCTCCCCCGGCTTGTGCGCGCGGATCTGCCGGCTGACGGCGTCCTGGTCCTCCGTGGGGACGCCGTCGACGGCGAGCACGAGGTCACCGGGCAGCAGCTTCGTGTGCGCCGGACCGCCGACCGTGACCGAGAAGATCGCGGGCAGGGCGGTCACCGGCTGGCCGTCGGACCGCAGCGCTGCGACCACCGCGTCGTCCTGGGCGGTGGACATCATGTCGGCGTCCTCGGCCTGCACCTCGGCGGCCGACTTCCCCGGCGCGTAGACCGAGTCGAGCGGGAGGGCGTCCCGGTGCGGCAGCCAGTAGGCCAGCAGGGCCTGCGGCAGGCTCAGCCGGGCTCCCGCCGGGGTCACGGAGACGACGGTGAGGTCGAGCCGGCCCGACGTCGGGTGGGTCGCGATGCCCTGCACCTCGATGATCGGCTTCCCGTCGACCGCGCCGAGGGTGTCCCGGGTGCTGCCCGGCCCCCAGGTGACGAAGGGCACCGGGATGACGACGAGGGCGACGGCGAGCAGCACGAAGACCAGCGCCGAGACCAGCGCCGTCCAGGTCTGACGGGTCACGTCTCGTCCGCCGCCGGCAGCCCGACCCACGCGACGCCGCCGCCGGCGAAGGCCTGCTCCTTCCAGATCGGCACCTCGGACTTGAGGTCATCGATCAGCTGGCGGCAGGCCGCGAGCGCCTCCGCCCGGTGCACCGCCCCGGTGGCCACGACGACGGCGAGGTCGCCCACCTCGAGGTGCCCGACCCGGTGCTCGACGGCGACGGTGAGGACGTCGTGGGCCTGCGCCACCCGCTCGGCGCAGGCGGCCAGGGCGGCCTGCGCGCTGGGGTGGGCGGTGTAGTCGAGGGAGGTGACGCCCTGGCCCTCGTCGTGGTCGCGGACCACCCCGACGAACAGGGCGACACCGCCGACGGCCGGTTCGCGGACCAGGCCGAGCAACCGGTCGACGCTGATCGGTGCGTCGCCGATGCTCGCCTCCCGCACTGCTGATGCCATGGCCCGACCCTAGCCGAGCCCGCTGGCGGGACCGGGTGCGGAAGGGGTTGCGCCCTGAGCGATCACGGGCCTCGGCCCGGCCCGCTCCCCGTGCCCGCGGCGAGCCGGGCGCGTACCGTGGACGGACCAGGGAGCGCGTCCGTGCCCCGTCGTGACGCCAGACATCAGGAGTGGGAATGGCCGAGGACCGGCAGCCAGGATCCGCCGACCAGCCCGAGGACGAGCCGGGCGGGACCGGCGACGCGAGCCCCGGGGGCACCACCCCGGAGGGCACCGGGCCCGCATCGCCCAACCGGGGCTACCGCCTCGGCGGCGGGTCATCCGGCGGCAGCACGTCCGGCGGCAGCGCCTCGGGCGGCGGTCAGGGTCAGCCCCCGAACCCGTTCGAGGCCCTCTTCTCCTCCCTCGGCGGCGCCGGTGGCGGCGCGGGCGACATGAACGCCCTCATGCAGCAGCTGCAGAACGCCTTCGGCATGCTCGGCGCCGGCACCGGTGGGGGCGGGCTCTTCGGCCACGGCGCCCCGGCGGCGGGCTCGGGCGTCAACTGGGACGTGACGAAGGACACCGCGCGCAAGACGGCCGCCTCCCTCGGTCCGGACCCGACCCCGACCTCGGCGCAGCAGCACGCCATCACCGAAGCCGTCTCCATCGCCGAGGTGTGGCTGGACGAGGCGACCCGCTTCCCGCGGGTCAGCACGACCGTCGCCGCCTGGAGCCGCGCCGAGTGGATCGAGAACACCATGGGCGTCTGGCGCCGGCTCGTCGAGCCGGTGGCCAGCCACATCGCCGACGCGATGGAGGGGGCGCTCAGCTTCGGGGGCGACGAGGCCGGCGCGATCCCGGGGATGGCGGGCATGGAGCAGATGCTCCGGCCGATGCTGCGCAGCTCCGGGGCCTCGATGTTCGGCCTGCAGCTGGGCCAGGGGCTCGGCCAGCTCGCCGCGGAGGTCGTCGGCGCGACCGACATCGGCCTGCCGCTCAGCGAGCCCGGCCACGTCGCCCTGCTGCCCACCAACATCGCCGCCTTCGGCGAGGGCCTCGAGCAGAGCAGCACCGACGTCACCCTCTACCTGGCCCTGCGCGAGTCCGCCCGGCAGCGGCTGTTCGCCTCCGCCGGCTGGCTCCGCGAGCAGGTGCTCGTGCTGGTCGAGCAGTACGCGGCGGGCATCACCATCGACACCTCGGCGCTGGAGCAGGCGGTCAGCCAGATCGACCCCACCAACCTGGAGGAGCTGAGCGCGACGCTCGAGGGCGGGCTGTTCGAGCCGCGGAAGACCCCGGAGCAGCTGGCCACCCTCGAGCGCCTGGAGACCATGCTGGCGCTGGTCGAGGGCTGGGTGGACGACGTCGTCACCCAGGCGACCGCCCCCTGGATGCCCGCCGCGGGCGCCCTGGCCGAGACCGTCCGGCGCTCGCGCGCCAGCGGCGGTCCCGCCGAGGCGACCTTCGCCACCCTCGTCGGGCTGGAGCTCCGGCCCCGTCGGATGCGCGACGCGGCCAACCTCTGGGCGGCGGTCCGGGAGGCGCGGGGCGTCGACGGCCGCGACGCGGTGTGGGCGCACCCCGACCTCGTACCCACCACCGGCGACCTCGACGACCCGCTGGGCTTCGTCTCCGGCGACGCGGCCGAGGAGCAGTCCGACGAGGACTTCGACGCCGCGCTCGCGGAGCTGCTCGACGGCGAGCAGCCCGGCGAGCCCGGCGACCAGGGCCCGGACGAGCAGGGCCCGGACGACCGGGGTCCCCGGCCCGCCTGAGCGGGCGTCCTCCGGCCGGGTCGACCCTGGCCCCGGGTGCCTCGTCGGCCCTAGGGTGCCTGCAACGTCCCGGCCCGGAGGAGCCCGCATGCCCGAAGTCCGCACCAGCCTCTGGACCGCGCTGCCGCCCGACCGGGTGCTCCGCGTGCTCACGGACTTCGGGCCGGCCCGCGCCGAGGCCTGGCCGGGCGTGGACGCGTCGAACCTGACGGTGCACGACAGCGGGCCGGGCTGGGCGGAGGTCACGGAGGGCAACCGGATCGGCTGGGAGCGCGAGCGCTACCACTGGGACGCCGAGGCCGGCACCGTCACCGCCGACACGCTGGCCTCGAACCTGTGGGCGGTGGGCAGCCGCTGGGACTACCGGTTGACCCCGGACCGCGGCGGCACGACCGTCGAGGTCACGCTGCTGCGTCGCGGCAAGGGCGTGAAGGGCGCGCTCGTCGGCGCGCTGCTGCCGCTGGTCGGCGCCCGGATGATCCGCGACGGGCTGACGGGCGCCCTGCTCAAGGGCTGACGCCGGACCGGCCGGGCCGGCCCACCGGGAGCTCCAGCCGCACCGGGACACCGTGGTGGTGCGCGGTGGCGAGCCGCCGCGGCACCGCACCCGCGGCCGCCGACGGGTCCCACAGCGTGCCGGTCAGCACCGGGTGCCCCCCGGCCTCCACGGCCGCGTCGTCGTACTCGAGGCTCACCCGGCCCAGCCGTCGCCGGCGGCCGTGCCCCGCCAGAACCCGCTCGACGGCCGCGACCTCCTCCGGTGACCAGTACAGCCGGGTGACGGAGTGCCAGACCACCGTCAGCACCGCGTCGTCGTCCCGGCCGCTCGCGGCCGGACCCGTCCCCGCCAGCTGCTCCCCCAGCCAGTCCGCGGCGCCGGCGCGGTCGACCCGCACGGGGTGCCGCGCGGCCACCGCGAGCGCTCCCGCGAGCCGGGCGTGCCGGTGCAGGTCGAACGGCCAGACGAAGGACGTCAGCAGCCGCCGGCCCGCCTCGGTGCCGGCGTCGACCGGCGCCACGTCGCAGCCGGCCGGGGCGACCAGCCTGAACGGCGCCGGCGTGAACGCGCCGTCGACGGCGGCGTCCAGCACCACCGGGGAGTCGGCCGGCCCCCAGGCCCAGCCGGGCCCGGTGACGCGGAAGCGGTCCAGCAGCAGGTTCAGCCCGGCGCTGGCCCCGAGCTCGAGCACCCGCAGCTGCCGGCAACCCGTCCGGGCGACCAGGTCGGTGAGCCCGACCAGCAGGGCCGCCGCCCGGCCGACCTCGTTCGTCTGCGGCGCCACCTCCAGCGCGGTGCGGAGCTCGGGGACGTGCGCGGCGACGACCTCCCTCATCACCGGCCACACCGTCGAGGGCGGGGCGTCCCCGCCCAGGCAGGCGTACCAGGGCGCCAGCGCATCCGCCCGCCCCTCGAGGACCAGCCGGAAGACCCCGGCCAGCAGCCGCAGCTGGAGCGCGGAGCCCTCCGGCGCGTCCTCGTGGCCCGCGCAGACCTCCCGTACGGGCCCACCGGCCTCCCAGTCGTCGGCCATCGCCCGCATGGCCACGGCGTAGAGGTGCGTCCGGTCGCCGGCGTGGGCGCGGAAGCGCACCGCGAGGGTGGCACCGCGGTCCCAGTCGACCATCAGCGGGGCACGCCGAGCGCGCCCGCGACCCGGAGCAGCTCCCGGGTCTCCTCCCAGCCCTCCAGCCCGGGGTCCAGCCGGGCGAGGGCACCGGGGGTGCGCAGCCGGTGCCAGTCGGGCGCGGTCTGGACGGCCGACCGCCGGGGGGCCGCCGCCGTCAGCCGGGTCCGCAGGTCGGCGGCGTCGAGGTCGAGGTCGAGCGGCAGCAACCAGCTCGCCAGCGGCAGCCGGACGCCCAGCGCGACGACGCCCGGCCCGCCCCGCTCGGGGGCCAGCACGACGTCGCTGCGGTGCAGCACCTTGAAGACCTTCGCCAGGACGAGGCCGGGCAGGTCGGGCGCGTCGCCGGGCACGACCACCAGCTCGTCGACCTCGGCCCGCATCGTCGCGGCGAGCGCCGCCAGCGGCGCACCGGGGAGGTGCAGCGCGCCGGGCCAGAGCAGGTCGGCCGCGTCGGCGTCGCCCGCGATCCCCGACCGCACACCGACGAGGTCGGCGACCACCTCGTAGCTGTCCGCCAGGGCGGCCCGGGCGAGGTCCTGCGGGTCGACGCCCGGCGGCGCGGCGGCCCCGGCACCGTGCCGGGCCAGCACGAGGACCGCGCGGCGGGGCCCCCCGTCAGGCTCCGCGCGCGCACCGTCAGGCTCCGCGAGCACCGTCGGGCTCCTCCACGTCGTCGTCCTCGGCCTCGTCGACGGCCGGGCGGCCCTGCCCGGCGAGGTAGCCCTCGAGGAAGCCCCGCGCCCGGTCCGCGTCGGGGTAGCGGGCCACCAGGCGCCAGAAGGCGGCGGAGTGGGTGGGCTCGACCAGGTGCGCGAGCTCGTGGACCAGCACGTAGTCGACGACCCAGGCGGGCATCGGCTGCAGCCGGTGCGACAGCCGGATCACGCCGGTGGCCGGGGTGCAGGAGCCCCAGCGACGCTGCTGGTTGGTCACCCAGCGGACGTCCGCGGGCCGGGGCGGGGCGCCGGCCGGGGGCGCGAGGTGGCGCGCCGCGAGGTCGGCGGCGCGCGCCCGCAGGTCGGCGTCCCCCCGCGGCGCGGCCGTGCGGGCCTCGCGCGCCAGCACCTTGGCGACCATGGAGTCGACGAAGCTGCGCTCGTCGGCCCGCGACATCCGTTGCGGGATGACCACGACGATGGTGTCGGCCTCCCGGAAGGCCGTCACGGTGCGGGTGCGCCGTCCGCTGCGGCGGACCTCCACCTGCACGGGCGGGGTGGCGGTGGGCTCCATGCGCTCCCCTTCCGGACGGCGGCGTGACGACGGTGCGGCTCGGCGCCCCACGCTACCGCCGGACCGGCGGACGCCGGGCGCGCGGTGGTCGGCCGCCGGCACGGCCGCGCGGGCCCGGCGGGTGTCGAGGCGGTGTCCACACGGTGTCGGGCGGGCGACGACGCCCCCTCCACAGGAGCGCTGGGCGTGGTGCACACGTCGTCCACACGCCTGTCCACAGGCGGTGGACAGCCGGGCCCAGGAGGGGTTTGACGGACCACGGGCCGGGGACTAGCGTTCCCGGAACGAAACCTCCAGATGGTCGGTCCGTTCGCAGGGGAAGGCAAGCGGCGCCGATGTTCCTGGAGGTTTCGTCTGTCCCGGGGGCGTCCACCGCTCCCCGACCCGTGGCCCAGGCCCGGCGTGGCCGAGCGCACGCGGGAGGCCCCTGTCGTATTGTTACCGGCGACCAAGCGATGCAGCCGCGGTCGGGCGACGCGTCCGGGAACGGATGCGACCCTCGGGCGGGCAGCACCGTCTCGTGGACCCCACCCGTCCACGACACATCGAGCAAGGAGAGACCATGGCGGAGACGTACAGCGGTGAGTTCTACTGCGTGAAGTGCAAGGAGAAGCGCGAGGCCTCCGGTGAGGTGCACGTCAACGAGAAGGGCACCCGGATGGCCAAGGCCAAGTGCCCCGTCTGCGGGACGAACCTGAACCGCATCCTCGGCAAGGCCTGATCCACCCAGCTCGACCCGTGCGGCGCCCGGCGCCGCACCCGTGAACCCTGCAGGGGCGGTCCTCCGGACCGCCCCTGCCGCACGTCCGGGGGACGTCGTGGAGCGGGAGCCTCCCCGCCGGGCCGTCCGGGGGGCCTGGCCCTGTGCACGGCCGCCGTCCAGCGCACCGCGACCCGCACACTGCTGGCGTGCCCGGTCCAGCGCCCGTCGATCCCACCCCGGCCGATCCGGCCCCGCGCGCCGCCGGCCCGCGGCTGCGGCCCGGGACGCCCGTGCTGCGCCGGGGCCCGGACGCCGTCCAGGTCGGCCTGCACCCCGGGCGGGCGGTCGTCCTGCACGGCGCCGGACCGCGCGCCCTGCTCCGCCACCTCGACGGCGCCACCGCGCGGGCCCGGCTCGACGAGCACGGCGCGGCTGCCGGACTGAGCCGGGCGGAGGTGGCCGAGGTCCTCGACCGGCTGGCCGTGGCGGGGCTGCTGGAGACGCCCGGTGACCGGGCGCCCGCCCGGGCGGTCCGGCTGGTGGGGACCGGCCAGCTCGGTCAGCGGCTGGCGGAGCTGCTGCTCGAGGCGGGCCTCGACCTCCACCTGGCCGACGCCGCCGACGCGTCAGCCGTGGCCGACGGCGGTCCGCTGCCCCGCTCGAGCGGGGTGGGCAGGCTGCGGCCGGTGGACCACTGGAGCAAGCCCGACGGTGCGCTGCTGCTCACCGTGGTCGTGGTCGACACCGTCGAGGTCGACCGCGTGCTCACCGCGCACCTGCTGCGGACCGACCAGCCGCACCTGGTGCTGCGCAGCAGCGGCACCGGGGTGACCGTCGGTCCCCTCGTGCTGCCCGGTCGCACCGCCTGCGTGCGCTGCACCGACCTGACGCGGCGCGACGCCGACCCGGCCTGGCCGGTGCTGCTGGCCCAGCTGGTGCGGCTGCACCGGCCGGCTCCCGCGGTGCCGGCCGCCTGGGGCGCGGCCGTCGCCGCCGCGCACGTGCTCGCGCACCTCGACGGGGTGGTGCCGGAGTCGGCCGGGGCGACGCTGGACCTCGACGAGGACGACCACCTGGTCCGCTGGCGGGCCTGGCCGCAGCACGCCGGCTGCGGCTGCACTTGGTCCGGCACGACAGAATGGCACGCATGAGCAACGACGACCGGGATCCGCTGGTCCGGTCGTCCCTCCGGCGGGGCGCCCGGCTGGCCTCGTTGCCGCTGGGGGCCGCCGGCCGGGCCACCGTCGGCCTGGGCCGGCGGATCGGCGGGCAGTCCGCCGACCAGGTGAGCGCGTCCCTGCAGCAGGCCGCGGCCGAGCAGCTGTTCCGGGTGCTGGGCGACCTCAAGGGCGGGGCGATGAAGTTCGGGCAGGCGATGAGCCTGTTCGAGGCGGTGCTGCCCGACGACATCGCCGGCCCCTACAGGGAGCAGCTCACCAAGCTGCAGCAGGACGCGCCCCCGATGCCGACGTCGCGCGTGCACGCGGTGCTGCGCCGCGAGCTGGGGGTGGACTGGCGCGACCTCTTCCTCGACTTCGACCCCGCCCCCGCGGCCGCGGCGTCCATCGGCCAGGTGCACCGGGCGACCTGGGCGGACGGCCGTCCCGTGGCGGTCAAGGTGCAGTACCCCGGGGCCGACGAGGCGCTGCGCTCGGACCTGCGGCAGATCCGCCGGCTCTCGAAGCTGTTCGCCCCGCTCGCCGGCGGGATGGACGTCACCCCGCTGGTCGACGAGCTGGTCGAGCGGACCAGCGAGGAGCTCGACTACACCGTGGAGGCCGCGTCGCAGCAGCAGGCGGCCGAGGGCTTCGCGGGCAGCGACGAGTTCGTCGTCCCGCACGTGCTGACCAGCACCTCCAAGGTGATGGTCAGCGAGTGGATCGACGGTGAGCCGCTCTCGGTGGCGGCCGGCCGGGACGAGGCGGAGCGGAACCGCGTCGGGCTGCTCTACGTGCGGTTCCTGTTCGCCGGCCCCAGCCGGGTCGGCCTGCTGCACGCCGACCCGCACCCCGGGAACTTCCGGATCACGCCCGACGGACGGCTCGGGGTGGTCGACTTCGGGCTGGTCTCCCGGCTGCCGGAGGGGCTGCCGCGGGCGATGGGCACCATCCTGCGGATCGCCCGGCAGGGGGATGCGCGGCAGGTCGCCGACCAGCTGCACCGCGAGGGCTTCGTCGCGGCCGACGTCGACGCCGACGACCTGTGGGACTACCTGGCGCCCTTCGTCGAGCCGGCCGCTGTGCCCGAGTTCCAGTTCAACCGGGAGTGGATGCGCGAGCAGTTCCTGCGCGTCCGCGACCTGTCGGCGTCGGGCGGCATGGGGCTGAAGATCAACCTGCCGCCCAGCTACCTGCTCATCCACCGGGTCTGGCTCGGCGGGCTGGCGGTGCTGTCCCAGCTCGGCGTGCGGGCCGCCTTCGTCGACGTCCTCGAGGAGTTCCTGCCCGGCTACGCCGAGGTCTGAGCCCCCGGTCCGCCGCGGCGGCCGGGACGTCGGCCGGGAGCCGGGAGGCGCACCGTCCGGGTCACCACCGCGTGGCACAGCCGCGTCGCGGTCGCAGGACGCCGCAGGGCGGGGCGCCCGGGGTCCACGGTCGACCGCGAGGGTCGCGGCTGTGCCACGGGGTGGTGACCAGGACGGTGCGCCTCCAGCGCAGGTCGGGCGGACCAGCGGCAGTCGGGCTCCGACGGGACGACCAGGCTGGTCCCGGTCCGAAGGGTGCTCACGAGAGGGCCCGGCCGAGCCAGAGCCGCAGCGCGTGGAACACCCGCTCGCCCCGGCTCAGACCGGTCCCCTCGTCGAGGCGCGTCACGCGGCCGCCTCCTTCCCCTGCTGCCGAGCCGCCGCCGGGGCGTAGGGCTCGACGACCGGGTGCTTGCGCGGGCGGCCCCGAGGACGCTTGCGCGCCACGACCACCCCGGCGATGAACAGCTGCCCGCCCCAGACGCCCCAGGGCTCGCGGCGGTCCAGGGCACCGTCCAGGCAGGCCTGCTGCACCGGGCAGCCGATGCAGAGCGCCTTCGCCGCCTCCACGTCGGCCGGGCTCTCCGCGAAGAACACCTCCGGGTCGACCAGGTGGCACGGCAGGGCCCCCGGTCCGTCCGCCACGTCCCACCTCGGTGCCGTCATGAGGGCACCTCCTGTGTCGTTCATGTCTCCCACTGTCTGCTGTGAGCGCCGGCGGTCCCGGTGCTCGGTCTGGGGCGGGAAACACGAAGGCCGTGATTCCCGGTGTTCTGGGATTCACGGCCTGGAGGCGGTCGGTGGGTGGTGCTACACCGGCGGACTGCAGGAGGGAGATCCCGGTCGGGTCGAGTACGTGTGGTCGGTGACCACGGGGGTGACGGCAGCCATGTCGAAGACGGCGATGGCCCCGCCCTGGAAGGACGGCTTGGCGCTGAGGACGCAGATGTCCCCGCGACCCCGCTGATCGGCCGCGGCGCGCCAGCCGTTGCCGGCCTCGAGGACGCGCGAGAGCAGAGCAATCTCACGGGTGCGGGTGGTGGTGGTGCTCTCCATGGGACTCAGCTCCTCTCGAGCGGTCGGGACCGGTGCGGCTACCGGGCGCGGATGATCCCTGGCGGGGTCGAAGATCACACTAGGCGAGGCGCTGAGGGCACGCAACGGTATTAACGATGTCGTCGCCCGTTGTTCCCGTCGGTGTCCTGCGCGGGTCTCAGACCCCGTCGCGGCCGGCCTCGTCGGCCACGATGGCCAGCACCTCGTCGCCGTAGCGCTCGGCCTTGGTGGGGCCCAGGCCCTGCACCTTGATCAGGTCGGCGCGGTTCCGGGGCCGGGCCTCGGCGATGGCGATGAGGGTGGCGTCGGTGAACACCACGAAGGCCGGCACCTTCTGCTCGCTCGACTGCTGCTTGCGCCACTCCTTCAGCAGGGCCATCGTCTTGTCGTCGAAGGTGGCGGGGCAGCTGAGGTGGCGGCCGATCTTGCGCTCGGCCGCGTCGCCGAGCGCCATCCCGCACGAGCGGCAGTGCTGGGAGAGCACCGAGGCCCGGCTGCGGCCGCGGCGGGCCGACGGGCCGGACTGCCCGGCGCGCGCGCTCTCGGGCAGCACCGGGTCGAGGAAGCGCGACGGCTTGCGCGTGCTGCCCCCGCCGTTGCGGGTGCGCGACCAGGAGACGCGCAACGCCGTGCGCGCCCGGGTCACCCCGACGTAGAGCAACCGCCGTTCCTCCTCCACCTGCTCGGGACGGGTGGCCAGCACGAACGGCAGGGAGCCTTCCTGGACCCCGAGCAGGGCGACCGACTCCCACTCCAGGCCCTTCGCCGAGTGCAGGGTGGAGACGGTGACGCCCTGGGCGACGGGCACGTGCTGGGCCTCGGCGCGGGCGTCCAGCTCGGCGGAGACGGCGCGCAGGTCCGGTGGCGCGCCGCCGGCCGGCCGGGCGCTGAGGTCCTCGGCCACCGTGAGCAGGGCGGCGAGGGACTCCCAGCGCTCACGGACGGCGCCGGCGCCCTCGGGCGGCGTCGACGTCCAGCCGAGGCTGCCCAGCACGGCCTTCATCTGGTCGACGGCACTGCCGCCCTCCTGGCCGGTCATCGCCCGCGACTCGGTCCGCAGCGTCAGCAGCGCCTGGCGCACCTCGGGCCGCTCGTAGAAGCGCTCCCCGCCCCGGACCAGGTAGGGCACCTGGCGGTCGGCGAGTGCCTGCTCGATCGCGGGTGACTGGGCGTTGATCCGGAACAGCACCGCCATGTCGCGCCACTCGACGCCGGCCTGCGCGCGGCGCACCAGCCAGTCGGCGATGCCGGCGGCCTCGGCCGCCTCGTCCGGCGCCTCGGCGTACTCGACCTCGGGACCCGGGGGCTGCTGGGCCTGCAGGGTGACGGCGCTGATCCCCCCGGCCTTGACCCCGGCCATGATCTTGTTGGCCGCGCCCACCACCTGCGGCGTCGAGCGGTAGTCCCGGACGAGCTTGACCACGGTCGCGCCGCGGTGCCGGCGGGCGAAGTCGGTGAGGTAGCTGGCCTGCGCGCCGGCGAAGGAGTGGATGGTCTGGGCCGGGTCGCCGACGACGCAGACGTCGCTGCGGTCGCCGCGCCACAGCGTCAGCAGGGCCTCCTGCAGCGGGCTGACGTCCTGGTACTCGTCGACGACGAGGTGGCGGTAGGTGCGCCGGATGGTGTCGGCCACCTCCTCGTGCTCCGACATCAGCGCGGCGGCGCAGAGCAGGATGTCCTCGAAGTCGATCCGGCCGCGGTCCCGCTTGGCCGCCTCGTAGGCCGTGAACACCCGGGCCACCGTCTCCGGGTCGACCGAGGCGATGCTGCGCCCCGCCGCCGCCGCCAGCCGCGGGTAGTCCTCGGCGCTGACGTTGCTGACCTTCGCCCAGGCGACCTCGGAGACCAGGTCCCGGAGCCGCGGGGTGTCGACCCGGACCCGCAGCCGGCTGGCGGCCTCGGCCACCAGCGACATCCGGTTGTCCAGCACCGAGGGCAGCTCCCCGCCGTACACCTGGGGCCAGAAGTACTGCGCCTGACGCAGCGCGGCGGAGTGGAAGGTGCGGGCCTGGACGCCGCGGGCGCCCAGCTGCTGCAGCCGCCCGCGCAGCTCGCCGGCGGCGCGGGTGGTGAAGGTGACGGCCAGCACCGCGGTGGGGTTGTAGACCCCGGTGGCCACGCCGTAGGCGATCCGGTGGGTGATGGCGCGCGTCTTGCCGGTCCCGGCGCCGGCGATCACCGCGACCGGCCCGCCCAGCGTCGTCGCGACCTCGCGCTGCTCGGGGTCCAGCCCCGCCAGCAGGGCCTCGGGGTCGGCGGTCGCGGAGCGGGAGGGAGCGGGTGGCACGACGCCCAGCCTAAGCCGGGTCGCCGACACTTCCGACGTCGTCAACAGCGCCGGCCGTGGTCCCCGGCTCGTCGCGGGCGTGCCCGCGGTAGGTCCCGAGCAGGCGCACGAACCACTCCTGCCAGGCCTGCGGCGTCCACCCCCGCTGGCCGACGAGCTTCAGCCAGACGTCGCGGGAGGTCAGCGTCCACAGCCCGTCGACGACCGCCGCGGGCAGGTCGGGGTCGGCCAGCACCAGCCCGGCGGCGTACCGGACCTCCGCCAGCCGGTTCCGCTCCCGCTCGACCAGCCGGGCGGCGGCGGCGGGGTCACCGACCGCCGCCTCGTCCAGCACCCGCTGGATGCGCGCCGAGCGCTCGTGCGCGCCGCTCAGCCAGCGCGCCGCGGCCCGGGCCCGGGTGTCGAAGTCGCCGTCCGCCATCAGGCGGTACTCGGGCAGGTCCCGCAGCCGGCGCGCCCGGCCGCCCGACAGCGCGGCGTCGATGCAGGCGTCCAGCAGGGTCAGCTTGGAGGCGTGCAGCGCGTAGACGGTCTGCCGGGAGACGCCCGCGTGCTCGGCCACCCGACCCATCGTCGTCGCGACCCAGCCGTCCTCGAGGAACAGCGCCTGCGCGGACGCCAGCACGGTCGCCCGGGTCTGCTGCGAGCGCTCGGCCCGCAGCTCCGAGCTGTAGGTGCGGGCCACGCGATCATCGTAGTTGACATTGATCTTACGCTATGTCCAACCAATGTGCGCACGTCAGTCCCGAGGAGGAGCCCATGGCCGTCACCGCCGACGCCACCACCACGCTGCACGTCCCCACCCGGCTCGGCCGGCTGCAGGTCCAGGTCCGGGGCTCCGGTGACCCGGTCGTGCTCTGGCACAGCATGTTCACCGACTCCGGCAGCTGGCGACGGCTGCTCCCGCTGCTGGCGGGACGGCGCCTGGTGCTCGTCGACGGGCCGTCGGCCGGGGGCAGCGACCCGCTCCGCCGGGCGGTGGACATCGGGACCTGCGCGGCCGCCGCCGAGGACCTGCTGGCCGGGCTGGTCGAGGTGCTCGGCCCCGGGCCGGTGTCCTGGCTGGGCTGCGCCTGGGGCGGCCACGTCAGCCTGCACCTCGCCGCCACGCGGCCCGACCTGGTCCGGGACCTCGTCGCCGTCAGCGCACCGACGCACCCCGTCGGGCCGCGGCTGCGCCGGCTGGCCTCGGTGCTCGTGCCGCTCTACCGGGTCATCGGCCCGCGCGGCCCGGTCCGCCGGGCCATCCTCGACACCCTCTTCACCGAGCGCAGCCGGGCCGCCGACCCGGGAGGCGTCGCGCTCGTCCTCGACCCGCTCGACCGGGCAGCGCGGGCCCCGATGGCGCGGGCCATCCGGACCGCGGTCCTCAACCGGACCGACCTCGCGTGGGCCGCCCGCCGGACGACCTGCCCGGTGCTCCTCGTGACCACCGACGACCGGGGCGAGTGGACCCCGCAGGAGGCGGCGGCCATGGCGGCGCAGATGCCCGACGGCCGCGCGGTGACGATCGCCGGCTCGCGGGTGCTCCCCTCGATCGAGCAGCCGGCGGCCCTCGCGGCCGAGCTCAGGACGTTCTGGGCCGGGCGCGGCGGCGCCCGCGACGGGGAATAGCGTCCCCGTCACCCCGGTTGGAGCAGGCATGAGCAGCTACGAGGCGACCCCCGGCAAGCCGACCATGTTCACGACGAGCTGGTGCGGCTACTGCGCCCGGCTCAAGGGCCAGCTGACGCGGGCCGGCGTCGAGTGGGACGAGGTCGACATCGAGTCCCACCCCGACGCGGCGGACGTCGTCGCCGCGGTCAACGGCGGCAACCAGACCGTGCCGACCCTGCTGTTCTCCGACGGCTCGGCGATGACCAACCCGTCCGCCTCCCAGGTCGAGCGCAAGCTCGCCGAGCTCCGCTGAGCGCCGCAGCCCCGGACGCGTCCGGCCGGCGGGTCAGCACCGTCGTCTTCGACGTCGACGGCTGCCTCCTGGACTCCGCCGACGGCATCGTCGCGGGCTACCGGCACGCGCTCGAGAGCGTCGGGTTCCCCGTGCCGGCCGAGCAGGTGCTGCGCTCGGACCTCGGACCGCCCGTCGGGGTGATCTTCAGCCGGCTCGGGCTGGACGAGGCGACCACCGAGGCCGCCGTCGCCGCCTACCGCCGCTACTACGCCGAGACGGGGTTGGACCAGGCCCGGGTCTACCCGGGGGTGCCCGAGCTGCTCGACGGCCTGACCGCCCGGGGGTCGCCCTGGCCACGGCCACCATGAAGCTGACGCCGACGGCCGAGGCGATCCTCGACCGGCACGGTCTGGGCGACCGGTTCGCCGTCGTCAACGGCACCGACGCCACCCACCACACCAAGGCCGCGACGCTCGACCGCGCCCTCGAGCGGCTCGGCGGCCCGGACCGCTCCGGCGTCTTGATGGTCGGCGACCGGCACACCGACGTCGAGGCCGCGCAGGCCTGCGGGGTCGGCTCGGTCGCGGTGACCTGGGGGTACGGCTCGGTCGCCGAGCTGGCCGCCACCCGGGCCGACCACCTGCTCGACGAGCCGCGGGAGCTGCTCGACCTGGTGGGCTGAGCGCGCCCGTGCCGCGCGGCGCGGAACTGTCGGCCGCGGGTCCTAGGGTGTGCAGACCATGAGCCTGCAGATCCACCGCGCCGAGCGTGCCGACCGCCTGGTCGCCGCGCTCGGCGGGCTGCTCGCCGACCCGCTGCCCGACCCCTTCGCCACCGAGGTGGTCAGCGTCCCGACGCCCGGCGTCGAGCGCTGGTTGGCGCAGCGGCTCGCCGGCCGGCTGGGGGTCGGCGCGGCGGGCGGGGACGGCGTGTGCGCCGGCGTCGACTTCCCCTCGCTCCCCCGGCTCGTCGAGCGGGCGCTGGGGACCCCGGAGTCGCAGCGGCTGGAGGACCCCTGGCGGCCGCAGCGCGCCGTCTGGCCCCTGCTCCGCGTCCTCGACGCCGCCCGCGGGGAGGCCTGGGCCGCCGTCCTGTGGAGCTACCTGGGCGACCGGCCGGGGCCCGACCCCCGCAGCGCCGAACCGGTCGGACCCGGGGACGGCACCCGCACCGACGTCGCCCGCAGCGGTCGCCGCTGGTCGACGGCGCGGCACCTCGCCGGGCTCTTCGCGCGCTACGCCGCCGCCCGTCCGGCCATGGTGCAGGCCTGGTCGACGGGCCGCGACGTCGACGGGGAGGGTCGCCCGCTGGGCGCCGACCGTGCCTGGCAGGCCGAGCTCTGGCGCCGGCTCCGGGCCGAGCTGGACGCCCCGAGCCCCGCCGAGCGGGTGGCGGCGGGGACGGCGGCCCTGGTCGCCGACCCGGGCGTCAGCGATCTGCCCGAGCGGTTGTCGGTGTTCGGCGCCACCCGCCTCGAGCCGCAGCACGTCACCGTGCTGGCCGCGCTCGCCGCGGGACGCGACGTGCACCTCTGGCTGCCGCACCCCTCACCCGACCTCTGGCGGGCGCTCGCCGACGCACCCGGAGCGGTGGCGCTGCCGCGCCGCGCCGACGACCGCAGCGACGCCGCCGCCCGGCACCGGCTGCTCGCCTACCTCGGGCGCGACGTCCGCGAGCTGCAGGCGGTGCTGCAGGCGGCCGGGGTGCCGCTGCAGGACCACCACCACCCCGTCGACCCGGGCGCTGACGTCCCACCGGCCCGGCTGCTCCAGCACCTCCAGGCCGGCATCGCCGCCAACCAGCCGCCGGCGGAGCCGGCCGGCCGGCCGGCGCTGCCGCCGGACGACCGCAGCATCCGGCTGCACCGCTCGCACGGGCCCGACCGGCAGGTCGAGGTGCTGCGCGAGGTGCTGGTCGGGCTGCTCGCCGACGACCCCACCCTCGAACCCCGCGACATCCTCGTCATGTGCCCCGACATCGAGACCTTCGCGCCCCTGGTGGCGGCGACGTTCGGGCTGGACACCGACGAGGCGACCGCGGAGCACCCCGGCCACCGGCTCCGCGTCCGGCTGGCCGACCGCTCGCTGCGGCAGGTCAACCCGCTGCTGTCGGTGCTCAGCCGGCTGGTGGTGCTGGCCGGCTCCCGGATGGAGTCCGCGGCCCTGCTCGACCTGTGCGCCACGCCGCCGGTCGCCCGCCGCTTCGGCTTCACCGGCGACGACCTCGAGCGGCTGCGGGACCTGGTCCCCCGGTCCGGGGTCCGCTGGGGCCTGGACGCCCAGCACCGGGCCGCCTTCGGGATGGCCGGCTTCGGCCAGAACACCTGGAGCGCGGGCCTGGACCGGCTGCTGCTCGGCGTCGCCATGGACGAGTCGGGCCAGCACTTCCTGGGCACCGCGCTGCCGCTCGACGACGTCGACTCGGCCGACGTCGACCTGGTGGGACGGCTGGCCGAGCTGGTCGCCCGGCTGGGCGAGGTGACCGACCGCTGCCAGCGCCCGCAGCCGCTGGCCGGCTGGGTGGCCCTCTTCCGCGACGCGCTCGAGCTGCTCACCGCGGTGACGCCCGCCGACACCTGGCAGGTCGCCCACGCCTCGGCCGAGCTGGGCCGGTTGACCGAGACCGCCGGCGAGGACGCCGACGCCGTGCTGTCGCTGTCCGAGGTCAGCGCGCTGCTGGCCGAGGCCTTCCGCGGCCGGCCCGGGCGCAGCAACTTCCGCACCGGCACGCTGACGCTGTGCACGATGCACCCGATGCGCTCCGTCCCGCACCGCGTCGTCTGCCTGCTGGGCGTCGACGACGGGGTGTTCCCCCGGCCGGGCCGGATCGACGGTGACGACGTCACCGCCGTGGACGAGCGGGTCGGCGACCCGGACCCGCGCAGCGAGGACCGCCAGCTGATGCTCGACGCCGTGCTGGCGGCCCAGGAGCACCTGGTGGTCGTCTTCGCCGGGATGGACCCGCGCACCGGCGTCGACATCCCGCCCGCCGTCCCGGTCAAGGAGCTGATGGACGCGGTCGACCTGACCGTGACCACCGCCGACGGGCGCCCCGCGTCGGCGCACGTCACCGTCCGGCACCGGCTGCAGCCCTTCGACCCGGCCAACTTCGCGACCGGGCGGCTGGAGCCGGCGGCGCGGCGGCCCTTCAGCTTCGACACCGCCGCCCTGCGCGGGGCGGAGGCCTCGCTGCGGGACCGCCGGCCACCGCCGCGGGTGTTCGGCCGCACGCCGCTGGCCCCGCTGCCGCCCGGAGGGCCCGTGGAGCTCGCCGAGCTGACCCGGTTCTTCCGCCACCCGCTGCGGGCGCTGCTGCGGGCGCGCGGCAACGTCTCCCTCTACGGGGAGGACGAGCGGCCCGAGCCCGAGATCCCCGCCGACCTCGACGGCCTGCAGCGCTGGGCGGTGGGCGAGCGGATGCTGGGGCTGCACCTCCAGGGCGTCGAGCTCGACGTGCTGCGGGCGGCGGAGTGGCGGCGCGGCGACCTGCCGCCGCGGGCCTTCGGCTCGCGGGTGCTCGGCGACGTCACGGGCCAGGTGGCCGAGGTGCGGGCCGCAGCCGGGCCCTTTGTCGAGGACGAGCCCCGTCGGGTCGAGCTGGCGGGCCGGCTGGGCGACCGGCTGCTGGTCGGGACCGTCCTGGGCGTGCACGGCGACGACCTCGTGCAGGTCAGCTACTCCCGGCTCAGCGCCAGGCACCGGCTGCAGGCCTGGCTCGAGCTGCTGGCCCTCACCGCCGTCCGGCCGGGGCGGCCCTGGCGGGCGGTCAGCGTGGCCCGGCGGGGGGTGTCGGTGCTCGGCCCGCTGGACCCGGGGTGGGCTGCCCGGGTGCTGGCCGACCTCGTCGAGCTCCAGCAGACCGGCCTGGCCGAGCCGCTGCCCTTCTCGGCCCGGACGTCGGCGGAGTACAACCTGATCCGGTCCGCCGACCGGCCGCTGGCCCCCCGGATGAAGCTCCTGCGGGGGATCTGGCGCGAGGACGGGGACGACCTGTACGCCCGGTTCTTCGACCCGCCGCCCGGCGGCAGCGGCCCGACCGGTCTCGACGCCCTGCTGGCCGAGCCGTCCCGGCCTGCGGAGGAGCGCGGCACCCTCGTCGAGCCGAGCCGGTTCGGCACCCTGGCCCGTCGCGTCTTCCACCCCCTGATGAGCAACGAGGAGCTCCGGTGAGCACCGCGACCAGCACGCCCCCGGACCGCACGGAGGAGCTCGAGGCCTTCGACGTCCGCGGCCCGCTGCCCGGCGGCACCACCGTGCTGGAGGCCAGCGCGGGCACCGGCAAGACCTTCACCATCGCCGCGCTCACCGCGCGCTACCTGGCCGAGGGCGTGGTCGAGCTCGGCGACCTGATGCTGGTCACCTTCGGCCGCAACGCCAGCCTCGAGCTGCGGCTCCGGGTGCGGGAGCGGCTGGTCGCGACCGAGGCCGCGCTGCGCGCCGTCCGCCGCGGCGACCCGCGGCCGGCCGTCGACGAGGTGGGCGCGCTGCTCTGCGACGCGCCGCCGGCGGAGCTGGACGCGCGGCACGCCCGGGTCGCCCGCGCCCTGGCCGAGTTCGACGCCGCCACGATCGCCACCACCCACGAGTTCTGCCTGCAGATGCTCGACGGGCTGGGCGTGCTCGGGGACCGGGAGCCGCAGGCCGTCTTCGTCGAGCACCTCGGCGACCTGGTCCGCGAGGTGACCAGCGACGTCTACCTGCGCCGCTACGCCGCCGAGGGCCGCAGCCCGTTCGCCAGCTTCGAGGACGCGCTGGACGTCGCGCAACGGGCCGTCACCGCCGTGCACGCCACGCTGGTGCCCGCCGCCGGCGACCCCGACGAGGCCACGGACGCGGCCGAGCGGGTCGGCTTCGTCGCCGAGGTCCGCGCCGAGGTCGAGCGGCGCAAGCTCGCCGGTCGGTTGTTCACCTACGACGACATGCTGACCCGGCTCCGCGACGCCCTCGCCGACCCCCGGTGGGGGGAGGTCGCCGCCGACCGGCTGCGGTCCCGCTACCGCGTCGTCATGGTGGACGAGTTCCAGGACACCGACCCCGTGCAGTGGGAGATCCTGCGCCGCGCCTTCCACGGCCACGCGACGCTCATCCTCATCGGCGACCCCAAGCAGGCCATCTACGCCTTCCGCGGCGCCGACGTGTTCAGCTACCTCGACGCCCGCGAGGAGGCCGGCACCGTCCGCACCCTCGCCACCAACTGGCGCAGCGACGCCGCCGTCGTCGGCTCGCTCGGCACCCTGATGGGCGGGGCCGCCCTGGGTGACCCCCGGATCGTCGTCCGGCCGGTGGCGGCCCACCACGGCGGGCGCCGGCTCCGGTCGGCCGACGGCTCCTCCCCCGCCCCGCTGCGGCTGCGGGTCCGGCCCCACGAGGCCGACGCGGACGAGCCGCCGCTGGTCGGCGACGTCCGCCCGCAGATCCTCACCGACCTGGTGGCCGACGTGACGAGCACGCTGGCGGGCGGAGCGGAGCTGCACCTGGGCGGCGGCTGGCGCCCGGTGCGGCCCGCCGACATCGCCGTCCTGGTCCGGACCAACGACCGCGGCGAGGAGATCCGCGAGGCGCTGGTCGCGGCCGGGGTCCCCGCCGTCATGCTGGGCGCCGGCTCCGTGTTCACCTCCCCGATGGCGGCGGAGTGGCTGACCCTGCTCACCGCGCTCGAGCAGCCGCGGCAGCAGCTGGCCCGGCGGGCGGCCCTGACGCCGTTCGTCGGCTGGACCTTCACCCAGCTGGCCGACGCGACCGAGGACCAGCTCACCGACCTGGCCCAGCGGGTCCGCTGGTGGAGCCGGGTGCTGGCCGGCCGCGGCGTCGCCGCCCTGATGGAGACGCTGACGGCGGACACCGGGCTGCCGGAACGGCTGCTGGGCACCGTGGGCGGCGAGCGCCGGCTGACCGACCTGCGGCACCTCGCCGAGGCCCTGCACGCCGCCATGGTCGCCGGGCCCCTCGGGGTCGGGGCGCTGCGGGCCTGGCTGCAGGACCGGGTCACCGAGGCCCGGGCCCGGCTGGCGGGGGACGGCACCCGTCGGCTGGAGACCGACGCCGAGGCCGTCACGGTGGTCACGGTGCACCGGAGCAAGGGCCTGGAGTACCCGCTGGTCTACCTGCCCGACGCCTGGGACCGGCACGTCAGCGGCAAGGACGAGGGCCGCACGCTGATGCTCCACGAGGCCGGCCGGGCCGTCCTCGACGTCGGCGGCCGGAGCGGGCCGGGCCGCCACGACCGCTTCCGCACCGCCCTTGAGGAGGACGCCGGGGAGAACCTCCGGCTGCTCTACGTCGCGCTCACCCGCGCCCAGTGCCAGGTCGTCGCCTGGTGGGCGCCGTCGCACAACACGCCCGGTTCGGCGCTGCAGCGCTTCCTCTACCGCTCCCGCAGCAGCGAGGGCGAGGTTCCCGCGGCGTCGTACCCGCTCTCCGGCGACCCGAGCGCGCTGCCCGGGCTCGGGGACGACGTCGTCGTCGAGCCGCTGGTCCCCCGGGCCGTCACGCCGTGGCAGGCCGGTGCCACCGACGTGCCGGCCATGGCGGTCCGCACCTTCACCCGGCCGCTGGACCTGCGGTGGCGGCGCACCTCCTACTCGGCGCTCACCGCGGCGGTGCACGGGGTCGAGCAGGTCAGCGCGGCCGTCGGCAGCGAGGCCGAGCCGCTGCACGAGGACGACGAGGCCGCGCCCGCCGTCGGCACCCCGGAGGACGGCTCCCCCGGCGCCGTCGCGGACGCGGCCCTGGACCGACCGTCCCCGATGGGTGACCTGCCGAGCGGCGTCGACTTCGGCACCGCCGTGCACAGCGTGTTCGAGCTGGTCGACCCGACGGCCGACGACCTCGCTGCCGAGCTCCGCCGGGCGACCGCGGTCGCGCTGGGCCGCGGCGGCGGGGGCCTGGGCGTCGACGCGCTGGCCACCGCCCTGCTGCCCTCGTTCCTCACCCCGCTGGGCCCGCTGGCCGGCGGCCGGCGGCTGGCCGACATCCCGCCGCGGGACCGGCTGGCGGAGCTGACGTTCGAGATGCCCCTGGCGGGTGGTGATGCCGCGGGCGGGGGCGGGGGCGGGGCGCGCGGCGAGGTCACCGTCGGCCGGCTGGCCCCGCTGGTCCGCCGGCACCTCGGGGCCGCCGACCCGCTGCGCCGCTACGCGGAGCTGCTGGAGCACCCGACGCTGGCCGAGCAGCCCCTGCGCGGCTACCTGAACGGCAGCATCGACGCGGTGCTCCGGGTCCCCGACGCGGCCGGCGTGCCGCGGTACCTGGTCGTCGACTACAAGACGAACTGGCTGGGCAGCTTCGACGGCCGCCCGCTCACCGTCGGCGACTACACCCCGCCCCGGCTGGCGGAGGCGATGATGGCGGCGCACTACCCCCTGCAGGCGCTGCTCTACGGGGTCGCCGTGCACCGTCTGCTGCGCTGGCGGCAGCCCGGCTACGAGCCGGCGACGCACCTCGGCGGGGTGCTGTACCTGTTCGTCCGCGGCATGGCCGGGGCGGACACCCCGCAGGTCGACGGCGTCCCCTGCGGCGTCTTCAGCTGGCGGCCGCCCGCCGGGCTGGTCACCGACCTGTCGGACCTGCTCGACGGCCGCGACCCCGAGGAGACCCGGTGAGCACCACCACCGACCCGGGCGCGACGACGCGCGCCGTCGTCCCCCCGGCCCCGAGCCCGGGCGACCCGGCGCTGGTGCGGAACGCCACCGGCCTGCTCGGCACCTTCAACACCGCGGGTGTGCTCCGCCCGGCGGACGTGCACACCGCGCGTGCCGTCGCCCGGATGGCCGGCGAGCCGGACGAGCGGGTGCAGCTCGCCGTCGCCCTCGCCGTCCGGGCGCTCCGCAACGGCTCGGTCTGCGTCGACCTCGCCGGCGTCAGCAGCACCGTGTTCGACGAGGCGGAGGAGCAGGTCGACCTCGCCGGGCTGCCCTGGCCCGAGCCGGACGGCTGGGCCGAGGCGTGCCGGGCCAGCCCCCTGGTCAGCGTGGGCGCGGCCGGTGACGGCAGCCGCCCGCTGCGCTGGCACGAGGGCCAGCTGTACCTCGAGCGGTACTGGCAGCAGGAGGAGCTGGTCCGCACGCAGCTGCAGCAGCGGTTCGCCGCCGAGGGCTACGCCGTGGACGAGGAGCGCGCCCGCGCGGCGCTGGCCCGGCTGTTCCCGCGGGACGGGCTGGACGCGGGTGAGGTCGACCGGCAACAGCTCGCGGCCGCGGTCAGCCTGCTCAGCCGGGTGACCGTGCTGGCCGGCGGCCCCGGCACCGGCAAGACCACGACGGTGGCCCGGCTGCTGGCCCTGCTGCGCGACCAGCCGGGACCCGCACCGCGGATCGCGCTGGCCGCCCCGACGGGCAAGGCCGCCGCCCGCCTGGAGGAGGCCGTCCGCTCGGCGACCGCGGGGCTGGACCCCGACGACCGCGCGCGGGTCGGCGACGTCAGCGCGTCCACCCTGCACCGGCTGCTCGGCTGGCAGCCCGGCAGCCGCAGCCGCTTCCGGCACGACGCCACCAACCACCTGCCGCACGACGTGGTGATCGTCGACGAGATGTCGATGGTCTCGTTGACGATGATGGCCCGGCTGCTCGAGGCGGTCCGGCCCGACGCCCGTCTCGTCCTGGTCGGCGACCCCGACCAGCTGTCGTCGGTGGAGGCCGGTGCTGTGCTGGCCGACGTGGCGCGGGCCCCCGGGGACCCGTCGACCGCGCTCGGGGCCGGGCTGGCGACGCTCGACCTCCCGGGCGTCGCGGACGAGCCGCCGCCCGTGCACGGCGTGGTGCAGCTGACCCGGCCGTGGCGGTTCGGCGGCTCCATCGAGGTGCTGGCCCGGGCCATCCGGGCGAGCGACGACGACGCGGTGGTCGCGGTGCTCCGCTCCGGCGCCCCCGACGTGGGTTTCTGCGAGCTGGAGCTGGACCCGGAGACGGGCCGGGTGCCCGGCCCCGACGACCTGGCCGAGCTGGCCGACGCCGTGCGCGACGCCGGCCGGCGGGCCCGGCAGGCGGCGCAGCGCGAGGACGTCCCCGGCGCCCTCGCCGCCCTGGACCGGCACCGGCTGCTCTGCGCCCACCGTCGCGGGCCCTACGGGGTGACGCGCTGGAGCCTGGAGGCCGAGCGCTGGCTGGTCGAGGCGGTGCCCGGCTACGGCGAGGACGGCGAGTGGTACCTCGGCCGGCCGCTGCTGGTCACCGCGAACGACTACGAGATGGGCCTCTACAACGGCGACACGGGCGTGGTCGTCACCACCCCGCAGGGCGTCCGGGCGGCCTTCGCCCGCGGGGCGGAGCCGTCGCTGGTCGCGCCGGTCCGGCTGGACGCCGTGCAGACCGTGCACGCCATGACCGTGCACCGCGCCCAGGGCAGCCAGTTCACCCGGGTCAGCTTCGTGGTCCCGCCGCCGGCGTCACCGCTGCTGACCCGTGAGCTGCTCTACACCGCCGTCACCCGGGCCACCGAGCGGGTGCTGGTGCTGGGCACCGAGGAGGCGGTCCGGCAGGCGGTGCGGCGACCGGCCCTGCGGGCGAGCGGGCTCCGGCACCGGCTGGCGGGCTGAGCCGGCCCGTCGCTCAGGGACGCTCGGCGTGCCCGGAGGGGTCGGCGGCCGGTCCCCGGACGGCGTCGTGCGGCGCCAGCTCGGGGTCCCCGGCCAGCTCCACCTGGAGCCGGTCGGAGTTGAGCAGCAGGTTGAGCAGGATCGCGGTGACGGCGCCGGCCGAGATGCCCGAGTGGAAGATGATCTGGAACCACGTCGGGAACTGGTCGAAGATCGTCGGTGCCACCGTGGGCAGCAGACCGATGCCGACGGCGACGGCCACGACGAGGATGTTCGTGTTGTTGAAGCGCACCTTCGACAGCGTCCGCACCCCGCTGGCGGCCACCATGCCGAACAGGGCGACGCCGGCGCCGCCGAGCACGGGCAGCGGGATGCCCTCGACGACACCGCCGAGCTTGGGGACCAGGCCGAGGACGACGAGCACCCCGCCGGCGAAGGTCGCCACGTACCGCGACTTCACCCGGGTCATCGAGACCAGGCCGACGTTCTGCGCGAAGGCGGTGTAGGGGAACGTGTTGAACACCCCACCGAGCACCGTCGACAGCCCGTCCGCGCGGAGGCCGTCGGCGAGCTGGCGCGGGGCGACGGGCTTGTCGACGATCTCCCCGATGGCCAGCATGTCGCCGGTGGTCTCGGTCATGATCACCAGCGCGACGACGCACATGGCGACGACGGCGCTCACCTGGAAGGTGGGCAGGCCGAAGTGGAACGGCGTGCTGACCCCGAACCAGGGCTGGTCGGCGACGGCGCTGAAGTCGGCGAGCCCGAAAGGCAGGGCGACGACCGTGCCGACCAGCAGCCCGGCGAGGATCGAGAGCCGCTTCACCGCGGCCGGCGCGAAGCGCTCGATCAGGATGATCACCAGCAGGGTGAACGCGGCGAAGCCCAGGTCCAGGGGCGCCCCGAAGTCCTCAGTGCCGGTGCCGCCGCCCGCCCAGCCGGCCGCGACGGGCATCAGGCTCAGCCCGATCACGAGGATGACGGTGCCGGTGACCAGGGGCGGGAAGAAGCGCAGCAGCTTCGCGAACACCGGGGCGAGCAGCATCATGAAGATCCCGCTGGCGATTACCGAGCCGTAGATCGCGGTCACGCCGTACTCGCTGCCGATGGCGATCATCGGCGAGACCGCGGCGAAGGTGCAGCCCTGCATCAGCGGCAGCCGGACGCCGAAGCGCCAGAAGCCGAGCGACTGGACGAGCGTGGCGACGCCGGCTACGAGCAGGTCGGCGCTGATCAGGTAGGGGATGTCGGAGGCGTCGAGCCGGCCGGCGGAGACCAGCGCCCCGCCGACGATCAGCGGGACCGCCACCGCCCCCGCGTACATGGCGAGGACGTGCTGCAGGCCGAGCGGGGCCAGCCGGCGCAGCGGGGGGACCTGGTCGACGGGGTGGGCGGCGGGCGCCGGTGCCGCGGGCGAAGGGGCTGCGGTGGCGGTCATGGGAGCTCCCGGGACGTGGGTGGCCAGCACCAGCACGCTAGGGCCGGTGTGTTGCGGCCCGGTCGCGCCGCGGTGTCGATCGGGTGAAGCGGCCGGCCGGTGGTCCCCGCCGCCGGAGATCAGCGCTTGCTGAAGGGGTCCTGACCCTCGCGCCAGGTGGCGATCAGCCGGGAGGCGATCGAGCTGGCGCCGGGCAGCCCGAGCTCGCCGGCGTCCAGGGCGGCGGTGAGCTGGTCGCGGGTGTACCAGGCGGCGTGGCTGATCTCGTCGGTGTCGACGTTGATGACGGTGCTGGTGGCACGGGCGAAGTAGCCGAGCATCAGCGAGCGCGGGAAGGGCCAGGGCTGGCTGCCGAAGTAGTGCAGCTCGTCGAGGGCGACGTCGACCTCCTCGGCGATCTCGCGGTGGATGGCCTGCTCGGCCGACTCCCCCGCCTCGACGAAGCCGGCGAGCACCGAGACCCGGTTGCCCCAGTGCTCCTGCCCGCCGAGCAGCAGCCGGTCGTCCTCGTCCACCACGGCCACGATGACGGCCGGGTCGGTGCGCGGGAAGTGGTCCTCGCCGCAGGACGTGCAGTGCCGGGCGAACCCGCCGTTGATGACCGTGGTGGGGCCACCGCACCGCGGGCAGAGCGACTCCATCCGGTGCCAGTTCGCGACGGCCGTCGCCGCGGCGGCGATGTCGAGCTCGGCCTCGCCGAGCACCCCGCCGACCTCGCGGAGGTCGTGGACCTCACCCTCGGTCAGTGCCTCGACGGCGAAGATCGGTGCCCCGTCGAGCAGGCCGAGCAGGCGGTGGCGCTGGCTGTCGAACTCGACGAACGGCTTGGTCATCCGGAGCCGGGTGCCGCCCGGGTTGGTGGTGAACTTCCCGTCCGCCCCGATCTTCAGCAGCTTCGCGTCCGGCGCCCGCCACAGCCCGCTGACCCAGTCGGTCGAGCGCCGGTGGTGGTCGACGCGGTCGAGGTCGCTCGCCGTCACCCAGGTCGTCACCGCCCCAGCCTAAGCGACCTCCACCCGTCGTCCCGCCCGCCTGCGCCGGGCCGCAGCGCCCTCCTCCGTCAGGCCCGGTCGAGCAGCAACGCCTCGAGGGTCGCGCGGTCGCCGAGCCCGCGCGGGTGCACCAGCTGGTCGGACCGGACGTGGTAGAAGACCGCGTCGACCTGCTCGAGCGGCACCTGCTGGACCTCGGCCCAGGCCAGCCGGTAGAGCGCCAGCTGCAGCGGGTCGGCGTCGTCGAGCCGGCTGGTCTTCCAGTCCACCACCTGCCAGCGGGCGCGGCCCTGATCGTCGTCCGGCAACCGGTAGACCGCGTCGATCCGGCCCCGGACCAGCCGGCCGCCCAGCAGCAGGCTGAACGGGGCCTCGACGGCGTAGGGCGCGGAGGCACCGAACCGGCCGGCGACGAAGGCCTCGCACAGCTCCCGCAGCTCGGTCTCGTCCTCGGTGCCCCCGTCGACGCGGTCCGGCAGGTCGTCCGGGTCGACCAGCTGCTGCTGCCCCAGGCCGCCGCTGCCCAGCCGGGGACCGAAGTAGTGCTCCACCCAGGAGTGGAAGCGGGTGCCGAACCGGGCGGCCCGGGACGGCGGCCGGGGCATCGGCCGGGCGAGGTCGGCGGCGTACCCGTCGGGGTCGGCGGTCAGCCGCAGCACCGACGTCGCCGAGAGGCTCTCCGGCAGCAGCACGCGCTGCTCTCCCGACCGGGCCGCGGCCAGCTCGGCCAGCAGCTTGTCGGTGTCGGAGTCCCAGCCGGCCACCACCTCCTCCGCGTCCAGCAGGAGCTGCTCGGCCCCGCCCGCGGGCTCGTAGCTGCCCGTCCGGGCGTTCCGCCGGCGCGCCGCCTCGACCTGGCCGGCCGCCGCCTGCCGCCGGGCCCAGGCGTCGGGGTCCAGGGGCTTCGGCCAGGGCTGCGGTGCCGCGGCGGTGATCAGGGGGTTGTCAGGACCGGACGGCGCCGCCTCGGCGACCACCTCGCCCTGCCGGCCGGCCTCGGCCAGGAGGGCCTGCAGGTACCCCGACGGCGTCCGCGGCTTGCTGAGGTCGGCGCGCCAGTAGTGGCCGGTGCCCACCAGCAGCTGCCGCGCACGGGTGGCCGCCACGTAGGCGAGCCGGTCCTCCGCCAGCAGCTGCTGGCGGGTCAGCTCGGCCTTGTACGTGGCCAGGCCGGCGTTCGAGGCCTCGTCCAGCTGCGGGATGGAGCCGGCGTCCCCGCGCAGGTCGGCCGGCAGGACGGCCGGGTTCGTCACCCAGTTGTCGGTCACCCGGTCGCTGGGGAACACGCCCTTCATCAGCGCGGGCAGGAAGACGACCTCCCACTCCAGACCCTTGGCCTTGTGCACCGTCAGCAGCTTGACGGCCTCGCGGTCCGACGGCACCGCCTGCTCCAGGCCGGCGCCCTGGTCGATCTCGGCCTGGAAGTAGGCCAGCAGCCCGGACAGCGACGCCTCCCCGTCGACGTCGACGTAGTCGGCCACGGCGTCGAGGAAGGTGCCCAGCTGGTCACGCCGGTTGCTCTGCTCGAACTCCCGGGTGGCCACCAGCTCGACGTCGAGCCCGAGCGTCACGATGATCCGCCGCGTCAGGTCGAGCAGCGGCTCGTCGCTGTGCCGGCGCAGGTACGCCAGCTCGGCGGCCAGCCGCGCGAACCGCTCGCGGGCGGCCGCGGAGTACGGCGCGTCGCCGGGGTTCTCCAGCGCGTCGAGGAGGCTGACCACCTCGGTGGGGTCCACCCCGGCGACGGCGTCGGACAGGGCGGCGACGACGTCCGGCGGCGCTCCGGCGTCGGCGGCCGTCTCGGCCCGGTGGAGGTCACCGCCGCGGGCCAGGTCCCGGGCCCGACGGCCCAGCAGGGCGAGGTCACGAGGGCCGATCTGCCAGCGCGGACCGCCGAGCAGACGGATCAGGTCCGGGTTGGCAGTGACGTCGTTGACCAGCCGCAGGGTCGCCGTGACGTCGACCACCTCGGGCAGGTGCAGCAGCCCGCCCAGGCCGACGATCTCCACCGGCACGTCCCGGGCGCTCAGCTCGGCGTAGAGCGGGGCGATGTCGGCGTTGCGGCGGGTGAGCACGGCGATGTCGGCCCAGTGGGGGGCCCGGCCGTCGGTGTGCGCGGCGACGATCTGGTCACCGATCCAGCGGACCTCCTCCGGCCAGGTGTCGAAGGTCGCCGCCCGGACGGTGCCGCGCGGGGTGCCCTCGGGCGCCAGCAGCAGCCCCAGCCCGTCCTGGGCCGCGTCGCCGCTGGCGCCGGGGAGGGTCGTCGAGCGGAGGGGCCGGCTGAGCTCGTTGGCCACGTCGAGGATGCTCTGGCCGCTGCGCCGGTTGACGGTGAGGGCGAACCGGCGGCTGGGACTGCGGTCGGCCCGGGGGAAGTCGCCGGCGAAGCCGAGGATGTTGCTGGCCGCGGCCCCGCGCCAGCCGTAGATGGCCTGGAAGGGGTCGCCGACGGCGGTGACCGGGTGCCCCAGGCCGAGCGAGGGAACCGGCCCCGAGAACAGGTGCCGCAGCGTGATCGCCTGGGCGGCGGACGTGTCCTGGTACTCGTCGAGCAGCACCACCCTGAAGGCCGCCCGCAGGCTCGCCGACACCTGCGGCACCTCCTCGGCGAGGCGGGCGGCGATGGCCATCTGGTCGGCGAACTCGACCAGGCCCAGCCGCCGCTTGAGCTCCTGGTAGTCCAGCACCAGGCTGGCCAGCTCCAGCCGTTCCTGGGCCGCGATGACCGCCTTCTTCACGTCGACGTAGACGTTGCCGTAGCGGTTCGGCGGCGCCGACTCCCAGCCCAGCAGCATCTCCCGGGCCTGGGCGTCCAGCGCCTCCGCGGCCACCAGGTGCGACTGCAGCTCGGCGTCGAGCTTGAGCACCCGCTCCGTCACCGTGGCCGGCCGCAGCCGGGACAGGAACTCGAAGGGCCCGGCGGCGGCCTTGACCACCCGGGACGCCAGCCGGTAGCGGGTGGCCCCGCTGACCATCGTCGGGTCGGCCTCGTAGCCCAGCCGCAGCCCGTGCTCGGAGACCAGCCGGGCGGCGAACGCGTCGTAGGTCATCACCAGCTGCTCGCCCGACTCGTCGACCCCGCGGTCGGAGACGACGCCCGCCTTGAGCAGCGCCGCGCGGACCCGGGCGGACAGCTCGGCGGCGGCCTTCCGGGTGAAGGTGAGGCCCAGCACCTCCTCGGGCCGGACCGCGCCGGTGCCGACCAGCCAGACCACGCGGGCGGCCATCACCGTCGTCTTGCCGGACCCGGCGCCGGCGATGATGACGCCCGGCTCCAGCGGTGCGGTGATGGCGTCGAGCTGCTGGGCGGAGAAGGCGATGCCGAGGGCTTCGACGAGGTCGTCGGTGTCCCGCAGCCGACGGGTCGGGGCTGGCGGGGTCAGCAGGTGGAGGCTCACGCGACCACCTGCTGACCGGCGGACTGGGTGGGGCAGCTGCCACGGAAGGGGCAGTAGCGGCAGGCGGCGCCGATCCGGGCCTCGAAGCGCTCGGAGCGGATCACCGACGCCGCCTCGGCGAGCCGCCGGTGCACCCAGGTCGGCTGGGTGGCGCCCTCGCCGACCGGGTCGTCGGTCTCGGGCAGCCCGAGCGGGAACGGCACGTCGTCCAGCGACGCCTGCTGGAACACCCTGGGGTGGCCGGTGGTGCCGTCGGGGAGCCGCAGGTAGACCAGCTCGGCCCCCGCCGGCCGGGCCCCGGGGCCGGCGACCTCGGCGAACGCGTCGGCCTGGACGGCCAGCTGGTAGACCCCCAGCTGGTCCTGCAGGGCCACGTCGGCGGCGGCCGGGGCGGCCCGCGAGGTCTTGAAGTCCACGATCCGCACCCGGCCGTCAGGGTCCCGCTCGACGCGGTCGGCCGTCCCGGTCAGGTGCACCCGCTCGTCGCCGAGCTCGACGTCGCAGCTGAACGGCACCTCCGTGCCGAGCAGCTGCTGACCGGGCCGGCCGGCCTGCCAGGCGGCGAACCGCTCCAGCGCCGACTCGGCCTCCACCCGCTCGACCGCCGACAGCCAGTTGGCGTCGAAGTCGAGCTGGTTCCAGACGGCGTCCAGGTGGGCGGTCAGCTCCTCCGGGTCGTCGGTCTGCGCGCCGTGCTCGGCGAGCACGTGCACCAGCGAGCCGAAGCTGGCCGCGGTGGTGCGGACCGGCTCGCCGTGCGCCTGCCGGGCCAGGAACCACTGGCGCGGGCAGGCGAGCACGTTGCCCAGCTGGCTGCCGGACAGCCGGACGGCGGCGTCGGGCGCGACCACCGGCCCGGGCGCGTCGCTGAGCTCGCGCATCCCCCACCAGGAGACCGGCTGCGCGGCGGGCACCAGGGGGCGACCGTCGGGTCCGGTGGCGTCGGCCAGCCGGGCCAGCCGGAGGGCGGCCTGCTCCCGCAGGGGCGGCGGCGCCTCCGGGTCGACGCTGACCCGGCGCAGCTCACCGACCAGTGCGGCCAGCGAGAGCGGCCGGCGGGGGCGGCCGGGCAGCAGCTGGACGGTGACGCCCAGCTCGGGCAGGAAGCGGGACGGCTGGTCGCCCTCCCCCTCCGTGCCGGCGACGGCGGTGACCACCAGCCGGCTGCGGGCCCGGGTGCAGGCGACGTAGAACAGCCGGCGCTCCTCGGCGATCCGCTGGGCCGTGGGCACGGCGTCGGAGACGCCGCGCCGTCCCAGCCGGTCGGCCTCCAGCAGCGAGCCGCGTCGGCGGACGTCGGGCCAGGTGCCCTCCTGCACCCCGGCGACGACGACGAGCTCCCACTCCAGGCCCTTCGAGCGGTGCGCGGTCAGCACCCGGACGCCGCCGCCCCGCAGCTCGGACTCGCGCAGGGTGTCGGCCGGGATCTGCTGGCCCTCCACCTCGGCCAGGAAGCCGGTGACGCCGCGGAGCCCGGCGACCTCCTCGCTGCGGGCGGCGATGTCGAACAGCGCGCAGACGGCGTCGAGGTCGCGGTTGGCCCGACGGCCGGTGTCGCCGCCGTAGGCCGCCTCCCGGCGCAGCCGCGCCGGCCAGCCGGTCCGCGACCAGAGCGTCCAGAGCACCTCCTCGGCGGTGCTGCCGCCGGTGACCGCCCGCTCGCAGCGGCCGAGCAGGTCGGCCAGGCCGGCCGCCGCCTCCGCGTCGGCCCCGCCGTCGCACTCCGCGAGCAGCTCGGGCTGGCGCAGCGCGAGCGCCAGCAGCTCCGCCGACGGCCGGGGCAGCGCCGTCCCGGCCAGCTCGGCCCGCTCCGCCTGCCGCAGCGCGCGTCCCAGCCGGCGGGTGGCCATGGCGTCCAGCCCCCCGAGCGGGGAGGTGAGCAGCAGCTGCGCCTCCTCCGGCCCCAGCACCCGGCTGCGGGTCGCCACCTGGAGCGCCAGCAGCAGCGGGCGGACCGCCGGGTCCGCCGACAGCGGGATCTCGTCGCCCGCCACCTCGACGGGCACGCCGGCGGCGACGAGCGCCCGGGCCAGCGGCGGGATGCTCGCGCGCCCGGAGCGGACGAGCACCGCCATCTCCTCCCAGGCGATGCCGTCGCGCAGGTGCGCGGCGCGGAGGATCTCGGCGATGTGCTCCGCCTCCGCGCCCGCGCTGGTGCAGGTCAGCACCTCGACGCGGCCGCGGGGGCGCGTCGGGTCGGTGGTGGGGTGCCGGAAGGCCTGGTAGACCTCGGGCGGCAGCGAGCGCGGGATGCCGAGGCGGGAGGCGACGCTGCGGCTGGCCGCGAGCAGGGCCGGGCCGAAGCGGCGGGTCTGCTGCAGGGCCAGCACCGGCGCCGGGGCGCCGTCCCGGGTGCGGAACAGGTCGGGGAAGTCGAGGATCCCGCGCGCCTCGGCGCCCCGGAAGGCGTAGATGGACTGGTCGGGGTCCCCGACCACCACCACGTCCGCCCCCGCCCCGGCGATGGTCTGCAGCAGCCGCACCTGGGCCGGGTCGGTGTCCTGGTACTCATCGACGAAGACGCAGCCGATCTCGCGCCGCAGCGTCGCGACGACGTCGGGGTCGGTCAGCAGGATGCGGCTGCGGTGCACCAGCTCGGCGTAGTCGAGCACGCCCTCGGCGTCCATCACGTCGAGGTACTCCTCGAAGAACTCCCCGATGCTCACCCACTCGGCGCGGCCGGCCGCACGGCCGGCGGCGATCACGTCGTCGGGGTCCATGCCCAGCTGGCGGGCCTTGGCGAGGACGGCCCGCACCTCGCTGGCGAAGGCGCGGGTGGGGAAGGCGCGGGCGAGGCTCTCCGGCCAGTCGGCGTGGTGGGTCTCCAGGCTGCCCTGCAGCGTCTCCCGCACCCGGAAGTCCTGCTCGGGCCCGGTCAGCAGCCGGACCGGTGCCGAGGCGCCGGACGTCGCGCCGCTGTCGTTCTCGGCGCCCAGCCGCTCGCCGAAGCGCCGGACCAGGGCGTAGCAGAAGGCGTGGAAGGTCATGGCCATCGGCGTCACGACGGTGCGGCCGAGCCGGGCGGCGATCCGGGTGCGCAGGTCCGCCGCGGCGCGCCGGGAGAACGTCAGCACCAGGATGCTGTCCGGCGTCGCGCCGCGCTGCTCGATCCGGGCTACCACCGACTCGACCAGGGTGGTCGTCTTGCCGGTGCCCGGCCCGGCGAGCACCAGCAGCGGCCCGCCCGGGTGGTCGACGACGGCCTGCTGCGCGGCGTCGAGCCGGGGCGGGGCGGCGGCGGAGCCCGCGGCGAGGGGGGCGGCGGAGCGGACGAGGCGGTACATGCGGTGCGGTGCGTCCCTGCGGTTCGGGCCCGGGGGCGGGCGGCGTGGGTGCGGTGAGTCCTATTCGACCAGACGCCACCGACAAAGCCGCGGTCGTCGCCGGGCGGGACACGGAGTGCGGCGGGGGTGGAGCACACCGCGGAGCCAGCGCCCGGACGAGCAGCGCGTGCTGGGCGGGGACAGCCCGGCGGGGTCGGGCCCTGTCCCGATCCAGCACTCGGCAGCCCCGCCGGCCGACCCCGCCAGGCCGCGTCGAGGACGTGCTGCCGTCCCGGCCACCGTGGTCGCCGGCAGCGCCAGGAAGCCGAGGGTCGCGGCGGTCAGCTCCGGGGTCACCGGCACGAAGTCGAAGCCGGAGGAGCGGCCGGGACGCACCCGACGGCCCCGGCGTCTCAGGCCGGCGCGGCCTCCGCACCCCGGTCGACGTCGGTGCCGCGGATGCCCAGCATGAACAAGATGGCGTCGAGGTAGGGCACGGAGACGGTGGTGTCGGCCTGGGCGCGGACCACCGGCTTGGCGTTGAAGGCGATGCCGAGGCCGGCGGCGGCCAGCATGTCCAGGTCGTTGGCGCCGTCGCCCACGGCGACGGTCTGGGAGAGCGGGACGCCCTCGGCCGCGGCGATCTCGGCGAGCAGCCGCGCCTTGCCCGCCCGGTCGACGACGGGTCCCTCCACCTCGCCGGTCAGCACGCCGTCGACGACGGCCAGGCCATTGGCGTAGGAGTGGTCGAGGCCCAGCTCGTCGCGGAGCCGGTCGGTGAACGGGGTGAAGCCGCCGCTGACGATGCCGACCGTGAAGCCCAGCCGCTTGAGGGTGCGGACGAAGGTCCGGGCCCCCGGGGTGAGCCGGATCCGCGCCTGCACCCGCTCGACGGCGGCCTCGTCCAGGCCCGCCAGCAGCCGGACGCGCTCCCGCAGGGAGCCCTCGAAGTCGAGCTCCCCCGCCATCGCCCGGGCGGTGATGCCCGCGACCTCCTCGAGCCGGCCCGCCTCGTCGGCCAGCAGCTCGATGACCTCGTCCATGATCAGCGTCGAGTCGACGTCCATCACGACCAGCCGCTTGGCCCGCCGCTCCAGCCCGTTGACCTGCACGGCCACGTCGATGCCGTGCTCGCGGGCGACCTCGACCAGCGCCCGGCGCATCGCCTCGACGTCCCCGGCGATGACGACGAGGTCGTAGGCCGTCACCGGCGTGGTGGCCAGCCGCACGACCCGGTCGATGTTGCCCCCGGTGCCCGCGACGGCCGCGGCGACGGCGGCCAGCGCGCTCGCCGGCAGCGGGCGGCCGAGGACGGTGACGGCGTGCCGGACCAGCTGGGCCCGGCGCGACCGGGCCTCGACGCGCTCGAACTCGATCCGCAGGTCGCGGGTGAACCCCCAGTAGAGGATGTCGCGGAGCAGCCGGTCGTCGGCGCCGGCCAGCCGGACGAGCACGTCCAGGGTCAGCCGCTCGCGGACGACGAGCTGCTCCAGGTCCTCCAGGACCGCGCCCGCGTCGCCGAGCAGCTGCAGCAGCTCGGCCGTCACCCGCGGCCGGTCGGCGCCGTAGACGCGGATGAGCAGCGGCCGCTCGGCCCCCGCCTCGGGGGCCGCCGTCGGCTCGCTCACGGGGCGAACGTCCAGACGAGCACCTCGGCCTCGGTGACGGCGGTCGCCCGCAGGGCCGCCTCCCCGCTCACCCGCAGTGCGTCGCCGGCCTCCAGCGCCCCGACCACCTCGAGGTCCAGCGAGCCGCGGAGCACGAACAGGTGGGCGAGCGGTCCCGCGGGCAGCACGCGGGACGTGCCGGGCGCGAGCACGGTCACCCACAGCGTCGACCCGGCGCTGGCGACGGTGACGGCCGCGTCGGCGTGCCCCCCGGCGGCGACCGGCACCCAGTCGGCGGTCAGCGCGGCCCGGTCCACCTCGCCCTGGCCGTAGGAGGGCGGCAGCCCGGGCTCGTCGGGCCGCAGCCACATCTGGACGAACCGGGCGGGTGCGGGTGGGCGGTCCGGGTCGGTGGTGTGGGCGTCGTTGCGCTCGGCGTGCACGATCCCGGACCCGGCGCTCATCCGCTGGGCCAGGCCGGGCACGACGACCCCGCGGTGCCCGGCGGAGTCGGCGTGCACCAGCGAGCCCTCGGCCACCCAGGTCAGGATCTCGGCGTCGGCGTGCGGGTGGTCGTCGAACCCGCGGCCGGCCAGCAGGGACTCCTCGTTCAGCACCACCAGCGGTCCGTGCCCGACGTGGTCCGGGTCGTAGTGGGCGCCGAAGGAGAAGACGTGCGCCGTCTCGACCCCCGGCGCCGCGGTGCGGAAGCGGTCCGCGGCACGCCGCAGCTGCAGCAGGGGGTCGCTCACCCGCCCAGTATCGCGGGGACCGCCGGGTCGGGCCGTCTAGGCTCACCCCATGGCCTCCCGACCCGTCCCCGACGCCATCGCCCCCGGCCAGGAGTCCGTGTGGGACTACCCGCGCCCGCCCGCCCTGGTGGCCAGCGAGGAGCTGGTCACGGTCGTGCTTGGCGGGGTGGAGATCTGCGAGACCTCGACCAGCTGGCGGGTGCTCGAGACGTCCCACCCGCCGACGTACTACCTGCCGCGCAGTGCCTTCCGCGAGGGTGCGCTGGTGCCGGCGCACGGCGGCTCGTTCTGCGAGTGGAAGGGTCAGGCGTCCTACCTCGACGTGGTCGGCGGCACCACGGTCCGGCCCCAGGCCGCCTGGTACTACCCGCAGCCCAGCCCGCGCTTCGCCGCCCTGCGCGGGCACGTGGCGCTGTACCCCGGGATGATGGACTTCTGCCTCGTCGACGGGGAGCGGGTCGAGCCGCAGCCGGGCGGCTTCTACGGCGGCTGGATCACCGCGGGCGTGGTGGGACCGTTCAAGGGCGGCCCGGGCAGCAACGGCTGGTGACCGGGGAGCCGTTCGAGCCCGGAGCCGCGGACCCCGAGGCCTACGTCGAGGCCGTGCTGCGGCTCGTGGAGCAGGTCCCGGCCGGCCGGGTGACCACCTACGGCGACCTCGCCGAGGCGGTCGGCCGCGGCGGGCCGCGGCAGGTCGGGCACGTGATGGCGACCTGGGGCGGGGGCGTCCCGTGGTGGCGGGTGGTGCGCGCGGACGGCTCTCCGGCCCGCGGCCTCGAGCAGGAGGCGCTGCGCCGGCTGGCCGCGGAGGGGGCCCCGTTGCGGGGCCGCCGCGTGGTGCTGGTCGAGGCCCGGCAGCCACCCGCCGGACACCGACCCGGGCCGCCGCCGGACGTCGCGTGATCGGGTTCTCCGAGGGGTTCCCAAGCCGCCGCGTTGTGTGACAGGCTGATCCCGCTGTTGCAAGTGGTCTGTGTCGTGGTACGTGCTACGCCCCCAGAACTATTGCGTGGGCGTCAGTCATTCCCTGGTGCCCGACAGCAGTCGGGGTCGTGAGGTGCGGCCTCGAATGCCAGATCATAGGGAGAATGACATGGCGCAGGGAACCGTCAAGTGGTTCAATGCCGAGAAGGGCTACGGCTTCATCGCCGTGGACGGCGGCGGTCCGGACGTTTTCGTCCACTACAGCGCGATCGAGTCGACGGGTTTCCGGACCCTCGACGAAGGTCAGCGCGTCGAGTTCCAGACCACGCAGGGCCCCAAGGGCCCGCAGGCTGACCAGGTCCACGCCATTTGAGCGCCTGTCACCCGCAGCAGCAGGAGTAGTTGCAGGAACCATGAAGCCCCTCACACCGGTGGTGTGAGGGGCTTCGTGCTCGTGGCGAGCGAGGACAGCCCTCGACCGTCAGTAGGCAGGTTGGGTGGTGTCGATCTGGGTGACCCAGGCGCTCACGCCGCCGCCGACGTGGACGGCGTTGTCGAGGCCGGCGCCGCGGACGATGGCGAGCACCTCCGCGGAACGGATGCCGGTCTTGCAGTACAGGACCACCTGCTTGTCCTGCGGGAGCTGCGCCAGGGCCTCGCCGGTCTGGAAGTCGCCCTTGGGGATCAGCACCGAGCCGGGGATCTGGTTGATGTCCCGCTCGACCTTCTCCCGGACGTCGATCAGGACGAAGTCCTTCTCGCCCTGCTCGCGGGCGTTCAGCCAGTCCTCGAGCTGCTGGACGCCGACGGTGTGCCCGGCGACGGCCTCGGCGGCCTCCTCGGTGATCGCGCCGCAGAAGGCGTCGTAGTCGATCAGCTCGGTGACCGTCGGGTTCTCACCGCAGACGGCGCAGTTCGGGTCCTTGCGGATCTTCAGCTGCTGCCAGCTCATCTCGAGCGCGTCATAGATCTGCAGCCGGCCGACCAGCGGGTCGCCGATGCCGGCGAGCAGCTTCAGCGCCTCGGTGACCTGGGTGGCGCCGATCGAGGCGCACAGCACGCCGAGCACGCCGCCCTCCGCGCAGCTGGGCACCATCCCGGGGGGCGGGGGCTCCGGGTAGAGGCACCGGTAGCAGGGTCCCTGGTCGGCCCAGAAGACGCTGACCTGGCCGTCGAAGCGGAAGATCGAGCCCCAGACGTACGGCTTGTGCAGCAGCACGGCGGCGTCGTTGACCAGGTAGCGCGTCGCGAAGTTGTCCGTGCCGTCCACGATCAGGTCGTACTGGGCGAAGATCTCGAAGACGTTGTCGTTGTCCAGCCGGACGTCGTGCACCACCACCTCGACGAACGGGTTGGTCTCGGCGATCGACTCCTTGGCCGACTGCGCCTTGGACTTCCCGATGTCGGACTGGCCGTGGATGATCTGGCGCTGCAGGTTCGACTCGTCGACGGTGTCGAACTCGACGATGCCGAGCGTCCCGACCCCGGCGGCGGCCAGGTAGAGCAGCGCGGGGCTGCCCAGGCCGCCGGCGCCGATCACCAGCACCTTGGCGTTCTTGAAGCGCTTCTGGCCGTCCATGCCGACGTCCGGGATGATCAGGTGGCGGCTGTAGCGGCGCACCTCGTCGATGCTCAGCTCAGCAGCGGGTTCCACCAACGGCGGCAGGGCCACGGTCGTCTCTCCTCGGTCGTCAGGGCGTCACGGATGACGCGTGATCCTCTCCTCGAACGTCTCACCGCGGCCGGCTATTCCGAGCCGTGGACGCGCGTCCCGGCCCGCGGCAGCCTCACCGCTGGACGGCCTTGACGATGGTGAGGGCCCGGGTGACCTCGTCGCGGTCCAGGCGGCCGTCGCCCAGCCCCCACACGAACTCCATCATCGAGCGCACCACCACCCAGCCCCGGACGCGGTCCTCGTCCAGCCCGGCGGCGTCGACCACGGTCTCGAGACGCGCCACCAGCGCACCCCGCAGGTCGTGCGACGCCACCGCCTCGGGCCAGCGGTTGCTGAGCAGCGGCGCCACCTCGAAGGCCGGGTCCCCGGCGAGCGGCGCGCCGTCGATGGCCAGCCACTCCCCCTCGCGCTCCCCGAGCCCGGCCAGCACGTTCCCGTAGTGCAGGTCGCCGTGCAGCAGCGCGCGGTCGGTCCCGGGGTCGGTCGCCAGCTCGCGGGCGAGCCCGGCCGCCTGGTCCACGAAGCGGCGGGGGGCGACGCCGGCGGCGTCGAGCGCGGTCAGCTCCCCCGACCAGCGCCGGGCCACGTCGGAGAGCCGGTCCAGCTGGGGCAGCGGCGGTCGGTGCAGCCGGCCGTACAGGCCGGCGATCACCGCGCAGGCCTCCAGCACGTCCGCGCTCTCGAGGTCGCGCGACGCGTCGGCCCGCTCCAGCAGCAGCACCCCGCGGCGCGGGTCGGCCCGCAGCAGGGTCACCGCGGCGTCCCCCGCCCACGCCCGCAGCGCCAGGTGCAGGTGCTCCTGGTCGGGGTGCGGCCAGCCCAGCCGGAGCGCGGCCGGCTCGCCCTCGGCGGTCCGCACCGGGAGCACGAGGGCGCTGACCCCGGCCCGGGCCGGACCGTCGACCACCAGCTGCCAGCGGTCCAGCACGTCCCGCTCCAGCCGCGGCAGCGCCGCCAGCCAGCGGCCCCAGTCCTCGCCGCGGTAGCCGTGCTCGAGCAACGGGGCCGGCAGCGGGAGGTCCACGCCGTCACGGTAGGGGATGCCAGACTGCGGCCATGGCCCAGGCGGAGCAACCGGCACGGGACGTCACCACCGAGGTCGACGGCCGGGTGCTCGGCCTCACCAACCTGGACAAGGTGCTCTACCCCGCCACCGGCTACACCAAGGCCGAGGTCGTCAGCTACTACCTCCAGGTGGCGCCGACGATCCTCCCCCACGTCCGCGACCGGGCGATGACGCGGCTGCGGTACCCCGACGGCGTTCGCTACGACGAGCCCCGCGAGGAGCGCGGCGGCAGCACCCCGCCCCCGGGTGGCGCGTTCTACGAGAAGAACGCCCCGGCCGGCACCCCGCCGTGGGTGCCGCGCCAGCGGGTGGGGACCAGCGACGGGGTCATCGACTACGTCGTCGTCGACGAGCCGGCCACGCTGGTCTGGCTGGCCAACCTGGCCGCCCTGGAGCTGCACACGCCGCAGTGGACGATCTCCTCCGGCACCGCGGGCGCGGACGGCGTGCTGGACCTCCCCGCGGAGGAGCCCCGGCCCGGGGAGCCGCTGGCCGACCGGGTCGTCGTCGACCTCGACCCGGGAGCGGGCATGAGCATCGTCGAGACGGCGCGCGCCGCCCTGCTCGTGGCCGGGGTGATGGCGGCCGACGGGCTGGTGCCCGTCCCGCAGAGCTCGGGCAGCAAGGGGATCCAGGTCTACGCGGCGATCGCCCCGTGCCGCAGCAGGGACGCCTGGGCCTACACCAGGCGCCTGAACGCGACGATGGCCCGCAGCCACCCGGACCTCTTCGTCGCCGCGATGTCGGTCGAGCAGCGTCGCGGGCGCATCTACGTCGACCACAACCAGAACCTCGCCGCCCGGAACACCATCGCGCCCTACAGCCTCCGCGGGCGGGAACGGCCCTCGGTCGCCACCCCCGTCACCTGGGAGGAGGTGGGCGCGGTCAGCGCGCCCGAGGACCTCCGCTTCTCCCCCGAGGACGTCCTGGCCCGCCTCGAGGAGCACGGCGACCTGGCCGCGGACCTGCTGGACGAGGACCGTCCACCGCTGCCGAGCGCCCCAGTAGGGTGACGGACGTGACTTCGCAGGCCGGCACCCGGGCGACCCGGATGCCCCGCGACCAGCGGCGCGCCTCGCTGCTGGAGGCCGCCAACGAGGTCTTCACCAGCCGGGGCTACCACGCGGCCGCGATGGACGACATCGCCGAGGCCGCCGGCGTCTCGAAACCCGTGCTGTACCAGCACTTCCCGTCCAAGCTGGACCTCTACCTGGCCCTGCTCGACGCCAGCTGCGACTCCCTCGTCGAGGTCGTCCGCGACGCGCTGGCCAGCCACGACCACAACGCCGACCGGGTCGTCGCCACCATCGACGCGTTCTACGCCTTCGTCTCCAGCGCCAGCGGGGAGTTCCGCTTCGTCTTCGAGTCCGACCTCACCGGCGACGCGTCGGTGCAGAAACGGCTGTGGCAGGTCAACGAGGAGATCGCCGACCTGATCGCCGAGGTGATCGAGTCCGACACCGCGTTGCCGCGGGAGCAGTCGAAGCTGCTGGCCATCTCCCTGGTGGGCAACGCCCAGGTCAGTGCGCGCTACTGGGTCTCCAGCGGGATGACCATCCCCGTCGAGGAGGCCACCTCGCTGGTCAGCCGGCTGGCCTGGCGGGGGATCCGCGGCTTCCCGCTGACCGGGTACGACCCGGCCCGCCTGCACTGACGACGACCGGTCGCGCGGCGGTGGGAGCCGGACCGCCCGCGCCCTGAGCTCGTCGAGGTCCCTGCGACGAGCTCAGCGCGCGGGTCGGGGTCAGCCGCGCTCGAGGGTGGTGGCGCCGGTCATGATCGCCACGGCCTCGGTCGGGGTGTGCGACTGCGGGGTGATCACGCCGGCCACCCCGCCCAGCCGGGCGATGTGGATCCGGTCGGCCACCTCGAACACGTTGGGCATGTTGTGGCTGATCAAGATCACCGGCAGGCCCTTCTCCTTGATCTGGTTGATCAGGTTGAGCACCTGCCGGGTCTCCTTGACCCCCAGCGCCGCGGTCGGCTCGTCGAGGACGACGAACTTGGTGGCGAAGGTGGCGGCCCGGGCGACGGCGACCGCCTGGCGCTGCCCGCCGGACAGGGTCTCGACGGCCTGGTCCATGTTCTGCACGGTCGCGATGCCCAGGTTGGCCATCGACGTGCCGGCGTCGGCCTTCATGCCCTTCTTGTCGAGCATCCGGAACACCGACCCGAGCACGCCGGGCCGCCGGCGCTCCCGGCCGAGGAACATGTTGGCCGAGATGTCCAGGGCGGGCGCGACCGCCAGCGTCTGGTAGACCGTCTCGATGCCGGCGGACCGGGCGTCCTGGGGCGAGCGGAAGCTCACCTCCTGGCCGTCGACGAAGACCTGGCCCGAGTCGGGGATGAGCGCGCCCGTCATGGCCTTGATCAGCGTCGACTTGCCGGCGCCGTTGTCGCCGATGATCGCCAGCACCTCGCCGGGGAACAGGTCGACGTCGACCCCGTCGAGGCCGATCACCCGGCCGAAGGTCTTGATCAGCTTCCGGGCGGACAGCACGGTGGTGCTGGGGTCCGCCAGGTCGCCGGCCGGTCCGCGGTACTTCTCGTCGGTGGGAGAGGACATGTCTACCCCTTGACCTTTCTGATCCACTGGTCGACCGAGACGGCGACGATGATGAGGACACCGATCGTCAGGATGCGCAGCTGGTCGTCCACGTTCGCCAGCGCCAGGCCGGTGTTGAACGCGTAGACGATCAGGGCGCCGAGGATGGTGCCGAGGATGCCGCCGCGCCCGCCGAAGAGGCTGGTGCCGCCGATCACGACGGCGGTGATGGTCTCCAGGTTGGCCCCGACGATGGCGTTGGGGCTCGCGGTGCCGGCACGGCCGATCAGGACCCAGGCGGTGAAGCCGTAGATCAGCCCGGCCACGGTGTAGACGCTCAGCAGCACCCGGTCGACGCGGATGCCGACCAGCCGGGCCGCGTCGATGTCGTCGCCCACGGCGTAGACGTGCCGGCCCCACGCGGTCTGGCTGAGCGCGAAGGCGACGACCGCGGCGAGCAGGATGACCACCAGCACCCCGAGGGTGAGGTTGAACGGCCCGATGGCGAACCGGGTCCCCATCACGTTGAGGATGGGCGGCATCTTCGCCTTGCCGACGCTCGCGCCGCCGGAGTAGAGCAGGCCGATCGCGGTGAAGATGCTCAGGGTGCCGAGGGTGACGATGAACGGCGGCAGGTTGAGCCGGGTGACCAGGAACCCGTTGAAGAACCCGCACGCGGTCCCGAACAGGATGCCGATCAGCAGCGCCAGGACGCCCGGGACGCCGTTGTTGGCGGACAGGTTCGCCATCAGCAGCATGGCCAGGATGGAGATGGCGCCCACCGCGAGGTCGATGCCCGCGGTGAGGATGACGAGGGTCTGGCCGATGGCCAGCGCGGCGATGACCGCCGTCTGCTGCAGCACGATGGAGATCGTGCCGGGCTGGGCGAACCGCGGGTTGATGATCGTGAAGACGATGCACGCGATGACCAGCACCATGAGCGGGCTCAGCGCGGGGCGGGCGTGCAGCTGGTGCTGGATGCGTTGCAGGGGCGACTGCCGCCGGAGGGCGAACTGCTCAGCCGCAGTCGCCGGCGCTTGGGTGTCTACGCTCATGATGGCTTCCTTGCCGGGGTGAGAGTCGGGGACGGTGCCCGGCCGGCTCGCCGCAGCGGGACCGACCGGGCCGGGGACGGGCTACTTGCCCCAGCAGACCGCTTCGCCGGCGGCGACGTCAATGCTCTCGACGCCGTCCATGGGCTTGTCGGTGACCAGGGCCACGCCCGTGTCGAAGAAGCCGAGACCCGGCGTCACGGCCGGCTTCTCACCGGTCGCCTTGAACTTGGCGATCGCCTCGACGCCGAGCTGCGCCATCTTGACCGGGTACTGCTGGGAGGTCGCCGCGATCACGCCGCTCTTGACCGCCTCCAGGCCGGGGCTGCACCCGCCGTCGACCGACACGATCGTGACGTCCTCGAGCCCGGCGGCGTCGAGGGCCTCGGAGGCGCCAACGGCGGCCGGCTCGTTGATCGTGTAGACGACGTTGATGTCCTTGGACTGGTTCAGGCACGTCTCCATCGCCGTCCGCCCCTTGTCCTGGGCGCCGTTGGTGGGCTCGTTGCAGAAGATCTGGTACTCCCCGCCCTTGCCCCCGGTGTAGCTGCCGGTCTTGTCCTCGTCGCCGTTCTTCTCCTTGTCCTTGACGTCGATGCCCATGCCCGTCAGGAAGCCCTGGTCGCGGTTGTAGTCGACGCTCGCGATCTTGTCGTTGAAGAGGTCGAGCATGGCGATGTTGGCCTTCTTGCCGTCCAGCGAGGCCGCGGCCCACTGGCCGATCAGCTCACCGGCCTTGAAGTTGTCGGTGGCGAAGGTGATGTCGGCGACGTCCGGCGGGTTGGGCGGCGTGTCCAGTGCGATGACGTAGAGGCCCGCGTCGCGCGCCTGCTGGATGGCGGGGTTGACGCCGTCGGTCGCGGGGGTGATCAGGATGCCGTCGTCCCCGCGGGCCATGGCGGCCTCGATGGCCTGGATCTGGGTGGCCTCGTCACCGTCCTCCTTGCCGGCGGCGGTGGTGATGGTGACGTTGTTGGCCTTGCCCGCCTCCTCCGCGCCCTGCTGCATGGCGATGAAGAACGGGTTGGTGGCGGTCTTGGTGATCAGGGTGACGGCGAGCTCCTCGCCGCCGCCGCTGGCGGAGCCGCCGGGCTCAGCCGTGTCCCCACCGCAGGCGGTCAGGGTGAGGGTGACGGCGGCGGCGATGGCCAGACCGGCCACCAGCCGCGGGTTTCGGGTCGAGTGCTTCATGCATGCCTCTCCATCGGGTCACACAGGGACACCTGGAGCCGGCGGCCTCAGGCTGCACCGTTCTCAACATGACAACGGTGTCATGGACTGTTTCTAGACGATTCCGGTCAAACCGTCAAGCCTTGTGGGCGGATCGTGTCCTGCTCGCTATAGTCGCTGGACACGAAGGGAGACACCGGTGTCAGTTCCGATCCGTGCCCACCGGACGCGAGCGACGATCCGCGATGTGGCGGCCCTCGCGGGCGTCGGCATCAAGACCGTCTCCCGGGTGATCAATGACGAGGCCAACGTATCGCCCGGGATGCGTCAACGGGTGCAGTCCGCGGTGGTGGCGCTGAACTTCCAGCCGCACCAGGGGGCGGGGGCGCTCCGCCGCGCCGACCACAAGACGCGGACGCTCGGCCTGCTCCTCGACGCCGTCGACAACCCCTTCTCCGCCACCATCAACCGGGCCGTCGAGGCCGTCGCCTCCCGGCACGGCACGGCGGTCTTCGCGGCCAGTTCCGACGACGACCCCGAGCGCGAGCGCTCGCTGGTCGACGTCTTCACCCGCCGTCGGGTCGACGGGCTGCTGCTGACCATGATCGGGCAGGACCACGGCTACCTCCAGGCCGAGCGCGAGCAGGGCACGCCGCTCGTCTTCCTCGACCGGCCGCCGATCGGGCTGCTGGCCGACGCCGTCGTCACCGACAACCACGCGGCGGCGCGCACCGCGACGGAGCACCTGCTGGCCGCCGGGCACCGGCGGGTCGCCCACGTCGGCGACGAGCTGACCATCTCGACCGCGCGGGACCGGCGGCAGGGGTTCACCGCCGCCGTGGAGGCGGCCGGGCCCGACGTCGTCGCCCACCACGTCGACGACCTGCGCTCCGAGGCCGAGGCCGAGGCCGCCGTGCGGGCGCTGCTGGACCTGGCCGAGCCGCCGACCGCCCTCTTCACCGCCCAGAACCTGGTGACGATCGGCGCCCTGCGCGCCCTGCACGGCACCGGCCGCCAGCACGAGGTGGCGCTGGTCGGCTTCGACGACCTGCTGCTGGCCGACCTGCTGGAACCCGGCGTGACCGTGATGGCCCAGGACCCGGCGCGGATCGGCACCCTGGCCGCCGAGCGGCTGTTCGACCGGCTGGGCGGCAGCAGCGGACCGGAGGAGACGGTGGTCGTCCCCGCCGCCCTCGTCGTCCGCGGCTCGGGCGAGATCGCGCCGCCCGGGCGCTGAGCGCCGGCTCCGGCCCGGGCAGGGGCCAGGGCTCCGGCCGACCGCGGCTAGCGTGGGTCCCGTGACCGCCACCCGCACCGCCGCCCCCGGGCACCTCGCGGCCCCCGCTGCCGGGGACGCCGCCGTCCGCGCCGCCACCCCCGACGAGCTCGCCACCGTGCTCGAGGACCTGCGGGGTCGGCTGGCCGGCGTCCGGCGGCTGGGCGTCGCCTTCTCCGGCGGCGTCGACTCCTCCCTGCTCCTGGCCCTCGCCGTCCGCGTGCTGGGCGCCGACGGGGTCGTCGCGCTGCTCGGGGTCTCCCCCAGCCTCGCCGTCGACGAGCGGGTGGCCGCCCACGAGGTGGCCCGCGAGATCGGCGTCGGCGTCGTCGAGGTGACCACCCACGAGGGCGAGCGGCCGGAGTACCAGGCCAACGGCCCCGACCGCTGCTTCTTCTGCAAGGACGAGCTGTTCACCCGGATCGACGACGAGGTGGTGGCCGCGCACCGGCTCGACGCGGTGGCCTACGGCGAGAACGCCGACGACGCCCGTCGCCCCGACCGGCCCGGCTCGCAGGCCGCCACCACCCACGCCGTCCTCCGGCCCCTCGCCGACCTGGGGCTGACCAAGGCCGACGTCCGCCGGCTCGCCCGCGGCCTGGACCTGGCCGTCGCCGACAAGCCGGCGGCGCCGTGCCTGGCCTCCCGCATCCCGCACCACGAACCGGTCACCCCCGAGAAGCTGCGGCAGGTCGACCAGGCCGAGAGCGCGCTGCGGGGCCTGGGTCTGACCGACCTCCGGGTCCGCCACCACGGTGACGTCGCCCGCGTCGAGCTGCTGGCCGAGGACCTGCCCCGGGCCGTCGTCGAGCCGCTGCGGAGCGCCCTCCAGGCGGCCGTCCGGGCGGCCGGCTTCCGCTTCGTCGCCCTGGACCTCGGCGGGATCCAGTCCGGGGCCTTCACCCTGCCGCTGGTGACCCGCTGACCATGGCCGAGACCACCCCCACCCCGCCCGCCGCCCCCGCCGCCGGCGGCTCCCCGGCCGAGGTGCTGGCCGCGTTCGCCACCCTCGACACCGACCGGCAGGCCCGCCGCGGCTACCCGGAGGCCGTCTACTGCGCGGGCAAGACACCCGCCCAGGTCGGCCTGATCGCCGCCGACGCCCGCCGGCACGCGCAGGTGACGCTGTTCACCCGCGCCGGAGCCGAGCACGCCGCGGCGGTGCTGACCGCGCTGCCCGACGCCGTGCACGACCCCGACGCCGGGCTGCTGGCCTGGCCGCCCGAGCCGCCGCCGGCGTCCGGTGGGCTCGTCGTCGTCGTGGCCGCGGGCACCTCCGACCTGCCCGTCGCCCGGGAGGCCCTGCTGACCGCCCGCTACCTGGGCCGGCGGACCGAGCTGGTCGTCGACGTCGGCATCGCCGGCCTGCACCGCGTGCTGGGCCACCTCGACCTGCTGCGGAGCGCGCGGGTGGTCGTCGTGGCCGCCGGCATGGACGGCGCGCTGCCCGGCCTGGTCGCCGGCCTGGTGAGCGCACCCGTCGTGGCGCTGCCCACCTCCGTCGGCTACGGCGCCGCCTTCGAGGGCGTCGCGCCCCTGCTCACCATGCTCAACGCCTGCGCCCCGGGCGTGGCGGTGGTCAACATCGACAACGGCTACGGCGCCGGGCACCTGGCCGCCCAGATCGCCGCGTCGTGAGCGGCCGGCACGCCTGGGTCGACGCCTCCGCCGGCGTCGCGGGCGACATGCTGCTGGGCGCCCTGGTCGACGCGGGCGCGGACCTCGCGCAGGTCCAGCACGCCGTCGACGCCGTGGTGCCCGGCGCCGTCCGGCTGGTCGCCCGCGGGGTGCTGCGGGCCGGCCAGTCCGCCACCAAGGTGGACGTGGAGGTGCTCACCGACGACCTGCCGCACCGGCACTGGCGGGAGATCCGCACGATGGTCACCGACGCCGAGCTGGCGGAGCGCACCCGGGCCCGGGTGCTGGCCACCTTCGGCCGGCTGGCCGAGGCCGAGGCGCGGGTGCACGGCACCAGCCCCGAGGACGTGCACTTCCACGAGGTCGGCGCGCTCGACTCGATCGCCGACGTGGTCGGCGTCTGCGCCGCCCTCGAGCTGCTCGACGTCGCCACGCTGAGCGCGGGCCCGGTGGCGGTCGGCTCGGGTCGGATCCGGACGGCCCACGGCGACATCGGCGTCCCGGTGCCCGCGGTCGTCCAGCTCTCCACCGGCAAGCGGGTCGTGGCCGGGGGCCGCGGTGAGCTGGCCACGCCGACGGGGATGGCGCTCGTGGTCGCGCTCAGCGAGCGGGACGAGGACCTGCCGGCCCTGGTCGTCGACGGCGCGGGCGCCGGCGCGGGCACCAAGGACTTCCCCGACCGGCCGAACCTGACGCGGGTGCTGCTCGGCACGGTGGCCGCGACGGCGGCCTCCGCCGCCGACGGCGGTGGGGACCGCGTCACCGTGCTCGAGGCGAACGTCGACGACCTCGACCCGCGGCTGTGGCCGGGGGTGCTGGACCGGCTGCTGGCGGGCGGCGCCCTCGACGCCTGGCTGGTGCCGATCCTGATGAAGAAGGGCCGGCCCGCGCACACGCTCACCGTGCTGGCCCACCCGCACCGGGTGGCCGCGCTGCGCGACCTCGTCTTCGCCGAGACCTCGACCCTCGGCGTCCGGGCCTCGGCCTGGACGCGGACCGCGCTGCCCCGCGGCTGGGTGGACGTCGCCGTCGGGGGCGCCGTGGTGCCGGTCAAGGTGGGCCACCGCGACGGCCGGGTCGTCCGGGCCACCCCCGAGTTCGACGCGGTCGAGCAGCTGGCCGGCCGCACGGGACGTCCGGTCCCCGACGTGCTGGCCGACGCGGTCGCCGCCGCGACGACGGCCGGGCTCGTGCCCGGCGCGGTGCTGCCCGACGGGCTGCGTCCCACCGTCTGATCCGGGCTCCAGATCAGGGGCCGACCCGGGCTCGGAGCACCCCCGCTGGACCGCCCGGTCGGTTACATTCAGAGCCGCCGACCGGCCCCTCGGCCCGGCCGTGCCCCCCGCTCCCCTGGAGGACCTCGATGACCGAGCCCACGTCCGCTGCGCCCTCGCCGCTGGCTCCGCCCGACCCGAGCCCGCTGACGCTGACCGCGGCCGCTCCGCCGCGTCCCGTCGCCGCCACCGCCGCGCCGGCGATGGCCCCGCAGGTGGACCCGGCCACGGTGCCCGCGCTGGACCAGAAGGTCGACGGCTTCCTCGACGCCCTGGCCGCCGCACAGACCCGGTCGCCGCAGTTCACCGCCCAGGCCGAGAACGTCCGCGCGATGGGCGACGCCGACATCCGGCGGGCCGCCGAGACCTCGAACCGGCTGCTGCAGGCCCCCGTCCGCGCGCTGCAGGAGGGCGGGCTGGCCGAGGGCTCCACCGTCGGGCAGACCTTGCTGGACCTGCGCCGCACCGTCGAGGAGCTCGACCCCAGCCAGGCGACCGGGACCCGCAAGCTGCTCGGCTTCCTGCCCTTCGGCGACAAGGTCGTCGACTACTTCCGCAAGTACCAGGCGGCCCAGAGCCACCTCGACGGCATCCTGCACAGCCTCCGCAACGGCCAGGACGAGCTGACCCGGGACAACGTCGCCCTGAACATGGAGAAGCAGAACCTGTGGGCCGCCATGGGTCGGTTGAACTCCTACATCTACGTGGCGGAGCGGCTCGACGCCCGGCTCGTCGAGCAGATCGCGGCCCTGGAGCTCAGCGACCCGGAGCGCGCCAAGGCCCTCAGCCAGGACGTGCTGTTCTACGTCCGGCAGAAGCACCAGGACCTGCTGACTCAGCTGGCCGTGGCGATCCAGAGCTACCTGGCCATGGACGTCGTGATCAAGAACAACCTCGAGCTGATCAAGGGGGTCGACCGGGCCTCGACCACGACGGTCTCGGCCCTGCGCACCGCCGTCATCGTGGCGCAGGCGCTGAGCAGCCAGAAGCTGGTGCTCGACCAGATCGGTGCGCTGAACTCCACGACGTCGGACCTCATCCAGCGGACCTCGGAGATGATGCGCGACAACTCGGCGCAGATCCAGCAGCAGGCCGCCTCCGCGACCCTCGGGCTGCCCCAGCTGAAGGCCGCGTTCGCCAACATCTACGCGACCATGGACTCGATCGACACCTTCAAGAGGCAGGCGCTGGACACCATGGCGACGACCATCGGGACGCTCGAGTCGGAGGTCGTGAAGTCGCGCGAGTACCTCGACCGGGTCTCGCGGCAGGACGCCCAGCTGGCCTCCGGCGCCCTCGACCTCGACACGGACCCCGGTGCCGGTCGTTGACCAGGGGGCGGCCGTCATGGGCCTGAGGGCGTGGTTCGCACGGTTGGGCGGCCGGCCCGAGCCGGTCGCCGAGCCGGCGCCGCGCCCACGGACCCCGACCGCGGAGGACATCGGTGCGGCCCTCGACGCGGTCGAGCACCTGGTCGCCGGCGGGGCCGTGCCCGCCCTGGTGCAGTCCCGGGTGCGGCGGGTGGTCGGCACGGTGCGCGACACCGTCCCCCGGCTGGCCAACCTCGGCCCGGGCAGCGCCCAGGCCTACACCGTCGTCGCCACGGCCACCGACTACCTCCCGCAGGCGTTGAGCAACTACACCCGGCTGCCGCGGTCCTGGGCCGACTCCCGGCCGGTCGAGGGCGGCAAGACGTCGCTGATGCTGCTGGTCGACCAGCTCGACCTGCTCGCGGCCACGATGGACCAGGTCCTCGACGCCGTGGTCCGGGTGGACGCCGACGCGCTGGTCGCGCACGGGCGCTTCCTGCAGGAGAAGTTCGGCCGGCTCGGCGCACCCGCCCCGCTGGACCCACCGCCCGCGGCCACCCCGCGCAGCAGCCTGGACCTGCCGTGAGTGGCGAGGGACGTCCCGACCCCGCGGGCCTGCGGGCCGTGCTCGCCGAGGCGCTCGACCGGATCGCCGCGCTCCGCGCCCAGCAGGACGGCATCACCACCGCGGACCCGCGCGGCAGCAGCCTCGACCTCGACCCCCTGGCTCCCCTGCTGCCCGGGGCGTTCCCGGGGATCGGCGGCTCGCCGGCGCCCGAGCGCGGAGCGCGGCCCTCGTCGCCCGAGCGCGGAGCGCGGCCCCCGTCGCCCGAGCGCGGCGGTGCCACCGTGCCTGAGCCTGTCGAGGGCCCCTCGACGGGCTCGCGGGGCGGTGGTGCCGAGCAGCCGCCCGCCCGGCCGCTCGAGGAGCTGCTGGCCGAGCTCGACGCGCTGACCGGGCTCGCCGAGGTCAAGGCCGAGATCCACCGCCAGGTCGCGGTGCTGCGGGTCGAGAAGCTGCGCGCCGAGGCGGGGCTGAAGTCCCCGACGATCACCCGGCACCTGGTCTTCGTCGGCAACCCCGGCACCGGCAAGACGACCGTCGCCCGGCTGGTGGGCGGCATCTACCGCGCCCTGGGGCTGCTCTCCACCGGGACGCTGGTCGAGGTCGACCGCTCCGAGCTGGTCGCGGGCTACCTGGGCCAGACGGCGACCAAGACCGCCGACGTCGTCGCCTCGGCCGCCGGCGGCGTGCTGTTCATCGACGAGGCCTACAGCCTGGCCGGCGACCAGTACGGCCGGGAGGCCGTCGACACCCTGGTCAAGGAGATGGAGGACCGGCGCGACGACCTGGTGCTCATCGTCGCCGGCTACCCCGACCCGATGGTCGCCTTCATCGCCCAGAACCCCGGCCTGGCCAGCCGCTTCCGCACCACGATCGAGTTCGCCGACTACCGCGACGACGAGCTGACCGCGATCCTGCAGGGCATGGCCGCGGCCGCGGACTACGACCTCGGCGAGGGCTGCCTCGACCGCTTCGCCGCCCGGCTGGCCGCCACCCCCCGCGGACCGTCCTTCGGCAACGGCCGCTTCGCCCGCAACCTGCTCGAGGCCGCCGTCGGCCGGCACGCCTGGCGGCTCCGCGAGGTCGGCGCGCCGACGCTGGAGCAGCTCCGCACGCTGACCGCCGAGGACTTCGAGGCGACGACGGCGGACGGCGTGCCCCCGCTGGAGCACCCCGTGGACGTCGTCATCGGACCCGAGCAGGAGGAGACGCCGTGAGCCAGTCCGCCCCGGGCACCGGGGTCGCCACGGCGCTGGCCCCGGCGGCCGCGCCGTCGACGGCGCCCCCGGCCACCGCCGCGCCGTCCGCTCCGGCGGCCGTCCCGGTCGCACCCCGCCGCGGCGCTCCCCTGAGCACCCCGCGGCGGCTGCAGCTGCTGAGCGGCGGGCTGGTCGCCCTGGGCGTGCTGGTCGCCCTCGCCGGGGTGCTCACCTTCGGCCTGCTGGTCGTCGTGCTCGACCGCGCCGACGCCGACACCGAGCAGCTGGTGCGGGTGCAGTCCATCCAGACGAGCCTGCTGAGCGCCGACGCGACGGCCACCAACGCGTTCCTGGTCGGCGGCCTGGAGCCGGCGGCGCAGCGCGCCACCTACGACGAGGCGATGAGCACCACGAGCGGGCTGATCGCCGAGGCCGCGCAGGCCCAGCCCGCCGACGCGGCCGCGCTGGCCGTCCTCAACCGCCAGGTCCTCGACTACGACGCCGCCATCGAGCGGGCCCGCGCCAACAACCGGCAGGGCTTCCCGGTCGGCGCGCAGTACCTCCGCGGGGCCAGCGCCCAGCTCCGCAGCGCGGCGCTGCCGGTGCTCGACGAGCTCGTCGCGGCCAACGCGGAGCGGGCCGGCAGCCGGATGCGGGTCGGCGGCGGGGCCGTCTTCCCCGTCGTCGTCGGGCTCGCGCTGGTCGGCCTGGTCCTCGCCCAGGTGTGGCTGGCCCGCCGCTTCCACCGCCGCATCAACCCCGGTGTGCTGGCCGCCAGCGCGGTGCTCCTCGTCGCGCTGCTGGTCTCCGTGGTCGGGCTGGTCCGGCTCGCCGACGGCGTCCGCAGCATCCGGGCCGGCTCGTTCGCCGACGTCAACGCCGCCGCGGGCGCCCGGATCGGCGCCAACGACGCCAAGGCCAACGAGAGCCTGACGCTGGTCGCCCGCGGCTCCGGCGGTGCCTTCGAGAAGGCGTGGACGGCCTCGGCCGGCCGGGTCGACGAGCAGCTCGCCGTGCTGGGCAGCGGTCCCCTGCAGACCGGCTGGCGCCGGTGCACCGAGACCCACCAGCAGATCCGCGCGCTGGACGACGGAGGCCGCTGGGACCAGGCGGTGGCCCTGGCCACCGGCACGGGTGAGGAGCAGGCCAACGGCCGCTTCGCCGTCGTCGACGCCGGCCTGGCCGAGGAGCTCGCCAGCTCCGGCGCCGCCACCGGCAACGCCCTCGCGGGCCGGCTCCCCGGTCTGGTCACCGCGGCCGTGCTGAGCCTGCTGGCCGGCGTCGCCGTCGCCCTGCTGGGCCGGCGCGGGATCGCCACCCGGCTGCGGGAGTACCGGTGACGCGCCCGGGCGGGGGGCCGCGGGCCCGGGTGCGGGCGCTGCTGGCCGGCGGGGTCCTGCTCGCCCTGCTCCCGGCCTGCGGCGTGCTGTCCGACACCCCGACGCCCCTGCCGCCGGCCCCGACGGCCCCCGCGGCCCCGTCCACGGCTCCCGGGCCTGCGTCCGCCGCCTGCGACGACGCGCTGCAGTCCTACGCCCCGGACGGGCCGCTGCCCGGCCCGGACGACCTGCCCGCCGGCTCGACGATGGCCAGGATCCGCGAGCGCGGACGGCTGGTCGCCGGCGTCTCGGCCGACACGTACCTGCTGGGGTCGCGGAACCCGCTCAACGGGCGCGTCGAGGGGTTCGACATCGACCTGGTCAAGGCCGTGGCCAAGGCGATCTTCGGCGACGAGGACCGCTACCAGCTGCGGGTGATCACCGCCGCCGACCGGATCCCGCTGCTGGAGAGCGGCGCCGTCGACCTGGTCGCGCGCAACATGACCATCACCTGCGACCGCTGGACGCAGATCGCCTTCTCCACCGAGTACTACCGCTCGGGCCAGAAGGTCCTCGTCCGCCGTGGCTCCAAGGCCACCTCCCTGGCCCAGCTGGCCGGCACGAAGGTCTGCGCCCCGCGCGGCACCTCCAGCCTGACCACCCTGCGCGCCAAGGCCCCCGAGGCGGTGGCGGTGGAGTCGGACTCCCACACCGGCTGCCTGGTGCTGTTCCAGCAGGGCGAGGTCGACGCGATCACCGGGGACGACACCGTGCTGGCCGGCCTGGCCGCCCAGGACCCGTACGCCGTCGTGCCCGCGCAGAAGGCGGCCACGGCCGAGCCCTACGGGCTGGGCATGAACGCCGACGACGTCGACCTCGTCCGGTTCGTCAACGCCCGGCTCGCGCAGATGCGCGGCAACGGGGAGTGGAAGGCCATCTACGACCGCTGGCTGGCCGAACCGCTCGGCCCCGCCCCGGCACCGCCGAAGGCCGTGTACGGGCGGGAGCGGTGAGCCTGCCGGCCGCCGCCCCGACCGGTGGGCCGGGCACCGACGCGGTCACCGTCGCCCCCGTGGCGCCGGGCCGGCTCGGCGTCCCGCTGACGGTCGAGGAGGCCGCCCGCTACCTGCCCGCCCTGGAGCGCTGGTCCGCGGCCCGGCGGACCGAGCTGGACGCCCTCGACAAGGCCGCGCTGGCCTCCCCGCAGGGCTCGGGGGCCACCCCCGACCTGCTGCTCTCCCTGGCGCTGTGGAAGGCCGTCGCCGACCGCGCCGCGCTGCTGACCGCGACCTGGGCCGGTGGCCGGGTGGGCGCGGTGGAGCGGGAACGGCTGTCCACCTTGGTCTGGGGGCGGCTGGACACCCGGGTGACCGCCCCCGGCACCCCGAGCGGCCTCCTCGAGACCGCCGCCGGGCTGGCCGTCTCGCTGCCCGAGGCGTGCCGGCTGTCCGACGCCCTGGTGGCCTCGCTGCGGGTCCGGCTGGGCCTGGACCTGTCCGCCGCCGAGGTGACGGCCCGGCTGCGC